>CADCGD010000037.1 GCA_902800925.1 uncultured Bacteroidales bacterium | reverse complement strand
AAGTAACAATGGATTTAATTAAAGTTGCTGAAGAAGCATTTGCAACCGGCAAGCAGCATCCCAGTTTCAAGGCTGGTGATACTATCACTGTCGCTTACAAAATTATCGAGGGTTCTAAGGAGCGTATCCAGCTCTTCCGTGGTGTCGTTATCAAGATCAACGGTCATCAGGAGAAGAAGCGTTTCACTGTTCGCAAGATGTCTGGCACCGTTGGTGTAGAGCGTATCTTCCCTCTGGAGTCACCCAACATCGAGAGCATCGAGGTCAACAAGGTTGGTAAGGTTCGTCGCGCCAAGCTGTACTACCTGCGCAACCTCACCGGTAAGGCTGCTCGTATCAAGGAGAAGCGTAGCGGTGCTGTCAAGGAGTAATCCAACCCTTCATGACATAAAAAGAGACACTTCACTGATGAGGTGTCTCTTTTTTATTATTTCCATCTTTCATCTTTAATCTTTCATCTTTAATCTCCTGGTGTCCGCCATAAATGGTTTCGCCACCTAAGTCGCCATGCACGGTTTCCTTGAACGACTCCCAATCCTGAAAGCCTGCCAACAGCGACAGCCTATCGAGCGTCTTTTGGTTGGGTTTCTTCAACAGTTCTTTCTCTACCGCCTCTAACAGTTTACGCAGCGCATATCTCTTTTTCTCCATAGCGGGTGCAAAATTACGAAATAATTGATTATTGACAATTGATAATTGAAAATTATTTTGAATTTTTGTGTCCGGCCTTAAACCAAATAGCCTGTTCGTCATCTAAAAGTATAGTATGAAAAAGAAAAACAACCGTAAATTACAGTTATTATTGGCAGCACTCCTCATGACATCGATGGAGGCATGTGCCCAGTTTGGAGGATTCGGCGGTTTTGGTGGCTTTGGTGGCGGCATGCCCGATATGAGCAGTATGTTCCCACCAGTGAAGCACACCAAAGCAGATAATCTCAAGTCGAACCTGCCCATCATCTATATCACCACAGAGACAGCCCTGAATGCCCAGAAGAAGGTGACCGCCCACATGAAATGCGAAGGCTATGACGGCCCTATCGGCATCAAACTGAGGGGTAACAGTTCGCTGAGTTTCAACCAGAAGAAATATACCATTGAAACGCGCGAAGACAACGGCAAGGAACGAGATGTCGCCCTGCTGGGGATGCCTGCTCACAGCGATTGGGTACTGCTGGCACCCTACAACGATGTGTCGATGCTGCGCGACCCACTGGCTTTTGAGTTATGGCGCGAGATGGGGCACTGGGGTCCTCGCACCACGATGGTGGAACTGGTGATGGACGGCGAGTACCACGGCATCTACATCTTCTGCGAGGCTATCAAGCGGGGCGCAGAACGTGTCAACGTCAGCAAACTAAAGAAGTCGGACGTCAAGGGCCGTGACCTCACGGGTGGCTATATCCTGCGCATCGACACCTATAATGAAGACGATGCGACCTTTACATCGAAGGTGCCAGGCATCGGCGATGGCATCATGACGAGTCAGATTACCTGGTCGTGCATCTATCCAAAGAAAAAGAACCTGCAACCCGAGCAGTTTGCCTATATCCAGAACTTTGTCGATTCTATGGAACTCGTCATCCAGAGTGATTACTTTATGGATTATGAGAAGGGGTACGCTCACTATATCGACGTACCCTCGTTCGTAGATTATTTCATCCACACGGAACTCAGTCTGAATGCCGACGGCTACAAGCGCAGTGCGTATTTCTATAAGGAGAAATTGCATGCGGACGGCACTGGTGGCAAGATACATGCTGGACCCGTTTGGGACTACAACCTTGCCTATGGCAACTGTAACTTCTGCAATGCCAACAATATCGAGGCATGGTGCTTCGAGGGCGGCAATACAAACCCTACCCCAGCCTTCTGGCAGCGTCTGTTGCAGGATCCGGCCTTCAGGAAGGCTGTGAAGACCCGCTATCAGGAACTACGCAAAGGCATCCTCAGCACGAAGCACCTGTATGAATATATTGATCGTCACGCCAAACTCGTGTCACAGGCTATAGACCGTCACTTCAAGGAGTACCCAGAGTTGCTGGAGAACGGCGAAGGCGGTTCTCAGTTCAACCCCGTAGCCATGTTTGCCAACTATCGCGTCAGTTCGTTCGACGAGGAGATGAAGGTATTGAAGAAATGGCTGGCAGACCGTCTCGCCTTCCTCGACAAGAACATTGACCGCTTCGACAAAGACTGGGAACCCCGCATCCAAGAGCCCGTCGAGAAAAAGATGCAGTTCAACAGCTTCCCAGGAATGCCCCAAGGCGGCTTCCCTGGTGGAGGTTTTCCAAATATGCCCTCAGACGGAGGATTTCCTTTCTAATCTTGGTGGTATTTGAAAAAAAATCCGTAACTTTGCAACCAGATTCTAAAAGAATGTTATCAAAATGAAAGAATTAGCACTGAAGTACGGATGCAATCCCAACCAGAAGCCCTCACGCATCTTTATGACGGAGGGCGAGTTACCCATCGAAGTTATTAACGGCCGCCCTGGCTACATCAACTTCCTTGACGCACTGAACGCCTGGCAGTTGGTGAAGGAGCTGAAAGCAGCTACGGGTCTGCCCGCTGCAGCATCGTTCAAGCACGTAAGTCCTGCCGGTGCCGCTGTTGGTCTGCCCCTGAGCGACACGCTGAAGAAAATCTACTTCGTGGACGACATCAAAGGACTGGACGACAGTGCTATTGCCTGTGCCTACGCCCGTGCCCGTGGTGCTGACCGCATGTCGAGCTATGGTGACTTCGTGGCACTCAGCGACACCTGCGACGCCACCACTGCCCTACTCTTGAAGCGCGAGGTGAGCGACGGCGTCATTGCACCCGACTACACCGCTGAAGCCATCGAGATACTGAAGGACAAACGTAAGGGGACGTATAACGTCATCAAGATTGACCCCAGCTACAAGCCCGCTCCCATTGAGACCAAGCAGTGCTTTGGTGTGACCTTTGAACAGGGCCGTAACGAGATCAAGCTCGATGACCCTGCCCTCTTCGAGAATATCCCCACCCAGAATAAGACGTTCACAGCCGAGGCTAAGCGCGACCTGATCATCGCATTGATTACATTGAAATATACCCAGTCGAACAGTGTCTGCTACGTGAAGGACGGACAGGCTATCGGTATTGGTGCTGGTCAGCAGAGCCGCATCCACTGTACTCGTTTGGCAGGTAACAAGGCTGACATCTGGTGGTTGCGCCAGCATCCGAAGGTGATGGCACTGCCCTTCAAGGAGGGTATCCGTCGTGCTGACCGCGACAACACCATCGATGTCTACATCTCTGAGGACGAGCACGACGATGTGCTGCGCGACGGTGCTTGGCAGCAGTTCTTCACCGAGCAGCCTGAGGTGCTGACCATGGCTGAGAAGAAGGAGTGGATAGCCAAGAACACTAAGGTAGCCTTAGGCTCTGATGCTTTCTTCCCCTTCGGCGACAACATTGAGCGTGCCCACAAGAGCGGTGTAGAATTCATTGCCCAGGCTGGCGGCTCTGTCCGTGACGACCATGTCATCATGACCTGTGACAAGTACGGTATTGCTATGGCATTCACGGGTGTTCGTTTATTCCATCATTAAGAATTAGGAATGTGGAATGAGGAATGAAGAATGTTCGCTTGCAGCGATTGTCAATGAACGATGTGGAATTTTTCATTCAACACTCAAACATCGCAGCGAAGCGAGAATCATTCAACATTCAACATTCCACACTCAACATTTTTAGAATATGAGTAAGGAGAGTGATTTCCAGAGCATTCTGGAGAATGGCATTTCGTTTGGTCGCGGTGGTGGTCCCCGTAAGGAGGACGACAAGGTAAAAACCAAGGCCAAGAAAAAGAAGTATATCACTGGCGCTCACGGTAGTGGCTCTGCAAAGCAGAAGGCCAAATACCGTGAGCAACGAGCCAACAGACATAAGTAATAACTACAAAACAAGCTACTAATGAAAACAACAATTCTATCAATCCTTCTAGCTGTAACAATAACTGCAGCCGGACAGAAGTATGTCGGTGGCGACATCTCGATGCTCACCAAATATGAGAATGCAGGTGTAGTCTATAAAGACAAGAACGGTCAGCAAGTACAACCCCTGACTTTCTTTAAGGAACAGGGACTGAATGCTATGCGCGTTCGCCTGTTCGTTGACCCCTCGCTGGACAACGACAAGGCCGTTTGTCAAGACCTGGACTACGTCAAGGTTTTGGGTAAGCGCATCAAAGACCAGGGAATGGCCTTCCTACTTGACTTCCACTATAGCGACACATGGGCCGACCCCGCCAAGCAATGGACACCTAATGCTTGGAAGGACCTCAGCGACGAACAACTCTGCGAGCAGATATACACCTATACCAAGGACTGTCTGCAGCAGTTGAAGGACGCTGGCGCTGCTCCGGACTTCATCCAGACGGGCAACGAAATCAGCTATGGCATGCTGTGGGGTGTGGAGGGTACTAACGACAACCGCTGCTACACCAACTCTTCCAGCGCCAACTGGAACCGCTTCATGAATCTGCTGAAGAAAGCTGGTCAGGCCTGTCGTGAGGAGTGTCCCGATGCAAAGATTATCATTCATAGTGAGCGTACGCCCAAGCCCAACGTACTGACAGACTACTTCGATCGCATGAAGAATGCAAGCATAGACTATGACATCATTGGACTGAGCTACTATCCAGAGCATCATGGTAATCTGGCTACACTGGAGACAGCGTTAACATCTTTGGAGAACAAGAACTACGGCAAGGATATCTGGATTGTCGAGACAGGTTACAGCTATTCGTGGAGCATTGGAGGTGAATATGATTATACGGGAACCTATCCATACACTGAGGAAGGCCAGCGCCAGTTTACTGCTGACTTAGTTACCAAACTGAATAGTCATAGTAGCGTCAAAGGACTCTTCTGGTGGTGGCCAGAGGATAATGGTAACAAGGGTGTGACCAACAGCTGGTGGAATGCAGCTCTCTATAATCACAGTACAGGAAAGCCCTATGCTGCCTTCTACGAGTTGAAGAACTTCAACGATGGAAGTACTGGACTGCAAAGCGTCAAAAGTGCAGACAATAGAGACAGTGCGTGGTATTCACTCAATGGGCAACGCATAGAAGGTACACCGCAAGCGAAAGGTATCTACATCAATAATAACCAGAAAAGAATAGTCCGCTAATTGCGGACTATTTCTATTACTATCACAAAAGTCTTAGAAGTTCAGCTCTTTGCCTCGATAGAACTCTAGCAGCGCATGCTGGTAGAGGTTCTCATAGCGGGCCTGCACGAGGTCGGACTCAGCACGCATATAGTTGTTCTTCGACTCGTTGAACTCTGTAATGGTTGCCTTGCCGTTCTCGTATTTAGCCTGCATCAGTTCAAAAGCATCCTTCGAGCTCTGCACAGCCTCAGCTGAGCTACGTTCCTTGCTCTGCGCATTAACCGCATTGAGATACACTTGCTGGATTTCCTTGTAGAGCGTCTTCTTCGTATTGTCGAGTTGCAACTGCTGTGTTTCCTGTGATATCTTGGCAGTACGGATGCTGTTGCGCGTCTGGAAACGATTGAAGATCGGAACGTTCAAGCTCAAGCCAATATACTGCGAGAAGTTGTTCTTCAGCTGAGAACTCCAACTGTCCGTTTTCATACCAGAGGTGGTGTAATAGTTGGTGCCCAGTCCACCATTCAGTGACAGCGTAGGATAGTAGCCAGCACGTGCTATCTTGATAGAACGCTCGGTGCCCTGCAGACGAAGCTGTTGAGAGAGAATCTCAGGCTTAATGCCCAGTGCCTCGGCATAGATGACATCAGGAGCAGGAAGAGCGGTGGCGACGGGCAGACCATCACTTAAAGCAGGACGCACAATAGCGAAACCATCGGTGGAAGCCAACTCCAGCAGCTGTGTCAGCGTGAGGACGGAAAGGCGGGTGTTATTCTCAGCCTGAGTAGCCGTCAATCGACTGTTTGCCAGTGTAGCTTTCTGCTGCGAGAGCTCTGCCTCACTAGCCTTGCCATTCGC
The DNA here is from genome assembly GCA_902800925.1 of uncultured Bacteroidales bacterium. GTDB lineage: Bacteria > Bacteroidota > Bacteroidia > Bacteroidales > Bacteroidaceae > Prevotella. The sequence goes on along the minus strand of CADCGD010000037.1, from coordinate 53,120 downwards.
TACGAAAGCCTGTAGACGAGCCACCTGAGCAGAGTCGATGGCTATCTGACGCTGTGCTACATCGGCAATCTCCATATTATAGAGTATCTGCACATAAGCCTGGGCCACCTGCATACGGATATCATTCTTCGCCTTCTCCAAATCAGCCGTAGCAGCCTCGAGGTTCAGCTGGTCCAACTTGATCTGATTGGGAATCTGAAAACCCGTGAACAGTGGCATACTGGCACCCAACTGCAGCGAGGTACTACTAGTATTCGTGTTGGTATAGGTATTTGCGGATGTCAAGCCACGACCAAACGAGAAGTTCTGACCTACCGAAGCACTCAGATCAGGCAGACGGGAGTTCCTAGAGGTAGACAGTTCTATCTCCCTTTGGCGACACTGGTTTTCCTGCTGCTTGATGCCGACATTATGCGCTACAGCATAGTCGCAACACTCGCGAAGAGACCATTGCTTCGATTGAGCAGAAGCAGGAAGAGTGATGAGGGCTGCGGCAAGACCGCAGCATACTAAACACTTTTTCATAAGCCGTTAGTCTTTGTCATCCGTTATTACCTCTGGGCCACGAACCTTATCCTTGGCTGTCAGGCCCTTCTTAATCTCAATATTCACACCATCAGAGAGGCCAGTTTCAACAACGCGACGCTCATAGTTCTTCTCGTTGGCAGAGCCTGTGAGTACATAGACAAATGTGCTGTCGCCACTGAACTCGATAGCACTCTCAGGAACAGTAAGCACGTTGTCGGCCTTGGCCAACACAATCTCGGCATTGGCACTATAGCCCGAGCGGATCTTGCTACCGTCCTTGGCGAGCTTCACAGCAGCCTTGATTTCAAACTGGTTGGCACCATTGCTCTCCACAGCCTTCGGAGAGATATACTCCAGAGCGGCATCGAAACTGAGATCCTGCAGGGCGCCAATACTAATCTTCATATTCATGCCAATGGTCAACTGGCCCACCTCTGTTTCGTCAATGTTACCACGGAAGATGAGGTCGTTCATGTTGGCCACAGTGGCAATGGTGGTACCATCGTTGAAGGTATTCGAGAGGATGACAGAGTTTCCGACCTTGACAGGGATATCGAGGATGACGCCACTGATGGTAGAACGGATGAGCGTAGACGATGCCTTGGCATTCGACTTCGACACACCATCGCGTACCACCTCGAGGGCATCCTGAGCAGCCAGCCGCTCATGCTTAGCCTGGTTCAAAGCCATCTTACTCTTATCAAACTCATCGGCACTCACCAACTTCTGTTTATAGAGGTTCTCTACACGCTCGAAATCGGTCTCAGCCTGCTTGAGGTTGATATCTGCCAGACGAACACGCATCTCAGCACTCGACAGCTGAGCCATGTCAGGAATCACCTTGACCTTGGCAATCACATCGCCGGCGTTGACATAGTCGCCGGGTTCCTTCAGCAGTTCAGAGATGATACCAGAGATCTGCGGCTTGATATTCACCTCGTTACGAGGCTCTATCTTACCTGTGATAATGGTGGTTTTCTGGATGCTGTCCTGTTGCGGGGTAAACTCGTTGTAAACCACTTCCTTGGGTTGGCTTTTCTGCCAGAGGAACACGAAGGTTCCGATGAAAATCAGCGCGATAATAACGGCGATAATCAGTTTGCTGTACTTTTTCATATTCTTGGTTGTTTTTGTTGTTTCTTTGTTTTGGTGTCAGCGGGAAAACCGCTGACCACACTATTATTCATCACGCATGGCGTCGACGGGTTTGATGCTCATAGCACGGGCAGCAGGGGCAAGACCAGCGAGAACGCCCATGGAGCTTACCATAAGAGCGGCAAAGAGCGCTGTCCAGAAACCTATCTGGAAGTGAGCAGCAACGATGCCATCCTCCGTATTAGCCAGTTCAAGCATCTGGAGAATCATGACGCCAAAGAGAATGCCACTCATACCTGCCACGAGGGTCAGCACAATGCTCTCGGAGATGATCTGCGACAGTATCATCCTCGGCGTAGCACCAATGGCACGACGGATGCCTATCTCTGTGGTGCGCTCACGCACGGTCACCATCATGATATTCGATACACCGATGGCACCTGCCAGCAAGGTTCCAAGACCTACGAGCCAGATAAGGAAGTTAACACCCTTGAAGAGGTTGTCGAGCATCTGGAAGAGTACCTCGGTGTTAAATACCATAGCACCCTGCTCGTCGGTAGGATCAATGGTGTGGGCTCTGGCGATGGTCTCTCGGATACGGTCGGTTACTTTCGACATGACCACTCCCGGACGTCCGGTAACAGCAATCAGGTCAACGGCATTACCACGGTTGTAGGCCTGCTGCATAAAGGTTAGCGGCAGGATGACACCCGTTCCGTTTTCTCCACTGATATTAACACCCTCGCTCATATTGTAGTCGACACCTACTATCTGATAGTAGATATTGTCGATGCGGATGCGCTTGCCGCAGGGATCGCCACCACCAGGAAACAGTTCCTTATAGGTTTTCTTCTGGATGACGCACACTTTGCGATGGTCGCGAATGTCGGCCTCATCGATGTATCTGCCGTAAAACAGCTTCGGTTCGTTGACCCGCTGATAGTCAGGCATAGCCCCACTGACGCCAATAGTAGCTTTGCGGTCTCCGTAATAGGCTGTGCCACCGTTCGAAAAAAGCAGAGGCGTGACGACGTCAAGTTCTGGAACGCTATGGCGTAAACGGTCTATATCCTTATAGTCCATATGCCAATAGCGACCTTTACGAAAGCCCTTGTACGCCTTGCTTGTAGGTTGTGCCCACACCAGAGCGCTGTTGGTGGCAAAACCCGCAAAGTTCTGCTGTAGCAGTTCCTTCAGTCCGTTGCCGCCTCCCATCAGTGCAACAAGCATGAACACACCCCAAAAGACGCCGAAGCCCGTAAGAAACGAGCGCGACTTGTTACGTGTCAGCGTGTCAAGGATTTCTCTATATGTATCTAAATCTATTCTCATAACTTAATCTGCTCTTAGGGCCTCAATGGGACGGATTCTACTTGCTTTATAGGCCGGGATGAGTCCTGCTATCGTTCCTGCAATAATCATCACCAGCGTGGCCTCCACACAGACATCCAGTCCGACAGTCGGATCAAGGAACATCGTGGCCTTGAACAATCCTGTATCTATGGTCTCATGACCTATCGTTGCGTCCATATATTCATTGGCGAAAATACCCAACAGCATACCGATATAGCCAAAGATAGTCGTGATAATAACACTCTCCGTGATAATCAGCTTCAGCACAGTCCAGGGCTTAGCACCGATAGCCTTCCGGATGCCAAACTCATGGGTACGCTCTTTGACGGTAATGAGCATGATATTCGATACACCTACGATACCAGAGAGCAGGGTAAACAATCCCACTATCCAAAGAGCGGTGCGGATAATACCGATGCCTTGTTCCATCTGCAGGTTCTGCGTGAAACGATTCCATAACCAGACAGCGTCTTCGTCTTCAGGATGTGCCTGATGTTCAGCATTCAGTCGGTGACGATAGCTGCGTTCAAAAGCCTCGTTAGCCTCCTCTGTCGTCAGTCCATGGAACGTAAACTCTATACGTCCTGCATCATCGGTCTTGGCACCATAAATGCGCTTGATAGCCGTATAGCTGCTGAACGCGTCTGAGCGACCATTCTCCTGCTCCTTATAGATACCCACCACCTTGAAGGCAAAGTTTCCAACGTTTAGGAAATCACCGACACGACACTTCAGTTCCTTGACCTGCTTGTTGCCTAACACCAGCACTTTTCGGCTTTCCTTCACATCAATTTCATTGATGAAACGACCTTGCAAGATTTCCACTTTATTGATTTTCGTGTGGTTGGGATAGACACCGCTGATACTTGTTGAAACATACTGCTGGCCAAAACTGATGGTTGCTGACGTGTTGTACTGAGCACCTACCTCATCAACGTTTTCAGAGAATTCACGCTCAGTAATCTTCATGTCACTCTCGTGCAGACGGATGTCGCGTCCTTCTTTCAGTCCCTGATAGGGTTTCGACGTCCATCCGCCATAGACGACCATTGACGACGACAGGAAACGATCGCTCTGCTTCAGGTTGGCATTGATGAGTCCGTTGCCGGCACCCAACAGCACGATGATCATAAAGATGCCCCACGCCACTGCAAAGCCTGTCAGTGTCGTGCGCAGCTTATTACGCCGTGCTGTCTGCCATATTTCATTCAATAACTCCATCCTTGATACGTATGATACGGTTCGTTTTTTCAGCCACCGTTGGGTCATGGGTAACGATAATCTGCGTGATACCCTCATCCTCATTGAGCTTCTTCAGCAACTGCATCACCTCGACAGAGGTCTTGGAGTCGAGAGCACCCGTAGGTTCGTCAGCCAGGATAATCTGTGGCCGGGTGATGAGTGCACGGGCAATAGCCACACGCTGTTTCTGTCCACCGGAGAGTTCGTTGGGATAGTGTTCTGCCCAGTCGAGTAGCCCAAGGCGTTCGAGATACTCCAGGGCAAGCGTATGACGCTTGCGCCTGGAAACCCCTTGGTAAAAGAGTGGCAACTCCACATTTTCTACTGCTGTCTTGAAAGAGATGAGGTTGAATGACTGGAAGATGAATCCAATCATTTTGTTACGATACTCGGCAGCACGGGTCTCGGAGAGGTTCCAGATGGGAACACCTGCGAGTTCGTAGGTTCCTGAGTCGTAGTTGTCCAGAATACCTAATATATTTAATAAGGTACTCTTACCCGAGCCCGATGCTCCCATGATACTGACGAATTCTCCCTTCGCAATATCAAGTGAGATTCCCTTCAGCACATGGAGCGGCTGGGCACCCTGATAGGTTTTGTTAATGTCTTGTAAGTGAATCATCTATTAAATTCTTTTTACCTTAGTTTTCTATTCGTTAGACGTTGCAAAAGTACGAAAAGTTGCATTACCCTCCAAATAAATGGGACGAACTGCATACATTTGTGACGAATGAATAGAAGTATGACTAAACTTTAACATTCTGTAAGCTTTTTGTAGGCTTCTGCAACGTCTTCAATAGTGATGTCAAGGAGGTTCATCTGACGAAAGAGCTCTGGCAGACGCTCCTTCATAAACTCTTGCTTGCGCACTTTCAAGATTTGCTTACGAGCACCCTTTGTGACGAAGTAACCTAAGCCACGCTTGTTATAGATAATCTCCTCACGAGCCAACTGCTCATAGGCTTTGACGGCTGTGTTGGTGTTCACCTCCAACAGCACGGCATACTCTCGGACGGACGGGATACGGTCGTCGTCCTTATACACGCCAGAGAGAATCTCGTCGCACAGACGATCTGCCATCTGGATGTATATCGCTTTATCGTTAGTAAAAATCATACGTTCAACCATTTATTGTTAATAACCTGCATACGGGTAAAATAGAAGAAGGGATGGAAAATATGCGTATAGGTTTCTGTCTTCTCGTCCCAGGTGCCCGTGATGAACTCGATGTTCATGCTGTTCCAGTCTATCTGGTTTAGAAGCATTGTCAGCAAGATGGCGACAAGAACTATCGTGCAGCTGGTCAGCAGGAACTGCTGGCGACGGAACAGCGTACCTCCCACGATATAGAGCGAATGGATATAGAACACCCAAGTGAAGAACATCCATGCGGTCTGCCAATGCTCGAAAGCAGCATTGTTGACAAAAGGTTCAGCGAGCTTAGGGAATCCCCATATCACAATACGCCCCGTAACCCAGTCCACAAAAACGCGCAGCGTATCTGCCAACAGACAGGCGCCTACCGTAATGATGGCCAGCCAAAGAATGGAGAGTAGCAGGTTGACGACATATTTCTCCAGATTGGACACTGGCCAAAGCAGGAAGGCCGAACGCTTGCGAGTTTCCTTCATGCTGGAAAACAGGTAGCTGGCACCGAAGAGCATAGAGAAGCAGAAGAAGATAACGCTGAAGACGAGTGTCTGCTCGACATAATGGTTATAATTCCTATATACATCCTCTGCTGGCCAGTTTTCTACCATATAATCATAGCCTGTTCCCTGCACACGGGTCCAGAACAGACCTGCCATAAACATAACAAGTGTAAAGATACCAAAAAGGCGAATCCACATCTTGCGCATTACTAGAAACTGGCACTTCAGTGCCTGAGCGAATCTATTTATATTAAAGGTACTCATAATTTTATATTCGTTTAATTTGAGAAATTCGTGGTTTATTAATTTACAGTACTGGTCCTGTCTTTTGCGTTGTCTTATAGTTAAACAGGAGTTCGAGGTTCACCTGTGTCTCTGGTTCACCCTCATTTCGCTTGGTAATGACCGCATTACCCTGCAGGGTGGGCTCAGCATAAAGGACAGTATCGTCCATCTGCTGTGGGGTACGATATTCGAAGGTGTAGGCATCCTGAATCTCCTGCATGGAGGCATTCAGCAATACTGAGTGCTGGTCAAGAATCAAGATATGGTCAAGCATCTGCTCTACGTCGTGTACCTGATGGGTAGAGATTATCACAGTGCGCTCCTCCGTCATGTGCTGGGCAATGACCTTACGGAACTGCGACTTCGAGGGGATGTCCAAGCCATTGGTGGGCTCATCCATCAACAAGTATTTGGTATTGGTAGCCATAGCAAAGGCAATATAAGCCTTCTTACGCTGACCCATCGAGAGCTCACCCAGACGCACATCAGCAGGAAGTTCAAAATCAGCCAGACAGCTCTGCAGGATTTCATCCGAGAAGTTGGGATAGAAGGGCTTGTAGAGCTTCACATATTCAGAGAGACGGATAGCAGGCATCTCGAACTCCTCCGTGACGAGGAAGATGTCGCGCAGAATTTCGGGCTGGCGCTTGTTTGTTGCGATGGCATCGCAACAAACTGTGCCCAGCGATGGGCGGAGCAGTCCTGAGAGAAGATAGAGCAGCGTGCTCTTACCTGTACCATTCTTTCCTAACAGACCATAGATGCGGTCTTCCTCCAGTCTGAGACTGAAATCATCGAATACCAGATGCTTGGATCCGGCATACTTGAAACTGATGTTCTTTACTTCTATCATAATAGGTATTATTAGTTGATAATCATACTGTATTAGTGTACCACTTTAATAGTACACTGCAAAGGTAAGGCAAAAATGATGTAACTTCCAAATATTTTCGTTGAAAAATGAAATATTTAACCTTCGTTAAGAATTAAAGAATAATCAACAAGTGTTAAAGAACGGGTGTTCGTAGATTAATAGACAGAACATTTGCTATTTAAGTGTATTCTTGCTACCTTTGCATACACATAACCCTAATAAGGACCCTGTGAACATGAAAAGAATCAATCGTTACCTTAACGGCATCATCATATTATTGGCTTTATGCTTCTATACCACCAATACCTCAGGACAGTCAAAAAGCCAGGAAGACACCACTGCAGCAAAACTGCTGCAACAAGTGCGTACCACCTTTAACCAAAATGACGAACAAAAGTTCTATGAGGCCAATGCCCAATATCGTAATTACCTTTTGGGAGAAGACAATATCAGCGGTTACTACCTCTGTTGGAAGAACGAAGTACTCTATGATGTCAACCACAACCACTTCTATCGTGCGCTGCGCAAGACCATGAAGATGCAGGCCGAGATGGAGCGCCGTGGCGACATGGGTGAGCTCTACAAGACGACCCAACTGCGTGGCATCATCTACTCTCTGCGTGGCAACATGCCCCTTGCCCATCAGTATTTTGAGAAGGCCTTGGAACAGGTAGACCACAGTCAGGTCAAGAACCTGGCCTCTATCTATATGGACTTGGCCAATATTGAGATGGACACCCAACCAGAAGATGCCATGAAGCACCTCAACTGCGCCATTGAGATTATCAAGGGGGACGGTATCAATTACGACTATAGCGACGCTATCGGTTTTAAAGTCATCGTGTCATATGCCATGCGTGACTGGACTGCTGTCAACAAGGCTTTCAATGAGTATATCACCATGAGAGAAGAGTTGGGAGAAGGTTTCAGTACTACCTATTATTATTACGCACTCATCTGTAAGGCTGTAGCAGACAAACACTATGATGACGCTATCCAGCTGACCTACAACCTGACTAATACCACCGATATATACAAGTTCCAGACAGAAATCTACGAGTTGTCGGGCGACACACAACGTGCCTTCGACACACAGAAGCACTACATGGCTATCAAAGACTCTGTCAACAACGTCATCATGAGCGAAGAAATAATGGGTACCGCCAGTGATCTGGAAAGTGCGGAGGCACGCAGTCTGACGATGGAAAGGCACAACACGTTGCTCCAATACGCCATTACCATTGTCATCTTCACCTTCCTGTTGATAGGCATGGTCATCTACCGTATGAACAAGAACCGCTATCTGCGCAAACTGCAGCGTCAGAACCACGATTTGCTTATTGCACGCGACAAGGCTCAGGAGGCTAACCGCATGAAGATAAACTTCCTGAAGAATATGAGTCACGAGATACGCACTCCGTTGAACATTATCAGTGGTTATGCACAAATCATCAGTGACCCACGCACATTGACCAGTGATGCAGAACGTGCTGACATTGCCAAACGTATTGGCCACAGCACGAATACCATTGTGCGTATCGTCGACGAGATTCTTGATTTCTCCAGCAAGGAGAGCATCCACTACATCGACAAGTCCGACTTGGTGGCATGTAACGACTTGCTTCGACACTTGGCAGAGCCTTACCAGGACAATGAGACTCCGTTCAACCTGCGCCTGGAGCTGTTACTCAAGGACAGCTGTAAGATCATCATTAACCGCAAGGAAGTGCAGAAGATTCTCAACCACCTCATGGATAACGCCATCAAGTTCACACCTGAGGGTGGTACCATCACACTACGCAGCTACCAGCATAAACTCAACCATAACATGGTATGTCTCAGCGTTACCGATACTGGCTGTGGCATTAAAGAGGGTGACGAAGAGAAGATTTTCGAACACTTCTATAAGTCTAATATCTATAAAGAAGGGGTTGGCCTCGGACTGTCCGTCGCTCGACGCGTAGCCCGCCAATTAGGTGGTGATGTCATCCTCGACACCCGCTACAAAGAAGGCAGCCGCTTTATCCTGCAACTGCCCAAGGAATAATTATTAAGCAAAAATTATCCGCGTTGGTCGGCGCCCCACATCATTTTCTCACGCAGGGTATGGAAGTACTTTGTACCTGCACGCTTGATGACTTTTACACGGTAGGGAGCCTTACGTAGCGTCAGACGGGTCGTATCGGGCAACTTCTCTGAACGACCGTCCAGTGCTACCAAATAGTTTTGCGTTCTACTCTCTACGGTAAGCTTTATTTCACAATCTTCCGAAAAAACAATAGGACGTACGTTCAACGAATGGGGAGCAACAGCAGTCAGCGAGAATACATGCGTTCCAGGGACGATAATCGGACCGCCATTGGAGAGCGAATAGGCCGTAGAACCTGTCGGCGTAGACATAATCAGTCCGTCAGCCTGATAAGTTGTCAGATAGTCACCATTCACCGTTGCATGGATAGTAATCATCGAAGCGTTGTCACGTTTCAGAATAGCCACATCGTTCAGGGCACAGCAATACCCCTTTAACGGCTGTCCATCCGTCTCCACTTTGATGACCGCACGCGTATCTATAGCATAGTCACCCTCATAGAGGGCGTCGATGGTGCGTTCTATCTCCTGCGCCTTTACGTCAGCAAGGAATCCCAAACGACCTGTATTGACACCCAAGATGGGAATCTGCTTAGCACCCACCAAACTGGCTGCACGCAGGAAAGTACCATCACCACCCATTGATACAACGAAGTCGGCTGAGAAGTCGGACTGGTCAAAAATAGACACACCTTCTACAGGCAGACGCTGACCATTAGTCAGGAACGTATAAAACTCACGTTCTATATATACTTCTGCCTGTCTGGCAGACAGACATGCCAGCAGTTTCTGGATGGAAACCGACTTCTTCGGTTGGTAAGTATTGCCGAAAATAGCGAACCTTAATTTGCGTGACGTCATATTTTTTGGCTCTTTTAGCTGTTTATTCGCAAAGAATTTGTATCTTTGCACGTGCAAAGGTACAAATAAAAGTGAAAAACGAATAGTGAAAAGAGAAAAATATGACAAAACTAAGCGTAAATATCAATAAGATTGCCACACTCCGCAATGCGAGAGGAGGCAATAACCCCAACGTTCTGACCGTTGCTCGTGATGTAGAACTATTTGGTGGACAAGGAATTACCGTACATCCACGTCCCGACGAGCGCCACATCCGTTATCAGGATGTCCGCGACCTGCGACCACAGATTACCACAGAGTTTAATATCGAGGGCAATCCTATCGATTCGTTCACAGAACTGGTATTAGAGGTACTACCCACACAGGTGACACTGGTTCCAGACGGTCACGATCAGATAACCAGTAATCACGGATGGGACACCTTGGAGAACAAGGCTTTCCTGACAGATATCTGCAAGACCTTCAAGGCAGCAGGTATCCGCACCAGCATCTTTGTCGATGCCGACCCCAAGATGGTGGAAGGTGCCAAGGTGTGTGGTGCCGACCGTGTAGAGCTCTATACAGAACCCTATGCCTCAGGCTATGCCGCCAACCGTGAGGCAGCCATCGCACCCTTCATTGCTGCAGCGAAGACCGCGCAGGAAGTAGGACTGGGCCTCAACGCTGGTCACGACCTGTCGCTGGAGAATCTGGCCTATTACCATCAGCAGATTCCCTGGACTGACGAGGTCAGCATTGGTCACGCCCTCATCTGTGATGCCCTCTACCTGGGACTGCAGGAAACCATCCGCCAGTATTTGAATGCGCTGAAATAAATTGTAAAATCGTAAATTGTCAAATAGTAAATGAAGAAGGTTTATGTATTCTTAGCTGACGGCTTCGAGGATGTCGAGGCCCTCATTCCCGTTGACGTGCTGCGTCGCGGAGGTGTTGACGTCACAACAGTTAGCATCAGCGACTTTCCTTTGGTAACTTCAGCACATGGAGTGAACATCGAGGCAGACATCATGTTTGAGCAGGGCGACTTCTCTGATGCCGACCTGATCTTCCTGCCTGGTGGCATGCCTGGTGCCAGCAACCTCTTCGACCACAAAGGTGTCTGCAAGGTTGTTGTCGACCAGTTTGCCGCAGGTAAGAAAGTGGCTGCCATCTGTGCCGCTCCTGGCGTCGTCTTAGGACAGCTGGGAATCCTTGAAGGCAAGAAAGCCACCTGCTATCCTGGTTTCGAGCAGATGCTTGACGGTGCCACCTATACTGCCGACCTTGTCACTGTCGATGGCAACGTCACAACTGCCGAAGGTCCTGCCGCTGCCTTCCCCTTTGCCTATGAACTCCTAGCCCAGCTGGTAGACAAGAAGACTTCAGACCAGATAGCCGAAGGCATGCGCTTCAAACACCTGATGCAGAAGTAATTTTTAGCAAGGACTACAGGACTAACAGGACTTTATGTTATACGAAGATTTATCAGAAAAGATTCTCAAGGCATACTTTACCGTTCTACGGAATCTAGGAACAGGACTCCTTGAATCAGTATACGAGAATGCTATGTGCATTGAATTAGACGAACTTAACATCCCTTATTCTAGGCAGGAACACCTTACAATCACATACAAGGGGGAAAACATCGGAGATTTCATTGCAGATATCATCGTAGACGATAAAATCATTTTAGAACTGAAGGCTGTTGCAAGATTAGTACCTGCTCATAGCGCACAACTTATTAATTACTTAACAATAACACAACATCAAGTAGGACTATTGTTAAACTTTGGTGAAGGAAGAGACTATAAACGTATCTGTCTAAAAGCCTAAGTCCTTGTAGTCCTGTAGTCCTTGCAAAAGAAAACATGACAGATTATATCATTATCGTAGCAGGCGGTAAGGGACTGCGCATGGGAACAGATATTCCCAAGCAGTTTCTGCCTATTGGCGGCAAGCCAGTACTGATGCGGACGCTGGAGCGGTTCCGCGAATACTCGGCAGACCTGCAGATTATTCTGGTACTGCCCAAAGCTCAACAAGACTATTGGCAGGAATTGTGCCAAGAGTACGACTTCAAGGTGGAGTACCAGATGACTGACGGTGGCGAGACCCGTTTCCACTCTGTACAGCATGGACTGGCACTCATTCCCGACGATGCTGAGGGTGTGGTGGGTGTCCATGACGGTGTGCGTCCCTTCCCCAGTATCGACGTCATTCGCAACTGCTACGAAACAGCCCGCAAGAAGAAGGCCGTTATCCCCGTCATCCCCATCGTAGAGACGGTGCGCCATCTGCAAGACGAGACATCTGTCACCGTACCCCGTGGCGACTACCGTCTGGTGCAGACGCCACAAACTTTTGACATTCAGTTGTTAAAGGCTGCCAACCGCCAGCCCTACAACAATGGCTTTACCGATGACGCCAGTGTGGTCGAAGCTTTTGGCTTCGACATCACCCTCGTCGAGGGCAATCGTGAGAACATCAAGATTACGACCCCCTACGACCTCAAAATAGCAGAAGTGCTTATCTGATGACTATCCTACAACAAGACATCCAATATCTGGCAGGCGTAGGTCCTAACCGCCGCAAGATGCTTAGCGACGAGTTGGGCATCCAGACCTTTGGCGACTTGTTGGAATACTATCCCTACAAGCATGTCGACCGCAGCAGACTCTATACCATCCGTGAACTCACGGGCGACATGCCCTTTGTACAGGTGAAGGGCCACATTCTCAGCTTCGAGACTTTCAAGATGAGTGCCCGCAAGAAGCGTGTCGTCGCCCACTTCACCGACGGCTATGGCAAGGTGATGGACCTCACCTGGTTCAACTATGCCGACAGTGCCCTGAAGAAATATAAGATCGGTACAGAGTACGTGGTATTCGGGCGTCCGCAGGTCTTCAACGGTCGCATCCAACTGGTACACCCCGACATGGAGGAAGCCGACAAGCTGGAACTGTCTGCCATGGGTATGCAGCCCTACTACAACACGTCGGAGAAGATGAAGAAGTCGAGCCTCAACAGTCGTGCCATTGAGAAACTCACCAAGACGCTTCTCGACACGCTAAAGGAGCCTATCCCTGAGACGATTCCAGACTTCATCACCCAGAAACTGCACCTCATCAGTCGCGACGAGGCACTACGTCGCATCCACTATCCGCAGAATGCCAAACAACTGGAACAGGCCCGTCTGCGTCTGAAGTTCGAAGAGTTGTTCTTTGTCCAGCTAAATATATTAAGGTATGCGAGCGACCAGCGTCGCAAATATCGCGGCTATGTCTTCAGCAAGGTCGGTGACCACTTCAACAATTTCTATAAGGAGAACCTGCCCTTCCCACTCACCGAGGCCCAGAAGCGCGTCATCCGTGAGATCCGTAAGGACATGGGCAGTGGACGACAGATGAACCGTCTGCTGCAGGGCGATGTAGGTTCTGGCAAGACCCTTGTAGCACTGATGTCCATGCTCATCGCACTGGACAACGGCTATCAGGCGTGCATCATGGCACCCACGGAGATACTTGCCGAGCAGCACCTGCAGACCATCATGGACTTCCTGGAGGGATTGCCCATCCGTGTGGCCATGCTGACAGGCATCGTTAAGGGTAAACGCCGTCAGGAGATTCTCGACGGACTACTCGACGGTACCGTACAGATTCTTGTCGGCACCCATGCCGTCATTGAGGATACCGTGCAGTTTGCCCGCCTAGGGATGGTTGTTGTCGACGAACAGCACCGCTTCGGTGTGGCCCAGCGCGCCAAGTTGTGGAGCAAGAGCGTCAATCCACCACATGTCCTCGTCATGACGGCAACACCCATTCCCCGTACGTTGGCCATGACACTCTATGGCGACCTTGACGTCAGCGTTATCGACGAGTTGCCACCAGGTCGCAAGCCCGTAGTTACCCAGCATGTCTTCGACCGTTCGCTACCCTCACTCTACGACGGCATACGGAAACAGATACACCAAGGGCGTCAGGTGTATATCGTCTTCCCCCTCATTGAGGAGAGCGAGAAGATAGACCTGAAAAACCTCGAAGACGGTTTTGCCACATTAACTCAGGTTTTCCCTGAGTTTAGATTAAGCAAGGTGCATGGCAAGATGAAACCTGCCGACAAGGAGGCTGAGATGCAGAAGTTTGTCAGTGGCGAGACACAGATACTCGTTGCCACCACCGTCATTGAGGTAGGTGTCAATGTGCCCAACGCCTCCGTGATGGTCATCCTCGAAGCCCAGCGCTTCGGACTCTCACAGCTACACCAGCTCCGTGGCCGTGTCGGTCGTGGTGCCGACCAGTCATACTGCATCCTCGTCACCTGTTATGAGCTCAGTGCCGACACACGCAAGCGCATCGACATCATGTGTGAGACCAACGACGGTTTTCGCATTGCTGAAGCCGACTTGAAGTTGCGTGGCCCTGGCGATCTGGAGGGTACCCAACAGAGTGGTATGGCCTTCGACTTGAAGATTGCCGACATCGCCCGCGATGGTCAGCTGGTACAGATGGCCCGCGACGAGGCCCAGCTGGTGATCGATGAAGACCCGCTATGCTGTTCCGACCGCTATGCCCTGCTCTGGCGCCGCCTCAAGGAACTACGCAAGACCAACATCAACTGGGGCGTCATTTCATAACCCGTGTAAAGAGGAAATATTATATATATGATAAGACAATTATTTATCAGTTTTACTATACTGTTCCTGTTGACTGCCTGTCAGCACAAGAACACCATACCAACTAAGGTCTCTGTTGGCGACAGCATCATCAATGAAGCAGCAAATAAAAAGGACTATGAACATGTACTAATAATTGCAGACAGCCTGGAAGATACTGGCGACATGACGCACATGGAGGCAGACATGAAGCGTGGATGGGCCTATCACAAGATGAGACGACTCGCCAAAGCTGAAGAGTATTACAGAAAGGTGATAACATCCCACAGACATACTCCTGCCGATGAGACAGCCTACCAAAATGCGGCAGCTTATCTTGCCGACCTACTGTATATCAAGCATGACTACGAGGGATCCTTGCGAGTGGCAACACCTGTTGTCGAGGAACTGGACGAGAAAGGCAATGGCACTGATGAGGCCATGACCTTGCTGCTGACATGCGTGGGACGCTGTCAGATGAAGTTAGGAAATATCGATGAGGCATCAAACACTTTTGAAAGAGCATATCTCTGTAATCTACGAGCATCTAAAGCAGACCCTTCAGGCATCAAGATGAAAAATGCCGTCATCCATACGGCAAACATCGCCATTCGTTTCCTGAATCCTCAGTCGCTTGACATTGCTACTATGTGGCTCATTCGTACTGAAAAGATGCTTAACCAGTACGCTGCCACCCCTTCTGCAGAGGAATCGTTCATCAACGAATACCATGCCCGTCTACACATCTATAAGGCCTATGCCTTCCAACATACAGGTCACAGTAAAGAGGCTCTAGCAGAGTATGAGGCATTTACGAAGTCAGACTATGCCCATAGTGATGACGGAATGTCAGATGCCTGCGAATATCTTATTGCCGCCCACCGCTATGAGGAGGCCGCCGACAACTTGCGAGAACTGGACCGCATGATGAAATCATGGGGCTACAAGCTCACACTCGACAACATTCAAGAATACATGCTCAACAAATACAAGGCGAACCGGGGAGCAGGACGTATCGACACGGTCAATGCCGTGGCACGACAGATATGCAATGCCCTTGACTCGGCCATTACTTGGCAGAAGAACAGTGATGCCGACGAGCTGGCCACCATCTATGACACACGCCAAAAAGAGCACATCATAGAACAGCAGAAAGCCGATCTCAACCGAAGCCACAACCTTATTACAGGAACTGCTGTCATACTCATTTCCATTTTCTTCGTCATCTACGTCTTCAGCCGTCGCAGAGCCATGCGTCGACTGGCCGAAAAGAACGAACAACTGAAATTAGCCAACGAACGTGCCAACGAAACATCGAAGATGAAGTCTGACTTCATCAAGCAGATCTCCCACGAAATTCGTACGCCACTCAACATTCTATCTGGTTTCACGCAGGTTCTTACCTCTGGTGGTATAGAACTTGACGATAATGCCCGCCGGAACATCAACAGCCAGATTTATGACAACACCAACCGTATTACAGAGCTGGTCAACAAAATGCTGGAGCTGAGCGATGCCGGCAGTCAAGTCACTATTGAACGCTTAGACGAGACCTCAGCACTGGAGATTGCGGCACAGGCTGCTGCAGACTCAGGCATTGCCATTGCCACCCATCTCGCCTTTAACATCCTGCCCGATACCGACGCAGAGAAAACCACCCTGCGCACTAATCTGCAACAAGCCGTCCGTGCCTTGGAACTGCTGCTCGACAATGCCCGCAAATTCACCCTGCAGGGCAGTGTTACCCTGCGCATCAGCACGGAGTCGCAGCAACAAAAACGTCGCATGCTCTTCATCGTCGAAGACACTGGTATCGGTATACCAACAGAAGAGGCCGACCACATCTTTGAAGATTTCGTGCAACTTAACAGTTATACCGATGGTACTGGCATTGGTCTTACCGTAGCACGCTCCATCGCAAGACGCCTTGGTGGTGATATCTCCCTCGACACCAGCTATACCGATGGTGCCCGCTTTATCATGTCATTGCCCATCTAGTGTTTCTTGCACTATCTGTCATTTTATGTTAATTATCAGACATTTACCATCATTCTTTGCTGTATTTAATAGTTAAAAGTGTTAAAACACACAAAATAACCTTAAACCAATGCTGTAAAAAATACATTATTAAATAATTATTACTAACTTTGCAGCGTTTTATTTCCGTAACAGGATGAAAATCAACAACAACTAAAAATTTATGATACAGAAAATCAAGAAAATTGCAATACTGACGATAACGACAATATGTACTCTCCCGATGATGGGACAAGACCTATTGGCACGCCAAGCACCCATAGACCGTAAAATGAAAACTGTAGACAGTGTAGCACTACAGCGCCTGATATTCACCGAAAATTACGATTCTCCTGCCGAAGACCTCTATGAGGACTGGAGCAACAAATACGCACACCAGGAAACGGCGTTGCCCGACTCTTTCCGTATCTCACTGAAAGACTTCTGCATGCCTACTACCAGTCGTGTGCTGACCAGCAACTTCGGTGCCCGTTGGGGACGCCAGCACAAGGGTCTGGACATCAAGGTTTATATTGGCGACACCATCCGTGCAGCCTTCTCTGGTAAGGTGCGCATCGTGCGTTATGAACGTCGTGGTTATGGTAAATATGTCGTCATCCGCCACTACAACGGTTTGGAGACCATCTATGGCCACTTGTCAGCTCAGTTGGTAGAGGAGGATCAGGAGGTACGTGCAGGTGATGTTATCGGATTAGGTGGTAACACCGGTCGTAGCACAGGTTCGCATCTACACTTTGAGACTCGCCTCTGTGGTGTGGCTCTGAACCCTGCATTGATGTTCGACTTCCGTAATCAAGATGTCATTGACGACTCTTACATGTTCCATAAGGATACCTACCAGCGTGAGTCAGTCGTTGCTACCCGTCTGCGTGGTGTTGGTGGCGGCAGCTTTAGTGAGGGTGACGAAGTGGTTGAATTGGCCTCAGCAGCCCCCGCAGCAAGCTATCAGCATGAGTCTCGTTTCCACAAGGTTCGCAAGGGTGAGACGCTTTACTCTATCGCTCGCAAGCGTGGCACGACAATCAATGCCATCATGAAGCTGAACCACCTGAAGAAGTCTTCCAAGTTGAAGCCAGGCCAGATCTTGAAGTTCAACTAAAAGAATAACAAACGAATAATATTAGCGGACTGCACTGTTTTGTGTTGTCCGCTTTTTCATTATTAAAAAAATTCCTTTCACCTTCACCGCCTATATACGAAGGCCCTGTATATAGGCGGTTCACGCGTGTTTCATGCATGCGCGAAGTGCTGCGGACGTTTCAACAATGCTTTCACAAAATCGGTGAAACGTTCGTGAAACGTCAAAAACAAGGAAATGGCCTTGAAGCCCAGCATACAGGCGACTGTGAAACGTGAAAGCAATTTTTCGAAAACTTCTCGCGCGCGGCGCAGGCGAGCGCACGGGCGCGAGACGGCGCACCACGCCTCTGTATCAGCCTGTCTCATCTCCGTATTAGCTCATCCCATCGCTGTATTAGCTTGTCCCAGCAGCGGGACAGCTGTTCCTGCACGCGGGAACAGCTAATACACGAAAAAGTGGTACGACTTTCTGAAAAGCCGTACCACTTTTGCAAAAGCCCTACCACTTTTCCACCGCTACAGCTGTCTCATCACTGGGATAGCCTGTCTCGTCACTGGGATAGCCTATCTCATCACTCGCTACAGCTGTCCCGCCAAGGACTCACGGGGTCTGTCCCCGTGAGTCCCGAAGATACGCGAAAAATACGAATCTGGGAAATAGCAGTATGTTTCCCAGATTCGTATGATAGTTCCCTTACCACAATTACAGGAATGCGTAGCGGCAAACAAACAATACGGCCAGTAGGATAGTGGCCCAGTTGATGTTGTTACGCTCGTCCTTATCTTTGAGGGTACCCGATAACAGGTGAATCAGCACGTATGAGATGACACCCATCAGGATACCGTCTGATATGCTATAGGTAAGTGGCATCAGCACGATACATACGAAACAAGGTATAGCTGTCACGTAATCGCTGAAATCGACCTTGCGGATGTCGTGCATCATCATCACACCCACAAGAATGAGCGCTGCTGCTGTGGCCTGAGCAGGGATAGCCAGGAACAGCGGTGCGAAGAGCAATGCTACTGCAAAACAGATGGCTGTGGTAAGACTGGTGAGTCCAGAGCGACCACCAACGTTTACGCCCGATGCACTCTCAACATAAGTAGTTACTGTAGATGTTCCCAACATAGCGCCAACGGTAGTACCGATAGCATCGGCCATAAAGGCCTGATTCAGATTCTTCACATTACCGTTATCATCCACCATGCCTGCACGGTTAGATACACCTATCAAGGTTCCAATGGTGTCGAACATATCGATAAACAGGAAGGTGAGTACTACTACCACCATATCCACCGTAAAGATGTTATACCACTCAAACTGCCAGAAGATGGGGCTGATAGAGGGAGGCGTAGACATAATGCCCGTATAGTTGGTAACACCCAGAGGAATGCCTACGATAGTAGTCACTAGGATACCAATAAGCAATGCGCCTGTAACCTTTCTTACTAACATAACAGCAGTCAGGACAATACCGAAGATGGCCAGCAGCACAGCGGGGTCGTGCAGATTACCTAAGGTGATGAATGTGGCCTCAGAGGCACTAACGATACCTGCACCCTTCAGGCCTACAAAGGCGATAAACAATCCGATACCAGGACTGATAGCTCGGCGCAATATCAAAGGGATGGCGTTAACAATATGTTGGCGCAAACCCGTAATAGTTAGCAGGATGAATATCAGTCCCTCTATCATTACGGCTGTCAGTGCAAACTGCCAGGTGTAACCCATGGTAAGCACTACGGTGAATGCAAAGAATGCATTCAAACCCATACCAGGCGCCAAAGCAAAGGGCAACTTGGCATAGACAGCCATTACCAAGGTGGCGACAACTGCCGAGATACAAGTAGTGGTAAACACAGCACCAGCATCCATGCCGGTAGCCGAAAGGATGCTGGGGTTGACGGCTAAGATATAAGCCATCGTCAGGAAGGTGGTAATACCACCGATCACCTCCTTACGTAAAGTCATGGTGGAGGGATCGAATCCAAAAAGTTTTTGTAACATCATATTTCTTTTTTCCTTAGCCGACCGTTCCTTCTAACGAGACGCTGAGCAGTTTCTGGGCCTCAACGGCAAACTCCATGGGCAGCTTTTGCAGCACCTCCTTGGCATAACCGTTGACGATAAGGCCTACAGCCTGCTCGGTGGGGATGCCGCGCTGGTTGCAATAGAAGAGCTGGTCTTCCGAAATTTTCGAGGTGGTAGCCTCGTGCTCAAACACGGCTGTGTCGTTGTGGACATCCATATAGGGGAAGGTATGCGCACCACAATCAGAGCCCAACAGCAGCGAATCGCAGCTGGAGTAGTTACGGGCGTTGTCTGCGGTAGAGGCAGCACGTACCAGTCCACGATACGAGTTCTGTGAGTGACCGGCCGAGATACCCTTTGAGATGATAGTGCTCTTGGTATTCTTACCAATATGTATCATCTTGGTACCCGTATCCGCCTCCTGATAGTTGTTGGTAACGGCGACAGAATAGAATTCCGCCACACTATTGTCACCACGCAGGATGCACGATGGGTATTTCCAAGTGATAGCAGAGCCGGTCTCTACCTGAGTCCACGACAACTTCGAGTCAACACCACGCAGGTCGCCACGCTTGGTGACGAGATTGAGCACACCGCCCTTACCGTTCTCGTCGCCAGGATACCAGTTCTGTACGGTCGAGTATTTTACCTCGGCACGGTTCATCACGATAATCTCAACGATGGCGGCATGCAGCTGGTTCTCATCGCGCATCGGGGCAGTACAGCCCTCTAAGTAGCTGACGTAGGAATCGTCGTCAGCAATGATGAGGGTACGTTCAAACTGACCCGTATTCCTTGCGTTGATGCGGAAATACGAACTGAGCTCCATGGGGCACCGAACTCCCTTGGGGATATAGACAAATGAACCGTCGCTGAACACGGCGCTGTTGAGGGCCGCAAAGAAGTTATCGCGATAAGGAACCACCGTACCTAAGTACTGACGAACCAGATCGCCATGCTCCTTGATGGCCTCGCCAATAGAGCAGAAGATAACCCCCTTCTCACGCAGCTTCTCCTTGAAAGTGGTCTTCACTGAGACGCTATCCATGATGGCGTCAACGGCGGTGTTACCGCTCAAGGCCAAGCGTTCCTCCAAGGGGATGCCCAGCTTGTCGAAGGTTTTCTCCAGTTCGGGATCTATCCCAGCAGCAGAACTGCTGGGCACACTCTTCGCGGTGGGATCGGCGTAGTAGCTGATGGCCTGATAGTCGATAGGGGGCACGTGGACGTGGCCCCATGTGGGCTCCGTCTGCTCCTTCCAGTAGCGGAATGCCTTGAGGCGGAACTCGAGCATCCACTCGGGTTCCCCCTTCTTAGCAGAGATGAGCCGAACGACATCCTCGTTCAGCCCTTTCTCTATGATTTCAGTATGTACATCAGTAGTGAATCCAAACTCGTACTTCTGTTCAGCTACCTGACGTACAAACTCATTGCTTGCATTCTGAGCGGAAGCAAATTCTTCACTTTTCACTCTTCACTCTTCACTTTAAAGTTTCTGTTCTACCTCGATCTCCGTGAAGGTTTCGATGATATCGCCTACCTGGATGTCGTTGAAGTTAACCAGTGAGATACCACACTCCAGACCAGTAGCGACCTCCTTGGCATCGTCCTTGTAGCGCTTCAGAGCGTCAATAGGAGCGGTGTGGATGACAATACCATCACGGATAACGCGGGCCTTATCCTTGTTGTGTACCTTACCCTCGGTAACAAGACCACCGGCAACAGTACCCACCTTGGAAATCTTGAAGACCTGCTTAACTTCGATCTCACCAGAGACAATCTCCTTCTTCACCTTGTCAAGCATACCCTGCATAGTCTGCTTTACATCGTCGAGAGCATCGTAGATGATAGAGTAAGTATTGATCTCCACACCCTCACGCTCAGCAGCACGACGAGCATCGGCAGAAGGACGAACCTGGAAACCGATGATGATGGCTTCTGAAGCAGAAGCCAACATGACATCGTTCTCTGAAATCTGACCTACGGCCTTCGAGATGACGTTGACCTGCACCTTCTCGGTAGACAGCTTGATGAACGAGTCTGACAGTGCCTCGATAGAACCGTCGGTATCACCCTTAACAATAATGTTGAGTTCGTGGAACTCACCCAATGCGATACGGTGTGACAACTCGTCGAGACCGAGCTTCGTCGTGGTGCGCAGGCTCTGTTCACGCTGCAGCTGGATACGCTTATTGGCAATTTCACGGGCTTCCTGCTCTGACTCCATCACGTGGAATGAGTCACCTGCAGTAGGAGCACCGTTCAGACCCAGGATAATGGCGGGCTCAGCAGGACCAGCCTTCTCAATGCGCTGGTTACGTTCATTGAACATAGCCTTGACCTTACCCCAGGCAGTACCTGCGATAACAACGTCACCCACCTTCAGCGTACCATTCGACACGAGCACGGTAGAGACATAACCACGACCCTTGTCGAGTGATGACTCAATGATAGAACCCGTTGCTTTGCGGTTAGGATTAGCCTTCAGGTCGAGCATCTCAGCCTCCAACAGCACCTTCTCCAGCAGTTCATAGACACCAATACCCTTCTTGGCCGAAATCTCCTGACATTGGTACTTACCGCCCCAGTCTTCGACCAAGAGGTTCATATTAGCCAAGTCCTCACGAATCTTATCGGGGTTAGCACCGGGCTTATCAATCTTGTTGATAGCGAATACCATTGGTACATTGGCTGCCTGGGCATGGGCGATAGCCTCCTTGGTAGTAGGCATGACGCTGTCGTCAGCAGCAACGATGATGATGGCGATATCCGTCACCTGAGCACCACGGGCACGCATGGCCGTAAACGCCTCGTGACCAGGAGTATCCAGGAAAGTGATGCTCTGACCATTCTTCAGCGTCACGTTGTAGGCACCGATGTGCTGGGTGATACCACCAGCCTCACCAGCAATCACGTTGGTATTGCGGATATGGTCAAGCAGCGATGTCTTACCATGATCTACGTGACCCATCACGGTAACGATAGGAGCGCGTGTAACGAGATCGTTCTCGTCGTCCTCCTCCTCCGTGATGGCGTTCTGTACCTCGGCAGAAACATATTCCGTGGTAAATCCAAACTCGTCAGCAACAATGTTGATGGTCTCAGCATCCAAACGCTGGTTGATAGACACCATGATACCAATAGACATACAGGTTCCGATGACCTGATTGACACCCACGTTCATCATGGTAGCCAACTCAGAAACCGTCACGAACTCTGTCAGCTTCAGTACCTTGCTCTGTGCTGCCTCTGCTGCCATCTCCTCGCTCATGCGCTCAGCAACAGCGTCACGCTTCTCACGACGATACTTGGCACCTTTCTTGTTCTGGTTCTTCGAGGTCAGGCGAGCCAGCGTCTCCTTGACCTGACGTGCTACTGCCTCATCATCTACCTCCAACGGCTTGACAGGACGGTTCTTCTTGTTCTTGTTCTTGCCCTGACCCTGCTGTTGGTTGTTGTTGCCGCCTTTATTATTATTCTTGTTTTTACTTTGCTGGCTAGCTTGCTTGGCTGCAGCCTCGATATCTACCTTGTCGGTACGGATGCGCTCACGCTTCTTACGCTCGCCAGCAGCCTTCTCCTCACGTTCCTTGCGACGCTCTTCCTTCGTCTTCTTCTTAGGACGCGTACTCTGGTTGAGTGAGTCGAGGTCAATCTTACCCACCACATTCAACTGAGTAGCAGGCTTCATGAAGTCACCTGGAGTCTTGGCCAGTTCCGGCTCTGCATTGTCGGCAGGAGCCTCAACTGAAACTTCTTCATCCTCTTTCTCAACAACGGGTTGCTGTTCGGCAACCTCCTGAGCAACAGTCTGAGGCTGAACTTCTGGTTCTGGCTCTGGTTCTTTAACAATCTCCGGTTCTTTGACTGGCTCTTTCTCTTGAACGGGCTCCGAGACCGGGGCTGGAGCAACCTTAGGCTTGCCAACCTGAGAGAGATCAATCTTGCCCAGTGTCTTCAGCCCGACACGTTGTTCCAGCATCTCCTCGGTCTTGGTAACCGCTTTTTCGGCCTTCTCAGCCTTCTCGACCTTCTTTTCCTTGACTTTCTTGGTAAACATCATATCAGCCTGAGTCTTCACGGCCTTGTCGGTGCTAAACTCATCAACCAAAGCCTGATACTGTTCATCAGAAATCTTGGTATTGGTGGTAGCATCGTCGCGGATCTCACCCAGACTGCTCTTCTTCTTCAGAAAGTCAACAGCCGTCTGAAGTCCTATATTCAGTTCTGATAATACTTTATTTAATCGTACACCCATCTATCAATTTACAATTTGACTATTTACAATTTACTATTTATTCGAACTCGGCCTTCAGTACCTCAATGACGTGGTCAACGGTCTCCTCCTCGAGGTCAGCCTTCTCAATCAGCATCTCACGGGGAGCGTTCAACACAGCCTTGGCGGTATCCAAACCGATAGCCTTGATAGAATCGATAATCCACTGGTCGATCTCGTCAGAGAACTCATCGAGGTAGATATCCTCGTCGGCCTCACCTTCGTTGACAACACGGAAGACATCGATAGTGTACTCTGTCAACATGGAGGCGAGCTTAATATTCAGACCACCCTTACCGATTGCCAAAGAGACCTCCTCAGGCTGCAGATAAACCTCGGCCTTGTGCTCTTCAGGATTCAGTGTGATGCTGGTAACCTTAGCAGGTGCCAAAGCACGCTGAATGAACAACTGGGTGTTGCTAGAGTAGTTGATGACGTCGATGTTCTCGTTGCACATCTCACGGACAATGCCATGAACGCGGCTACCCTTGACACCTACGCAAGCACCTACTGGATCGATGCGGTCGTCATAGCTCTCAACAGCTATCTTAGCACGCTCACCCGGCATACGGGCAATGCGACGAATGGTAATCAAACCATCCTGAATCTCAGGAACCTCAGCCTCGAGCAGTCGCTCCAGAAACTGATTGCTGGTACGTGAAAGAATGATGCGAGGATTGTTATTTTCGTTCTGCACCTCCTTGACGATAGCACGAACTGTCTCACCCTTGCGATAGTTGTCGGCAGGAATCTGCTCCTGCTTCGGCAGGTGCAACTCGTTACCCTCATCATCGATGAGTAGTACCTCACGCTTCCACATCTGGTAAACCTCAGCACTAACCACCTGACCAACCTTGTCCTTGTACTTCTGGTACAGAGAGTCGTGCTCCAGTTCCAGAATCTTAGAAGCCAGTGTCTGACGCAGATTCAAGATGGCACGACGGCCAAACTTCTGGAAGTCCACCTCTTCAGACACCTCTTCACCAACCTCGTAGTCAGGCTCAATCTTCTGGGCCTCAGAGAGTGAGATCTCCTTGTTCTCGTCCTGCACCTCGCCATCGGCAACCACGATACGGTTACGGTGAATCTCAAAGTCACCCTTATCAGGGTTCACAATGACGTCGTAGTTCTCGTCAGAACCGAACATCTTGGCGATCACGTTGCGGAAGCTTTCCTCCAGCACGCTTACCAAAGTAGTACGGTCAATGTTCTTTGTCTCTTTAAATTCCTGAAAGGTCTCAATCATTGATGGGCCCTTCACATTCTTTACTGCCATAATATATTATTTTTGAATTTTGTTTTTTGAATTATGAATGTTGAATTATTCTCGCTTCGCTGCGATGTTTTAATGTAGAATTCTCAATTTTTCATTGATTATCGGCAAAGCCGACCATTCCACATTCCTCATTTAAAGTTCAACAGGTACTTACAGTACTTCACGTCACTGGTCTTGTAGGTCTTGTCGACCTCTACCAGCACAGGGCGCTTCTTGCCTTCCTGGTGCTGCTTTTCCTTAACAGTAACCACGAACGTATTGTCGTCGTTGGCAGCCTTCAGCACACCCTGAAGTTTGATACCATCGTTCTGTAATACCTCTACCTCCTTGCCAATATGGTTCTTGTACTGCTGCAATACCTTAAAAGGCTGACCGATACCGGCAGAGCCTACCTCTAATTCATAATCGCCAAGCTCCTCGCCAAGCTTCTCCTGTAAGAAACGGCTCAGCTCAGCACAATCTTCAATCCATACACCATCGGCATGGTCAATCTCAATGACGATGCGGTCATCGCCAGTCATCTCTACATCTACCAAATAATAGTCGCCCTTCTCGAGCCACTCCTCAACTGCTGTCTTAACGACGTTTTTGTCTATCATACTTTTGTTGTTAATTAAAACAAGATTGCAAAGCCATAAGGCTTAAAAGTCAAAGAATGAGAGGCTCTTGCGAACCCCTCATTCCTCTGAACGGGTGCAAAGGTACGAAAAATCTGCGAATACTGCAAGTATTTTGCTATTTTTCTTTTCCTTGCGCAATATTTTTCTATTTCTTGATATGTATGGTTAACAGGTGTGGGTCAAAGGTTATTCCATCGCTTTCGATGAATGTTGACAACACCATCTGGTCTGCTAATTGTCGAGGGGTACCGACATACAGTTGTTCCGAGGTCATCAGCCAGAGGGTATCCGCTAACTGCAGGGATATCTCTACATCGTGCGTTGACAGGAAGATAGTTTTCTGCTCGTCGTGTGCCAGACGTCTCAGTAACTGTAGTAGTTCCACCTTGCTGGGGTAGTCGAGGAATGCCGTTGGCTCATCAAGATAGATGATGGGTGTCTGCTGGGCTAATGCCTTGGCTATCATCACCTTTTGACGTTCTCCATCGCTGAGCGACTGCACCAAGCGATGACGTAATACATCAATGCCGACCAGTTGGATAGACTCGTCGACGATACGCTTGTCGTCCTTCGACATCACACCCCAAAAACCTGTATAGGGAGTACGTCCCATGGCTACCATCTCGTCAACAGTCATATTCCTGACATGTGGCTTTTCTGTCAGCACCACACCTATCAGTTGACTAAGCTCTTGGTCGGAATAGGCTGTGAGGGGCTTGCCTTGCAGGAGTATGTCACCATCCAGTGCAGGAAGGAAAGCAGATAAGGTACGCAATAACGTCGACTTACCGACACCATTTCTACCCAACAGACAAGTTAGCTCACCGCTGCGAATCGTAGCGTTTAGCTGATGAGCAACGGTCTTTTTTCCACCTTTGATAGTGTATCCGATGCTTAGGTCTTGTAGTACGACTGTTTCCCTCATGGTGCAAAGATACATATTTTATATGGAATAGCGTGCGATAAGTTCAGAAAAAATCTTATTACGCTTCAACAATGCTGCATTTCCCGTCATGATAAGTTGCTTGCGTGCACGTGTCATGGCGACATTGAGTTTGCGGTCTATATTGTATCCATCCTCCTGGAAGCAGTTTGCCGTCAGGAAGTCAAGTTGATAAGGACGCTGAACGGTAAACGAATAGATGATGACATCGCGCTGACTACCTTGATAGCGTTCAACAGTATCTATACTGACCTGATCCAGTTGGGGGATACCCAATTGCGCTATTTCACGCCGTATCATCGCTATCTGGTTACGATAGGGTACGATGACCCCAACTGTACGGTTCGGATCAAAATGGTCAGCACCATACTGGCGATAGAGACGTCGCAGGAAGTCGGCAACAATATGTGCCTCTGCCTCGTTGACTTTATCAGAGGTGAGAGGTGAGGGGTGAGGGGTGATACCAGAAGTGAGAGAACTATCACTGGGGAAGAAAAGCACGCGATGTTGCTTCAGCAGGTCGTCGAGGGCATCTTCTGAAGGCTGACCATAGTCAAGTGCAGCTTCCTTCTGATGAGGCAAGGGAACGGGCTGTAACTGTTCACGATGATAGAAGAAATTATTGGGGAACTGTGCTATATCGGGATGCATGCGTCCCTGAAAGCGCAACAGTCCCACGAAGTCGGTACGTCCTGCCTGTCGCTCCTGCTGTAGCAGACGTTCGAAAAGCGAACGGCGACAGTCGTGAAGACGTGGTTCATCGTCAGGCTGTACAACAACGGCAGGAAGTTGTTTGTGATCACCAACGAGGATAAAGCGGTCCACTTGTTCTGACAAGAGTATGCCAATGATGCTTGGTTCCAGAATCTGCGAAGCCTCATCGACGATACACAGCGAGAAATGTTTCAGCTGGAAGAGGAAAGGACGTGCCTGTAGCGTGGATGTCGTAGCGACGATGATACGCATCTGTTGGAGTTGCTGACGGATATCGCTGAGCTGTGGCCGTTCGCCCATCCGATGGTCAAGCAAATGGTCTGCAAAACGTGGATCGCAGGAGTCCTCGTTGCCAATGCGTAGGAAATCTTGTCCCGCATTGACTAGCATATCACATATCTCATCGACAGCACGATGGGTGTAGGCGCTCAATAAGAGGTGAGAGGTGAGGGGTGAGGGGTGAGAGGATAGTTCCTCTTCTACCAGGAAGCGGAGGGCCATAGACGTCTTGCCTGTTCCTGGAGGACCTTGCAGCAAGAAATAGTCCTGAGCCTGCATCGCCTTGAGAATAATCTCGTCGTAGTGTGGATGATAGGCATGCGACAACGTAATGGTGCTGTCTTTCCGAGGAGGGCGCTTGCCTAACAATAAAGCACGCTTACTGGGTGATGCTGAACAGAAAGAGAAAACGGCACGCAGAGCGGAGGTACTACCCACGTCTGACGAGGCGTGTTCCACAGCATAGTATCCCTGGCCAAAGAGATGCGGATTCTGCTGACGTTCGTTTAGGCGGATGATGGTCTCTTGGTCGGAAAGACTAACGAGGGTTCCTTTATACAAGATGCTATTACGCACATCTGGGTTCTGCTCATAACGATAAAGATAGACCATATCGCCCCTACGGAAATTGGGAAGCACGTCGGCAGTATCTACAGAGAGTACAACGGTTTCGGGCGACTTTTCTGTAATGGTTCCCATCAGGATGTTGCCCGTCTCCAGTTTCTCGCTAAGTGGCATGTTCCATAGGTCGCTAGTAGCGCCACCCAGCCCTTCCTGCACACCCACTTTCTGTGCCAGCTGTTCACGATAGACGAAGGTAAGCATCCGCTCCACATAGTCACGCTCGTCGGCAGACAATTGGTGGAACGGCTGGAGCATCTGATTCACTCCATCACGGATATACTTATCGAAGAATGTACGTTTCTCCTGATTCTCCAGCAGCAGATCGGCTCGCAACTGTGGAATAATCGTTGAGAACCCTCTCCGAGCAATACTGATTTCTTGAGCTACAATACAGTTGCGCAATCGGATAGCATCACGAAAGAGTTGCTGATAATAGTTGACGACGAGAAGTCCCTGACGTGCAGGATATTTGGAGTAGAGCAGGCGAATATCTACCTTGTCGGGAGGCAGATCAAAGTTCGCCCGTAGCACACCATAGTATAATAATAACTGTACATAGTGGTCTTCCTTATGCTGCTGAGAGGCGCCACACTCGATGTTCCAGTTCTTGCCAGACTTCTGCTCCACCAACAGCCGCATATCGTCAGTCATCAGGTCGACACGTCCCTGCAATCCCAACTGTTCACAAACAAACGAGGGTTCCAGTAGGGCATGCTCACGGTCGTAGTCACTAAACAGGACGTCGACAGCCTCTTGGATGTTTGTTACCTGCTGACGACTCTCTTCTTTGAAACGCTGCCCATCGAAAGGTGCACAGGTACAAAACTGCAATGCCTGTTCACGAAAACTCGTACGCAGACTATCGCCATAGGATGCATCAGGCTGATTGATGAGGTCGTCGAGTGCTGTACCCGCAAAGTTACCCAACAGGATTTGCTGGCTATTGGCACGTGGCTTCAGCCGGTTGAGCAGATAGCTAAGCGGATGGTGCCCATAGTCCTGGAAACAAGCAGCTATCGCAGAGATATCTATCAGAAAGTCGGGTTCGACAACGATGAGCGAAGGGGTAACGGTAGTACCATCGATGGTACAGTCTAGCAAGTTCAGCTGCATACCTTCCGTAAGCAGGTCGCCAGCAGTATCTATGTCGAAAGAGTCAACATAGTCAATACATACTGCACCTTCTGTGGTGGTGGCATAGATATAGCTGGCATCCCAACTGGTAACTACACAACGCAGGACGTGCCGCTTGGGCTGGTGTCCGACAACAAACGGACGAGAGTCCGCAGGCAGCCGCGTCAGAAGTTCATGGGGAATAGCGACCTTAAAGACAGCGGAGATGAACAGCGCCAGTGCCCGGATATCATAGAGCCAGTCGTCAGCATCCTGAAGTTTCCGTCCATTGGAATGCACACGCATCTGCTGAATGGCGATGCGGTGACGCATGGCAATGCCATGACGCTTACAGAGGTAATCAACCTGCGAGAAAACATTACCGAATCCCTGACGTGTGTCGTGCAACGCCTCACCACAGGCCAGCACCAGTGTCTCGTGCATGAAGCGCAACGACGCTACCGATGGTTCCTGCGTTGCGAGTTCTACACAACGGTCATAGAGTTCGGAAACCTCCACAGCAGTTTACTCCACCTTTGACGTCATCTGGTTACGCAGTCCCTTGTAGCCTGTCAAATAAGCCTTGGCAGAGCCGAAAGAGAGAAACATGTCCAAACGGACAGGCAGATGGTTCTTGTCGTCGGTGATATAGAAGCGAATGAGTTCGTGGTTCTTACCATCCTCACGTTCGATAAACGAGAATACCAGACAACGGAACTTTGTATCGCTGTTCTTCATCTTCACGTTAGTAATACCATTGTACTTCAGCCACGAGTTGGCAACACTTGATGCATCGGCAATGGGCAAGGGAATCTTGTCGCCCACCTTCAGCTTCGAGGCATCGAAGTTACGGGCACGCAGATAAATACTCATCATGTCGTAGAGGCAGTCTTTGTATTCCGACTCTTTCCAGTAGTGCTCACCCCGACTGTTGATCTCGTGCTGCTTCAGGTGGCAGTTCCCTTTGGGATAGGTGTACCACAGCTCATCGACATAATAGCGGTTGCCTTCACGGGCACCCTTACGATAGTAGAGCGGCTCCAGGTCTAACGTTGTGTAGCTGAGCAAGGTGTCACGCATGACAAACATGTTGTCCAGCTTACTGTTACCACGGGTGATAAGACTGCAACGGAAGGCATCCTGTCCCTTAAAGGTTGATTGGACGGTCGACATAGAGGCAGTGCCCACCTTCACCCATACAAACTTCCAGTTGAAGTAGAGGTCGTAGCCAACAAACTCGCCTGATTTAAAGGCATTATTCTCAATACCACACTGGGCAAACGATGACAGGAACGTCATGCTGAATACCCATAAAATGATGAATCTTTTCATATCTGTTATCACTTGATTCTTAACACTTAATTATTTTTTGATATATTGTATGCCTAGCTTTGCAGCACGATCGGCATTGCGGTTCCTCTTCTGTCGCTTCTTGTCTGACTTCTTCTTAACGAGGGCCGATGGCTTCTGTTGGTTCAGCGGCTGTTGCGTCAGATTCCACGACAGCGTGATGTCAAATTTTGCCTTCGTCTCTATCTCACGAGAATAGTAGTAGACCGTTTCTGCCTGTTCATCAGCATCGTAGTCACCCGTATCCCACACGCCATTACCATTACCATCGACAAAGGCTCGTGCATAATAGATGCCAGGGGCTACATAGTAGAACGGTGCCGTATGGTCGGACTCCATCTTGCTCTGAGCTACAGGCTTGTCACTCTTATCAAGCAGTTGTACGACGACAGCCGCGCTGTCAGTATAGCCACTGATATCAAAGAATAGCGTTGCATAGTCGTCGAGGGCCTTTACCTTAATACCCTGCTTATAAGATTTGCATGCCTTGCCATAGATATCAATGATAGCAGCACTGTCAACCTCAAAGCTATACTCGGCCCCAGGTTTCCAGTCGACCAACAACTCATAGTAGCGCAATAGACTGTCACGCTGATGCAGTTCATAGCTGGCATTATACCACAGCGTATCAATCTTCGTATAGAGATGGATGCCCGCCGTATCCAGTACTGCTGGTGGTGTAGGTATCTCAATAGAGATGGAGCGATTGGGGTCCATTGACTGCGGCACATTGTATTTGGGCTCCAAGGGTTTGACAGGATAGATACTGTCGTAAGGCTCTTCACGCTTACGCTTCTTCTCCTGCTGTTTCTGCCAAGTCTCGTATTCTTTCTGTTGGGCTTTTACACGCTTCTCATAAGGAGTCTTAGCCAGAACCTCAATGGCAGAGTCCGTATGTTCAACGAGCATACCCAGCGAATCCGTCATCTGATAAATAAGATCCATTCGCAGCGTGTCCTGGTTCACTAACAGCGTGTCGCGCAACCAGTAGGTGATGGAGTCTTTCTTCGCATTAGTCTCCACAATGAAGGCATCGTCGCTATTGAAGTTCAGACCACGGATGATAGGCAGTTGCTCGTGGCCATAGCTGAAGAAGATGTTGATGCGGTCAGCATCCTTACGCTCTGTCTTCAGCAGATAGCGGTCTGTCTGCTTTTCCTGGAAAGCCGTCAGTACCACATCGTCAGGGTAGTAGTGCATGTAGTGCACCCGTGCAATGCTGTCGATGTGCAGCGTATCGCGCCAGATAGTGTCTTGGCGCATGTCTGGCTTCACGTAGGGCCTGTAGATCTCGTGCGAGAAGGCAATCATCTCGCTCTTCTGCGTGAACTTATAGTTACCATCAGCATCCTGCAGGGCATAGATGCGGTATTCGCCTTCGGCAACGCCTTTAATAACAAAGTGACCGTTGGCATCGGTACGAGCCACACGCAGTAGTGGCTTGGTACGGAAGGCTGAGTCTGACAAATCTTCATACAGTCCAACAAGAATACTCGGTACCGGGTCCAGATTCTCTGCACTAAGTACCGTACCTGACACTTCGAGGGTATCCGTCTGCTGCCCCGTCGAGAAGGTAAAGGTATAGTTGCCCAACGGATTGTCCTCGTTATTGTCGCTAATGGCATCGCTGAAGTCAATCGTATACGTCATATCGGGCTTCAGCGTATCTTTCAATTCCACGACAATCTTCTTACCCTTAGCCTGTATGTCTGGCATCTCCAACTGAGGAGGCGAGACGATAACATTCTGTGTGGCGTCGGCAAGTTTGATATACTCGTCGAAATAGATGTTTATCTTCTTCGTCTTCACACCCGTAGCCTTGTCTGCCGGCGTACTGCCCAAGACAACAGGAGGGTCGTCGTCGTACCATCCACCATCGGGTGAACCCATGCGGGCACAACCGACAGCCAATAGCAGACAGCCAAAAGCCAACAGGAAATACAGTAGTCTTCTCATGCGTTCAACGTCAATAACTGTTCGATATGCTCACGTGAATTGCTCAGACGAGGTACTTTGTGCTGACCACCCAGCTTACCCCTCATCTTCAGCCAGTCGTTAAACAGGCCCTTTCGCGCCTCGATGATTTCCAGATGCTGCAGCGTGATGTCCTTATATCGCTTGGCCTCGTAGTCGCTGTTGATCTCCTGCAGCCTCTTGTCCAGCAGATCAGCAAACAGTGCCAAGTCGTTTGGTGACTTGGAAAACTCGATAAGCCACTGGTGACGACACTTCGCATTCGCATCCATAAAGACAGGAGCGGCAGTGTACTCCAGCACCTCAGCACCCGTCTGTTCGCAGGCGTAGGCCAGACCTTTCTCCGCATTATCCACGATGAGTTCTTCACCAAAGGCATTGATGAAGTGCTTCGTACGACCAGAGATAATGAACTTATAAGGGTTGGTAGATGTAAACTGTACTGTGTCGCCAATCTCGTAGCGCCATAATCCACAACTGGTAGAGATGACCATCGCGTAGTTCTTGCCCTTCTCTACACCCCACAAAGGTACGATGTCGCCTCCGTCAATGGGTCGAAATTCATAAAACACCCCATAGTCCAGCATCAATAGCATGGCCTTGTCCATTGGGTCGTCCTGCAGTCCGAAGAAACCCTCGCTTGCATTATACGTCTCCATATAGTGCATGTTGGGCGAGGTGATAAGCTGTTCATACTGCTTGCGATAGGGTGTGAAGGCCACGCCACCATGAAAGAACACCTCAATGTTGGGCCATACCTCTTCAAGATGCGTCTTACCCGTCAGCTCCATCATACAGTTCAGCACGGAGAGCATCCACGAAGGGACGCCACTGATGTTGGTGACGTTCTTATTCATAGCCTCACGGGCTATGCGCTCACGCTTCACCTCAAAGTCGGAAAGCAATGCCGTCTCCTTCTTGGGAACACGTATCAGGTTCACCAGCGGATTGATATTCTCTATCAGGATAGCGCTGAGGTCACCCACCAGCGAGCCTGCCACATTATAGTTAGGCGCATGACTGCCACCCAGTATCAGGCCCTTGCCATCGAACATCCTGGACTTAGGATTGTTACGGAGGTATAGCGCTACCGAGTCGCGCCCGCCAGCATAGTGAATCTTCTGCAGACCCTCGTCGCTGACAGGAATAAACTTCGACTTGTCATTCGTGGTGCCTGAAGACTTGGCATACCACCTGACACGTCCTGGCCACAGCACATCGCGCTCTCCATGACGCATGCGGTCAATGTCGCCCTTCAGCTCCTCGTAGGTATTGACAGGCACCATTGAGACAAACTGATCGTAGTCCTTGATGTTGTCAAAGGCATGATTCCTGCCGTATTCTGTATCCTTAGCAGTATGTATCAGATGCTCCAGCACTGCCCGCTGCAGCGCCTCTCCCCCATTCAGATGCTTTTCCAAAGCCTTCTGACGGGGCTTAAACACATTTCCTATTATCTGAGTCAGACTCATGGTCGTACAAATATTTGCCTGCAAAGGTAATACTTTTTTCTGAAACCACGCACTTTCTCCTTACCTTTTAATAATTATAACATGAGTTCACCGAAAATTGCCTCAAAATAATTGTTTGAATGAAACACTAATGATATCGATTTATTTTTACGATATGCGGCGTGAGGCATCCAACCTCAGGAAGATGAACAGCAACAGGGTAAAGCCCCATAGCGAGGAGCCTCCATAGCTGAAGAATGGCAGCGGGATACCGATAACGGGCGTCAGTCCGAGCACCATACCCACATTGATGAAGACATGGAACAGGAAGATACTCAGCACACAATAGCCATAAACCCTACCAAAGCGCATAGGTTGCCGCTCTGACAAATAGATGAGTCGCCAGATAAGTGCCAGGAACAGCAGCAATACGCCTGCAGAGCCCAGAAAACCCTCTTCTTCACCAACCGTACAGAAGATAAAGTCAGTATCCTGCTCAGGCACGAACTTCAGTTTTGTCTGAGTTCCATTCAGGAAGCCTTTGCCCTGCAGACCACCAGATCCAATGGCAATCTCTGATTGGTGAACGTTATATCCTGCACCACGCAAATCCTCGTCAAGACCCAACAATACGTTAATACGTGAACGTTGGTGAGGCTCCATCACATTCTGCATGATAAAATCAGCACCATAATAGAAGAGTCCCGAACCAAGTGCAAAAAGCGCTATAAAGAAGTAGTTCCGAATGCGAGAGGAAAGTGCCTGGAAGAGCAGATAACCTATCAGTACAACGACCTGTGCTACCTGTATATAGACGATATTGATACCAAAGGCCAATAAAGGTAATGAGAGTATGGTGACGCCCACTGCACACAGCGACATGCGCCATGCCAACTTAGGATGGCAATAAATCCACACCATACCGATAGAGAACAGTTGGATGAGCACCATGACGGAAAAAGGGCCTACCATGGTTGATGATGAGCCCATAGCAACATCAGCATAGCGGATACCCACCACGAAATAGATGACCATAGCGACACCTGTAAAGAGGATGCTACCTGGCATACCCTCGCGATAAAACATCAGGAAGAAAGAGAGATAAACCAGTGCCGACCCCGTCTCACGCTGCAGGACAATACACAACATTGGCAACAGGATAACCATCAGAGCAGCACCAAAATGTCGCCACTGCTGGATGTTATAGCCATAGGTGGACATCAGCTTGGCAAGCGCTAAAGCGGTGGCAAACTTCGCAAACTCAGCTGGTTGCAAGCGCAATGGTCCTAATACCAACCACGACCTGGAACCTTTGATGCTATGCGGATTGAAGATGGTGGCAAAGAGCAATAGCAATAACAGCGCATAGATGACATAAGAGAAGGTATCGTATATCCTATCGTCCAGCAACAAGACCACCATGCCCAGCAAGATACTGGTGGCAATCCAGACAATCTGCATGCCAGAACGCGTAGACAGCGAGAAGATATCCGTCTCACCATACGAGTAGCTGGCTCCGCAGACACTGATCCAGCCAAACGACAGCAGGGCGATATAGATGATTACCGTCCACCAGTCGATGTTGCGCAGCACGCCTTGTTCCCTCTTGTTATCTGCCATGCTATCTAGATTTCTTACCTGCTCGTACTACCATACGAGATATGTCTGTTCTGGAACTCCTCCGCTTTCCTCTTGGAAGCCTCAGAGAGTTTTCCATTGATATACTGTTCCATGATGAGTCCGCCGATAGGTACACCATAGGTGGCACCCCATCCACCATTCTCCACATAGACGGCAACGGCAATCTTCGGCTTATCCATGGGAGCGAAACCCATGAATACAGAGTGGTCATGGCCACGGTTCTGCGCCGTACCCGTCTTACCACAAGCCATGAAATCATACTTCGCCAGTTCATGACACGTGCCACCAGTAGCCGAGGCACGCATACCCTGCACAACATAGTCGTAGGCATTCTTCGACGCCATAGTGTGACGACGTGCTCTGTACGTCGAATCAATCACCTCCCCCTGAATACGTTTCACCACGTGCGGTGTGATAAACCAGCCACGGTTAGCGATAGTCGCGCCAAGGTTTGCTATCTGTAGCGGAGTGGCGTTGACCTCACCCTGACCGATGGCAATAGAGATGATCGTCAGACCGTTCCACGAGCCCTTGTACGCCTTGTCATAGAACTCCGCATTGGGAATGAGGCCACGCTTCTCACCAGGCAGGTCGATGCCCAGCTTATAGCCAAAGCCCATGCTGACCATATAGTCGCGCCACGTATTCATGGCATTCTGCACACTGCCATACTTGTTCTTGGCACCAATCATATAGTAGAGACCCCAGCAGAAGTAGCCGTTACACGATGTCGACAAGGCAGGAATCAGCGCTAGTGGCGAAGCATGGCCGTGACAGCCCACATGCAATCCTTTGTAGTTGAAGCCATGTCCACAGGGATAGGCCGTCTGCGTAGGATGCACGATACCCTCCGTCATGAACGTCAGCCCCTGTGTGGTCTTAAACGTAGAACCAGGCGGGTACTGTCCCATGATACTGCGGTTCAACAGCGGCTTCCACACGTTCTGGCTGAGCAGGCGGTGACTCTTCGAGCGCTGTCGACCCACCATCATGCGAGGGTCGTAGCTAGGTGACGACACCATACACAGCACCTCACCCGTCTTCGGCTCGATGGCAACGATAGAGCCTATCTTTCCTTCCATCAACCGTTCACCCAGAGCCTGCAAGTCAGCATCCAGTCCCAGCGTTAAGTTCTTGCCCGCCACCGCACGACGGTCAAAACGACCGTTCTGGTAACGGCCCTGCACTCGGCCATGAGCGTCACGCAACAGAATCTGCATACCCTTCTCACCACGCAGCTGCTTCTCATAGCTACGCTCCACGCCCAACTTACCAATATAGTCGCCTGGCTGATAGTAGTCGTCCTCCTCAATATCCGCAGGTGACACCTCAGCCACATCGCCCAGCACATGCGCAGCAAAAGGATAGCGGTACTGTCGGATACTACGGCGCTGGATATAGAAGCCAGGGAAGCGGAACATCTTCTCTTGGAAGACACTGAAGTCTGCCTCTGACAGCTGACTCATGAACAACTGTTCCGTAAAGCGAGAATACCCCGGATTCTTCGAACCGTCCTTGATGGTCTCCATGCGGTGGTCAAAGTCCTCACGCGAGATGTTCAGTGCTTCACAAAAATCAAGAGTATCCAGGTGATCCTTCGCTTCATTCATCACTACCATGATGTCATAGGCAGGCTGGTTGTACACCAGCAACTTGCCGTTACGGTCGTAGATACCACCACGCGAGGGGTACTCAATCTTCTTTAGGAAGGCATTCGAATCCGCACTCCTCTTGTAGTCATCACTCGTAATCTGGAGCATGAAGAGACGGATCATGTACACCACCACAATGAGCAAT
The DNA here is from genome assembly GCA_902800925.1 of uncultured Bacteroidales bacterium. Classification (GTDB taxonomy): domain Bacteria; phylum Bacteroidota; class Bacteroidia; order Bacteroidales; family Bacteroidaceae; genus Prevotella. The sequence continues at coordinate 15,302 of CADCGD010000037.1, read as the reverse complement.
GCCACACCACCAATCACATAGTGCCTGTAGTCTAACGAGTAGTCCTTCATAGTACACCCTCCTCCAGTATCAACGATTACCCTTACCCATCTCGAAAGCGAATATCAGCACCAGCGTTAAAAGACTGCTGCCTGCTACACACATCAGCCAATAGAGACCATTGAAGAAGGTAAACATCTCCAGAGTATAGAACAGCAGACAATAAAGTAACACCATCGGTACAATGTAATAGGCATACTTCAGTGGACCAAGTGTCTTTATCGACGCAGTCAGGTTGTCGGCAGAATCACGCGGCACATAGAGCTCCAGATAGTATGGTTGAATGGCAGCTATGATAGTCAGCGATGTTGCAGCCAGTCCAGGCGTATTCGAGAAAATATCGATGACCAGTCCCAAGGAAAAGCCCCATGCTAACCCAGCCCACTTCTCCTGATTTCGTGGGAACGTCGCTACAAAATACACATAGAACAGCGGCGTGGCATAATGCAGCAGATGGATACGTCCAAACACAATCACTTGTGCCAGGAAAAACACCGCAAACCACCCTAGCCGTTTAAAGAAATCAGCAGACATCCTTATCTCTTTTCACTATTCACTATTCACTTTTCACTATTCACTTTTCACTAGGGCTCTGCCCGTTTATTCATGTACATTCAGTTTCAGCGAGTCGCGGGCAGCCTGCATCATACGCATACGCACAGCAATAGAGCGGTCACTGATGACCACCACATCGCGCAGGTTGCCGAAGTCTGTCGTCAACCGCACCTTCAACTTATACGACAGGCCATCACGGGCATTATAGACCTCCACGATCTGACCGATGAGTACTCCTGGCGGGAAGATGCTCGAATATCCGTTTGTCTCCACCCAGTCGCCTCGCTTGAAACGCGCATGACGGGGAATATCCTCGACATAGGCGTAGGCTGCATCCTCACCATACCAGCGAAGCACACCAAAGTATCCATAGCCACGGATGGCACAGCTAATGCGCGACGAATGACTGTTCAACACAGGGATAACAACACTATAATGGTCGGACACCAAGTAGGTGACACCTACCACGCCACGACCACAGGCTACACCCATACCTACTTCCACACCATCGTCCTTACCCTTGTCGATGGTCATCAGGTTATCTAGCTTGCCCAACTCGTTGCTCACCACCTTGGCAGTAATGAGTTGGTAACGACTCAGCGAGTCGAGACCTTGTTGTTCTTTAGAATCATTCTTCTGAGTAGCCTCTCCATACAGACGACGCAACTGAGTGACCTGACGCTCCAGATAATAGTTACGAAGCGTCAAGTCCTCATTCACTTTCGTCAATGAGAAATACGACTCCACTGCTGATGTCCACTGATAGAAACGGCCAGCCACCGCATTCGCTGACGAGAACCATACGCTGTTGTGATAGCTGTTATAGCTGAACAGCAACGTTAGGCTCACCGCCTCCAGAAATACGAAGATCAGCCAGTGGTAGTGTCGTCCGAGGAACTCTAGAAGATTCTTCATACTATAGCTGTTAGCTGTTGGCTAATAGCCCAAACCACTATCGCTGCGATATGGAAAGGAATATTGATCTTTGCCTCCAGACGACGATCCAAGCCACGCAGCAGAGCACCACCGCCAGCCAACCAGATACCGTTCTTCACGATGTCGGCATACAGCTCAGGAGGAGTATTCTCCAAAGCAGAGAGCACAGCATTCTCAATCTTGGCAACGGTCTTGTCGAGACAGTGGGCAATCTCCTGATAGCATACGGGTACCTCCATAGGCAGCGCTGTGATACGGTTAGGACCGTGAACGACATAATCCTCAGGAGCCTCATCGCCCAGGTCGGTCAGTGCAGAACCTACAGCAATCTTGATACGCTCGGCCATACGCTCAGAAACCTTCACGTTGTGCTGACGAGACATATATTCCTGGATATCAGCTGTAAGGTCGTCACCAGCGGTACGGATAGAATTGTTGCTAACGATACCACCCAACGAGATAACGGCAATCTCGGTAGAACCACCACCGATATCAACAATCATGTTACCCTCAGGAGCCTCCACGTCAATACCGATACCAATAGCTGCAGCCATCGGTTCGAAAATCAGATATACGTCACGGCCGTCGGCATGCTCCGCACTATCACGTACGGCACGCAACTCCACCTCAGTAGAACCTGAGGGCACGCCAATCACCATACGTAGTGAGGGCGAAAACAAACGGCTACCTGTGTGAACCATCTTAATGAGACCACGCATCATCTGCTCACAGGCAGAGAAATCAGCAATCACACCATCACGCAAAGGGCGAACGGTACGAATGTTGTCATGTGTCTTTTCATACATCATCTTAGCCCGCGAACCTACGGCAATCATCTTGTCGGTATGGCGGTCGAGGGCTACTACTGACGGCTCGTCAACCACAATCTTATCATCACTGATAATAATTGTGTTAGCCGTTCCAAGGTCCATAGCTATCTCTTGGACAAAACTAAAAAATCCCATTCTTCTTAACTACTTTAACTTCTATATCTTCTTAACTTCTACTTTTCAAACCAAGCATGGATAGCAGTGTCGTAATGGCTGCTAACACCGAAGGCACGAGTTGCGAACATGCGGCGCTGGGCCTTCGTGGTCTCTGCGCCCTGCTTGTTCAAGATATCAAGCAAAACGCTATACTCAGCCTTTGAGGGCACAATGACGACATCGTTAAAGTTCTTGGCACCGGCACGAATCAGTGAGATACCGCCGATATCAATCTTCTCGATGATATCTTCCTCACTGGCACCGCTGGCAACAGTCTGTTCGAAGGGGTACAGGTCAACGATAACCAAGTCAATCTCAGGAATATCGTACTGAGCCATCTGCTGGCGGTCACCTTCATTGTCGCGACGAGCCAGAATACCTCCAAACACCTTCGGATGCAGGGTCTTCACACGACCACCAAGGATAGAAGGATATGTCGTCACGTCCTCTACCTTCTGACACTCGTAACCCAGCGACTCGATGAAAGTCTGCGTACCGCCTGTCGACAAGAACTTTACACCCTCATCATTCAACTTCTTCAACAACTCTTCCAACCCATCCTTATGGAATACAGAGATGAGCGCAGTCTTAATTTTCTTTGTGTCTGCCATAAAAAATAATATAACGTTATATTCGAATTCGGGCTGCAAAATTACAAAAAAATCAGCATACAACACAACCTTTACTGCAAAATTTTCACCTTATTATAAAAATAATGTCTTAAATCAATTTGAAGACAGATTACAACCCCAATGTCATAACGAAACGGGAGCCACCAGCATAGGAGGTGTCGAGGATGACATCACCATTCATGTGCCGGGCAAACGAGCGGGCAATAGAAAGACCTATGCCTGTACCATCAGAATATTCGTCCAACTGTACGAACTCATTAAAGATATTCTCGGCTTGCTCAGGAGGAATGCCTATGCCGGTATCCTCTATGACAAAGATGACCTGTTGCTGACTAGCACTGACGCTCAAGGTAGCATGTGCCTTCTGGAGCCTAACATGACGACGCTGGAATGCCACGGGATGGGTGAACTTGATGGCATTATCAAGCAGCAGGACCAATGCCTTGACAGCAGATTTCCTATTAGTCTTGAACACACAGTCCTCAGCCTCTGGCGACACCTGTAACTGGAAATCAAGGTGGCGTGCCTTCTTGATGCCACTCTGTTCAACAGCCTCCCTAACTATCTCGGCAGGAGTTACGGTATCCAGACACTCGATGTCTGCATTGCTGTTGATCATGCTCAAATCCAGCATCTTATCCACCAGATGGGTAATGCGCTCGTTGTTCTCAACAATCTTCTTACTGATGTCCTGCAACTGGTCACTACCAAGCTTCATATCAGGAGTAGCCAACACCTGACTGAATCCCGACAGTACATTCAACGGGGTGCGCACCTCGTGGGATATCTGCTGAATGAACTGTGTCTTCATACGTGACGACTCCTCAGCACGTTCATTAGCCAATAGCAGTTCGCGATTGGTTGCATCCAACTCACGGTTCTTTGCATCTAGTTTGCGATAGGCCTTCTTTCGTTGGACAGCATAGACATGGAAGAATACCAAGATGATGAACATGACGACAGCAGTCCATATCAGTCGCTGTTGTGACAGCTTGGCACGTTGTTCAGCTATCTGACGTTCCTTGCCCTCAGTATCATAAATGGTCGAAATCAGGTCTGCATCTATTTTCTTTTGACTCGACAAGGCGTCTTCGTAAGCTGCAGCTATCTGGTTAGCCACATGCAAGGCAGAGTCTCGATGACCAGCCAATAAGTTGACTTGGAATTTGGGTATCATAAAGCGACCGATATTCTCTAAATCGGGCTGGTAACCGTTCTCACCCATAAAGGCATCCAATTGTGTCATATTGCGTGTAGCCTCCTCATAACGACCTGTAGCCATCAGGTATCGGCAACTATTGATAATACTCCCCAATTGCTTAGCTGTTTGTGTCGATAGATACTCAGCAAAAGCTTTCTCTGCATCAGCAGAATGCCCTTGTGCATAGGCCCACATCGCACGACAATAGGTTATCTCAGCCTTCATCTCGTCAAGATAGACGGAGTCGGGATAAGGGATTTTCTGTGCTTCAGCATACAAGGAATCCTCTCTGGCTATCCAAGGAGTAGCCTTGTCAACCATCCGACGACGCATATAGACAGTAGCAATTGCATTCATTGTCTTCTGGCACTCGCGGAGGTCGAGTGAACCATGATGGGTTGCCAGTCGCGCCTTGATGCTCTGCAGCGATTTCTGGAAACTCTTCTCTGCCTCAGCATCTTGCCCCAAGCAGAGCTGACTCTCACCGATAATCTGCGCAATATCATGATGGTCGACAAACGACCCTTGACCTGCAGCCCTTAATTTTCGGTCTGCATTATAGGCCTCCCGCAGGGCTCTATCGTAGCGCCGCATATCACAGAGCAGTCGCACATAGTCTTTATAAGAATAGATGTAGCATTCAATATCAGCCCTAACCTTCAGTTTCTTAACGTCCATGTTGGTCAACAGGTAATACTGGCTGAGCGACTTACGCTGCTGACCCATCAGATTATAGGCAATGGTGCGATAGAAGATTGCCCTTACCAATGGCAGTTTACCTTTATGTTCCAAACTGTCTGTCACCATTATTAGGCGTGGATAGTCGCGCGCGTCGCCCAGTGCTGACACCAGCGAGTCGGCACTGTTATAGCCATCAACGTCTGCATTGCCTTCAGCGCCCGTCGAACGCTGACAATTGGTGCAGCCAGCCACTACCATCAGTGCCAGCACCATGCTGATAATATATATTTTGTGAAGGTACTTCATGAACCATCAAATAATCTGCTGCAAAATTAGCTATTTTTTGTCACAATTATCATCTTTACCCGTAGAAATGTCGTATTCTGCAGAAAAAATTGTACTTTTGCACCCGCAAAAGCAAAAATGACACGTATGAAACGTCTGTTCATTCTCACCCTACTGACCCTCGCATTATCGCTCACACTAGTGGCTCAAACCAACAAAGAGCCGAAGGGTGTTGTGCGCTTTTTTAGCCGACTGGGTAGGCTGATCGATACATTGGCCGTAAAGGGTGTCGACCCTCACTATATCGTAGCGCCCAAGCGCCCCTGGCAGGTCATCGTGAAGGGCAATGTCAGCCAGTCAGAACTGAAAATGAAATCGACCATTGACGGCAGCACCATCTTCGGCGAGGTCGCGAGCGACCTGGTGTGGGAACCCACCATCAAAACCACACCATCCACCTATGCTGGCGTGTGGGCAGGCTATCGAGGCTATGGCCTCGGCTACTCCTGGAATGTCGGGGACAACGATGGTAGCTTCCTCACCTTTGGTGCTACGGGCGGTTCCTATGGTGTCAACCTACGCATCCATTCTTTCAGTAGCGACAATCCAGAGGTGTATTATAAGGGAATCTTCACCTATGGCAACAATACGGAAACCATCTCGGGCACGGAAAGCAACCCTCTGGCCAGTCCCATTAAGACACGCACACTGATGCTCGACGCCTACTATATGTTCAATGGCAAGCGTTTCTCTTATGCTGCAGCCTACGACCAGTCGGTTATCCAAAAGCGTTCCGCAGGGTCGTTCATGGTGGGTGCCATGTACTACTATTCGCACATCAACTACGCCAACGACGAGAATGCCGCCTTCATTCTGCTCATGGACGATATCGGACGCATCAAGCAGTGGCAGCTCAGCATCGGCGCAGGCTATGCCTACAATCTTGTACCTTGCCGCGGGCTACTCATCAACGCCATGTTTATGCCCATGCTCACTGTCTATGACCGTCATAAAACGTGGCGTTACGATTCCAATCTCCGCGATCAGGCCATTAACAATGTCCTCTACAACGAAGACGAACTCATTGAGAGTGACTACCGCCTAAAGGAGGTGCCGCTCTCCGTTACTGATAGTCATAGTCCTATAGCGCTCAATTTCGACACCCGCCTGTCGCTGACCTACCAGTGGAACTGGCTCTTTATTAATGCCTACGGGCAATTCAGCCGTTTTCATTTCAAGGAAGGCTGCGTGAAGGGCACCCTCCTCGATTGGTACGTCAACGCCTCAATAGGTGTCAGATTTTGAAGAAAATTGGCTGTTTTTTCGTTTGTTTGAAAATTAATTTGTACCTTTGCAGCCGCAAATTTGACCAAATTAATTCCAAATGAGAAAAAAGATTGTTATGATGGCTGCGACAGCCATGCTCGCCACCGCCACATGGGCCGGTGGATTGATGACTAACACAAATTACCACATTGCTTTTGACCGTATGTTCGCCCGCGGTGCCAGCACCGAGATTGACGCAACGTTCTCGAACCCTGCCGGATTGGCATGGGGACACGAAGGTTGGCAGTTTTCACTGAACTTCCAGAAGCCCTGGCAGAACCGCGACATAGAGTTGACGGCAGCAAACGACGCAAAAACCAAGTATGAGGGCAAGGCTTCGGCACCCATCGTACCAGCATTGTTTGCTTCGTACAAGAAGGACCGCTGGGCTGTCAGCGGTATGATTGGTATCGTGGGTAGTGGTGGTTTCGTTCAATATGACGACGGTGTACCCATGTTCAACGTGTTGCTAAACAGCACTATCACCAAACTGACCAAAGGTCTCTCTGATGCAACCCAAGGAGCCATTCCACCCATTACCCCCGACCAATATACGCTAGACTCGGAGATGAAGGGCAAACAATATATCTATGGTGGACAGTTGAACTTCAGCTATAAGATTACGGACTATCTGGCTGCAGCAGTAGGTTTTCGTGCCAACTACTATGACGGCTACTATCGCGGACACGTCATTGCAGACAATCATGCCACAAAAGGAAAGTTGGCTAGTCTGCTGCTTGATGTAGACCAGAAAGGATGGGGCTTTACACCTATCATCAGTCTGGCCTACCATCAGGGGCCACTCACGCTGACTGCCCGCTATGAGTTCCGTACGAAGATTAGTACCAAGAATGACACCAACGTTTTGGACGCAGACCTCAACACCACAAAGATGGTAACAGAGCCGTTAACACAATTAGTGGTGGCTGGCGCTATCACTCCTGCTCAAGCACAAGCCATCGGACAAGGCATCCAACAGCAACTGGGTGGTGGCTTCAGTGACTATACTGCTCCCTATGAGGATGGTGCCCGCACCCGCTACGACATGCCAGCATTGCTCACCGTGGCTGCAGGCTATGAGTTTACACCCGCACTACGCGCCACTGTTGAGTACCACTTCTTCGACGACAAGAATGCAAAGATGGCCAACGACCGCCAGGAGGAGTTGACCCATGGCACCCACGAATTCCTGGCCGGTGTGGAATGGGACATCAACAAGAAGTTCACAGTCAGTTGTGGTGGTCAGCGTACCGACTACGGTCTATCCGATGGTTACCAACAAAACACGTCGTTTGCCTGCGACAGCTGGTCAATAGGTCTGGGTGGTGCCTGGAATATCAATGAAAAGATACGCCTGAACGCCAGCTATTTCTGCAGCCTCTACAGCGACTACGAGAAGGTAGTCTCTTACGGTAAGGAGACCTACTCACGCACGAATCACGTAATAGGTGTCGGCGTAGACTATAAGTTCTAAGATTTGCCAAATATACTCCTCTATAGTCTCACGCCAAATGACATACGGGCGTATGCATCGAAGAGATTGACCTTACATTGGTCTTTCTTAAAGGAGAAATTGTTGAACTGCGCCTGAGCACCGATGAAGTAATTGCTCCAGTTGTAGGCTATGCCAAGACGCAGGTCAACGTTGAACCTGAGCAAGCTATAGTCGGTCTCAGAACCCACTTCCCAGCTGTCAACTTCGTCATACCACGAAGTGTCATTGCCACTGGGAATGGGCCTATGCGTCTTTCCATTAGCCCAGGTGTGCGTTTCTGGGTTCCATTGCCCGTAGTCGGCAGTCGACCCTTTAGCCTCTACCAGTTCATAGTTGCAGTCGTACTTGTAAACCTTCACGCGGTTATAGAAACAGATGGTTGGCATGGCCATCGCGTTGACAACAAAGCCACGGAACGGTACCCAGTTGTAGCCGTAGCCAATACCGATGTTGCCTTGGTGCATTTTGATTCGGCCAACGTTACTACTAAGGAGTATCAACGATGAGTTTTTGTCGTCTGACAAATCTATACCCGCCATATACAAGGTGGCTCCTAAAAGCAAGGAGCCTGCTGAGCAACGCTGGATGACAGACTGATTGTAGGCTGCAGCCTGTGAGTATCGTCGGCCGTTGAACACGTAATAGCCATTCAGATAGAGAGAGGCAATGCTTACGGGAGCCAGTAGTCGAGCATCACCATTTAGAGGAATAACCTTGCCGTTTTCGTAGACGGTTGAGGCGAAAGTACCTTCGGTAACATCAAAACTATGCAGGCGGAGGTTAGCTCCGTACTTAGCACCAGTGGTGCTGAAGGCGAACATTGTTTCCTTCTTTTTACCAAGACTCTTGGCTACAGCTATTCCCGTACCACGATAGCCAGCCCAAACGCCAATAGAAGGCGACATTGGTGGCTCAAAGCACATTTGCCAGTCCATACCATCACCTGCCGACGGGTTGCCTACAGTGTTGCTGTAGTCCACATCGAACACGCTTTCCTTATAGCGCAGCACCACCCTCCAGGGTTTGTCGGGTACCTCAATGTAGTGGAGATCTACCTTCTTCTTGGCTTTGGCGTCTAAGTATTGCTGTACCCGATGAAGCCATACCATCAGGTTCGACTTACCATCCGACGTACTTACGCTGTCTATAGTTTCTTGTTCCTGTGCTGCTGCATTCAAGGAGAATAGCAGGCAGCAGGTGATTATTTTTCCTATCATTATGATTATTACTTCATCTCTTCACTTGATTTTTACCGAGCCAAAAGCAAAAACGAGCTACATCTCTGTAACTCGTTGACTCTAACCAGCTGAGCTATCCCGCCATCATTGCTGTTAAGCGGCTGCAAAGGTAGACATTTATTTCGAATTACCAAAATTTTTCTGAAAAAATCTTCGTAATTCTATTTTTTTTTGTACTTTTGCAGTGTCATACTGTAGGATTATTGACCTAAAACAGATGAAAACATGCAAAAACTGACGATTGAATACCCCCTGGCAACAAACTCCATCAAGATAGTATGGGATATGATTAGCAATGCTGCTGGCATGCAGATGTGGCTGGCAGACAAAGTGGTAGAAGAGAACGATGAGGTCATGACCTTCACATGGGGTCAGCCCTGGACTGAACGCGACACCAAACAGTCACGCATACTAAACAAGGAGAAGTTCGACCATATCCGTCTGATGTGGGACTACCACGAGGACACCCCAGAGGCTTATTGGGAGTTGCGCATAGCCCAGAGCAAAGAGACGGGCCATCTGAGCCTGCTGATTACCGACTATGCTGCCGATGACGACGAAGCAGCTGACCTGCGTGGCATCTGGGACGACAACCTAGAACGCCTGCACCGCGTCAGCGGACTCTAAGGCGCTTCAGCGCTGGCGCTGAAGCTAGTGAAAAGTGAATAGTGAAAAGTGAATAATTGGCTACCGCACAGCAAGAAATATAGACAATAAAGAATGGCGGCAGCAAATTTTTCACTTTTCACTATTCACTTTTCACTTAAAATGATTACCTTTGCAGCCTGAAACATGTTTCGTATAAAGAAGTTAGACATATTTATTGCCAAACAGTTCGGATTACTGTTTCTTGCCGCCTTCGTCATCTGCCAGTTCGTGCTGATGATGCAGTTCCTATGGCGCTACGTTGACGAACTCATTGGCAAGGGCCTGTCAATGGATGTCCTGATCCAGTTTTTCTGGTACATGGGCATCATGCTCATGCCCCAGGCATTCCCGCTGGCCATCCTGCTGTCATCACTCATCACCTTTGGTAACTTAGGTGAGAGCAGCGAGCTCACCGCCATCAAAGCCGCAGGTATCTCACTGAGACAGGCCATGAGGTCGCTCACTGCCATCACCATCACCATTGCCTGCATCTCGTTCTACTTCCAAGAAGTCATCGGACCCAAGGCCTTCATCTCATTCCAACAGTTGCTCATCTCCATGCAGCAGAAAAACCCAGAGGTGGAGATTCCTGAAGGTATCTTCTACGACGGTATTCCTGGCTCGAACCTCTACGTCCAGAAGAAAGACCTGGAGCGTGGCGTGCTGTATGGCATTATGATCTACCGCATGAACGGCAACTACGAAGATGCCGCCGTCATTCTGGCCGACTCCGGCCGCATTCAGGCTACTGCTGAGAAGAAGCACCTGCTGCTCACGCTCTATAGCGGCGAGTGGTTTGAGAACATGCGTCAGTCGGGCATGGGTGTAAATGCCAACGTTCCCTATCGCCGTGAGACCTTCGGAACAAAGAAAATCCTACTCGACTTTGACGGAGGCTTTAACCTGACGGAGATGGGCGGTATCTCTGCAGATGCACGTTCCAAAGGCCTCAGCCGCATTGTCCACGACCTCGACTCCATTCGCGAATACAACGACTCCGTGGGTCATCAGAACTACCGCGAAGCACAGCAGATTACCTACACACGTTCAGTCCTTTCCAAGGACGATTCCACAAAGATCATTAGAGAAACAGCAGGACGCAACGAAATGTACGACTCGCTCTACCAGAAGCAGAGTGCCGAACAGAAGCAGCGCATCCTGACGCAGGCTGCCAACGATGTACAGATGACTCTGACTAACCTGGACTACAAGGCAGAATGGTCGCACTGGCTATACCGCGAAGAGCGCATGCACATGATGGAGGCCATCAACAAGTTCACACTGTCACTGTCGTGCATCATCTTCTTTTTCATCGGGGCTCCACTAGGTGCCATCATCCGCAAGGGAGGCCTTGGCGTACCAGTCATCATCTCAGTGATTGTATTCATCGTGTTCTACATCCTGGACAACACGGGCATGCGCATGGCGCGTATCGACGAGTGGACGGTATGGTTCGGCAAACTGCTGGGCACGGTTGTCCTGTCGCCCATCGCCATGTTCTTCACATACAAGGCCAACAAGGACTCTACGGTTTTCAACGTCGATATGTATCGTACCCTCATGATGCGCCTGCTGGGCCTGCGCACTAAGCGTAGCATCATGAAAAAGGAGGTCATCATCGAAGATCCACACTATCAGGAAGACAGCAACAAACTGGCAACTATCAGCGAAGAGACAAAACGCTATATGGAAGCTCACAACCTGTTGCGTTGGCCCAACCCGATAGTGGTATTCTTCCGTCCGGGCAATGACCAGGAGATAGCCACACTCTACGACGAACTGGAGACTACCATTGAGGACCTGTCGTACACCCGCGACAAGCGCATCATCTTATTGCTGAACCGCTATCCGGTTATTGCGCCTAATGCGCACACACGGCCTTTCCATCGCAAGTGGCTGAACATCATCACAGGATTATTCCTGCCAACGGGTGTCTTCTTCTATGTTCGCATGATTCGCTTCCGCTTCCGTCTGTACAAAGACTTGCAGCACATCCTGCGCACCAACGACAAACTCATTGCCCGCATCAGCGAGCTAAAAAATAAATAGGCATTAAACAAACAACTAAGATATGGAACCACTGAAACTTAATACGATTGACGAAGCTCTCGTCGACTTCAAGGCAGGCAAGTTCGTCATCGTGGTAGATGATGAAGACCGTGAAAACGAGGGCGACCTGATTTGTGCCGCAGAGATGATTACGCCAGAGATGGTTAACTTCATGCTAAAGAAGGCGCGTGGCGTGCTCTGTGCCCCACTGACCATCAGCCGTGCCGAAGAGCTGTGTCTGCCCCATCAGGTGCAGGACAACACGTCACTGTTGGGCACGCCGTTCACCGTTACTGTCGATAAGATAGAGGGCTGCACCACCGGTGTCTCTGCCCATGACCGCTGTGCTACCATCCGTGCACTGGCCGACCCCACATCGAAAGCCGAAACATTCGGACGCCCTGGACACGTAAACCCGCTTTACGCCCAGGACAATGGTGTCTTGCGCCGTTCGGGCCATACGGAGGCCGCCATTGATCTCTGTAAGCTCTGCGACATGCAGCCTGCAGGTGCTCTCATCGAGATTATGAACGAGGACGGCACCATGGCCCGCATGCCTGAGCTACAGGTATTTGCCAAGGAGCACGACCTGAAGATTATCACCATCAAGGACCTCATCGCCTACCGACTGAAGAAGGAATCGCTCATCGAGATTGGCAGCAGTGCCGACCTGCCCACCAAGTGGGGCCACTTCCGTCTGGTGCCGTTCCGCCAGAAGTCAAACGGCCTGGAACACATGGCGCTCATCAAGGGTGAGTGGGGCGATGACGAACCCGTACTGGTACGCGTCCACTCCAGCTGCGCCACGGGTGACATCCTCGGCAGCATGCGTTGCGACTGCGGCGAACAGCTGCACAAAGCCATGGAGATGATTGAACAGGAGGGCAAGGGCGTCATCATCTACATGTCACAGGAAGGCCGCGGCATCGGTCTGATGAACAAGATTGCTGCCTACAAACTGCAGGAACAGGGCATGGATACGGTCGAGGCCAACGTGCACCTCGGCTTCAAGCCTGACGAGCGCGACTACGGCTGTGGCGCACAGATGCTGCGCCACCTCGGCATCCACAAGATGCGTCTGATGACGAACAACCCCACCAAGCGTGTCGGCTTGGAGGCCTACGGTCTGGAAATCGTCGAAAACGTGCCCATCGAGGTCACTCCCAACGAATACGACTACCGCTACCTGAAGACCAAGCAGGAGCGCATGGGTCATACGCTGCACCTGAAATAGATTCTGTGACTCTGTTCCCACCGCCGGCTTAGTTGTTTCTGCTGCTGGCTTATTAATATATATAAAAAAAGGTGGAAATATGTCGCTAAATAAAAATAAATGATTACCTTTGCACACTACAATAAAGCAAAGCGTAACAATATGGCACAATTATCCGACCGTTTGCAACGACTGGCACCGTCAGCAACGCTGGCCATGTCGCAGAAGAGCTCTGAGATGAAAGCCCAGGGCATTGACGTGATTAACATGAGTGTGGGCGAGCCCGACTTCAATACCCCCGACCACATCAAACAGGCCGCCAAGATGGCTATCGACGAGAACTACTCTCGCTATTCGCCCGTTCCCGGCTACCCCGACCTGCGCCAGGCCATCGCCCGCAAACTGGAGCGTGAGAACCACCTGCACTACCAGCCCTCAGAGATTCTGGTGTCGAACGGTGCCAAGCAGAGCGTCTGCAACACCGTGATGGCACTGGTCAACGACGGCGAAGAGGTTATCATCCCCACCCCTTACTGGGTCAGCTACCCACAGATGGTACTGCTGGCAGGCGGTAAGCCCGTCTTCGTAGAGGCTGGTTTCGAACAGAACTTCAAGATGACTGCCGCACAGCTGGAAGCTGCCATCACACCGAAGACCCGCATGATTATCCTCTGCTCACCCAGCAATCCTACGGGTAGCGTATATAATAAGGAGGAGCTGAAAGCTCTGGCTGACGTCATTCTGAAACATGACGATCTGTTTGTACTCGCAGACGAAATCTACGAGCACATCAACTATATCGGCAAGCACGAGTCCATCGCCCAGTTTGAGGGCATGAAGGAGCGTGCCATCATCGTCAACGGTGTATCAAAGGCATACGCTATGACGGGCTGGCGCATTGGTTACATTGCGGCACCCGAATGGATTGTCAAGGGCTGCAACAAACTGCAGGGACAGTACACTAGCGGACCATGCTCCGTCAGTCAAAAGGCCGCTGAGTTTGCATATATCAGCAGTCAGCAGTGCGTGGAGGACATGCGTCAGGCCTTTGAGCGCCGTCGCGACCTCATCGTCAAACTGGCAAAGGACATTCCTGGATTGGAAGTCAACGTACCAGAGGGCGCATTCTACCTGTTCCCCAAGTGTTCGTCGTTCTATGGCAAGAAGACACCTGAGGGCAAGACCATCGAGAACTCTACCGACTTGGCCATGTATCTGCTGGAGACAGGACATGTTGCTACTGTAGGCGGCGATGCCTTCGGCGACCCTCAATGTTTCCGCATGAGCTATGCTACAAGTGACGAAAATATCGTCGAAGCTATGCGTCGTATCAAGGAAACACTGGCCAAATTACAATAATTTAAGGCAATATTGAGTTAAAAGTTCTTAATTTGGCAAATAGTACATTGAAAATCGCTATTAAAGACGCATGGATCATCCTCGTTATTTGCGCTATCGCCGGTTACAGTGTTTGGTATTTCGTAATGGGTAACCCCGACAACTTCATCGGTGGCGACCGCACTGGCCATCCCGCTAACCTGCTGGGTACCGTTTATAAGGGTGGTTTCGTTGTAGGTCTGATCCTCACCCTGTTGTTCACCGTTATCTGCCTCGGTTTCGAGCGTTTCTTCGGTATTAAGGCTGCATCTGGTAAGATGAACCTCGCTAAGTTCACCGCTCAGGTGAAGACAGCTGTTAAGGCTCAGAAGTTTGACGAGGCTAAGGCTCTCTGCGACAAGATGCAGGGTTCTGTAGCTAATGTTGTTTTGGCTTCTATTAACATGTATCAGGCTGTAGAGAACGAGACCAACCTGAAGAAGGCTGCTAAGATTGCTAAGATTCAGCAGGCTCACGAGGAGGCTACTCAGCTGGAGATGCCTACCCTGCAGATGAACATGCCGATGGTTGCTACTATCGTTTCTCTGGGTACCCTGACCGCTCTGTTCGGTACTGTGCTCGGTATGATCGGATCGTTCCAGGCTCTGTCTGCTGGTGGTGGTGCTGACTCTATGGCTCTG
>CADCGD010000036.1 GCA_902800925.1 uncultured Bacteroidales bacterium | reverse complement strand
GTAGATATCCAGGTCGGGACGCTCAGGGAATTCGTGTGGTACCATCGACATCTGAATTTCGCGGGCAATACGTAATTCACTCTCAATGCGCTCCTTGGCAGCGGTGGTTTGTTCAAGCTGTTCGTAGGCTGTTTCCAGTTTGTCGTAGGCTGTAGTCAGCGCCTTCATGTGACGGCTGCGACGATAGAGATAGAGGCAGAGGAAGGTAATGATAAGCAGTCCTACACCGATGGCTGTCCAAAGGGTGATACGCTCAATCTTCTCCTTATTCTGTTCCAATTCAAGTTTTGACTTGTACTCGCTTAACTTTAGCTGTTGTGCATGTCGGTCCAAACTGTCATTCTTCAGTTTAATGGAGGCGTTAGTCAGTTCTATGTCGCGGTTCTTCAGTGTAAGGTTGAGTGCCTCTTCCTCCAGTCGGCGCTGCTCAAGTTCGTCTTGGGCATGAGCCAGTTTCAGCGATTGGTTGTGCAGCAGTAACTCTTTTGCCTGGTTCTCGACACGGATGACATCGAGCTGAAGTGAGTGTTCCGATATCTGTCTGCGTATCTCTGCAGAGTTGAGCGAATCGCTGACTCGCTTGTATTCCCTGAAGCAATCCAAGGCTTCTTTCGTTTTTCCCAGATATTCGTAGGCGTGCGACATCATTTTGTATCTTTCCTGTGGCGACTTGATATCCTTTGCTAACTCCAACATCTTGTCGTAGTCATTATTCACTTGGGCATGGTACACCTCAATGAGACTGCTGAATGCTGAATTGTATTTGTATTTCTCCTTTGTCTTTTTCCATTCCTCGTAATTCCTGTTCAATTCTTCCTTATGATCCATTCCTTCAGGTATCATGGAGGCTATGCATCGGTAACTCCAGGCATCCACGATGTTAGAACCTATGAGGTTAGGCTCAGCCAGAGCCTTGTCGGTCATCTCAAGAACTTTTTCTTTGTTTCTTCTGTTATAGTAAACTTTAGCCGCTCCAATATAGGCTGGCGCAGCATTGATGTTGGGCAGATACTTCTGCTTGTACTGGATGGCATTCAGATAGAGTTTCAGGGCTTCTTCTTCCATCCTGAGCGAGCTGGATTGGTTGGCATTGGTCAGGGATGAATAGTAGATTCCGAGTTTGCTGTCGTGCTGCTTGGAATACTCATTCATCGCCTTGGCTATTTCCATGCCCTTTTGACGATCGATCTTTGAGAAGTTGAAAGAGGCCTGATTTGCCCATGCACGATAGAATAGTCCCTCGTTGCCTGCCTTTAATGAGGCCTCTTTCAGCCGTTCGGTAACATTCATGAACTCGTCGACGTTACGCGTGGGGTAAAGACGATACATCTCCTTCTCCAACTGCCCGATGTTGGCAGCTGCAACATTTTCCTGTGCTAACATCTGTATAGGTATACAGAAAAAGAAGAGTAGGATTAGTATAGGCTTGAACTTCATCAGAAATGGTTCTATGGGCGAGTCTGGCCTTCGCCCTCAATAATCCACTTGTAGGTAGTGATTTCCTCAAGTGCCATTGGCCCACGGGGTCCCAGCTTTTGGGTAGAGATACCTATCTCGGCGCCTAGTCCAAACTGTGCACCATCGGTGAATGATGTGGGTGCATTCCAATAGACGCAGGCGGCATCCACCATCTGCTGGAACTTACGGGCGGTGCCCTCGTTCTCAGTCACGATGCTTTCGCTATGTCCACTACCGTATTGGTCGATATGAGCGAGTGCCTCTTCCAGTGAGGCAACGGTGCGGATAGCCATCTTATAATCCATAAACTCTGTGCCGAAACTCTCTTCTGTGGCATGCTCCAGATATGGATATTTGCCATCGAGGGCGGCATAGGCCCTGTCGTCGGCATAGATGATGACATGCTTCTCTGAGACAAGCTTCACTAGCTCTGCTAGTTCTACTAGTCTGTCCTCATGCACCAGCAGGCAATCCAGCGCATTACATACGCTGACGCGACGGGTCTTCGCATTATTGACAATAGCCTTGCCCTTCTCTAAGTCACCATCCTTGTCGAAGTAGGTGTTCACGACGCCGGCGCCCGTTTCGATAACAGGCACACGAGCCGAGTCGCGCACGAAGTCGATGAGCTTTCTGCCACCACGAGGAATACAGAGGTCGATATACCCCACAGCATTAAGCATCTCGCCAGTAGCTTCATGGGTAGCGGGCAGCAAAGCCACCACATCTTTTGATACGCCATATTTCTCCAGTACCTCGTGAATCAGTGCTACCTCTTCACGATTTGAGCAGTCGGCATCCTTACCGCCTTTCAATACACAGGCGTTTCCACTCTTAAAACAGAGTGAGAAGACATCGAACGTCACATTGGGGCGAGCCTCGTAGATCATGCCTATCACACCGAAAGGCACGCTGACCCTGCAGAGACGCAGTCCGTTGGGCAGTGTCTTCTGTTTGGTGACATGGCCGAGAGGCGAGGGGAGGGTGGCTACGTTGCGCATATCCCCAGCAATACCTTCAAGTCGGCTGTCGGTCAACTGCAGACGATCGTACAGTGGATTGCTCTTTTCCATCTTAGCCAGGTCTTCGGCGTTGGCTTTCAGAATCCTCTCTTTCTGGGCTATGATGGCATCTGCTACAGCCAGCAATATCTCGTTGCGCTGCTGGTCACTGAGTAAGGCCAGCGTTTTACTGGCGCGCTTTGTACGTTCAAAAATCTCTTTTAGCATGTCTTGAAAATAGTATGTGGTGTGGTGTTGGGCTGTTCCATCAGGTCAACCAGGATGTTCTCGCGCTTGCCATTGGCAATAATGACATTGATTCCTGCCTGCTGGACGCCTGTGGCGGTGGCATATTTCGACTGCATGCCGCCACGTCCGGCAGAACTCTTCTCCGTCTGGATATACTGTGAGAGGTCTGTGCCTGGTGCAACCTCCTTGATGAGTTGCGACTGTGGGTCGGCAGGGTTACCTGTATAGATGCCATCGATATTTGACAGCAGGATGAGCGTGTCGGCCTGCATCATCTGTGCGATAAGACCAGACAGCTCGTCGTTATCGGTGAACATCAGCTCGGTTACAGATACGGTGTCGTTCTCATTGACGATAGGCAGCACACCATTCTCGAGCATCACCCGCATACAGGCCTGTTGGTTGCGATACTGCTCGCCAGGCTGAAAGTTCTCCTTCATGGTGAGCACCTGACCTACATGGATATGATACTCGCGGAAGAGATCGTAATAAAGACCTATCAACTTGGCTTGTCCCATTGCAGAGAACAACTGACGCTGCTCTACGGAGTCGAGTTCGTGCTCGATGTCGAGTTCGCGGCGTCCGCAGGCCACGGCACCTGATGATACCAGAATGACCTCGCACCCTTTGGAGCGCAGCCACGCTATCTGGTCCACGAGTGCCGACATACGGGTCACGTCTAGTCGGCCATCGGGGCGGGTCAGTGCGTTGGAACCTATCTTTACAACGATACGTTTCTTCATTTAGCGTCTTTCTGTCTAATCTCTACACGACGAATCTTACCACTGATGGTCTTGGGCAGCTCGTCGACGAACTCTACGATACGAGGATATTTATATGGAGCGGTCTCTTTCTTGACGTGCTGCTGCAGTTCCTTCACCAGGTCGTCACCAGCCTTGTCTTTCCATTCCTTACCGAGTACTACGGTAGCCTTGACCACCATACCGCGGATGTCATCAGGTACACCTGTGATGGCGCACTCCACAACGGCAGGGTGGGTCATCAAGGCACTCTCCACCTCGAACGGACCAATACGGTAACCAGAACTCTTAATCACGTCGTCAATGCGGCCCTCAAACCAGTAGTAGCCGTCCTCATCGCGCCAAGCCATATCGCCAGTGTGGTAGATGCCATCATGCCAAGCCTCACGGGTTTTCTCCTCGTCGCGGTAGTAGCCCTTGAACAGACCAATGGGCTTCTTGTCGCCTACACGGACAACGATTTCTCCCTTCTCACCATCCTCACACGACGTACCGTCGGCACGCAACAGGTCGATGTCGTACTGGGCATTGGGAATACCCATTGAACCTGGTTTGGGAGTCATCCAAGGGAAGGTACCCAGCGTCATGGTGGTCTCGGTCTGTCCGAAGCCTTCCATCATGCGGATGCCGGTCTTCTCATAGAACTTATCATAGACGGCAGGGTTCAGTGCCTCACCAGCGGTGCAGCAATACTGAAGACTGCTGAGGTCGTACTTCGACAGGTCCTCGCGAATCATAAAACGGTAGATGGTGGGAGGTGCGCAGAAACTGGTCACCTTGTATTTCTCCATCTGGCGCAATAGGGTGTCGGCATTGAATTTCTCATGGTCGAAGACGAATACCGTTGCGCCAGCAAACCACTGTCCGTAGAACTTTCCCCAGACGGCCTTACCCCATCCCGTATCGGCTACAGTCAAGTGTAGCGAACCCTCATGCAGGTTGTGCCAGAAGACGCCGGTGGTCAGGTGGCCCATGGCATACAGGTAGTCGTGGGCTACCATCTTCGGCTCACCGCTGGTACCTGAGGTGAAGTACATAATCATCGTGTCGTCGTTCTCGTTGACGAAGGCTGGACGCTGGAACTTGGGAGCCTGCTGCCACTCGGTCTTCCAATTGTGGAAACCTTCTTCGTCGCGCAGGGTGATATACTGCTTCACTGTCGGACTCTCCGGCATGGCCAGCTTAATCTGGCTGATGATATAGTCGTCGTCGGCACAGATAATGGCCTTTACCGAGGCGCGTGTGTTACGATAGACGTAGTCGTGCTTGGTCAACATGTGGGTAGCAGGAATCACGATGGCACCAATCTTACACAGTGCCAGCATGATGACCCACCACTCGTAGTGGCGCTTCAGGATGAGCATCACGGGGTCGTTCTTGCCAATACCCAGCGTCTGCAGATAGCTGGCAGCCTGGTCGGTCTGCTCTTTCAATTCTCCGTAGGTGGTACGTATCTCCTTGCCCTGGTCGTTAGTCCACAGGATGGCCAACTTCTCGGGTGCTTCCTCTGCCCATGCGTCCATCACGTCGTAGGCAAAGTTGAAGTTCTCGGGGATGATGAACTCTAAGTTCTTATTATAGTCTTCGACGGAGGTGAACTTCGTCTGTTTCAGAAATCTCTCTATCATTGCGGTAGCAAATTTTTCACTTTTCACTATTCACTTTTCACTTCAAATTACTCGACTGTAAAGGCGAGGAATTTGACGGCTTTGTCGCCTACGGCCAGCATGCCGTGGGGTTTGGTGGAGTCGAAGTAGATGCTGTCGCCCTCTTCCAAGATGATGGTCTTGCCAGCAATATAAAGCTCCATCTTGCCTTCGAGTACCATGTTGAACTCCTGTCCCGGATGTGTGTTCTTATAGACCGTATGAGCGCCTGGCTTGGGCTCTACGGTGACGATGAAGACGTCGGCCTTGTGACCTACGAAGCCACCCACCAGCGACTGGTACTTATAGGCCTTGGTACGCTCGATGGACATGCCCTGTCCTTTGCGCGTCACGTAGTACGACTTCATGTGGGGTGCCTCGGCAAAGATCAGCTCTTCTGTCGATACGCCGTACTTTTTCGCTATCTTCATCAGGTTCGAGATGGTAATATCCAGCTCACCCTGCTCAATCTTCTCATACTTGTCAGTGCTGATGCCGATGGTCTCAGCCATCTCGCTGACGGGGATGTCGAGCACGTCACGCAGTCCGCGCAAACGCTCGCCAATCTGTTTCAATTGTTCGTCCATAATTATCAATTATCAATTATCAATTGTCAATTATCAATTAGCGAATGCGTCACTTCGCTCCTGCTTTTAATCCTCTAATAACACTTGATGTGAATCCTGCATGCTCCATCTCGTTCAGTCCCTTGATGGTCACACCGCCAGGTGTCGTCACCAGGTCGATGGCTGCCTCTGGATGCAGACCGGTAGCCTGCAACAGTTCTACAGCACCCTTCATGGTCTGCATGACAATCTGCTTGGCCTCGTCAGCCTTGAAGCCCAACTCTACACCGCCCTCGGAGGCTGCACGTACATAGCGCATGGCGTAGGCAATACCACACGAAGCCAGCGTAGTACCTGCTCCAAGGTGCTGCTCGTCGGTGATGATGCTCTTACCCATCGAGTCAAACAGTGCCTGCACTTGCTCCGTATGCTGCTGCTCAGCAGCAATGCTAGGCACGATAAATGTCATCGACTGCAGCTGGGCAATGGCGATGTTGGGAATAACCAGGAACAGGGGGATCATCTTGCTGTCTTTTGATAGCCACTCCTTGATGCTCTCTGACTTCACACCTGCAGCCACCACGACGAGTATCTGCTTGTCGTAGTCCAGCACGTCCTTGATGCTTTTCAGCACCTGCTCTACCAGCCATGGTTTCACCACTACGCAGACGATGTCGGCACCCTGTGCAGCCAGTTGGTTGCTGGGAGTAGCGGTAATGCCCATATTGGCAAACTTGTCGCGTGTCTGACGTACGGGGTCGCTCACGCAGATATCCTCATTCTGTATGTAGTCACCCTTGATGAGTCCCTCGGCAATGGCACCACCCATGGCGCCAGCACCAATGATTGAAATCTTCATAAAGTATTCAGTATCTTGTTTAGTTTTTCGATGAATAAGTCGGCTTCTGCTTTCGTCAGGCAGAGTGGTGGCAACAGGCGCAGCACGTTGGTGCCTGCACAACCGGTGAAGCAGTGCTCCTGATAGATGAGCGGCTGGCGTACGTCCTTGTGGGGAATGTCCAGATCAATGCCAATCATCAGACCGCGTCCGCGTACCTCTTTAATATGTGGGCTGTCGATGGCTTTCAGCTGCTCCATCAGATAGTCACCCACCTCGCGGGCATTGTCTACCAGGTTCTCTTGCTCGAAGACGTCGAGCACAGCCAGTGCAGCAGCACAAGCCAGGTGGTTGCCGCCAAACGTCGTTCCCAGCTGTCCGTAGACGGGCTGGAAGTCGGGGCTTATCAGTACACCACCCATGGGGAATCCATTGGCGATGCCCTTGGCCACGGTGATGATATCGGGCTTGATGCCCAGCCACTGGTGGGCAAAGAACTTACCCGAACGACCGTATCCGCACTGTATCTCGTCGCATATCAGCGTAGCGCCATAGCGCTTGCAGGCGTATGCCAAATCCTGTGCAAACTTCGGAGTGGCCATCTGGATGCCGCCCACGCCCTGGATGCATTCCAGGATGACGGCTGCCACACCACCGCGCGACAATTCGCGCACCCATGGCTCTATATCGTTCAGCGGCAGGAAGCGCACATGGTGGTTGTCGTTCAGCGGAGCCACAATCTTCGGGTTGTTGGTCACCTCCACGGCTAGCGACGTACGTCCGTGGAACGACTTCTCGCACGACAGGATGCGGGTAGCCTGCGGGTTCTTGAACGAAGCCAGCTTCAGCGCGTTCTCGTTGGCCTCGGCACCGCTGTTAATCAGAAACAGCTGATAGTCCTCGTAGCCGCTAATCTTGCCCAGACGCTCTGCCAACTGCTGCTGCAGGGTATTGATGACGGAGTTCGAGTAGAACCCAATCTTCTGCAACTGTTCAGTCACCTTCTGGATGTAGTGGGGGTGGGAGTGACCTATCGAGATGACGGCATGACCGCCATACAGGTCCAGATACTCCTGACCCTTGTCGTCCCAAACCTTACAACCCTGTCCCTTCACGATGTTCACGTCGAACAGGGGGTAAACGTCGAATAGTTTCATATACGCTCCTTTTTTATTTAAAAATCGGGTGCAAAGATACACTAAATATCTGATAACACCAACTTTCCAACAGCTTTTTTGCAAATTTACGCATTTCGTTGCATAAACATGCAGAAACAAGAACACACAGGGTTCAAGAAACGACAATGGTTTTATTTAGCGACGACCTGGATATTTTTTAACGACAACATTGACAACTAGAGACAGCTTTTGGGTGAGTCCGTAGACGCAGTACCGTCGTAGACTAATATTATAGTTGTCTCTAGTTGTCTATGTTGTCGTTAATATATGAGTTGTCGTTAAGATATTAAAAGTTGTATTTGTTGTTTGCAAAAATCGCCGATTTCATCGGGATTTTTCATATTTCTGAACGTTGCTGATGTATGCTCAGAAATTATCCATTCCATCGAACAAAATGTTAAATTGTAATTATGGGACAATTATTTGTAGGCATTCTATTGCTTTTCGCCTAAAAAATACTATCTTTGTCACCTAATTATATAAGATTTAAAACTAAAACCTAATAAATTATGAAACAATCAAGATTACTATTGATGTTATTGGGGCTGTTCTTCAGCTTCATATCACTAAGTGCTCAAGCCGTATGGGACGGTAGTGTAGCAACGTCGTTTGCTGGCGGTTCGGGAACGCAGGACGACCCGTACCTCATCTCGAATGGTGCAGAACTAGCCTATCTGGCACAGATTACCAATGAGGATGCCGACGGCAGTCTGACTCGAGATAAGTTTTTCAAGTTGACAGCTGACATCGTGCTCAATCGCGATGTGCTCAACGATGATTTTACACTAAATGGTATACCTGCCAATGTCTGGCAGCCCATAGGTGAACCGAATCATAAGTTCTTTGGTAATTTCGATGGTGGAAAGCACCGAATCTATGGACCTTATATGCCAAATCCACAACAGTTGAATTATAATGGCGTGATTGGTTTTTGTGATGGTGCTACTATTCACGACTTGTGTGTAGTTGATGGCTACACTAAAGGCGGCAGCGCAAATGGTCTTGTGGTCGGTCAGGCAGCCAATAGTACTATCAGTCGTTGCTATGCATCCGGTCGTGCAGAGGGAGGTAGTTCCGCAGGCCTTATTGTCGGACTGAATCAAAAGGGAATGATTGAGTACTGTTACTCCAATGGTTATGTTGTTGCCTCTTATTCTCATGGAGGAATTGTAGGCGAAATCAGTTCTGGTACTACACAGAATTGTTTTTCGGTAGTAACTTTAGGATCAGGCTACTACTATGGTAGTTGTGTAGGTCGATTGAATGGTGGTAATGTATCCAATGTATATAACGACAATGATGTTTGCAAGACGAGTCCCGTGGGTAGGACAGAATCTAACTCCACCACAAAAGACTGTCAGGGTTTGACGACCAAGGTAATGAAGAAAGCATCGTTCCTTGAATTGTTAGGCGAACCTTTTGAATATGTGGAGGGCAATTACCCCTGGATTCCCGGTATGATGCGTGTTGGCGAATACTGGGGTAACGGCCATCAGCTCACCCTTGATGAAGTGACAAACGGTGAGAACTGCACAATCGGTTTCTATAAAGGCTATGATGGTACTACATTCTCGGGAAGAATTCCATCGGGTGACCGTCTGGATCTTGCTTCTGGCGAGACTGTCTATGTCCGTGTGAAGTTGGCTGCCAACAAGTTGCTAGCACTCGATGACGGTATGAAAGCAACCAATCAGACCACTGGCGAAACTATTCCTGTCAAGGTACTAAGCGACTCGCTGCTCACGTTCCAATGGCCAGGGGCACCTGTATCGATTTCTGCTGAATTCATCGATGCAGCCTATTGTGGTAAGGAAGAAGGTGGTAGAAACGTGATGTGGCAGAAGATTATGCTCGAGGGAAACTATTATAAACTGGTGTTTACCGGCCAGGGCGAGATAGCAGACTTTAGCAATAACAGTTCAAACAGACCGTGGGGCGGAAATGCTAGTCTGAAGGAACTGGTGTTCGAAGATGGTGTGGAGAGCACCGGCGACTATGCATTCTATTATGCAAATGCATTGGATACGGTGTCGTGGGGTACGCTGAAACACATAGGCATAGGAGCCTTCTATCGCCCGTATAAATTGGGTATGAATACGACGATAGTATTCCCTTCCACCCTTGAGACTATAGGCCCGGGTGCCTTTGAATACGGTGATGACAAAGTTGCTATTAATGGCATATTCGACTTCTCCGCATGTACAAACCTCACGGAAGTAGGCGAAGTGGCCTTTTATGGCACCAGCGTTACGTGTATCCTGCCTCCGTCTGTCAAGGCTTCATACAAGAATTCTTTCAGACTGACTCCCTATATGGTGTTGCCAGAAGGCATGACCCTATTCGTGAACAACACGCAGATGCCTGATGATGGAAGTAAGGCAACGATAAATCTTACTCTGAGCCAGCCATTTACCTTCCAGTTGAAACCTAACTATTATCGTCTGAATCTTGGTGAGGTGAGTGTTGAGGGTTGCACATTGCAGTTCTATACGACAATGAACACCAGTTATCAGTTGAGCAATGAGGTAAAGGCTGGAATGAAGGCTTTCTATGAGGACGAGGATGCAAAGGTCTATATCAAGTTTACACCTGCCTCCAACGCTTATCTGGAAAAGGACGGCATTCGTGTGGTTGATGCTACAGGCAAGAGCGTTCCTCTGAAACAGGAGACAGTTACCATCTTCTCGTTTGTAATGCCTAACAGCGACGTCACCATTTCGGCTCAGTTTGTTGAGTGTGTTCTGGCTGGAATACAAGGTAACATCACATGGTCTGTGCGTGAAGATGGCATTTGGTCAGACGAGGGAAATTCTGCAACGCCTGGTACGAAGAAATATAAGTTGGTATTTAGTGGAACAGGTGGCTATGGAGGAGTATCATCTAATGGTTCGGCGCCTTGGAGCAGTTATAGTAGTGGAATCGGTAGTGTGGTTTATGAAGAGGGCATTACCGATGCTGGTGATGGTTCCATGAAAGACCTTCCCAACCTATATTCCGTCACTTTCCCATCTACCATGACACTCCTTGGCTATGGTATGTTTAAAAGCAATTACAATCTGAAATACCTGAAAATGCCAGTATTGCTTTCTGACAACAGCGATCAGTCTGTGTTTGCCTTTACGGCTAACGATCTGACGGTGGATTTCTCTGAATGTACCCAACTGACAACCATCGGTTCTGGTAAATACAATGGTTTCAAAGGTACAGCCATCCTGAATGAAAAAATCACTACGATTCAGAAGCAGGCTTTCATCAGTCCCAATAACCCCATCAAGATATACTTTGTAGCTCCCACGGACAAAACACTCTTCCTGAACGATGTTCAGAGTATGGTGGAACCCAATGAGAAAGGATGGATAGAACTGGTGGGCTATAATCAGCAAAATGCCTATACAGTTGAATGGCGCGAGGGCTACCACAACCACTTGTCGTTGGGCGAACTGACTGGTGAATCGGGAACGAATTTGGCATTTTATAGTACCTATGATGGCAAGAACCTCAGTAACCAATTAACAGCAGGCAACAAGTTGCTTGACAGTATGACAGGACAGACCATCTACGTAAAGGCTTCCCTGAGTAACTATCGTCGAATTGATGATGAAGGTCTGATGGTGATCAATAAAGCTTCAGGCGAACGTCTTGCTGTAAAAGTTGAGTCGCAAGGTGACAATATATACTCTTTCACCTTCCCTGACGCTGATGTGACTGTCAGTTGCAACACGATAATTGGAGGCTACTGTGGCGACACTTCGTTTAATGGCGGTTTTGATGCTAGGTGGGAGTTGTCGGAAAATGGCATCGACGAAGATAGTAAACCTACCTACAAGATGACAGTGAAGGGAACGGGAGCCATGGCTAACGTCAAGAATGGTTGGTCTGGCTGGCGTTATACTGGTCTGAAAATAACAGAGCTGGAGATAGAAGAGGGAATCACGCGTATAGGTGCCATGTGCTTCTACGAGACTGCAGTGAAGAAGGCTAAACTGGCCAATAGCATCTTATCAATAGGTGATAACGCCTTCCGTGGATGGACGGAATATGAAGGTGCATTGGTTATGCCAAGTTCTCTGACACAATTAGACTATCGTGCCTTTGAGCGTTCTACCTTCGATCTCGACTTTACACCATGTACACAATTCAAAGAACTCAAAGATGGTCTTAACGTCTGGTGTGGTGCACGAGTAATTATGCCTGCATCATTGGAAAAGATAACGGTGAATAGAGCGTTCTGTGGAAGTTGGCAAGAGGGTTGTTGTACATACGTAGATCTCAGTCGTTGTACCAAACTGACAGACATGGGTAGTAATGTTTGGTTCGATGACTGTAAGGATGGTGAGATTATCTTACCCGGCAGTTTCGTGGGCTTGAATATTCCTACCGTGAGTTATGGAGGATTCGAAAACTGTACTTCGAAACTGAGCATTGCTGTACCAGATGACAAGGTTCTTTATATCGACGGACAACGTATGGAGGAGACAGACGGTAAGGCGGACATCTCGGCTTGGATGGGTCAGACTGTAGAGTTCGACTGGCGTGCGGGATTCAGCGTGAAGACAGGAACGTTGACAGGCAAAGAAGGCACGTTGCGCTACTATACCGATTATGACGGTAGAGATCTTGGCAATGAGATTCCTAATGGCTACAAGGTGACGCGGGAAACTGATGATGTGACGCTCTATGTACAGGCATATTCTGACTATACCATATTCCCGGAACACCTGAATGTGACAGCAACAATCGACGGCGTGTCGCAGACTGTTGAGGCAGAAGAGTTAAAGCATAATCTCTTCCGTTTCACTCTTCCTGCCGGCGCCGTCAAGGTATCGGCTAAGTTCTCACTTGGCGGTTACTGCGGCGATTCGAGTGTGAATGAAGGTCGTGACACCCGTTGGCAGATTGATGGCAGTATGACGTTGAAGATCTACGGAACGGGCAAAGTGGACAGTCGGGAATGGGTGAAAGACAAATATCCTTGGAGAACGGTGAAGGCTATTGAGGTTTGTGAGGGTGTCACATCACTGCCAGAAAATTCATTTAATGGTGTCAACTATGGAACAGGCAACGAACAGTTAGTACCCATCACACTACCATCCACTCTTGAGGAGATAGGGGCTTTCTCATTCAGATACTGCGTAGGAAACGTAGATATGAGCAAGTGTACAAAGATGGCCTATATAGGTGAGAGCGTGCTCTGTGGGCTGTATGGCGATGTTTTGCTGTCGCCAACGATTGCAAGAGTCAGTGCAAATGCCCTATGGGGTATCACGGAGGGCCCCCAGCATATATATGTTCCTGTGGCCTCAGATCAAGTGTTGCTTGTCAATGGCGAACAACTGAAGGATGTAAATGGAAAAGTCGACCTAATCAGCATATGGCCAAGTCTGCAATATAAGCATGATGAAAGTGAAGATTTCTTTTTGTCTCTGCATAAAGGCTATTTTGTCAGTGCTGCTGCCAACAGCAACGGTGTGCTGAAGGTTTATGTCGACCAGGCTTTGACGCAGGAGATACAAGCAGGCTTCAAGGCTATCCGTGACAACGACAATACACCTATATATATTAAGGTGACGCCAAACGACACGAAGATTCTCTTCAAGAGTGGTCTGACGGTGAATGGCAAGAGCGGCAGTATTGCCGTGACACAAATAGGCGATGAGGTGTTCTCGTTCATGATGCCGGCTGAGCCTGTTGAGGCAACTGCACAGTTCTCTACTGGTGGCTATTGCGGAACTGCCAACGTGAACAACGGTCATAATCTGATATGGACATTAGAGAACGGTACATTAGCTTTCCAGAAGAATGCATTTGCTCAGGGTAACGACGTGTCAATGGGTAACAATGCCCCTTGGAGCACGCTGGGTACCAGTATTACTGAGGTTGACTTAGATGGAGTATCGAGCATCGGCAACAATGCCTTTAGCAGTTGTACACGTCTGACGGGTATCGAACTACCTGCAAGTCCTATTCTGACCGTAGGTACTAATGCCTTTGCCAAGCAGATGTGGATTATCGTTCCTTCCAGAAGTTGGAAGAGTTATCAGGCTGCTTCGGGTTGGTCGGCTTATGGAGAGCGGATGGCAAAGGACAAGGAGACATTGGCACTGAAGGACGGACAGCAATGGCTCACCTATTATAGTAAGGTAGGTCGCATGTTGCCTGAGGGCATTAAGGCTTATGCCATTACGGATGTTACTGAGGAGGAGGCTATCGCAAGTGAGCCACTCAGTTATATCCCTGCCCATCAAGCTGTGCTTATTGAGAACAGGCAGAAAACGGCTGGTACTATAGAGGCTACCACGTCAATACTGCCTAACGCTCAATCTGAGACCCCCGTTTGTCTGCAGACTACCAGTGAGACGAATCTGCTGCAATGGTTAACAGAGCCTACACCTGTCAAGGTGGGACAGGGCTACATACTCTATAAGGATGAGTTCGTAAAGGTGAGCACGGGTACTCTGCCTGCAGATATCGCCTTCTTGTCTATACAGGGCGTTGCCGCCAGCCGATTGTCTATCTTCAACGCCTTTGATGACGACGAGGAAGTGACGGGCGTAGATGTCGTAAAGACTGATGTCGAGAGTGGCAAATGGTACACTATTGATGGAAAGATACTCTCTGGACGCCCCACAAAGAAGG
Organism: uncultured Bacteroidales bacterium; assembly: GCA_902800925.1. GTDB lineage: Bacteria > Bacteroidota > Bacteroidia > Bacteroidales > Bacteroidaceae > Prevotella. The sequence goes on along the minus strand of CADCGD010000036.1, from coordinate 7,875 downwards.
GACTCTACGTAAAGGATGGACAAAAAGTCGTTATTAGATAATGAGGAAAGGAGAATAGCGATATGAAACAATTCATCAGAAGATACATCAGCATGGCGCTCTTTGTGCTCTTTGGCGTGAGTGCCTTTGCTGGTGGCAAGGTGGAGGTGGCCGATGATGTCAGTAACGGTACTATTACGGGCCAGGCTAATGGCACAATAGTAACGCTGACAGTGACACCCGATCCAGGCTACTATATTCGTAAGAGCGACATTGTAGCAGAGAAAACCATTATGCCTGTGGCGAGTTCTAGAAGAGCTTTTCCCCTGGCAGACCAGTTGGAAATCGTGGGCGAAGACCCTGAAGATCTGACTCAACAGCGTATCTATACGGTAACTCTGCCCAGTGAGGAATATGATATATTGGTACATGCCAACTTCCAATTGCGTGGCGGTAAGGCTGAGGTGAACGATGCTATTATTAACGGTATGGTGGTGTCATCGGTTGACCAACTGACGGTAACGGTGACAGTGACTCCTGCTGATGGATACTATATCAGGAAAGAGGATGTCATCGTATCCAAGACCTTCATGCCTGCGGCTACATCACGACGTGCGGCTCCCGTAGCTGACCATCTGACACTGACGGGCGAAGCCCCCGATGACTTGTCGCAGCCCCGAACCTATACAGCACAACTGCCTGGGTGGGAGTATAGTGCCTATGTGGATGCTACGTTTACAAAGCGAAAGGACATTACCAGTGCTATGGTGAAGTTGTCTGCTTCCTCATTTGTCTATAACGGCAGCGACCAGCAGCCAGTGGTTACTGTGACCGGACTGACGGAGGGCAAGGACTACTTGCTTGATTTTGCAGGCACATCGTGGTCTGACGTCGGCACCTACAGCCTGACGGTAACGGGCCGTAGTACATGGAAGAGCGTGGTCACCAAGACTTTCACGATTACCAAGGCACCGTCGGAGGTAACAGTAGCTCCTGAGCCACTTCCGTTGACCTACACTGGTGCACCCCAGACGCTCATTGCTGCGGGTGATGCCATCGGTGGCACCTTGCTGTACAGCCTTGACAACAGTTCCTATCAGACAGCACTGCCCACAGGGACTGCAGCAGGTTCCTATACGGTCTATTATAAGGTACAGGGCGACAGCAACCATAAAGACACAGAGGTCAAGACCGTGACAGTCACTATTGCCAAGAAAGCCATTACCATCAGCGGCATCCAGGCACAGGACAAGGTGTTTGACCGTAGCACAGTGGCAACGCTAGTCTATGACCAAGTAGTCTTTGGCGGCATTGCAGACGGTGATGCACTGACAGTAACAGCCAAGGGTACGTTTGCCAACGCGAACGTGGGCACCAACAAGAATGTGACCATCACAGAAATAGTGCTGGATGGCCAAAGCATCGCCAACTACCAGCTGGCAGAAAACGGTCAGCAGACAACTACTACGGCTGCCATCACGCCTAAGGGCATTGAGGATGCTACGATAGCCGACATTCCATCGGCTGTCTATACTGGTGAGGGTATTACCCCCGAGGTGAACGTAACATTGGACGGTGTACAACTCATCAGTGGTACGGACTTCAGCGTGAGCTATGCTGACAATATCAATGTGGGAACCGCTACCGCTACCGTTACCGGCCAGGGTAACTACCAGGGCACTGCCAGCCAGACGTTCCAGATAACAAAGGCCGTCGCAGCTGTAACGACCGCTCCTACGCCTCTTGTCCTGACCTATACAGGTAGCGCACAGGCATTGGTGGAGGCCGGTAAGGCCGCAGGCGGTACCATGCAGTACAGTCTTGACGGTGAGCAGTTCACCGCTGAGATCCCCACCTCTACGGCTACTGGTTCCTATACGGTCTATTACAAGGTGCATGGCGATGCCAACCATGAGGATACGGAGGCCCAGTCTGTCATAGCAGTCATCGGTAAGAAGGAGATTACTATCAGCGATATCCAGGCACAGGACAAGGTTTATGACGGAACCACCGCCGTAACCCTGAGCTATGACCAAGTAGTCTTTGGCGGCATTGCAGAAGGTGACGCACTGACAGTAACGGCCAAGGGCGCTTTTGCTGATGCGAACGCGGGTACCAATAAGGAAGTGACTATTACCGAAATAGTGCTGGATGGCCAAAGCATCGCCAACTACCAGCTGGCTGAAAACGGACATCAGACAACTGCTACGGCAACTATCACGCCGCGAAACATTGAGGGGGCAGTACTGAGCGACATTGCTACACTGTCCTATACTGGCGAGCCCCTGACTCCTGCTGTCAGCGTGACGCTGGATGGCACGATATTGACGGCAGAAACAGACTATCTTATCGTGTATGCCAACAATGTGAATGTCGGCGAAGCGACCGTTACAGTAACAGGTATTGGCAATTACCAAGGCACTATGCAGACAACATTCACTATCACGTCAATCGTGGCAGTAATCACCACTGCACCACAACCGCAGACATTGGTCTATAACGGTGAGGCCCAGCAACTGGTGACTGCAGGTGAGGCTGATGGTGGTACGATGGCGTATAGTCTCGATGGTACAGACTATCAGTCGGCTATACCCACAGGTGTCGATGCAGGAAGCTATACCGTCTATTACAAGGTGCAGGGTGACAGTAATCATACGGATTCTGAGCCTGCCAGCGTTAGCGTGACGATAGAGCTCAAGGAGGTTCTACAACCTACAATACTGCTCAGTACGAGCGATTACATGTATGATGGCACGGCTAAAGAGCCTGACGTCACCGTGATGGATGGTGAAACAGTGATAGCAGTTTCGGAATATACGGTGGATTATGCGAATAACATCAATGTTGGTGAGGCCACCGTTACGATTACCGATAGAGAAGGTGGCAACTATATCGTAAACGGCAGTACCTCGTTCACCATCGGCAGGGGACTTCCCGTCATCACCCAAGCCCCGCAGCCGCTTGCCCTCGACTATACTGGAGAGTCACAGACCCTGATAGAGGCCGGTGAGGCTGCAGGCGGTACGCTGGTGTATAGCCTTGATGGAGAGCTCTTCACCACTGAGCTTCCCGTTGGAACAGACGCAGGTGTCTATACCGTATATTATAAGGTACAGGGTGACAACAACCACATCGATACGGAAGTCTACACGCTCAAGAGCAGTATTACCCCCACATTGGTCGACGAGAGCGGCACTGAGGTGGACGGCGACTTCATTGAGAACGAAGGCGGTGATATAGAGGTTGTCATCAATACGCTTCCTGAAAATTTCTGGGAGGATACCAGTGTGATACCCAACAGTGTTTCTGACGAGGAAGGCAATGAGTACGATGTGACGCAGATCAACGCCGATGCCTTTGAGGAAATGCCTACGGACATCATCGTCGTACTGCCTGACGGCATGAGCACTACGGAGGGTGTGACAAACGTCGTCAACGGCGACGGAACCTGTGAGACACTTGACCTGACGGAGGTTAACGGATATAATGTTCCTATCGATGTCGAGGTGGAGACAGTGGTTTATGAGCGTGAAGTGACTGGAGGCAGCACGACGGTCTGTCTTCCTTATGACCTTCCCGTCCCTGAGAATACTACGGCGTATGCCTTGGATGATACGGACGGCGAGGGGGTTACGCTGAAGGAATGTGAAGGCACTTTGGAGGCTAACCAACCGTATGTGCTGGTGATGGATGAGACGAGCGGTGCTAGTAGAAGAGCAGGCGATGATGCTTCGTCAGTCTTGAACCTGGGTACATCGAATGTCACCATCTCTTGCTCTGCAGAAGAGGGCAGTGTTGTAAAGAACAACTTTACGCTCTGTGGTACGGTGCGCAGCATGACTCATGAGGAAGGCTTGGCGAAGAAAGCTTATATCATGCAGGCTGACAAGACTTGGCGCATGATGGCTTCGTCAGATCCCGCCATGGCCAAGGAACAGTATCTCGCTCCCTTCCAGGCATATCTGCTTTATACTGGTGAGGGTGAGTTGGCAGAGGTGTCGACAACCTTTGAGTCCTCGACGACGGGTGTGCTGACAGTAAAAGGCAGCACTCCTAAATCGTCAAAGGATGGATGGTACGACCTCATGGGGCGCAAGCTGCTAAGCAAGCCCACGAAGAAAGGTTTGTATATCTATCAAGGTAGGAAGGTTAACCAGTAAAACATAAAAAGCCACGGATCTCGAATGTACACGAAATCCGTGGCTTTTTATTGTGATTATTTCAGAAAGCGGAAGCTTTCAGGCGCAGTCCTGCGGTCTCATTGATACCGAACATGAGGTTCATGTTTTGCACGGCTTGACCAACGGCACCTTTTAAGAGGTTGTCGATGGCTGAGGTGACAAGTAGTTTGTTGCCGTACTTCTCGACATGTACCAAGGCCTTGTTGGTGTTGACGACCTGCTTCAGGTCAATGGGCTTGTCGCTATAGTGGGTGAAAGCGGCATCATGATAGAACTCCTTGTAGGCCTCGATGACGTCCTCGACAGGAGCAGGGGTCTTGATGACGGCGGTACAGAAGATGCCACGTGCAAAGTCGCCACGATAAGGGATGAAGTCGATGTCGGCATCAAGATAGCCCTGTACTTGCTTCAGCGACTGGCGAATCTCAGCGATATGCTGGTGCTGGAAGGGCTTGTAGATGCTCAGGTTGTTATTGCGCCACGAGAAGTGGGTGGTGGCACCAGGTTTCTGACCGGCACCTGTGGAACCGGTGATGGCGTTGACGGCAACGTCCTCTTTCAGCAGGTTCAGGTGAGCGGCAGGCAGCAGGGCAACCTGAATACAGGTGGCAAAGCAGCCGGGATTGGCTACATGTTGCGCTTTCTGAATCTCCTCCTTATTGATCTCTGGCAGACCATAGACGTAGTCGTGGTCGCCCTTGATACGGAAATCCTGTGCCAAGTCGATAATCTTGACGTTAGCAGGGATGGTGTGTTCCTTGAGGAATTGTTCGCTCTTGCCGTGTCCGAAACAGAAGAAGACGACGTCAACCTGATTAAAAGGCATCTCGTCGGTAAACTTCAGGTCGGTATCGCCAATCAGTCCTTCGTGCACATCGCTGACCAGATTACCAGCATTACTCTCAGAGTTGGCAAAGATAATCTCTGCCTCTGGGTGGTTCAGCAACAGACGAATTAGTTCTCCACCTGTATAGCCTGCTGCACCTAATATACCTACTTTAATCATCTCTTTTCGTCTTTGTGGATACCGTAGTAAACGCGGAGTGGGGTAGAGCTGACCTTGATAAAGCCCTTGGCCTCGTCGGCAGTCCAACCTGTCTGCGTCTCGCCATATTCACCGAGCTTAGACTTGGTCAGGTCGTTGGCGCTGTCGATACCTACTGTTTCGAAGCCGTAAGGACGGAGCTTCAGGATGGCGGTACCAGTCACGTTGCGCTGACTGCTGGTGAGCATAGCCTCGATGTCAGGCATCACTGGCTCCAGATACTGGCTCTCGTGCAGGAACATGCCGTACCAGTTGGCCACCTGATCCTTCCAGTACTGTTGCCACTTACTTAAGGTGGACTTCTCCAACAGACGGTGAGCCTCAATAATCAACTTCGGAGCTGCAGCCTCGAAACCTACACGACCCTTGATACCGATGATGGTGTCGCCGACGTTGGCATCGCGACCGATGGCGTAAGAGGCACCAATCTCCTCAATCTTCTGGATGGCTTTGATGTGGTCATCGAACTGCTCGCCGTTGACAGCAACAATCTCGCCCTTCTCAAACTGGATCTTCAGCAGCGACTCCTTCTCAGGGTTCGTTACGTGTTTCAGGTAGGCCTCCTCGGGCAGTCCTTGTGTGGGATCGAGCAGTTCGCCACCACAGATGCTGGTGCCCCAGATGCCGACGTTATACGAGTACTTCAACTTGGTGAAGTCTGCGAAATAGCCATTGGCATTCAGGTAGTCCACCTCTTCCTTACGGGTCAGGTTGCGGTCGCGTGTAAGGGTGATAATCTCTACACCGGGAGCCATCACGAGGAACGTCATGTCGAAACGAATTTGGTCGTTACCGGCACCCGTTGAACCATGGGCAATGGCGTCGGCACCAATCTCTTTGGCATAGCGCGCAATGGCGATGGCCTGGAAGATGCGCTCACTGCTGACCGAGATGGGATAGCAGTTGTTACGCAATACGTTACCGAAGATCATGTACTTCAGTGACTTCTCGTAATACTCCTGCGTCACGTCGAGGGTGACATATTTCACGGCGCCCAGCTTGTAGGCGTTCTCTTCGTTTCTCTTCAACTGCTCAGCTGAGAAACCACCGGTGTTGGCACAGGCGGCATATACTTCATAACCTAACTCCTTGGTCAGATACATCACATTGTAGCTGGTGTCCAAACCACCGCTGAAAGCTACGACAACTTTTTTCTTGCTCATATCTCTTAATTTCTTAATTCTTAATTCTTAACTCTTAATTTTCTATCTCCTGGAGGTGTTTGATGCGCGAGAGTACCTCGTCGGACAACTTGGCGGGAAGGTGCTCTGTGGGGTCAAAGAGCATAGCCGTACAGATGCAGAACTTGCGGTTGCGCTCTTTTAGAACAGGATAGTTGACGCACCCCTCGCAGCCCTTCCAGAAGGCTTCGTCATCGGTCAAGTCGGCGAAAGTTACCGGCTGATAGCCCAGTGCAGTATTCATTCTCATGACGGCAGCTCCGCTAGTCAAAGAGAATATCTTGGCATGTGGCCAACGGGTACGGGCCAGTGTGAATGTCAGGTCCTTGATGCGCTTGGCAATGTGCAGACCTCGGAAGTCGGGGTGTACTATCAGACCGCTGGTCGTCACATATTGCTGGTTGTCCCAAGTCTCAATATAACTGAAACCAGCAAAGCGTCCGTCCTTGGTGAGGGCGATGACGGCTTTCGCTTCAAACATCTTTTTTGCCAAGTACTCGTGTGTGCGCTTGGCAATACCTGTGCCGCGCACCTTGGCGGCTTCGGCTATCGTCTCAAGAATGGTATCTACATAGACCTCATGTTCCGGTCCTGCTACTAATACTTCTATTTCTTCTTGTTCCATTGTTAACTATTAACTATGAACTCTTAACTATGAATTGGAAAATTATCTCATGTTTGGCACCACTTCGCTGAGGGCATCAATGACCTCGTCTTTCGTTATGCCTTGTTTGATAACGATAAAGATGGTGTCGTCGCCTGCGATGGTTCCTAATATCTCGTTAATGTGACTATTGTCAATATTGTATGCAATAGAACTGGCATACCCCGGACGTGTCTTGATGACGCCCATGTTCCCTGAGAATTGGATGCTCAAGAAACCAGGAACCTGCATCATCTCACGAACGGAAGAAGGGGTACTTACGCGTTTGTACATGGTGTCGTTAGGTAACACATATACATAGTTGCCACGCATCGAGGCAGCCTTTGCAACCTTCAGCTGTTTGAGGTCGCGACTGAGGGTTGCCTGAGTCAACTTGAATCCTTCTTTTTTGAGGGCGTTCAATAGCTCGTCCTGACTACCCAACTCCTGGCTGGAAATAATCATTCTAAGGGCTTCTAAACGGTCGTTCTTTACTTTCATGCTAGTATATTTATTCAAATCGGCCGCAAAGTTACGGATAAATATGCAAACATCCAAATAATTGAGCGTCTTTTTGCAATAATTTAGTAATTCGCCATTTGATAGATGTCTTGCCTACTCTATCCTGATGCTCTCATGACACTGTTTGCGATAACAGCAATCGGTCTCATGCGCGTGTTATATATAATAAGGTGTAACGCTTCTTGGTTCTTGACTCAAATCAAGTCTCGAATATTTTTTCTATTAAAATTGAATTTTTTCTTTAAAAAGTTTTGGTGATTCGGAAAAAAGTCGTACCTTTGCATCCGCTTTCAGGAAGAGACCTGATGAGCAATGACGAACTTC
>CADCGD010000035.1 GCA_902800925.1 uncultured Bacteroidales bacterium | reverse complement strand
CTGATGCAGCCTAATACTGACATCAAGGAATACAGGACTCTGCTGCCTGACCAATGGAAGGCCCTATAGTATGCAAGGCGTCAAAGCGGATACGCTTACTAACATAAGACACTATCAGCGAAGAAACAACGTAAAAATAGGGTTCACATTCACGCGTAACTAGCTGTATCATTGTTCGTTAAGTGTGACACTTTGTTTTTGGGCGTAAGCTTTGGGAGGAAGCGTGAACTGGGTTTGGGAGGCTTTAACAATAAAACATTCTGATAATTTTGTTTATCTTTCTGTTAATCAGTTGCTTCCGTTTTCTTTACAGTATGTCAAAAAGAATGTTAAATTCAGGCTGTTTTCTAAGCTTTTATTTACAAGGAGACTCCTTTTACCTTATCTCTTCTTTAGGCACAGCTAATGCGCAACTCGCTTAGCTGTAGCCAGTTGCGTATTAGCTGTTCTTGCCTTCCGTATCAGTCTGTCTCCTTTTCCAAGTCAACTATTTTTGCTTCGTCCGACGGCCGTCGAAAATATATCCGACATCCGTCGCGGATATCTGCGACGGTTGTCGCAAATTGCCGGAAGAATACACCGTACGATTGGATAGCGTAAGAAGTGGGATCAGACTAGCTGATATGCCGTCAATGACAGTGTTCGCACTTTATGGAATGCTTCTGGAAAACAAGTGTCACACTTAATGCGCAGTATCACAGTGAGTTACGTGTGAATGTGAACCCTGTTTTCTGCGATATTTCTTTCTTGATAGTGTATGATGTAGGAAAAGAAAGTGGCCCGAAATTTGGCAATGTCGGAAAAAAGACGTAAATTTGTAAGCTCGTAATGCAACTGCCTACTAACATGACGAAAACTAAATAACAGAGATATGGGAACTAAACGACTATTCATGCTGGGCTTGACGGCTCTGCTAACTGCAACAACAATGACTGCACAAACTCCAAAACTGAATGCTGACTTCGCAACGCCACACTCTGACCTGAAACTTAGGTCAGAGAATATCGACGAGGTATTGAAGGCAATGACTTTAGAAGAGAAAGCCCAACTGCTGGTGGGCGCTGGTAACGATTCTTTTGTAGGCTCTGGTGCCATGATGGGTCACCAGAAGAAACTGGTGGCTGGTGCTGCTGGCCTGACGGTAGCCATTCCGCGACTGGGCATTCCTGCTACGGTACTGACAGACGGTCCTGCTGGCGTACACATAGACCCTATTCGTGAGGGTGACACGAAGACCTACTATGCCACAGGATTCCCTGTGGGTACCTGTCTGGCTTCGACATGGAACACCCAGTTGGTGGAACAGGTGGGTCAGGCCATCGGTAATGAGACACTGGAGTATGGTTGTGACGTGGTGCTGGGTCCAGGACTGAACCTGCACCGCAATCCACTGTGTGGCCGAAACTTCGAGTACTATTCGGAAGACCCCATCGTGACGGGACTGATTGGTGCCGCTGTGACGAAGGGTATCCAGAGTCAGGGCGTGGGCGTGTCGGCTAAGCACTTTGCTGTGAACTCACAGGAGAACTCGCGTACAAAGGTTGACGAGCGCGTGTCACAGCGTGCCCTGCGTGAGCTCTACCTGAAAGGCTTCGAGATAGTGGTGCGCCAGAGCAATCCGTGGACTATCATGTCGTCGTATAACAAGATCAACGGTTTCTATGCCCAGGGTAACAAAGACATGCTGACCACCATCCTGCGCGATGAGTGGGGCTTCAAGGGTATCGTGATGACAGACTGGATAGGCAAGCGTGCCGACCTACCCACAGAGATGGAAGTGGAGGCTGGCAACGACCTGATGATGCCAGGCTATCCTGCTCAGGCCAAAGACATCGTTGAGGCTGTGAAGGCAGGTCGACTGGACATAAAGTATGTAGACCAGAATGTACGTCGCATGCTGGAATATATCGTCAAGACACCTCGTTTTAAGGGCTATCAGTACAGCAAACCCGACCTTGACGCACACGCCAAGGTGACGCGCCAGTCATCGACAGAGGGTATGGTGTTGCTGAAGAACAACGGATGCCTCCCCCTAACCCCCTCCAAAAAGAGGGGGGATTCCGAGGCTCCCTCTCTACTTGGAGAGGGCGGGGGGAGAGGCTATACAGTGGCGCTGTTTGGTGTGAACAGCTACGATTTCCTCTCTGGTGGTCTGGGCTCAGGCTGTGTCAATGTACCTTATGTTGTTGACATGGTGCAGGGACTGAAGAACATCGGTGTGAAGACAACCCCGTTGCTGACGGAGATCTACCAGAACTACGTGAAGTATGCCAAGGCCAAACTGAAGGCCGATAAGAATCCGATGATGTGGTTCCTCGACCAGGGACAGCCCAAGCTCGACGAGATAGAAATCTCGGAGCGTTGTGTGACCCACGAACTCCGAGAGGCCGATGCAGCCATCATCACCATTGGTCGTCAGGCTGGTGAGGGTGTAGACCGCAAGATTGACGGCGAGTTCAACCTCAGTCAGATGGAGCAGGACATGATTTTCCGTGTGAGCAGTCAGTTCCGTGCTGCTGGCAAGCCCGTCATCGTCATCCTGAACTCTGGTAGCGTGATGGAGACCTGTTCGTGGCGCGACCGTGTGGATGCTATCCTCTGTGCCTGGCAACCTGGCGAGGAGGGTGGCAACAGTGTGGCCGACGTGCTGACGGGTAAGGCGAACCCCAGTGGCAAGCTGACGATGACATGGCCCATCGCTGCTACAGACCATCCTTCTACCAAGAACTTCCCACAGGATATGGATATGTACTCCTATCGTGAGATGAAAGGGTGGGGACGTGGCATTCCCAACGAAGACTATACCAACCACGAGGAGGACATCTATGTGGGTTACCGTTACTTCGACACCTTCCAGAAAGAGGTGGCCTATCCCTTCGGCTTTGGTCTGAGCTATACCACCTTCGAGTTCTCGAAACTGACGGTGAAGTGTCGTGGTAATCTGGTTGATGTCTCTGTCACCGTGAAGAATACGGGCAACGTTGCTGGCAAGGAAGTGGCACAGCTCTACGTGACTGCCCCCAAGGGTAAGCTAGAGAAGCCCGCTCAGGAGTTGAAGGCCTTTGCCAAGACCCGTGAGTTGCAGCCTGGCGAGAGCGAGACACTGACCATGACGCTGTTGAAGCGCGACCTGGCCTCGTTCGATGAGGCTGGCTCACAGTGGATCACGGAGGCTGGTCAGTACCTGTTTAAAGTTGGCAACTCCAGTCGCGACATCAAACTGACGGCACCCTTGAAGATAACCGAATATACAGAGTCCGTAAACAACGTGATGGCTCCCAAACAACCCCTGAACCTTTTGAAACAGAAGTAAACATGAAACATATCTTATTATCACTATTCACTATTGTTGCCACCATCAGTGTTCATGCTGAGGATGGTCACCAGTTGTGGCTGCGCTACCAGCCGATTAACAAAGCCAAGGTCATCTGCGACAGCAAGTCTGCTACTATCGAGATTGCCAAGCAGGAGTTGGAAACCTATTATAACGGGGCACAGATTGCCTTGAAGCTTGATGCCACCATGCCCGATGATGATGGCTATCGCTTCGATGGTTCGACGCTTAGCGCCCGTCGTGAGGCAGGTCTGTTATATGGCACTTACGCCCTGCTACGTGGCGACATGAATATGGAGACGCACCCTGCTTACGACCTGCGCCTGCTGAACCATTGGGACAATCTCGATGGCAGCATCGAGCGTGGTTATGCTGGTGAGAGTATCTTTTGGAAGTTAGACAACGATCAGCTTGTCACTTTCGACGCCCAGCTCATCAAGGAATATGCAAGAGCCAATGCTTCTATCGGCATCAACGGTACTGTACTGAACAACGTCAATGCTTCGCCCAAGATGCTGACGACTCCTTATCTGAAGGAGGTGAAGAAGATTGCCGACATCCTGCGTCCCTACCATATCAAGGTGTATCTGTCTATCAACTTTGCTACTCCTATGGCGTTGGGCGACACCAAGACAGCTGATCCGCTGGACAAGAGCGTTGCCAAATGGTGGAAGAAGAAAGCTAAGGAAATCTATAAGCTTATTCCTGACTTCGGTGGTTTTTTGGTGAAGGCGAACAGCGAGGGACAGCCTGGCCCTGGCGACTACAAGCGCACGCATGCCGATGGTGCTAACATGTTGGCAGATGCATTGAAGCCTTACAAGGGTATCGTCATGTGGCGTTGCTTTGTCTATGGCGCCAACCACAAGGGTGAAGACCGTGTGAAGCAGGCCGTGTCGGAGTTTAAGCCGCTGGATGGTCAGTTCCGCGACAATGTCATCCTGCAGACCAAGAACGGTCCGTTGGACTTCCAGCCTCGTGAACCATATAGTCCTATCTTCGACCAGATTAAGCAGACACCCAATATGGTGGAGTTGCAGATTACCCAGGAGTACTTGGGACAGTCGCGCCACTTGGTCTATCTGGCTCCCATGTGGCAGGAGTTCTTCTCGCAGGTGAATCCTAAGCAGTTAAGGGGTATCGCTGGTGTCGCCAATATCGGACTCGACAAGAACTGGTGTGGTCACCATTTCTCGCAGGCCAACTGGTATGCCTTTGGTCGACTGGCGTGGAACCCACGACTGGACAGCGACAAGATTGCCCGTGAGTGGTTGCAGCAGACGTTTACCCGTGATGCGCAGTTTGTGAACACGATGGCAAAAGTGATGGCAGAGAGTCGTGAGGCTTGCGTGGACTACATGATGCCACTGGGCTTGCACCATATCTTCAAGTTCGACCACCACTACGGTCCTGAACCCGATGGCTTCATCAAGAGCTATCCGCTGGAGTGGTGTCCTGTCTATTATCACAAGGCCGACAAGCAGGGTGTAGGCTTCGAGCGTTCCAGCAAGGGAACGGATGCCGTCAGCCAGTATCGCAAGGACCTCGCACGTACCTATGATAATATAGAGACGTGTCCTGAGAATCTGCTGTTGTGGTTCCATCATGTCCCCTGGACTTACAAGATGAAGGATGGCTCTACGCTGTGGGAGTCGCTGCAGTTCCACTACAACCGTGGCGTGATTACTGTTGAGACGCACCATAACATCTGGCACAACAAGATGCGCCACTTCATCGACGAACAGCGTTGGCGCGAGGTCGACGAGCGCTTGCATCATCAGGTGGAGAATGCCCGTGAGTGGCGCGACACCTGCCTCAAGTATTTTGGACAATTTGCAAACGAATAAATAGGAAATGAAACAAATTTTGTGCTTCCTCTTGGCATGTATGGCACTCGCCGTAGAGGCTAAAGAGATCAATGTCAAGTCACCCGACGGCAAACTGGTGGTGACGATTGATGACGAACAGGGACTGCTGAACTACAGCGTCAGTTATATGGGACAGACCATGCTGAAACCCTCGGCATTGGGACTGAAGGCGGACATTGGCGACTTTACCCGTGGACTGACCCTCAAGGAGATGAAGGAGAGCAGCATTGACAAGACGTACACGATGACACGTGCCAAGGCATCATCGGCACACTATGTGGCTCGTCAGGCTGACCTCATCTACACCAATGGCGAAGGTCTGCCCCTCACCATCACCTTCTGTGTGTCGAACAATGATATTGCCTATCGCTATTCGTTGCAACCCAAGGGCGAGAGTCGACTGAGTGCAGTTATTTACAACGAGACATCTGCCTTTAACTTCCCTGAGGCTACGACGACGTTCCTGACACCACAGAGTCTGCCGATGGTGGGTTGGCAACGCACCAAACCGTCCTATGAGGAGGACTACAAGGCCGACAGACCTCTGACAGAGCGCTCAGCGTTTGGCGAGGGCTTTACTTTCCCGTGTTTGTTCAAGGTCCCTGCAGGATGGGTACTTGTCAGCGAGACGGGTGTGGGCTCCAACTACTGTGCCAGTCACCTGAGCGACTATGAGGCAGGTCGTGGCTATACGGTCACCTATCCGAATATCGGTGAGATGAATGGTCTGGGAAGTCACTGGGCTGGCATTCCTCTGCCAGGCAGCACCCCTTGGCGCACCATCACGGTGGGTACGACGCTGAAACCTATTGTCGAGACCACCATTCCCTACGATGTTGTGGATCCGCTCTACGAACCCACTCAGGACTATAAGCCAGGCCGTTACACATGGAGCTGGCTCATCTGGCAGGACGAGAGCGTGAACTACGACGATCAGGTGAAGATGATTGATGTCTCTGCAGCCATGGGTTTCGAATACGTGTTGGTAGACAACTGGTGGGATAAGCAGATAGGGCGCGACCGTATTGTCGAGCTGAACCGCTATGCCAACAGCAAGGGAGTGAAGCTGCTTCTGTGGTACAACAGCAATGGCTATGCCAACGACGCGCCACAGACACCCAAGCACTGCATGAATACCGCACTGGCTCGCAATCGTGAGATGGCGTGGTTGCAAAAGCTGGGCATCGCTGGTATCAAGGTTGACTTCCTGGGCTCTGACAAACAAGAGTCGCTGAAACTCTATGAAGACATTCTGGCTGATGCCAACCGTTACGGCTTGCAGGTGGTGTTCCACGGCTGTACCATTCCGCGTGGCTGGGAACGCATGTATCCCAACTATGTGGCCTCTGAGGCTACGCTGGCATCAGAGAACATCATGTTCAGCGAATATCACGCCAAGCAGGAGGGCTTCGAACTCACCATGCATCCCTTTGCACGTAATGCTATAGGCTCTTTCGACTGGGGAGGCATCATCCTGAACCACCATATCAGTCGCGATAACAAGAGTCGTCATCGCCGCTATACAACGGATATCTTTGAACTGGCCAGCGGTATAGTCCTACAGACCAGCGTCAACTGTGTGGCGATGTATCCTAACAACCTGCAGGATGTGCCACAGTTTGAACTTGACTTCCTCAAGCAGTTGCCTACGATATGGGACGAAGTACGTTTCCTCGATGGCTATCCCACAAAGTATGTGGTGCTGGCGCGTCGTACGGGCGACAAGTGGTATGTAGCTGGTATGAATGGTACCCAGCAGGTGAAAACCCTGCAGCTGTCACTGCCCATGTTTGCAGGTCAGACGGTCCAGTGCTACATTGACCAGCCTGGCAAGAAGGGGGCTCCTAGCACACCTGTGCTGAAGACGCTGAAGGTGGATAAGAAAGGTATAGCGAAGGTCGCCATCCAACCCATGGGTGGACTAATACTTACTCGCTGAAGCAGGCAAGCCTGCTTACTAATATTCAAAATTTAGCGACAGCTGGCCATCGCCCAGCATGTTAAAAGTCTTACGGTGGTATGGTGTAATGCCATACTGCCGTATTGCTTCTCTATGCTTCTTGGTAGGATAGCCCTTGTTCGACAGCCAGTCATACTGCGGATACTCCTTGGCCAACTCATCCATATAGTCGTCACGATAGGTCTTAGCCAATATCGAGGCTGCAGCAATGGAAAGGTACTTGCCGTCGCCCTTGACGATGGTGGTGTGGGGTAATCTCTCACCTCTCACCTCTAACCCCTCACCTCTATCATAATACGGCTTGAAGCGGTTGCCGTCGACGATGATGGCCTCGGGACGTACTGTCAGCTGGTCGAGGGCACGATGCATGGCGAGGATTGAGGCATTAAGGATGTTGATGCGGTCTATCTCCTCAGGAGTGACGATACCTACGGCCCATGCTACGGCATCACGTTGGATAATCTCACGCAACTGCTTGCGACGCTTGTCAGTCAACTGCTTGGAGTCGTTGAGTTCATCGTTCTGATAGTCTTCGGGAAAGATGACGGCAGCAGCATAGACGCTTCCTGCCAAACAGCCACGGCCCGCCTCGTCACAGCCTGCCTCAATGAGTCCTTTGTAATAATGACTTGCTAACATGGCGACAGTATTTATTCGGCACGACGCATCCACAGATTCAGTTGGAAGAGGGCTGGGAGGAGGATGAGCAGCGAAAAGCCCAGCGCCATATAGACGTGTAACTCAGAACCCTTGAACAGGTCAATGAGTTTCATGTCTGGGTCCGGATAGAACGCATACATCACGAAGGCAATACTATTGTTCGCCCAGTGGTAAGCCACGCCAGGCAGAATAGAACCTGTGCGCCAGTACATCCAACCCAATAAGAGTCCGATAAGGAATGCGTGCGGCATCTGGACAGGATTCATGTGGATGAGGGCAAACAGCACAGCCGAGATGGTGATGGCTATCCACACACCCAGCTTCTCCGACTTCAGCAGTTCTTTCAGGATGGCACCACGCATCACAATCTCTTCGCTCAGCGGTGCCAGCAGACCAATCACCAGATAACCCCATGGTGTTCCCAGAATGGTGTCAAACTCCTGTTCGACAAAATTGGGCAACTCGGGTATTTGTTCCTGTATCCACATGGAAGGGATGAGTGCTCCCATTGAGGCCACGACACTCCAGGCAAGTACTGTCCAGGGGCGTGTGCGCAACCACTTGGGTGACACCTCCGCATAGCGTGTCCAGAGGAAGAGGACAATGGTGATAACACCCACCACGCCAGTTGTCGTGATGAGCATAGCTGCTGTCTTGTCGCCATTGCCGGTAATCAGGCTCCACAAGGCGGTGATGATGCCTCCGCCAACAATTTGGAGACCAATAAAGATGAGTAGATAACTAAGTGCTTTCTTCATGCTAATATCCTTTCTGCCTCAATGGCGTCTTCTCGTAATTGTGATTTTAATGCTTCTATGCTGTCAAAGCGCTGCTCGCCTCTCAGACGTTCGATGAATGCCACCTGCAGCTGTTGTCCGTATAGGTTCTCTTTCAGTCTGAACACGTTGACCTCCAAGGTCTGGTGCTGTCCGTCGAAGGTGGGACGCATGCCGATATTCATCATGCCGTGCTTCCACTCCACGCTGTTCTCCAGCCTGATCTTTACCGCATAGACTCCTGCGGAAGGAATCAGCTGACACTTGTCAACGAGTACCAGATTGGCGGTGGGGTAACCCAGTTTCGTGCCGATATGCTCGCCGTGTTCCACGCGTCCTAATATCGTATAGGGATTGCCCAGCAGTTCGTTGGCTTGATGGATGTCGCCATCGGCTATCAACTTGCGGATTAATGAGGAACTGACTATATCCCCCCTCTCTTTCTCTGACCTGAAGGTCAGAGTGTGGCGTTGCAATGGAGGGGCTGGGGGGAGGCTTATTACCTCAATGCCCAACTCCTTGCCATAGCGTACATAGTCGTCAAAACCCTCTGTGCGGTTGTGGCCAAAGCGGTTGTCGTAGCCTGTCAGCAACACTTTCACATTCAGTCTGTCGCGTAACTCCTGCTCCATAAACTCACGGGCAGTCATCTGCTTCAAGGCCTCGTTGAACGTCAGCACCTCAATACGGTCAATGCCCGTCTTTGTCAGCAACAGGCGTTTCTGGTCGAGGGGCGTCAGCGTCTGTGGACCACTCTTGTCGAAGGTGATGGCCATCGACTGCAGACCACGCTGGCGAGCCTCGTCGACAACGTGCTGTAAGACGAACTGGTGACCGCGGTGCACCCCGTCGAACATGCCTATGGTGGCTACATATCCTTCCATCTCACTATTCATTATTCGTTATTCACTATTCTCTAGCGAAGCGCCTCTTCAGGAATCTGTATATTTCACCAACCCATAATACGAGTGAGGTGCCTGCAATAATCATTGCCCACATCTGCCACGACAGCGGAACGGTGCGGAACATCTTGCCACCAAAGGTGACGATTACCCATTGGCCTACCAGTACAATGAGCAGTACGAAGAGAAAACCCTCGCAGGCCCACAGACGGCGGAATGCCGAGTGACAGCTACCCAACATGCGGGCATTGAAAAGGTTCCACCATTGTAGCATCACGAAGATAGTGAAGAAAATGGTGAGTTCTGTATCGTCCACACCTGTCTGTCGCTCGAAATACCATAGCAGGGCAAAGGTGGCAAGGAAAAACAGTCCGCCAGTGGTGAGGATACCACGTATCATGGATTTAGTGATGATGAACGCATCACTGCTGCGGGGCTTCTCCTCCATTACCTCACGAGAGGGTGGCAGGGAGGCCAGTGCCATCGCTGCCAGTGTGTCCATGATGAGGTTTACCCATAGTATCTGTGTGATGGTCAGCGGCATCTCCGTACCGATGAAACCACCAAAGAGTACCAGCAACAGGGCGGCCACGTTGACGATGAGCTGGAAGAAGATGAAACGCTGGATGTTCTTATATAGCGAACGACCCCACATCACAGCGTGTACGATGCTATTGAACGAGTCGTCAATCAGTGTGATGTCGCTGGCTTGCTTGGCCACACTCGTTCCACTGCCCAACGAGAGTCCTACGTGGGCACGGTTCAAGGCGGGGGCATCGTTGGTACCATCGCCAGTCACAGCAACCACCTCGCCCTGTTGTTGCAACAGACTGACCAGACGTTGCTTGTCGGTAGGACGAGCACGCGACATTACCTTCAACTCTTTGATGCGCTCCAACGCCTCTTCGTCTGTTAGTGCTGCAAACTCCGTACCCGTGATACAATTTTCCCGACTGGGGTCAAGCCCACACTGTCGTGCTATCTCCATAGCAGTGGCTACAGTATCGCCTGTGACAATCTTTACATCGATGCCAGCCTTGTAACACTGGTGGATGGCACCAGGAACCTCCTTGCGCAACGGGTCGCTGATGGCAAAGATGGCCAGCAATTGGTCGTTCTGTGCCACAGCCAGCGTACGCATGGCGTGCTGTTGCCACTCCAGCAGTTGCTTCTCCAGACTCTGGCGCTCGTCAGCACTAAGCTGGCAACGAGCCATAATCACCTCAGGAGCCCCCTTTATATATACTACGTCACCAATCGTGGTCGACATGTATTTCCGTTCTGTCGAGAAAGGCTCGCGGGCAGTGATGGGGTTGGTTTCACGCAGCTGTTGGTAGTCCACACCCTGCTCCATCAACCATCTCAGCAATGCCTGTTCCGTGGGGTTGCCCACCTCGTGCGTTGCTGTGGTGTTTAGGGCTATGGCCCTATTTAACTCATCATTGCTTTCTAAACCTTGAACCTTGAACTTTGAACCCTGAACCACTTCCGCCACCGTCATCTTGTTCTCCGTCAGCGTACCTGTCTTGTCCGTACAGATAACGGTGACGGCACCCATGGTCTCTGAGGCCTGCAGCTTACGCACCAGATTGTTTGATTTCAACATCCTGCGCATGTTCAGTGCCAGCGCCAGCGTGACAGCCATCGGCAGACCCTCAGGGACAGCCATCACGATTAGAGTTACAGCCATCATGAAGTAGCGCAATACGACTTCCACCATAGCCAGATAGTCGGTAGTGTGCCACAAATCGTTGGTCAGCAGGTCGTGGATGAGGAAGGCAAAGAAGGCGGCTATAGACATTCCGGCGCCTACCTTGCTAATTAACTTGGCCAGGCGGTCCAGCTGGATATTCAGCGGGGTCTTCACACCCGTCAGCTCTGTTGCCTGACGTGCCACATGACCTATCTCCGTCTCATCGCCAACGGCAGAGACCACATAGCGGCCTGTGCCCCCCATCACCATTGATGAGCGCAACAGCATATCCTTCGGATAAGCCTCGCCTGAGTCCCCCCTCTTTTTGGAGGGGGATAGGGGGAGGCTCTCTTTATTTGTCATCGGTTCTCCCGTCAGACTCGATTCGTCAACCTGCAGGTCTGTAGCCTCAAAGAGATGTCCGTCGGCGGGCACCTCGTCGCCTGTCTCCACGATGACTACATCGCCTACGACCACTTCTCTGCGTGGTATCTCGATGATTTTTCCTTCACGCACCACCTTCACGGGCTGTTCCTCGCCCAACTGGGTAAGCACGTCAAACTTACGGGCTGCATCGCGTTCAAAGATGAATCCGACAGTCGTTGCCAGGAAAATGGCAAAGATAATACCTATTGTCTCTACAAAATCCTGCTTGACGAAGGCCAGTACCAGCGAGACGACAGCAGCAACCAACAGGATGCGAATCATCGGGTCTTGATACTTCTCCAGATACAGGGCCCACATCGACTGTCTCTTAGGTGGTGTCAACACGTTCTCACCATGCTCAAGACGGCTCTGCTCGACCTCTATCGTTGTTAATCCTTGTCTTCTTATATCCATAATTGGGTGCAAAGTTACCACTTTTTATCTATTTTCGCAAAAAATATTTGGATATTTACCAAAAACTGCGTATCTTTGCACCCGCTTAACTAAATAGCACTGGACTTGTAGCTCAGTTGGTTAGAGCAACAGACTCATAATCTGGAGGTCCCAGGTTCAAGCCCTGGCTGGTCCACACGAAGGTCTCAGAGCAATCTGAGGCCTTTGTTTTTTTTAGATGAAACAGGTGATAGGTATCTGTTTCATACAAAAAAGTTGTAACTTTGCACCAACAAGCTTACCCCGCTTCCCATAGAACAGCGCGCTTAGGGTGAGCCTTTTTTATTCAATCCTGCCAGCAAGAAGTATGATCAGAGACCTGTTTCGCTATGATGATTTTATAGTCGTCCGTATCTTTTTCAGTAACTTTTACTTGTTATTTCAGAATTTATGCTTATCTTTGCAGCGAGAAATCAAACGGATTGCCATTATGGAAATTAAGAAAATCACACACGAAGAGGCATTACGTCGATGGAAGCATTCGCTTGAAATCAAACGCGAATGGGAACGTAAAGTTGCTGAGCGCTGGGCTAATGAAGACCAGCAGAAAATAGCTTTGGTATGATAAAGATTACTCTTGAAGATATCAATCGGAAGTCGCCATACGAGATTACTCTCAACAATGGCGACTTTGATTTTACCACTGATTCGGGCACGAGATATAGTGTCAGCTTCCTCGAAGATGTTCCATTGGGTGGCTGCGATACCTATCAGTTTGGGTTTCGAAAGCGAGAGGATACCCATTCGGGATACGATGCACATGTAAAGGATGCTTTGATTGCCATCATAGAACAATTCTTTGCAGAGAACGCTAATGTCTTGCTGTATATTTGCGACACCAGTGATGGACGTGAAGAGAAGCGCAACCGATTGTTCGTTAGATGGTTTGAAGAGTTTGCAACCCCTAATCGCTTCACGATGGAAACAGCAAATGCTACCGTTGATGGGCAAGGTTTCTATGCTGCGATTATAGTAGAGAACACAAACCCCATGCTCGAAGCTATTGTTAGTGACTTCAAGCAAACGGCAGAATCGCTCACAGGCGAAAAGCCATAGACCTTATTCTATTATTCATATTCTATGATGGCAACCTAAGGAAGTGAAACAGGTGCATGTAAAACAGGGAATTGAAGTCCCTGTTTCATTTTTTTAGTCCTCGTTCAAAGCAATATATATATTGGGGTGGAATAGTTCTGCGAATAGATTCAATATTTTGATACCGACCTTGCACGAAACCATGAAATTTTGAAAGATGTTCAACAAAATCATTGCAATTAACCCTCTTGTATATAGTCCCTGTACCTGCCGTATAACGCAAAAAACCAGCAGATGGAAGTCTCCTAGTATAAAAACATATTCTTCCCTCGCTGCCCCATGCTCCTTGATCTTCATTATTTTCCCAGGTTATAGAAGTCGTACCATCTGACTTTGCCAGATATCCAAGAAGTTCGTAATATTCTTCAGGACATGAGAAATTAACCTGACCATTTCTTCCAAAACGTGATTTGTACATACGCAATTAGTTTAAGTTAGCCTACTTGATTGTAATAGTCATGAATAAACCTTCGTATGGTATTAAAAGAGTCACTTTCGTGAAGAGCATTGCTCGAAGTTCCCGTATTCACAACAAGTAAAAACGATTTCTTAGAATAGAACGTTTCACCATGTGCATTAATGTAGTCTTCAACTGTGCGTGATTTAGCCATTAGACATATCAATTGGTATTCTTTATCAATTAGGTGGAAGTTACTTTTGGGATGAGCTTTTTGTCTATGCTGGCTACTGGTGAGCAAAATAAGATTCTCAAAATATGAAGCCAATTCTGGGTATTCTGCCTTGGGAAAAATATGATGTACTTCTGTCGCAACGCCATTAGCCAAATCATCGTGTACTTCACTAATAGTCCCTTGTTTATCTCGTACTTTTCGAATAGCTTTATTGACCTGGTATTCGATGTAGAAATCCTGATTCATTTGCTCTATTTCAGCCGCAACGGCTTGTTGTCTTGTTAGAGTCTTTTGTTTCTTATCTTTATCCCTCCAGTTCACCCTATTGTACATAAGGTCATACCAATCAAGTATTTTTCCATTACTGCCTGGCAACATATTGTTGTAAGCAAACAAATTAAACACTTTGTGAAATATCCTGTCAACATCCGTTTTTGAATGAGATGGAGTATTTGCAGAAATGAATCTATGGTATTTAGCATAGATTTCTGCTTTCGCAGCTTTAGGGTTAGATATGCAAGTCTTTTTATATTCTTCAAAGATTCTCATCAGGCCGCTATCAGATATGACTTTTCTGAAGAACTTGAGCATAAAGTTATATGCGTTTCGCTCTTTAACAGAAATATATTCAAGCATTTCCACGTCTGCAACAGAAAAGTATAGAGTCCTATCATCTTTTTTTACCGTCAACACATGGGCATAAGCCAGTAGTTTTAAAGGTTGGCATAGGACTTTGTTATACTCATTCCTAGCACTTGGGTCTGCTGGAGATGGCTTACCAAAAATGACACGACAGTTATCAATAAAGAATCGCTCATCCCAAAGGTCGTTTATTGTGAACGGCTTTGTTGCACAGGAAGTATTGAGGATACAGTCCGCAATAAAACAAACGATGTCCGGAGTACATTTCTGGTCAACGTACCTTGCATCATGAGTCTGTCGAATATCGAAGTCATTGAATTTACTGAGATAGTTTTCAATACTCGTCATAGTTATTCAGTTTTTAGTTTACCAAAGAAAAACACGGAGTTATTATCAATATTGAGAGAGCGGGTTCCACGATTGCGAGCAATGCTGTAGAACTTGCTAAATTCCTCTGTAGCATAGTAAGCCAAATCTTCTTTGGTTACCTGCCCACCATTGATTGTAGTGAGTATAGCCACAGAACCATCTGCTATACATCCCTGTGGCATAAAGCAGGCACGAGGATAGTATGAAAGATTTGGGACTAAGACACACTCGGTACGGTTGAGAAATTTCCCCACTTCCAAGTCTGTGATATCATCAATATAAGTGTCATAGCCCTCAATGTCTATAACCGTATTATCTCCAATGTTACGAGATTTCAGCACTCGAATTTTACCCTGTTGCGAAGTATTCGATTTTGTAAGTGTCCTGTCGCGGAATGATTTGAATATTCCAAAGGTCATCTTGTTTGCTGCCTCATCAAAATCCTTATTGCGATAGATAAGCCAGTATGGGAAGGACGGGTCTGTGATATAGTCCTGTGGCTTTATCTCTACAGAATTAGTTATATATGATTCCACCTTTGTCAGATTCCGTTTTGCACGTTGGTTTATTGTGAAAGCAATTGTTTCTATTTTAACACCCTTAAAGCCCTTTTCGCCAAAATCAACGATGTGAGTGATGGCTTTCTCATTCATCAGTTGGCGAGTCTTACCAAACTCAGGTGCATTAATTAGGCTCTTCGGAACTATCAGCGAAACAACGTCTCCAAGTTGCATCGCTTTCTCGATGAAGAACGAAAATATGTTGCTCGTGTCTGTGTTGACAACTGACATCTTATAAGCTGATAACAAACTCCTGTCTTTTACTTTCATGTAAGGAGGATTGCCTACTACAATATCGTATCTTTTTGGAAATTGTTCCAAAAGTGTATCTTTGTTAATGAAGTTTAGGCGGACATTCTCAGGGAGAGGTATTGACTGCAATATCTGCTGGAGTAATGCTATGCTGTCTGGGTTGATGTCGATAACATCAATATGCAGTTCCGCAACATTAGCATATTTCAGGAACAGGGATGGCAGGAAGTTGCCAACGCCAGTTGCTGGCTCAAGAATATGAAGAACCTTGGAGTCTGGATAGTCCGGCAGATTCTTTACGACTGAATAGCAAATATCCTGTCGTGTATAATAGGCTGCAGTCTCTGTTCTTGCTCCGTTGGCATATTCTGCGATTTTTGCTAGACGCACAAAGCCCATCTTTCTATTCTTCTTGATATATTTCAGAAGGTTCTTAACGTCTGTCAGATTATTCTTCTCAATGATTTCGCTAGCCTCCTGCTCTGTTAGCTCTTTTTCAATCGCTTTCTCTTTTATCTTGTGAGCAATCTGCTGGAATATAATGGTAGGAACAGCCTCACCCAGACTCTGACGAATATTTACATCCTCTTTCTTCAGATATCTCTGCTTTTCTTCCAAGGACATCGCATTCAGTTGCTGATATGGAATAGCGCTCCATTCAAACTCTTTAGGCACAGACATCATCAACATAACCTCACGAATGGAGAAAACTCGGTTATCTGTAGGGTGGACGGTATTCTGACTTGCAAGGATGTCGTTGCGAGTGTGTACACATGGGGGCACTTTATCCCAATACTGACGAGTATATTTGTCACCATTCTTGTTCTGGTTATAGATAATCTCTCCATCTTTCTCCCTATGTGGAATTCGATTGGGATCTTCATTGTCAAATGCGGATTGTCCCTCTGTGATATTTTCAATCCATTCCATCATTTGCGGGGCATAGGGACGGAAAGTATGATATATATCCTGGTCCCAAATCTCACCCATATATGTCAGATGAGGCAGATGTCCTATCGTCTGACGAAGAGTTTGCTCCTCCTGTCTATCTGGGAATAGCTCAAGCGGCGTTATTTCTTTTTGGTCTTTGCGCACACCAATAACAAGCGTTCTCGTTCTACTGCTGGGGTTGCCATAATCTTTGAAATTAATGACCTTTGCCGCAATGTTATAATGACCTGCAAGATCTACCTCGATTGCTTCACGAATAGGCTTGTCTTGTCCGTCAATATCAGTACAGATAGACTTCATAAATGCAGGAACATTCTCAAAAACAAAAAAGCGAGGCATAATCTGCTGAATCAACTTGATAGATTCTACCACTAGAGAATTGCGCTTTAGTTCATCGCCCTTCTTGTGATTGGCAACAGACATACCCTGACAAGGTGGGGTTGCTATTACAACATCTAATTCCCCCATGTTACGCTGATTGTGCCATGTCTGGATCTCATCGAATACTTTGTCCTGTGTTTCCTGCAATGTAATATCACCGCAAATATAACCACTTTCGTAACGACACTTGTGATTGTACTTCTGGACGTTCAAACGACGCTCTATCAACTCCACCGTTGCAACACAATCAAAATTCTCCTGTTTGAATCCGTAGCATCCGATACCTGCACAACTAAACAAACTTACATAAGTCATTCGTCTATGGAGTGGCATAGCTACGACATTTGGTTGCTGAACGATCTTTTCTAATGTGGTATCTGTATATGTCTGCCAAATGTCGAGTTGTTGTTTCTTGTATTTAGGAAAGAGGTGTTTTACAAACTGCAACTCAAATACTATACGCAGATCGTTAGGGTCATTATCCACTTCACCCTCACGACGAGAACCTACACGGGCAATCTTTATTAGATACAAATCCCTAATGCCGAAAAAGTCTTGGTCACATTGTTTGCCGATGTAGGGTATGAAGTAGTAGAGTTTATTGAGTGCGACTGTAGATGGAAATCTTTTCCCCGAATAGTATAGCTTAGCTGTTCCATCCAAGAAATGCTCCATATTGTCTTTCTTAACATTGCAGACTAAAACATTCTGAGTCAAATCCAAATCATTCAAATCTATGTTCTGACTTGAATTGTCAATGATTTGTCTTGGATATTCTGCCTGCAGCTGGAACAAATCCAATTGCTGGGGCTGAGGCCGTAAGTTGGTCTTCGACATATTATATTTGTTGACACGAAAAACCCCTTGCACCTTTGAAAGAAAAGCGCAAGGGGCTGTCGTGCCCAAAAGAAGCGACTGGAAACGGCTTCCTGCGTCAGTTAGATTTCCAGTTCTCTTTTGTCAGAAGCGAAATGATGCTCGTCAGTATGGTTTAGTCAGTTTCTCTTTACTGTCTTCTTATTCAATTTGGTCTGACAAGCACCCTAAAATCAGATGGATTATACTATGTTGATAACTACATACAAAAAACGTGGTGCTTAACATCTGCCTGTTCGACAATCTGGCCTACCACAGCCATAGAGATAAACAGACAGAGTAAACACCAACGCTGGAGTATATAGATACACCGTAAAGTGTGCCTGAGGCAATGAAGCCTCTCAGCACACTACGGAGATGCTAATACACACCCCGTGGAGTCACCTCTACAATGTTTTTGATCTCTTGTCGATGTGGTAGTTCGATTGTCCAAAAACAAAGCGTCAGTAACGCCTTCTAATATGTAGTGCTCCGCCCAACGGCTCTGCACATCTCAATGTG
Organism: uncultured Bacteroidales bacterium; assembly: GCA_902800925.1. Classification (GTDB taxonomy): domain Bacteria; phylum Bacteroidota; class Bacteroidia; order Bacteroidales; family Bacteroidaceae; genus Prevotella. The sequence continues at coordinate 22,414 of CADCGD010000035.1, read as the reverse complement.
CTTCCTGACCGCAATGGGCAGATAGCATCTGCAAAGATACAAAACTATTTGGAAACAAAAAAGAAATCAGCGAGATATTTTCATGAAATACCTCGCTGAGTATAGGGAACAGCATGAAACAGGTGACAGTATCTGTTTCATACACGATTCATTCTGATATTTAACATTGCAGGCTGAAGACAATTGATTTCAGCCTGCTTTATGCTTATATGTTATCGCCAGCCTATCAATTGCGACGGGCTGGCGATTTATTAACGATGGCAACGTGCAGTACCTTTGTGACAATAGGGATAGGTTCCGCTGACACGTATAGAAAAAAGTAGGCAAAAGGTGTAACATTTTCGAATTTTGCATACTATATAAATAAAAAGTAGTATATTTGCAGTCGAATATGGCAAAGAAAAACGAAATAATAGTAAAGGACGTCACCATCAGGACGATGAACGTCAATGGCGTTGACTATATCTGTATCTCTGATATAGCCAGGCAGAAAAATATGATTGACCCCAATGGAGTCATTGGTAATTGGATGCGAAATCGTAATACGATTGAGTATCTTGGCTTATGGGAAACGCTGCATAATCCGAATTTTAACCCCCTCGAATTCGAGGTGTTTAGAAAGGAGGCGGGTTTGAATGCCTTTACCTTGTCACCTACACGATGGATAGAAGCCACTAATGCCATTGGTCTTGTTGCTAAATCTGGTCGATACGGAGGAGCATAGCAACAGACTTCTATTGAAATAAGAATGTCAAAATCCATGATGAGGATACTAAAGGTTACTGGAATATTCATCATTTTGGTTATTTTGGCCGTAGTATGTTTGGTGGTCTATAATCAATTCTGTACTCCTTCCATCTCCAACTGGAGAGTAGCTGAGGCGTTGGAATTCTGCAAGAAACACAACTTGAACACAAACTATTGTGTCTTCGTGGATTTCTCCATGCATCCAGGTAAGAAGCGTTATGTCCTCTACGACTTGAACAACAAGGAAGTAGTCTACAGCAGTGTCTGTGCGAATGGCCTCAATAGAAATGAGTTTTCTAATGTCGAAGGAAGTAACTTGTCTTCTTTGGGCAAATATGAAGTAACTTCTATTGTTGGTAGGATGAGCATTGGCGAAGAGTGTATTATTATAAATGGATTGGAGGCTACGAACAGTAATGCCCGAAAGAGGCAGATACTGATACATTCCTATATGGATGTTTACTATAATCCAGGTACTTATCCGTTTAATGTCTTCAGGAAATCGTTAAGTCATGGCTGCTTCGTAATCGACAAACGTGCTTTCAGAAAGACCAAGAAAACAGCAAAGCCAATGTTGCTGTGGGCGTATAAATAAGCAAAATCGGTATGATTAGAAAGAAAGACGGATTTCAGGGCGAGCAGGCGGTGGTGCTGCCGCCAGCAATTGTGGAGTTGGAGGAGCAGGACGACTTTTGTCAAGGGCTGTTTATCACAGACATTGGCTACTACCCCAAGGCAGAACATCACCATCGCATCAGGGAGAAGGGGGTTGGCCAGTATGTGCTCATCTATTGTGTGGATGGCAGCGGATTCTACGTGGTGGACGGTAAACGACATGAAGTGAAGAAGAATCAGTACTTCATCCTGCCCATCGGCAAACCGCATGAGTATGGGTCGACTGAAGGACACTTCTGGACTGTCTACTGGTTACACTTCTGTGGAAAGGCGGCTCACGTTTTTGCTGAGGGTGCCGCCACACCGCAGACCATCAACGTAACGATGCAGTCGCGCATCAGCGAGCGCATCAACATTTTCGACGAGATACTGACCACGTTGCACTTCGGCGATAGTATCGAGGACCTGCGCTACGCCAGCAGTCTGTTGAGTCACTTCCTGGCATCGATGCGCTACTTGGGACAGTTTCGCAGGGCGAAGGCCAGTGCGGAGAAAGACATCGTGGAGCAGGCCATTCACTATATGCGAGAGAATATTGAGAACCGCATCACGATGGCCGAGGTACTGCGATATGTGGGCTACTCGCAGAGCCACTTCTCAACGGTGTTCAAGAAGAAGACGGGCATGAGCCCACTGAGCTATTTCAATCGGCTGAAGGTGGAACACGCCTGCAAACTGCTGAAGACCACGGACCTGAAAGTCAACATGATTTGCTATAAGGTAGGCATTGAAGACCCACTATACTTCTCGCGACTGTTCTCGAAAGTCATGGGCATGTCGCCTACCGATTACCGCCTCAAAGAGAGGCAGTAATCAGTGTGCGGAACTGGCGTGCACCTATATGATTGTTGTCGAGGGCTTCGACCTCTTCAAGATACTTTAAGGCTTTCTCCTTGTTGCCCATGCCGTAATAGCCGAGGGCGAGCATGTACTTGCAGTGGATGACGTTCATCTCGTCGAGGTCGCCTTCCCATACCAGCAGGTCGGGCAGCGAGACGGCGAAGAAGTCCATAGTGATGTGGTCGAAGATGTGCTGCTTGCCGTAGTTGATGAGCTTGTTGAACAGCGAGCGGGCCTTATCCTCCTGACCCAGTTTGCGGTAGCACAGGGCGGCATAGAAGATCTTGTCGGGCTTCGCATCGTTGTAGTACATAGCGGCTGCGGGCTCGGTAGGGCCTACGGTGCCCTCCTCATAGCGTCCGAGGAAGTAGAGGAAGTCGTTGTCCTGAGCACCATAAAGCTTGCCTTCGCCCAAGTGGCGTGGGAATACGAGGCACTCCTCCAAGAGTTGCTTGGCGCGCGCATCCTTGGCATCCTTCTGCAAGAGTTGCTTCGCTATCTCCAGGCGGCACATCTGATACTGTCCGCTCACCTTGCCTTCACCACCTTCCCACGGATGGAACGTGCGGTTGTCGATGAGCTCCTTAGCTTCTTCATAGCGGCCCAGCATATTGAGCAGGGTAGCCTTTTCAAGCACGAGGTCGTCGCGACGCTCAATGAGTTCAGCATGCTTCTCGTAGAAGGCCAGGCGCTCGACATGTGGACGGTGCAAGCGCCTGTAGAGCTGGTCGAGTTCCATGAATACGCGCTCGTCATTTTCGTCGAGATGGAAGGCTTTCTCCATGTATTCGAGTGCCAGCCTCCCCCTAGCCCCCTCCAAGGAGAGGGGGGACTGCTGCGCCTTTGTGCTCCCCTCCTTTTGGAGGGGTAGGGGGAGGCTTTTATTGAAGCGAGCTAAAGCGAGGTTGCGCCATACAGTTGGGAACTTAGGATCGAGACGGGCAGAGGCTTCCCAATTCTGGATAGCCAAATCGTACTGCCTTGCTGCATAATATAAGCAGCCTAAGTAATACGGTGCCTTAGCACCCTTCGGGTTCTTCTCCTTGGCAGTTTCTAGAGTGATGATATCCTCAGCACGGTTGGGGAAGCAATAGAGTGAATCTGCCTGCTCAGCCTTGTTGTATTCCCCTAAGTAGTACCAAGTCATCGGGGTAGTAGCACCCTCCTCGATGGCAATCTGCCAGATAGCACGGGCCTCATCGGTGAGACCGGCGGCAACATAGTCGAGGGCGACCTCGTCATAGTTTTGAGCGCTCTTGCGCAACATCTCCTTCATCTCTGAGAGTACAGCGGCGTCATTCGTCAGCAGATACTGCTCATAACGGCAACCGTAGTTGAAGAGGTCGAACGACAGCGACTCAGCGATGAGAGTCAGTGCTTCGTCCTTTTTATTCAGATAGCGAAGGATGGAAGCCTTCAGGGCACGAGCCTTGTGGTTATGCCAGTTGTTGTTCAGACAACGGTTAATCTCGTCGAGGGCATCCTCATAGCGGCCTTGCATCACGCTGATCTTGGCAGCCTCGAAGTAGCCGGCATCAGCCCAGGCCTTGCTCCATGTGGCCTTCCAGAACAACTCATAAGCCTCGTTTAGTTTAGAGTTTAGAGTGTAGAGTTTAGAGTTTGCTACCGCTGCAGAGTCTGCCCTACCTTTAGTGGCGGTAGCAAACTCTACACTCTCAGTTCTACACTCTACACTCAACCCCTGGTATTTCAGGGCAAGAGCGAGGTTATAAAGGGGCTCGCTATCGTATGGATTTGGATTACGCTTGATAGACAGCTTGTAGGCCTTGCGCAGGTATTCTTCAGCCTTTGCAAAACGACCCTTGCGGATGAACCACAGACCCATAGCGTTCAGGCAACGGATATCATTCGGATCGCGACGTAGGGCCTCCTCGTAGTAATCGAGCGGATTCCAAGTGGCGTGACGGTACTGTTCCAAGTGCATACCGGTGATGAGCAACTGCTCGTTGGTCTTGATCTGCTCAGGCAGCAGGGCAGCCTCGGCACTGTCGGGGATAGGACGGATGTCGTCGGCCTCGGCATGCCAGCTGAGTACGGTACGCTCGCCGTAGGGGAAGGTCTTGCTGATTTCGAAGGTGAGTTCCGAAAGCAAAACTTTCGGACACGCTACTGTCTCTGTAAGTACTGCCTCAGGACTCAGCGTGTGCTGCTTGTCGTAAAGCACGTCGCCATTATCCTTGCGGAGCACGATGCGTACGTCTTGCTTCGAGGTGGCGAAGACTTTGAAGACGGCAGAACCGTCTTCCACGCAGTTGATGTTGAATACGAGGTCTTTGCTAGCTTCCTTCACCACACCCAGTTCGCGATAGGGCATGAAGTACTGGGTAAACACCTTTTCCTCGTAAGGCATCAGCCAGGTGAAGTCGGGCTGGTTCTCGGTATAGACACCTGCCATCAATTCGATGTAAGGGCGGAATCCCTCTGCCTTGAAGCCCCACTTCTGGCGCTCCTCTGAGGTTGACTCGTCCGTCAGGTTACGGTCCCAGGCACGTCCGAAGTCACCGTTACCCCACGTCCACTGCTTCTTACCTGGCGAGTAGTGGTGAGAGGCTACATGCAGCATACCTGCCTTGGTGTCGTTCTCATAGCCTCCCTCGAAGTTGAAGCGCGAGTTCACACCCATATAGCTCGTAGGCACATAGATATTCTTGTAGTTTGAGATATCCACGCCTGCCGAATAGTCCATCTTATAATAGGTACCCGTAGCGATGGGAAATGACGAGACGGCACGCTTGCCATGATCGAACACAGCATTGATGTCAGGCGGGAAGACGCTCTGATAAGCATCGTTCACCTCGACGGCAGGATTAGCCCACCACAGGAAGGTCTGAGGCACGTCGGTACGGTTGTACACGCGGCCCTTGATTTCCAGGTAGGCGCAGCCGGGGCGCAAGGTGAAACCAGCCATACCCTTCTGGTGGAACATCTTCTCCATCTCGCTCACCCACACGCTGACGCTGCCATCGGCATTCTCCTCGATGCAGGTATCAACGGGCATGAAGGTGGAAGGACGGTGGTGCTGTGGCCAGTTGAACTCGATGCCACCACTGATCCACGGACCCGTCAGTCCCACGAGGGCAGGCTTGATGACGTGGTTGTAATAGACGAAGTGGCGCTTGGCTATCTTGTCATAAGCCATCTGTACGCGACCACCCAACTCAGGCAGTATCATCACCTTGATGTACTCGTTCTCAATCCAGATGGCCAGATAGTCCTTGTCCACCTTCTCGTCGCTCATCGTTTCGATGACGGGGTAGGGATAGACTACACCACTTGAGCCTTGATAGACTCTCTTTTCCAAGAACATCGGGTTCTTCTCAGGTTTTCCTACCTCATAGGTTGGTATCGTCACCAACTCTCTCCATGCTTTTACCATGATTTTTTCGTTATTTCGTTATTTCGATATTACGACTTGATTAATTCTTTTTCGAGTTCCTCAAGGCTCTTTCCCTTTGTTTCAGGACAACGGTTCCAAAGGAACACAAAGGCACTGCAGCATATGGCGCTGTAAATCCAGAACGAACCACTGCTTCCCAGAGCCGCGTTCATTGATGGGAACGAGAACGTCAGTGTACAGCAGCCTACCCAAAGGGCAAACGTGCACGTCGCCATCGAAATGCCACGAATGCGGTTGGGAAAAATTTCTGCCAATAACGTCCATGTTACTGGTGCCAATGTCATAGCGTAAACTGAGATTGCCGTTACTACCAGCACCACCATCAGCACACCCTTTACTTCGAAGAAGTAGCAAGTACCCAGAATCAGATATATCAGACCTAGACCGCCAGCGCCCATTAGCATTAGCGTTCGACGTCCCCACTTCTCGATGGTATAGAGGGCAACAACAGTAAACACGACGTTGGCGATACCCGTGATGACGATATTGATAAACATGCCGTCTACATCGAAGCCCGCACTGACAAAAATCTCTTGTGCATAGTTGAAGATAACATTCGTGCCACACCACTGCTGGAACACTGCAATGACAAGACCTAATACAAGTACCTTACGGTACTTTCTAGAGGTGAGGAGTGAGAGGTGAGAAGCAAGAGAATACTTTTGCGACTGAGAGTAATCTCTAACCTCCAACCTCTTACCCCTAACCTCTGAAAGATACACAGGACTCTCTGGTATGAAGAAGCTCATTGCAAGGAATAGTGCGGCAGGCAACGTCTCTGCCCAGAACATCCAGCGCCAACCCCATTCTATGTTCCACGCCTGACTCTCGGCCTGAGCCGTATCGCGTGCCAACAGCATGTTGACTATCTGTGCTGAAAGGATGCCCAGTACGATGGTCATCTGGTTTAGGCTTACCATACGTCCACGAATCTCAGCAGGACTCACCTCGGCGATATACATTGGAGCCAAGGCAGAAGCCACACCGATGCCCACACCACCAATGAAGCGTGCGATATTGAACATGGTGAAATCGTTGAACAGTCCTGTAGCGATGGCCGACACAGTGAAGAGCACCGCTGAAAACATCAACAGTGGCTTGCGGCCATACTTATCGGCAGCGCCTCCAGCCACCATTGCTCCTGCCAAACAACCCACCAGTGCTGTAGTCATCGCTACACCCTGCATCAACGGCGAGTCGCTAATGCCGAAGTACAATTCATAGAACGGCTTAGCACCGCCGATCACCACCCAGTCGTAGCCAAAGAGCAGTCCGCCCATCGCTGATACGGCACAGATGAAATAGAGAAATCCTTTGTTAAATCCTTGCATAATACTTCACGTTATTACTAACTGGGTGCAAAGATACAGCATTTCTGACATCCTCGATATGGAAAAAATGCTGCAAGTATATGGACTATTTTACGCAAAATAAGTGCCCAACGCTTGGCGCTGAGCACTTATTATTGTTATCATGTTTAAGAAATGGCTTAGAAGAAGTAAGCCAGAGAAATCTGCCAAGAGTTGAACTTAGCGCTGCCAGCATTCTGAAGAGCGTTCTTGGTGGCATCCCATGCATTCACTTCACCTGTCTTGCCAAGGGCGAAGTTGTAGTTAGCCTTTACCTGCAACTTGCTCATAATGGTAGCACCTATACCGACGTTGGCGCTGAGGTTAGAAGACTTCAGTGTCCATTCAGAAACCTTGGTACCTGCTATGCTGGTATCGCTATCGCCGCCAAGTTTGAAGCCGAACTGAGGACCAGCAAAGGCGAATACCTCGGCAATAGAGCCCAGACCAAAACCATAGCGGACGTTGATAGGGATCTGGAGTGACTGAGCCTTTAGGGTCTCGTCGCCAGCCTTACCTTCGCGCTGGTCGTAGAGCGCAGAAGCGTCAATGCCTAGACCTACGATGGGGAGTGTAAACTTAACAGTAGGACCAACGAAGAAACCTGTACGGCTGTTGACGGAAGCCGCACCATCCTCTGTAGAGATGTTTGTCATGTTCAGACCAGCCTGGATACCCCAGCTAAACTGTGCTTTTGAAGGCATTGCGAAGGCAACAGCTATCAGCACTACTGCGAAAATCTTTTTCATAATTGATTGGTTTAATAAATGATTTTACTTGTTTCTGTGGGCAAAAGTAAGCATTTATTCTGACATATCCAACGTTTTTGGCGTTTTTTTAATGGCGCTGACGTCGAACAGACATGCGGGCAGTGCCTGATGAAGATGATGAACTGCTCTTCGTGCGTGTCTTTTTGACTTTGGCAGAACTACTGCGGGCTGTGCCTTTACTTTTGGCTTTTCGTGCTGCTTTGAGCTCTCGTGGGTCGAGTTTTGCTATAGAGTCGAGTGAGTCCTTGCGTTGCTTGTCGCCAAAGATATTCTCCTCGAAGGCCTTCAGTTCAGCCTCGATGCGCTTCTGCTCAGCAGAGAGCTTGGTGGTGTCACCATCACAGAGTTGTGCCAATGTCTTGCCCAGCATGTTATTGGTCTTATAGATGGTACCCTCGTAGCGATTCATGGTGAAGTAGTCATCCATAGACATGGTAGCAGCATTGTTCAGATTGCTAGTCATCACCGTCTGACGACTGAGGAACGGCTCCAGGTCGGAGTACTTCACCCAGAACAATGGATACTTAGAGGTCTCGCCACCGAAGTCATCCTCGCGCAGCATGACGGGACAGAGGCTGAGCACCTTGCGATGGAACGAGGAGTTGGCCTGGTCGTAGTAGGCACTCTCCTTCAGGTAGTACAGTTTGACCTCTGCTGATGGGATGTCGCTGTTCTCTACGCGCAGCTTGCCGTCCTTCTCTTCATAGAAGATGTGGTAGTTGTCGAGCACGGTCTTCATCTTCACCTTTGCTGAGTCAGTGAACGACTCGTTACCATCCAGACGGTATTCATAGACGGGGATGTAGTTGTTGAGTGCCAGTTTGAAGATATAGGTGAACAGGTTGACCTCCTTGTCCATCGGCTCTACAGGATAGTAGAGACCACCATTGGCATCCTTGTTGAGGTCTATCTCGCGGTAGATGTCGCGACGCCATACCACATCCTCCGGCATGTCGATAGCTGTGGGGAACATCAGACGGGCACGCATGGACATACCTTGGTTCTGTTGTGTCTGCTTCTGACCTGCTTTCTGGCCAGCACGCTGCTGCGTTTGCTGCTGTTGCTGCTGGCGACGTGCCTTGGGCTGAGCAAACGCTTCGCTAGTGAATAGTGAGCAGTGAATAGTGAATAGTAAAGCTACCACCATCCAGCGATTATTCATTATTCTTTTTATAAACTTTTTCATATTCTATTCTTAATTTCGTTATTCGTTATTCACTATTCACTAGGGCAAAGCCCGCTTTGCCCGCTACTTCACGATGACTTCCATCGACGCATTCAGCTTACGAGGTATGCCGTCAGGACCAATGGCGTTGACACGTGAGATGTAGAAGCGACGATTGCGTGCCAGTTTGCGGAAGGTCTCCTTCTGACGGGCAGAGAAGTTGGCACCCTCAGAAACCATTGGTACGGCATTACCCATATTGTCAAAGAATACCGTCTCGAAAGACTGTACCTTGAAGGCGATGTCGAGGATGCCGTCGTCGATGGCTGCACCGATACCATCAACGCTCATCAGCTGCCCCTTCGACAGGCCGCCACCCTTGTAGCGGATAGGCGAGCCGGACTCGTCCTTCATGGCGATATACGGAGTGGGGTCGGGGAGACGGCGCACACGGAACGTAAACTGTCCCATCTGCTGGGCACGACCTGTATTCGTAGAGGTCACAGTGATAGTGACATTCTGGCCAACAGCGGTAGGACGGGCAATATACTTGCCAGGACCTACAGGTTGTAGGGTACCGCCCGACATTGTTGCCTGTACTTTGTTGAGGGGTACGCCAGGCACACTGACACTCAACGGGTTGGAGTAACCTGCATAGAGCACATTCATCAGGTCGGCAGAGACTGTTGCCGATGGATCTACAACGGTGTACTTCTGTTCGAAGTCACGCTTGATAATCTCACCGTTGCCATTCACCATCTGGATATGTCCTGACAGGGTGAAGTCGCCTGTGCGACCAGTGACGGTCTCGTAGAGTCCGCCAGGAAGGTTGACCTCTTTGCCACCGATAAATATCTGTGGTACCTGTGTGGTGTCGACAGCAGCCATGACGATGTGTGCCGAGAACTTATCACCGCGAACGATGGTTTGCGAGTTAGGAATGACGAAGGCGTTGAGCGCATTCACGCGGATATCCTTCACGTCGATGTTGCTGACCAGTGTGTGCAGCACCTCACCCTCTGCATAGCGCACGTCGTTCTGCAGTTTTGACAGCAGGGTCACTGCGGCAGCGGCAGGCATCGACTCGAACATATACTCCTGCCAGTTCTTGCCCAACGTTTGCTCACTCTTGGGAATGGTAGTCGTTAGGTTCGAGGCTATCATCTGTTTCTGATGATAGTCGCTGACCATCGTAAGCATCTTGGCGCGGTAATTGTTGATGGCGTCGTAGAGCTCCTTGCCGCGACCACGACTGGGCGACAACATCACCTGATTGGCTGCCTCCAGATCTTCCTTGTTACGCAGGTTGCGTGGGTCACCATTTTTGCCATCAGCCTCAATGGCGATAGCTACCTTCAGTTCTTCTGCCAGCTTGTAGAGCTTGTTGCTCATCTCCTTGACCTGTTGTGACTTGTCGTACCACTGTTGAACCTTCTGCGGGTTCTTCTTCATCTGTTCGGCGAAGTCGTCATATATGGCCTGGTTCTCTTTGGTGGCATTCATCGTGGTGCGCTTCAGACTTTCCTCCACAATAGAGAAGCCGTTGAGCACCTCGTTAGAGACGTTCAATGCCAGCATCGCCATCAGTACGACGTACATCAGGTTAATCATCTTCTGGCGGGGAGATACCGGTCTTTTCTTGATTGCCATATTCTTCTTAATTGTCTTATTGGGCTCATAGGGCTCATGGGCCTTATGGGTTCATTTTTACCTGCATGGCTTCAATCATGCGGGCATAGATCTTGTTGAGTTCCTGAATTTGCTCAGCCATGTGGCGTGTCTGCTCATTGATCTCGTCAATGGTATTGATCTGTGACGAAGCACTCTTGAGCTGCATCTCATAGACGCGGCTGATGCCTGTCAGCGTGCGGTTCAGGTTCTCCATCTCTTCTGAGTCGCGTGTCAGACGCTGGCTCTGGGCAGAAACCTCAGCGAGCATTTCCGTCAAGCGGTTCAGTTCATCAATATAGTTAGAGGTGGCTTCCTTCAACTCCTCGCCCATACCTGGAACCTCTGGCTGTTGAGGTGCGGCAATGCCACCACCAACGACGCCACCAATAACGCCACCGCCACCAGCAAAGCTGATAGCTCCGCCCTCAGTGTGGTCAGCAGCTTCACTGCTGACATTCTCGCCTTCCCAACGGGCGGCTTCTTCACCATTGCCGACAACACCGCCGACATTGCCGCCACCATTAATGACGATGGTACCACTGCCACCGACGATGCCACCGCCAACAACGCCTCCGCCGATAATGCCACCAGTGACGACAGCAGGTTGATCAGCGACTTGTTCAGCACCAGCCTCTTCTTCCATATGGACGTCGAGGTCCATACCGTCAGCTGTCTTGTCGAACGGACGGTCGAAGGCAGAGATAAAGAACACGAACACCTCGGTACCCATTCCTAAGAACAGGAAGAAGTTGGCTCCTGGCAGGTGGGTCAGCTTAAACAGCGTACCTAGAATAACGATAGAGGCACCCCATGAGTAGGCGTAGTTCAGGAATGTCTGTCCTGCCACGCTATCCATCCACTTCTGCAAGCGGTAGACGAAATTCAGTTTGCTATATGTAGTCATTACTTCTTTCCTTTCTTTACTTTAATCTTATCACTGGTGGTATTAGCCAGCGAGCGCACACAACGGAAACCGATATATGAACGTGGCTGGTTCTGGTACTCATACGAGCGCCATGCAGAACGGATATAACTCTCGGGGTCTTTCCATGAACCGCCACGAACTGACTTTTTCTTCAGTCGGTAGGGGTCTTCCTTGGCAGCATTATAGCTCAGCTGCGGATTGATATCGTTCATAGCCTCGACACCAGCTTCGGTATAGATGGTCGAGCACCATTCAGCCACGTTACCAGCCATGTCGTACAGGCCATTTGAGTTGGCAGAATAGATACCCGTTCTGCTGGTTATGAGGTTGCCATCTTTGGTGTAGTTACCATTGTCTGGCTTGAAGTTGGCAAAGAAACAGCCATTGCCGCTAGTCACATCTGCGTTGTCCCAAGGGAACTCGTTCTGATCCTTGCCACGGGCAGCATACTCCCACTCAGCTTCTGTCGGCAGGCGATAGCGCTGCACAAAGCGGGCTGCGTCACCCAGACCACGCAGCAGATATTCTGTACGCCATGCACAGAAGGCATTGGCCTGCTCCCACGTAACACCCACAACGGGATAGTCGTTATAAGCGGCATTCGAGAAGTAGTAGCGCATATAACTCTCGTTATCGGCGTTGGGGAAGTCGTTCACCCAGCAAGTGGTGTCTGGGTATATATTTATAATATAGGTATTCAGGAAGTCCCAAGGACCTGTATGCTCACGGTTGATGGTCTCGCGGACAATCTGGCCTTCCTCATTGATATAGGCGGTGTCCTTGGAGATCCAAATCTGTTCGTTGGCATTGGGGCGTATGTCAGTATTCAGTATGCGTTCCTCAGGATTGAGACGATACTTGCGCTTGGCGGCTTCCGTATAGTCGTAAATCTCATAACGGTAGTTCATCTGCTTACTGTCGAGCATCTTTTCGCCAGTCACGGGATTTGTCACATACAAGCTCTCAATGGCACGCTGCTCGTCTTCGTTGGGCTTGCGGGGCAACTGCTTCTTCCAGTTCAGATGAGGCTTTACGGGGTCGCCGTTCTTGTCTTCCTCAATCTTGTAGGTCTCATCGCCACCATAGGCGGGATCTGCCAGGCGCTCGCGCAGAATGGAGTCGCGTACGTAGTTCACAAACTGACGATACATGGAGTTAGTCACCTCACGTTCGTCCATCCAGAAACCTTCTACTGAGATGTCGCGTACAGGAGTCTGCTTACCCCACAGCGAGTCTTTCTTGTCGATACCCATGCGCAGATGACCACGTTTGATAAGCGTCATACCATAGGGAGCGGGTTCGCTGAAAGCGCGACCACTAACACCAGTAACTTCGCCACCTGACGACGACGCCATCTTACTGCCAAAGCAGGCGGTAAGCAGTGTCACCATCATGGTGCAAATTGCTATACTAAGTAATTTTTTCATATCTCAATTCTCAATTTTCAATTCTCAATTAAAGTATGCGTACGCTCTGGTGGCGGTTGCGCCCCTTCTTTTGGAAGTTCAGGTCCGTCTGGTAACCCACAAACAACTCGTGGCTTCCGTTGCCTATCTTGAGCACAGAGGTGTACATCTCGTAACTGTAGCCGATAGTAATGCCGTGGAAGAAACCGCCGATGAGCGCTGTCACCGAGTTGCTGGGGCTGTAGCCCACACCCGCATACATCATTTTCTGTTCGTGTGTGTACTTCAGGCGCGTTGTCACGTTTACGCGGTGACTGGTGCCGTCGGTATGTGCTAACACGGAGGGGTGTATTGATAACAACGGATTTCGTAGCCGAATATTGTATCCGGCTGTCAAATAATATGCTCTGGCGATGTCGTAGATGGAACGGTCGCCCAGTTCAATAGAGGGTGCTGTGGCATGAAGGATAGACGCTCCAGCATACCATGAACCGTGCGTATAGTATAGTCCTGCAGACAGGTCAATGGCGACACCGTTGACATCCGATTTTGTGAAGGCGGGGTCATTGCTGTTTTCCAAATCCAGTCCGCTGCCTTTGAATTTCTCACTCAAGATGCCCCCCTGCAGACCAATGCTCAGTGTGCCGCCAAAGAGTGGCTGCTTGTAGGCATATTGTGCGATCAGCTGCTGGTGTGAGAACAAACCAATCTGGTCATTCACTAACTGCAGACCAACACCATGATAGTGGTTCATGAAGTAAAGGGGCATGTCTGCACCAAAGTGCATGGTGCGTGGTGCATTCTCAAAGCCTGTCAGCGTCATGGCATAGGCTCCTGTGACGTTCAGCTTCGAATATTTACCTGCTGCAGCGGGATTAAACGACGGTTCCATCGCCCAATAGTGTGCGAAGGACGGCTCTTGCTGGGCCCAGACTCCTGTGACCGTTAGCAACAGCAAGGTAATGATCGTTATTTTTTGCTTAAGCACGTAGTTTATAACGACGTTACACCTTATTTATTGTATTGGATATAACAAAACCCCTCCAAAATAGGAAGGGTTTTGTCTAAATATTGCGTATTGTCGTTTATTCGTAGACCAGACCGCTAGTGGGGAAGAGATGCCAGTCTTGGGCATCTTCGCTGTTCTCTGCCCATTCTGCAAATGAGTGTCCGGCTGTCTGATAGGCACCTGAGAGGACGCCACCGCTGCGGGTGCCAATAATCTGCCATTCATAGGGATACTTGAAATCGCCAGGTACTATGATAGCCCAAGGCATATTGCTACCATAGGCATTTGAATAACCGGGTTCGGGCTTGGGGCCAGTCAGCACCTGTTGGGTCTTGAAGCCATTCTGTACGGTATGTACCTCCCAGTATGCACCGTTGTAAGGTTCTACGATGAACACGTCGTAGGAGTTCTGTGCGAGCATAGTCTTTGCCCGGTCAGCATCATTGAATACCAGCGTATAGGTGGCTGTCTTGACATCTACATTTCTTTCGTAGTAATCGCCAGGCTTTACGGTATTGAAGAAAGTACGCTCTACTGCACCAGTTGAGGTCTTCTGAGGATTGATAGCCCAGTGGGCATCCTTGAAGAGTACGATAACCATATTGCTGGTGTTGTTGGGCTTCTGGTCTTCTTTGAGGAAAGTCTCCCTAGTATCAATGTTGTCATAGCTTCCCAAACCACCTGCATCTTCTGGCGATGCGAAGCCTTGGGTGACGGTATAGCTCGCCAAATCCGTGCTCTTGACGTTGGTTAGACGGATTGCTGCAGCAACGTTCTCAGTAGCACCTACAGCGTCGAGACTGACTTTAATGGTCAGTGTCTTGTCGTTGAGTTTAGGTGTAACGGTCAGCACCACGTCGTTGAAGTCATAGTCACCAGCATCGGGGAAGTTGTCCTCGAAGCAGTAGCGGTAAGACATTGGCGTCTCTTCACGCTCTTCTGTGTCTGGCTTACCTGAGTATGCTGCACCACAACCGGCATCGGACAATTCAGCCTTGGCACCATTATATGTTGCCATCTTTGCACCAGATGCTGCGTCCAAGCGGTAGTATGGCTGTGCCCCAACCTCGCCAGCAGCTTGTTGTGCAGCAGATTTGTCAGAGTAACCAAAAGCGAAGTGGCTGTCAGTAGCTACGTAGAGGTGTCCGAAGTAGTTAGCGGAGAAGCATTGGTTGGTCTCCCAACTGTTCAGACGCTCAATGGCTTTGGCCTGGAATACGGCTTCTGCACCTGTAGATGGGCCATAAATACCATATGTATCCTTGTTGATAGAGAACTTGGCGGTACCAGTGACGTGGAACAACGAATTTGATCCCATTTTGATAAAAGTAGGACCTGCAGCCTCAAAGTCCTTGGTGACAACAGATGCTCCACCATTGAGCTGGAAGCTATTCTTGTCAGTGTCGCCCAGATTGATACGAAACTTCTCGGTACAAATCAGTTTGCAGTTATTGATGACATCTGTGCTACCTGCATTGTAGATAAAAGTGCCAGTTGTATAGGTTCCGTCATTAACCCATGAACAGTCATTGCTATTAACAACAGTTCCGTCTGTCGCATTGACAGTTCCGTAATTGACAAAATGAGCAGAGCCTTCTACGCAAACACCACCACAATTAAGCGTTCCTATGTTGATAAACTGTGACGTGCTGTTGTTAAGCGTCAATGGCTTGTTTATATTCATATTAGCCGTATAATACCCTTGAGCACCTTTAATGGTAAATGTACCTTCGTTATAAAAAACTCCAGGACCATAGATGCCCGGCTTATAGGAGTTGCCATCGACATATATTTCTCCTCTATTGTAAAGCATCATGTAGCTTTGCAAGCCTGCGCTGAAAGTTACCTTTGCACCATTTGCAACATACATCTTAAAATTACTATCGCTGATAGCATTCAAATTAAAGCAATTGTCTGCAAACGTTAAATTTGCTCCTGGCAACACGTAAAATATCATGTTCTTGGCTCCATTACCAGGATTGGTGAACTTCACAGTCTTGGTGCCACTAACATATAGAGCAAAATTACCATTGTAGAAATTTAACTCCTGCTTATTTGATGTTTCTGCCAGCTTGTAATTATGGAATGTGTCCTTCGTGTCGTTTCCATATTGACTGGCGAAAAGAGCGTCTGCGGGTATAGCTGTTGCGAAATCCTCATCCTTCGGTGCTGGTGCAAATTGGAAGGAAGGTTCGATGCCTGCACGGCGAGACGCATTGATGGTCTGTACATTGTTGATGTCTACCTCCAATAGTCCGTCTTTTATTAGCGCAGGGTATACAGACATGTAGTTCTGCGAATCAAACAAGGTGACGTAGGCCCATGTCTGAGCCACCGGATAACTGATTTTCATGTTCAAGGTGCTACCGTCAGTGACACGTCCTTCACCCAGCAACTTCAGTGTTCCTTGGAAACCGATGGGGTTCTGACTGTAAATCTTTACCTGATAGGTATCCTTCGTCCCAGTGTTAACGCTGATGGCAGTATTGGCCACACTAACAGTTTCCCACTGGTGGTTAGGGTCAACATTCTGAACGGGAAAGGCTTTGCTGATTAGTTCGTCATAGGTCGCTTGGTCGAAAGACACATCATCTTTACATGATGTTACTCCCAACGACAGCAAACCCATAGCAATCCAAAAAGACTTCTTCATGCGCATACTTAATTAAATGATATCGATATTCGGGTGCAAAGTTAAGCAAAAAAATCCTAACTAGCACATTTTTATAGTAAAATATTTGATATTTAACGAAATAATTGCTAACTTTGCAGCCGAAAACAAGACTTGTTTAAATAGTTTAGCTAAATGAAAAAGTATTTGATGAAAGGAGTCGCCCTTTTAGGAGTGGCCATAATAACTGTCAGTTGTTCTCACGATGCATGGTTCCAGACAAATGATGCTACACAGCGTGATGCGGAAGAGTATGCTTCCAATTTCAAAAACATTGTCATGGGCGGACAGAATGTCGATTCGCGCCAGACGTGGAATACGGCAGTGACAACCCAGATTAATCTGACTAGTGCGAAGTCTGGTATAATGCGTGTCTTTACGGTCGATCCGCTGACCAATGTTGATGCAGCCTATCTTGCAGAGACGAAAGTGAGTGCAGGTACAGCTGTGGATATCACCATTTCTAAACCGTCGGACGTAATAATGTTATATGCCGCCGTATTTAACGAAGCAGGCAACGTGATTGATGTGTTGGCTTTTGATGCAACAGAGTCTACTATTAAGGCTCAGTTCTACACATCGTCTGAACCAGCTGGTGCTCGTGCTGCGCGCCGAATAATCAAATCTTCGCACACGTTCACAACAGCACGTCCCGATGATAGCGATTATGCTATGGCTATGCCGACAGAAAATATCTATTCGGCTAACGAATATTACGCTCACACTTCTACAATTACCAACTATTATCTGCCTGAAGGGAAGAATCACAATTTGAACCCATACAATGGCAATGCATATTACTATATCGACGGTGAACGCAACCTGACATTCAGCAATCCGTCAGATGCAGCCTCTGCTGTGCGCTACTACATCCTGCCAGGTGCTAATGTGCATTTTACACAGACGTTCAGTTATAAACTAGCGGGCAATCATGCCATGTATGTAGCCCCGGGTGCTATTGTTACGTTCGATCAGAATTTGTCTGCTGGTGTGATAATCTACAACCAGGGTACCGTCATCGTTGAGGGCATGACTGGTCCTTATAACAATGGTGGAATTTATAACCAAAATATTCTGACCTGTAAGGGTGGCCTGCATGTGTTCAACGCAGGTTCAGAGATTATCAACGAAGGGACTCTTAATGTCACTGGTGGCGATGTCACCGTGGAGGGTTCTGGCCACATACTCAACGTTGCAGGTGGTCACTTTGTAGTTAATAACAATACCATCGTCAATAGCAACGACTGTACTTGGCAGAACGATGGCGACTACCATACGGGCAATTTTAACTATACTGCTGGTAGCCCCAATGTTATCAATAACTGTAAGTTGACGGTCGACGACACTTTCTACATCGACTTGGGTGATAATTTGGACAGAAACGGATTCAAGATGGATGCTGGTGCAGGTGTTGTCACAGAGAAACTGTGGATGGACGGACCCTCTTACATCTGGATGGGGGCTCAGTCGGTCTTCCAGGTCAACGACGAGGCGAAGATGGACATTACCAAGGACATTTATGGTATCTATGGTCCTAAGACGAGTGCCAATGGTTATGCTGTGTTCCATGCTGATAAGATTGTGATGGCCGATCCCAGCAATCCCAATAACTTCATGGCCAACTATTTCAATTACCTCGTTGTTGCCTATGATACATACCACTTCCCACAGGGTTATCTCGATGGTACCAGTGATGCTGCCAAGGCTAATGGCGGCATAGGCTCCTGCCCTCACTATCATCTGGGAGAGAACGCCATTGTCGACAAGGTCAGCAACCTCGGTACTACCTATGATGTCGAGTCAGGAACGTGTAACCCCGGTTTCAAGGGCAGCGGTGGCAAGCGTGAAAATGTTAAGAGTTATACCTACTTCGCTTTCGAGGACCTTGGAACAAGCGATGACTTCGACTTCAACGATGTGGTGGTGCGTGTCAGTACACCCGATGAGAACAACGTTTCGACTGTAGAACTTTGTGCCATTGGTGGTACGTTGTTGCAGAAAGTATTCTGTGACAATGTCCAGATTGGTAACGAGGTACATGAGTATGGTTCATTTGGTGACAATACCAAGAAGTTCGTTAAGATGCCTCTTGCTGTATTGGGAACAGTAAACGTGCCACAGGGTAAGTCTCCTGCCGATCTGAATATCAATATCCAGGTGACCAGAAGTAGTGGTGAGATTGTTACTGTGGGTGGTCCAAAGGCTGGTGAGACTCCTTTCCGTGTCATAGTCTCTGGTAATGACGAAGGCAAGTGGTTCTGGGCTAAGGAGCGTACCAATATCAGTGATGCTTATACGTTGTTTGGTAAGTGGGGCGCTGACATGGACAGCAATCCAGACTGGTACAAGTCTCCGGTTAAGGGTCAGGTTATTGAGTGGTAGAAATTAGTATCAAATAGTTGTTACCTTTGCTGCCACTATGGTACTGAATTATATCTGGGTAGCTTTTTTTCTCGTTGCATTTGTCATTGCAGCGGTGAAACTGTTGTTCTGGGGTGACTATGACGTCTTCCCAGCCATGATGGACTCTACGTTCTCATCGTCTAAGACCGCCTTTGAGATCTCGTTGGGTCTGACAGGTGTGCTGTCGCTGTGGATGGGTGTGATGAAAGTTGGCGAGAAGGGTGGTGTGGTCAACGTGTTGGCACGCCTGCTATCACCCGTCTTCACCAAGCTCTTCCCAGATATTCCCAAGGGACATCCCGTAACGGGTAGTATCTTTATGAATATCGCTGCTAACATGCTGGGACTCGACAATGCCGCTACCCCTCTGGGACTGAAGGCCATGGAGCAGATGCAGGAGTTGAACACCAAAAAAGACACTGCTTCGAATCCGATGATTATGTTCCTGGTGCTGAACACTAGCGGATTGACGCTCATTCCCGTGAGTATCATGGTCTATCGTGCACAGATGGGTGCAGCCCAGCCGACTGACATCTTCATCCCAATCCTATTGGCGACATTCTTCTCCACCATTGTGGGCATCATTGTCACCTCCCTGTTTCAGCGCATCAACCTGCTGAACCGTACCATGCTGTTGACGCTGGGTGGCGCCTGTACGTTGGTGGCTGCCGTTATTTGGGGCTTCTCGCAGATGGATTCTGAGGCGATGAACCGCTGGAGCACCACCGTGGCCAACATCCTGCTGATGACCATCATTACCGGATTTATCGTGGCGGGTGTCCGCAAGAAGGTGAACGTCTACGATGCCTTTATCGAGGGCGCCAAGGAAGGCTTCACCACTGCCGTCCGCATCATCCCCTATCTGGTGGCTATCCTCGTTGGAATCGGCGTGTTCCGTGCCAGTGGTGCCATGGATATGCTCATTGGAGGACTGCGCGCCTGTGTCGACGCCTGTGGTGTCGATGCACAATGGGTAGACGCCATGCCTACCGCACTGATGAAACCGCTGTCGGGCAGTGGTGCCCGTGGCATGATGGTGGATGCCATGACAACCTATGGTGCCGACTCGTTTGTGGGTCGCCTGTCGTCAGTCTTCCAGGGTTCGACAGACACCACCTTCTATATTCTGGCTGTCTACTTTGGTTCGGTGGGTGTCTCGAAGACGCGCCATGCCGTCACCTGTGGACTGCTGGCTGACTTGGCAGGTATTTTGGCAGCTATTGCCATCTGTTACCTGTTCTTTGCATAAACATTATTATATTAAATAAAAACATTTGAAAACATTTGAAGAACTTGGTGTGAGCGAAGGGATTCGCAAAGCCATTGAGGAGATGGGTTTCGTACAGCCCATGCCCGTACAGGAGGAAGTAATACCTTACTTGTTAGGAAACAGAAACGACGTCATCGCCTTGGCCCAGACGGGTACGGGCAAGACGGCAGCATTCGGCATACCCGTATTGCAGCGTATAGACACCAGTCGCAAGGAGACGCAGGCACTTATCCTGTCGCCTACCCGTGAGCTGTGTCTGCAAATTGCCGATGATTTGCGCGACTTCTCAAAATATATGGACGACATCCATATTGAAGCCGTCTATGGTGGTGCTTCTATTGAACAGCAGATTCGTGCCCTGCGCAAGGGCGCACAGATTATTGTCGCTACCCCAGGCCGACTCATCGATCTGATGAACCGTGGCGTCGCTCAGTTGGACAACGTATATAATGTGGTCCTTGATGAGGCTGACGAGATGCTGAATATGGGATTCTCAGAGAGCATCGACGCCATCCTGGAGGGTATTCCCGAAGACCGCAACACGCTGCTTTTCTCCGCGACGATGAGCAAGGAGATAGAGCGTATCGCCAAGGGTTATTTGCACGACTATAAGGAGATTGTGGTAGGCAGCCGCAATGAGGGTGCCGAACACGTGAACCATATCTATTATATGGTCAATGCCAAGGACAAGTACCTGGCGCTGAAGCGCATCGTCGACTACAATCCCCGCATCTTCGCCATCATCTTCTGTCGAACGAAGATAGAGACACAGGAGGTGGCCGACAAACTCATCAAGGACGGCTATAACGCAGAGGCGCTGCATGGCGACCTCAGCCAGCAGCAGCGCGACCTGACGATGCAGAAGTTCCGCCAGCATACGGTACAGCTGTTGGTAGCTACCGATGTCGCTGCCCGTGGTCTGGATGTCGACGACCTGACACACGTCATCAACTACGGTCTGCCCGACGACATCGAAAACTATACGCACCGCTCAGGCCGTACGGGCCGTGCCGGCAAGAAAGGTACGAGCATCTGCATTGTCCACAGTCGTGAGAAGTTCAAGATTCGCAATATCGAGAAGGTTATTGGCAAGGAGTTTGAGAAAGGCGTCATCCCCTCGGCAGAGGAGATATGTAAGAAGCAGCTCTACAAGGTGATGGATGAGATCGTGAAGACCGATGTTGACGACGAGGAGATTGGTCCCTTCATGCAGGATATCCAGCGCTACTTTGAGTATATCGACAAAGAGGAACTCATCAAGAAAATCGTCTCGATGGAGTTTGGCAAGTTCCTGTCTTACTATGCCGATGCACCAGAGATAGAGGAGGTGAATAGCAAGAGGGAAGAAGGAAGAGGCAAGAGAGAAGACGGACGCGGTCGGAAGCAGCCGACACCTACCAGCAAGGGCTACAAGAAACTGTTCATCAATCTAGGTAAGAAGGACGGCTTCTATCCTGGCGAGCTGATGCAGACGCTGAACCGCTTTGTGGGTGGTCGTCAGGAAGTAGGCCATATCGACCTGTTGGACACCATCTCCTATTTCGAGGTACCCGAGAAGGATGCCAAGAAGGTCATGATACAGTTAACGGGCATCCGCTACAAGGGACGCACCGTACGCTGCAACGATGCCGACGAAGGCGGCAAGGTTGACAAGCCCAGTAGTCCCAGAGCATCTCGGGAATCAAGAAATTCTCGGGAGTCAAGAGAGCCCAGGAAGAAAACTCCGAAGGAACAAAAGACCTACAAAAAAGAAGACTGGATGCAGTTTCTGGCCCCTAACAGCAAGAAACTGAAAGGCGAAGTCCCCGACTTCAGCGAAGAAGGCTGGGCCATCCGCAAACCTCGCAAGAAGAAATAAAAAGAGACGCTTCGTATGGAGCGTCTCTATTCTGGTCAATCAAAGGGACAGGTTTTTGATTGAAAAATCAGATTTCGTTTCAATCAAAGGGACAGGTTTTTGATTGAAAAATCAGATTTCGCACAATAAGCAATAAGTCTATAACGTTATTGGATTAAACAATCAATGTATGCCAAGGGTTGGAAGAGAGCAAAGCGGGACAGGTATATACCATGTAATGTTACGTGGTATCAATCG
>CADCGD010000034.1 GCA_902800925.1 uncultured Bacteroidales bacterium | reverse complement strand
ATTTCGTATAAGCAATTTTCGCAAAAACGACATGGCTCTAGAGTGACAATTCAACAATAGTTTTTTATAGACAATGAACTAACGATAATAACAAATTATGGATATATCAAAAGTTGCTGTAAGTGTAATCATTCCAGTGTTTAACACTGAGCAATATTTCGACAGGACGATTGGGGCTGTTGCGAATCAGACGCTAAAGAATATTGAGATATTAGTCGTAAACGATTGTTCTTTGGGTAATATAGAATCAATGATTAATGAGTATATAAATCTTGATTCTCGCATTAAATATTACAAGACTCCAAAAAATGTCGGTGTTGGCGGTGCCAGAAATCTAGGACTGCAGCATGCTACTGGGGAATATGTTATGTTTTGCGATAGTGATGACTGGCTGGACCTCTGCACGCTAGAGGCGATGTATCATGCAGGCAATAGGGAGAACGCTGATATCGTAAATTGTTCCTTTTACAGAGACTATAACAATGGGGAAAAAAAGTGGGATTGCTATTATAGCACGGACTATGTTGTTAATGGGCAAACTGCCCTCAAGATGTTAGCACATCAGTATGACTATGGGGTGGAATTATGTGTTTCTACAACTAACAAAATATACCGCCATCAACTAATACAGAACATTTCCTTTATGGAAAATGTTTGTTATGAAGAAGCACTATTTAATTTCTGTGCAATTCAAAAGTCTGCTATTGTCGCATTTATTAAAACAGGTAAATATACATATTATAAAAGACTCGGTTCAAATCTTCAAAGCATGACCATGAAGCATATTGATGACTACAATAAGGTCTTTTCTAGAATTAAGGTTCTAATTGATATGGATGGTAAATCTAAGGTTTCAAAACACACATTTATTGCATACGCAGAATACTTCATGAATATAATTATTGAGCAAATATATGAATCACAAGAGGGAGAAGAAGTTCGGAAAAGATATATAATGAGTTTACTAAAAGTCTTTGACAGCTTAGTTTCTTTGGAAGATTACATTGATTTCCTTGGAATAGAACGATTCCGATGGAACCTACAGCCAATAATGATGCACAATGGCGAGCGTCTATTATAACTACCACATTCTAGGGTCTATATAGAAATACATCGGATTCATATTGCTTTTTTTATTATAGAAGAGCACTCTTCTATCAGCCAATTGACCCTGTTTCGAGATAGTTAAGTTATGTTCTATTGGAATCTTATATGATTCTCCTAATTGTAGAAAAAAACTCTTGGCAGTCTCTAACTTGTCAGACATCTCCTGTAGTTTACCGTGAAGATAATCAACTGCAGCTAATATCATATAGTCATATCCTTTTTCTTTTTGGAAACGACTACCACGTTCATCTTCGTATTCATCCCAATAACTAAAGAACTCCGTCTCTTCTTCACTTCCAAAAGTCTCTTTTGCATTAACTAACGCACAGGCAGCGAAAAGTCTAAGATTACAACGATAGAGAGACACATATTGGGGAATGGACTCGCGTATAGTTTTTATCCCCTTAAAAAGCGCATAAGCATTAGTGTCTTTTAAATAAGTTAAGAATTGGATATCAAGTTGACATGCGTTAGCCCATTTATAATTATGTGATTCCTTTAAAACAGGTAAAACTTCTTGAAGAATGTTCATCGCTTTATCTATATCGCAATGAAAAAAACATCGGGCATATCGCATTTTTATTACAGGAATCTCATCAAAAGAGGCATATGAAGATTCTATCTCTCGGAGACAGACTTCTGCTTGATCATACTTATCTTCCGAACAAAGTGATAACAGTATAATGGATTTGCATAATAACATGGCCTCATTTGCCTTTTTATTTCTAAGATTTAACTTCCGCCGAACAATTCTTACTTTTTCTGCATACTCATAAACAGAAATAATGTCGGCATCCTCAAATGAAAAACATACAATCTCTGCAAGAGATTTAATTAAACATTCCAAAGATTCTTCTTGAGTTACCATGTCAATATCCTGGACAAAATACTCATGTTCCTTTTTGATGTTGAAATATGTGTCTACATTTGACTTGGCGTAAATATAGTTCCAACGTAATCTTATTGAAATAGGATCTTCTGTTAACACATCTAGTTTTATTGATGGCAAGAACAATGGCTCTAATATATATGCTACAGACCTATAGTCTTGTTTACTTATTAGGTCATTTGTACGTTCTAATGCTCTTTCAAAATATTGATAGTAATTGGAGCTTCCCAAATTAAATCTCATTTGCTCATCTTCGTTACAATTAGCTAAATATTGTTTTAAAACATCACTTTTAAGATTGTACTCCGTATAGTTCTCTCTGAAGAGCGAGCAAGTCAGACTATTCACAGGAAGATAACTGTCTGTCCCATATCGTACCAGATTTTCTTCAATAAGTGGTAGAATAAGGCTATTGTTGTCGTAAACCAACTGATATGGCAATCCATTTGTTAAGGTGTATATAAGTTGTAACATATCTTTGACACCTTCATCTGAATTAAGAACGACTTTCTCTATTTTGTCTTTTAAAATAAATTTTAATATTTCATGATTCGAATTCGAAGAAAGAGGAATATATCCTTTATCACAGAAAAGTCTATCTATTATAAGTGATAGTGAAGAAACGTCACGTATAGCCCGAAGAAATATTCTCGGTACGCTATTTCTCAAATTCAAAACTTGCAGTAGATTTTTAGATAGGTCTTCCTTTCTCAAATATAACCTATAGGAATAGCCAGAATACATTTTTCGTCTTCCTGACAAAAGGATAAAAGAGTGACTCCTTGATGCATAAATTCTTTGTATCAGGTATTTGAGAAAAATATTCTGACTATTTGATAGCCTCTCTGTATTGTCTAGTACAATGACTCTGTCGTTTTTAAAATCCTGCGGTATCAACTGTTTGCTACATGCACCTAGCATCCATTCATCAAGTTTCGTGTCATTTCCTTTATAAAGCATGGTAAGCATTTCCTTAAGATCTTTGGGTATTTGCAAATGCTCAATAACTATGTCATCTTGTTTGACACCGATACTATAGTAAAATAATCTCAAATAGAGTTCTGCTAAGATATGGTTATTGGTTATGTTCACGGATGAAAACGTATAAAAGATTATATGATGATGATGCATTAGTTTGTTTCCTGCCAACTTGGATAGTAAATAGCTTTTCCCCATTCCCGCTGGTCCCGTAATCTCATAAATCATGGAGCCATTGTCTCTTAATTCATAATTCTGGAATAGTTCTAAGATTTTCTCCTGTGTTGCACTCTGGGAGGCTATTGTTATCTTATATTGTTCTGCGTCCAAAATTGGTATAGAAAACTCCACAAGAATACTATCCTTACAATCATCCGATTGCAACTTTAATTTTGGGTTGGCATTTGTTTGACAAGCAATAGAAAGTCTAATTTCATTAACGCCCTTTTTTATGTCAAAGTGGTGTGGCTCTTTCAACTTCAAACCACTCCCTTTAACATCACTAATTGTTATATGTGTTGCATGATGAGAATATACATTTATTTCAGCAATGTAGGAATGATTAGTTTTTAGACTTGACAAAGGCTCTGGGAAAATATTATAATTGATTTCTATATCATAAAAAGACGGTTCTCCTAACATCTTTAGCCCTTTAACTGAAAAAAGGTCTGGATGTATCCCTTTAAAATAATGCCCAAATAATTCTTTTCCTTTTTCCGTATTGGTTAGCCATATTTCCAAATCATATTTGGTACAGAAGCTGATATCTTGATGTCCGAATCCATCATGTTCCAATGCCAAGAGCACTTGTTTCCTAACGCGTAGAGGTACAAGCATATTTGTAACAAAGAACACTTTCGAAACCCTTCCAACACATAAGGCACTGACTATAGTTTTGTCTATAGTGTACCTACTCATATTTTTATGAGTGATTGAGAACTTGGCTTCCATCCAAATTTCTGCTTCTTTAAAATGCGTTGAAAATACCGAGATGACTGCATATGCATCTCTATTTCCATCCCTCGTGATGGATGTCTTTTGCCATTTATATTGTTTGAAATGATCTTCTACATATTGATATGCAATATCTTCAAAAGCGCGTCCACCATTTTTGTCGTGGACGCACCTTAACAATTTCCATGGAAAAGACGAATTATCCATAATTTGTTATTATCATTCGTTCATTTACATTTTTTATTGTATATTATTTATGTAAATCCCTAAAATGAATGATTATGAAATCAAATGAAAGCAACCAGAAAGTAACAACTGTCATAGAAGATTTCTTGTGGCATTGTGAGTTTGAGAAGAAATTAGACAGAAAGACATTGAATGCTTATAAAGCAGATTTGTCACAATTTGTCAGTAACGTTGGTGATCTTAACATTTCAGAAGTGAATAAAGATGTACTAAGGAAATATCTCCAAGCCATTTCACACTTTCGTCATAAAACAATAAAAAGGAAGATAGCAACAATAAAAGCTATGCTGAATTATTACGAATATGAAAATGAATGGTATAATAACCCTATGCGGAAGATGAAAATCAGAATGCGTGAACCAATCCGTTTACCTACTGTAATGAGCATAGAAGAAGTGAAATCTCTATTTAACATTGTGTACAAGCAACAGAGGAATTGTAAACAAGAAACCTTTTCTTATCACACGGCAACTCGTAATATCGCCATTGTTGAATTGTTATTTGCATCAGGTATGCGTGTTAGTGAACTCTGTGACCTGCGGTTATGTGATATTGACATGAAGCAAGGATGTGTTAGAATCATTGGCAAGGGAAATAAGGAACGGATAGTGGATATCAGTCAGAAAGCCACATTGACAGCAATAAAAGAATGGCTAAAAGAACAGGGCCCTTGTGATTCACAATACCCATTATTCGTTAATCGTTTACATAACAAACTATCCACTCAATCAGTCAGATTGCTTATAAAGAATCTCGTATCATTAACTCAAATAAAGAAGAAAATAACTCCGCATACATTTCGCCATACATATGCAACTCTTCTATTGGAAGAAGGTGTTGATATAACATATATCCAACATTTACTTGGTCATAGTTCTGTTGTAACGACACAAATATACACTCATGTAAATCTTCAGAAACAACACGAATTATTAAGTAAAAAACACCCAAGAAGATTAATATGAAAGGCATTTTTGAAGTTTAGGAGGGAGTCTCATAGAACAACTGCACAACCTTAGCAGTATCTACCAGTGACACGGATTAAATTATAATATTGAATTAATCCTCCAATGTTTATCAAAAATTGTAACAGTCATTTAAATGTCATTCGTTAAAACAAGAAATAAAGAGAATGTAAATGAATGTTTTGTAGCGTTAAAGTACAACTAGTTGCCTGTGGCATGCTATATCACCATATGGATTGTGGCTCACATGCTTAAGATGTAAGCCACAACCGATTATAGGGGGAGAATCCTGTACATCTTTGGTGCTCAGTAGATTTTTCCCCACTTATCATACTTCCATTTGAGCATAACTTTTTCTATAGCAAAACAGCATAGATTGTTATCGACTTGCTTTATACAAAAGATAACCGACACCTCCCAAAAGAGCAATCACGCCCAAATGTGGAGACAACCCGACTGTGATTCCCAATTTAACTGCAGATAAACTTCCGCAGTGTGCTCCAATCCAAGAAGCAACAGTAGTTGCTGAAGATCCAATAGCTGTGGTATTTGCAAGAACATTTGCAACACCTCCAATTGCCGCTCCGGTGGCAAATTGCTCGTCATTTTGTCCTGTAAACTCTGCCATATGATTCTTGTTTTAGTGGTTGAAAATATCTTTATCTATCTCGTTGGCAAATATACGAATAAAAAAGATACAGGTCAATACCTAATTATTGGTATTTTTACATTTGAATGTATTATCACGCACTATATATATCGCTTCAGGTCTTGTTATTCGTTTTTCTTGAAAATCAAATCCGCACCACCATTGCAGCGGCAACAGGTGATGCGGATTTGGGTTTGTAGGATAGTTGTTACTCCTATCTCGGTGGCAGTTCCAACGTCAGGCAGACGTTTTCGTACATCGGTCTGCCCATCAGTCGGTTCATGATGTACTGGCGGAACTTCAGGCTGTTATGGCTGTCGATGACGTAGGCCAGACGGATAACCATTTCGAGGTTATACACGTCGATGTTCCAGTCGGGGTGATAGGGAAACAGGCGGAATGAGCCGTGAGTGTCCTCTTCGTGCGCGATACCTTTATTATATATGTGCTTGATCCGACGGTACACGATGGCGGACTGCACAAAAAGCATGTCCGCTATCTCGTCCACCGTCATCCACACGTCTTTGTCGGGCATGGTGACAACACCGCCCTCGGTCATTCTGATGATGCCTCGCTCGAAGACATCCTTGGGGATGATTGATAAGTGTCTCATAACGTTTCAGTCTTTTGGAATGTGATACAATAGGTTCTTCTTGGGGCGACCGACTTTCTTCACTGCCAGTCGTGGGTCTTCGCGCAGCAGTTCCTTCGGACGGTCGAGTTTCTTCTGCAGCAGTGCCTTGTTATGCTCGGCAGTGGTGTCGCTCGTTGTCAGTCCCTTTTCCTCCCTGCGCTTCTGCAGCTTGTCCATGTCACGGCTGATGTTGTCGTCGGTCACCTTGGCATAGACCTGCGTACTCTTCACGCTGGAGTGCCCCATCATCTTGGCGATGCTTTCCAGACAGATGCCTTCTGATACGAGCATCGTGCCGAAAGTGTGGCGGGCCATGTGCGCCGAGAGGTTTTCAGTCCTGCCGATGGCAAAGCCCATTTCGTGGATGTCTGTCCAGGCACTGTTGAGGGTGGGAAGCGGAAAGACGGGCTTCTCGTCGTCGGTGGTGTTGTACATGCCGAGTATCTGCTCTGCTATGGGATGCAGGGGGATGAACGACTCCACCTTGGTCTTCTGGCGGTTGATGCGGATGTAGCGCCGACCGTCGGCAGTCTTGCCGATGTGGTGAGGGTAGAAGCCACGGGCATCGACGTAGGCCAGTCCCGTGAGCGACGAGAAGATAAACCAGTGGCGGAACATCTCCATGCGCTCGTCGGCCATCGGGGTTGCCAGCAGCCGCTTGAAGTCCTCACGGTTCACGAAGCGGTGACGGGTCTGCGTCTTCTTCTCATATTCCACGTTCTCAATGGGGTTGCAACGCAGGATTTCCATATCCACACCGAGCCACATCAGGCGGTTGAGCCAGATGAGACAGGCGTTTGAATGGGCAGGGCCGAGATTCTTGCCTTTCACCAGATGCACCTTATAGCCTTGCCCGAAGGCTTCATCAATCTCCGTCAGAGGGATGTCCTTCTTGCCGAGCGAGAGCAGGTACTCTTGCAGGTGGGCTTGCAGGGAACGGCTCTGGCGGTAGGTGTTCACCTTGTTCAGTTCGTTGGCACGGATGCGCAGTCGCTCACGTTCCCATTCGCCCATCTGCAGCAGTGTGGTAGGCTTCTTCGTCTTCTCGGTGACGATGTTCTTCAGGATTTCGGGGGTGATGACACCGTTCTCACGCAGTTGCTCGTCATAGAGGGTTTCGATTCGCTTGCGCAGGTCGATGAGTCGGTTGTTGTCCCTGGCAATGGCTGTCTCGCCCTTCTTGGGGTTCCAGTCTTCGGGACGGCAAGCGATGTCGGTGGTGAGTACGGTATTGCGCCCGTCGATGGTGATGCGGCACAGGACGGGGGTGGTGCCGTCGGCCTTGACCTTGGCACGGTTGATGTAGAACAGCAGGCTGAATGTACTTCTCATAATGGTGTCTCCTTATTTTAAGATGAGTTTGAAATCTTGGGTTGCTTCTATAAATTTGTCCATGTCCTCAAAGAGTTTCTTCGGGGTGACACGGGCATAGACCTGTGTCTGGTTGATGTTCGTGTGGCCGAGCATACGGCTGATGGTTTCCAGCGGCACGCCCTCTTCGAGCGTTATCAGGCTGGCGAAAGAGTGGCGTCCCTGATGGTAGTGGATGGACTCTTTCAGCCCAATCCAGCCCGATATGCCGCGCAGATGGGCGTGAAGGGTGCGGTGGAACACATACGGGAAGAGCGTCTTGCGCGTATCGTCGTGGTACTTCTCGATGAGGGCAATCGCTTCGGGCAGCAACTTCACGGCTGCACGGTTCTCGTTCTTGCGGCGGAGGTACTTCAGCCAGAGGTTGCCGTCCTCGTCGATGGAGAGGTTTTCATCCGTGACGGACACGGCATCGGAATAGGGTACGCCCGTGTAACAGGCGAACAGGAAGAGGTCACGCGACAGGATATGCCCCTCGTCCTTCGGGTCAATCTGAAGGTCACGGATTTTCTCGAAGGTCTCACGGCTGAGCGCCTTGGGGGTAGTCTCGCGTCTTCTCGGCAGGGAGAAGTGGGCGAAGTATTGCCGTTCGGCAATGCCCTCATTGAAGGCGCCCTTGCAAGCCTTCTTCAGCAGGGCAAGGAAATGACGGGCAGAGCCTTCGTGTCCGCACTCGTCGCAGATGTACGACTGGAAATCATAGATGAACTGTTCCGTCAACTGCCCGAAAGCGATGTCGCTGGTCTTGAACTTCTTCTGCACGAACGCCTGAAGATAGTCACAAAAAGCCTTGTAGTGGTAGTAGGTTCCCTTGGCACGGTCAACGCCGATGCGTGACTGGCATTCGTCCTTCATACGCCGGGCGTACTGCATCAGCGTCACCTGCGACTGGATGCTGCCCTGCAAGACCGCCTTGACGTCAGCGGCACAGATGTCCGACTGACGTGCCTTCACGGACTCGTAGGCATTGCTGATGGCAAGCAGCAGTTGGTCAATCTTGCGGTTCACCTCAACCGCCTCTTTGCTCTTGCCGTTCAGACGGCTTTCACGGGGATTCCACAAGTCAGGGGTGCAGGAAATCTTACACGAAAACTGTGACATCGAGTTTCCGAGGGTGATGCGTCCCATGATGGGAGCCTTGCCTTTCTTGTCCGTCGTGCTCTTTTTGAGGTAGAGCAGCACCTTGAATTTTTCTTCTTTCATACTCGCTTATAAATTGGTTGCAAAAATACTTCAATTACAAGCGTCCTCCGTATGGAAGAATGTGTCCGAATATGTATGTTTTTCCGAGCCTCCGACTATTTTGGGGCTATTTCGTTACCCACACAACTTCCGGTAACGAGACAGGTAACGATTTGGTAACGGAACGATGGTCATATTTCACAATATGCATTCCTGCCCATCGAAACATGGAATACATAAAATCAGCAGTCTTTCAGGCACTTACGGGAATAATCTCCACATTCGTCTCACCCTCGATTTCTTGGTTATATTCCCCTATAGTTATCACACTATTAGGAATTTCTACTGAAGCCAATTCTGTACAGCCATCGAAAGCGCGATTCCCGATTTTAATAACCTTATAACTGGTACCATTATTTTCGACTAGCTTTGGAATTATAACATCTCCAGCATATTTATCGGTTCCACTAGTTACCTCAATTTTGCTTTCGGATAAGATGTTGTAATAGATGCCGTTTACTTCAAAATCGAATGCTAATACGCTGGTAAAAGGAAGAATTGCCAGCATAACAGTTAATAGATCGCGTTTATTCATATTCATGCTCTATAAAATGAGTCATTCGTGCCTATAGTTACCCAGATTCAGCGGTTAGTAGTAATAAAAAGAAAAGACGTGGGTGCTCTACTTCGCCTATCCCACTGTCGGGCTCTCGCATTGCCTTGTCCAGGATAAGCAACTCGATAGCCCACGCCGAGATATATTGACGATACCCCAAAAAGGGGCAGAGTACAATA
The DNA here is from genome assembly GCA_902800925.1 of uncultured Bacteroidales bacterium. Lineage (GTDB taxonomy): Bacteria > Bacteroidota > Bacteroidia > Bacteroidales > Bacteroidaceae > Prevotella. Next base: position 13,112 of record CADCGD010000034.1, on the reverse strand, counting down.
CACCCAATGTGGCCGTCTCGTTGCGTTTCTTCTGGACTTGAATTTGCGAGATTCGACGGTCGAAGATAACGTTCGTAAACGTCCTTTTTCAACTAAAGTTTGCCCCCCTCACCCTTGCAGGCTACCTGAGTCAGTTGCAAAGATAGGAATTATTCTTGAAACGACAAAGAAAATAGTGATGTTTTTGATACGTCTTTTTTCTTATAGTTGCTGAGCCAAATATATTTTCTACACCTAACTTTTTATATTCCACGTCTTGGAACTTATGTTCACCGTCCGCGAATATATGTTCGTGGATGGCAAACATAGGTTCGTGGGCCTTGAACATAAAAAAGTGAACTATGCAGATAATGCTGAATAACGAAGAAAGAATAATTGCAAGGATAATCTGTGGATTAAGAATCCGCCTGTTTTGTCATACTGACTTAGCAATGGTGAGGGTTTTTAGAAAATTAACATTAATATTTTGAATAATGATTTACGTTTTATGAAATAATTAGTATCTTTGCAGTTGGAAATTTCTAAGTAAACAAATAAGTATTATGGCATTTTTAACTAATGACAAACTGACCATCGTCGGCGCAGCCGGTATGATTGGTTCAAACATGGCTCAGAGCGCCCTGATGATGGGTCTGACCAAGAACATCTGTCTGTATGACGTATTCTCACCCGAGGGTGTTGCCGAGGAAATGCGCCAGAGTGGTTTTGACGACGTAAACATCGTGGCTACCACCAACGCTGAGGAGGCTTTTAAAGGCGCAAAGTACATCATCTCTTCTGGTGGTGCTCCCCGTAAGGCTGGTATGACTCGTGAGGACCTGCTGGCTGGCAACTGTAAGATTGCTGAGGAGCTGGGCCAGAACATCAAGAAGTACTGCCCGGACGTAAAGCACGTCGTCATCATCTTCAACCCCGCTGACCTGACTGGTCTAGTAACACTGCTGTACTCTGGTTTGAAGCCTGGTCAGGTAACTACCCTCGCAGGTCTGGACACCACTCGTCTGCAGAGCGCACTGGCAAAGAAGTTCGGTGTAATGCAGAGCGAGATTAAGGGTTGCGCTACCTATGGTGGTCATGGTGAGCAGATGGCTGTCTTCGGAAGCCACGTAGAGATTGCTGGTCGCAAGCTGACTGACATCATCGGTACTGCTGAGTTCCCTGCTGAGGAGTGGGAGCAGATGAAGGTTGACGTCACCAAGGGTGGTGCTAAGATCATCGAACTTCGTGGACGCTCTTCTTTCCAGAGCCCTGCATACCTCTCTGTTGAGATGATTCGTGCCGCTATGGGTGGTGAGCCTTTCCGTTTCCCCGTTGGAACATATGTTAAGACTGACAAGTACGACCACATCATGATGGCTATGAAGACCACCATGACTGCTGAGGGTGCTAAGTTCGAGGTTCCTCAGGGTACTGCTGAGGAGAATGCTAAGCTGGACCAGAGCTATGAGCACCTGTGCAAGATGCGCGACGAGCTGGTTACGCTGAACATCGTTCCTCCCATCGCTGAGTGGAGCAAGATTAACCCGAATCTGTAATCAATTGAGGCTTTTCGATTGATTTCGTAATAAGAAACAGGGCGTTCGCTGAAAGTTTTTGCGGACGTCCTGTTTTCTTTATACCTTTGCATCAAGAAAAGAAAACAGAAATAGATTTTTCATATAGGTTTTTAGATTCATCATTTTAGGTTAGTAGTTTTTTCATAGTAATTGGATTCTCTGACCTGAAGGTCAGAGTGTGGCGTTGCAATGTATGCCCGTCGGGATGACGGGCTTATTTTTTGTCTATTTGTTTGGTGAAAAGAAATAGATTCCTTACCTTTGCCCCACCAAAGCAAAAACAATGAAGATGATGTGGATGATGATGTTTACGCTACTGCCTCTGTTGGCACTGTCGTATATAGGGTGGCACATTTGGTGTCTGCTACCCGCCAAATGGTATGTGAAGACGATAGTGATTGCCCTGATGGTAGCCTCGTTCCTGTTGCTATTCGCTGGCTTCCGACGTGCTACTGACAGCATGTCGATGCCACTGGCCTCAGCGGTCTATGTGATTGGCACGTCCAGCATCTTCATCCTACTCTACCTGTTCATGCTGTTCCTCGTGTTAGACCTTGGGCGACTGATACACCTTATTCCGCGTACTTTGCTATATCATAATTGGTGGACGGCAGGGGGTATCGCTCTCTTCATCTTCGTCCTGTTCCTCTATGGTCATCTGAACTACAAACACAAGGTGCGCCAGGAGTTGACCATCACGTCGGAGAAAGTCACAAAGCCTTTCAAGGCTGTACTGTTGAGTGACCTGCACTTAGGCTACCACAACCAACGCGACGAATTACATCGCTGGGTAGATATCATCAACAGCGAGAATCCTGACCTGATACTCATTGCTGGCGACATCATCGATGGCAGCATGCGTCCACTGAAGGAACAACGGATGTATGAAGAGTTCCAACGCCTACAGGCTCCCGTCTATGCCTGCTTGGGCAACCACGAATACTTCAGTGGTCAGCCTGACGCCCAGCAGTTCTACAAGGACGCAGGCATCCACCTGCTGATGGACAGCATAGCAGTCATCGACAGCTGTCTGGTCATCATTGGACGTGACGATGCGATGAACATGAGGCGTAAGCCACTAGCAGACCTTGCCAAGACGATTGACAAGTCGATGTTCTCCATTGTGTTGGACCATCAGCCTCATCACTTGGAGAAAGCGGAGAAAGCAGGTATTGACTTCCAGTTCAGTGGCCACACCCATCGCGGACAGGTTTGGCCCATCAGCTGGATCACCGATGCCATCTACGAGTGTTCGTGGGGTAGTCATCAACGTGGCAACACCCACTACTACGTCAGCTCAGGAATAGGCATCTGGGGCGGCATGTTCCGCATCGGCACCCAGTCGGAATACGTGGTATTAGATGTAAGAGGTAAGATGTAAGATGGATGATGGAAAAGGTTAGAAGCGACAGTCGGGATTCTCTTCCATAAAAATCTTGGCATACTCCACATAGTGCTTGGAGTTATCTGTCTGACCAGGACGAACAGGTTTAAGGTACTTGGCAGGCACGCCACCCCATATCTCACCAGCAGGAATCTTGGTGTTCTGCAGCACCAACGCACCAGCAGCAACAATGGAGCCCTCGCCCACCTCACAGCCATCAAGTAACGTAGAACCCATACCTATCAAGGCACCATCATGAATCGTGCAGGCATGAACGGTGACGTTATGTCCGATGGTGACGTCAGAGCCAATATGCGTAGGACCTGTCTCATGGGTCACATGGATGCAAGAACCATCCTGCACATTCGAGCGATCTCCAATAGTAATCGGAGCCACATCACCACGAACCACAGCATTAAACCAGATGGAGCACTGGTCGCCCATTTGCACATCACCCACAATCGTTGCGTTCTCACTGAAATAGCAGTCCTTGCCCCACTTAGGTGTCAGACCGCGATAGGATTTGATTAAAGCCATGATAATTTACAATTTGACAAAAGACAGGACCTTCTGCGTGGCTCCTGCCAAACTGGCGACGTAGGCACCCGCTTTCTCACCCAACTCTTTGATTACCTCGGGATGCTCTTCGAAGCCCTGCATATAACGGCGGAAGTCGTCGGCATTGGCAATCTCCAGACCAGCACCGCTGGCCTTCAAGCCTTGCGCCTCTTGGAAACGCTGATTGTTAGGGCCAAAGAATACGGGAACATCCCAGACGGCAGCCTCCAAGGTGTTGTGGATACCCACACCAAAGCCACCACCAACATACGTCACGTCAGCATAGTGGTAGATGCTGCTAAGCAAGCCAAAGCAATTGATAATCAGCACCTCAGCATCTTGAAGAGGTGAAATATCTGCCTCGTTCACTTGAGTATAGCGTACCACCTTGCGACCTTCCAACATCTTCTCAATCTGTTGTAGGTGGTCTTCACCGATAACATGTGGAGCGATGACGAGCTTCCAGTCCTTATGTTTATTGAGCCAAGGGATGAAAATCTCTTCATCGGGTTGCCAACTGCTACCTGCAATAAATACTTTCTTTTTGTCGCAGAATGCCTCAACGATAGGCAACTGCTTGGCGGCAGCCTTTATCTGTAACACTCGATCGAAACGGGTATCACCCACCACCGTGACATTGTTGATACCAAGGGTTGCCAACAGTTCCTTGCTGATGTCATTCTGCACGAAGAAATGCGTAAAGCACTTCAGCACATGACTATACTGGCGACCATACCAGCTGAAGAACACCTGTCCAGGACGGAAGATGCTGCTAACACTATAGACAGGCACACCACGATGACTCAGGATATGCAGATAGTTGTACCAGAACTCGTACTTGATGAAGAACGCCATCACAGGACGGATGGTACGCAGAAAGCGACGGGCATTGGTGATAGTGTCGAGGGGCAGGTAACAGATGATGTCGGCACCCTCGTAGTTCTTACGCACCTCATAGCCCGAGGGTGAGAAGAACGTCAACAGAATCTTGTATTCCGGATGTTCACGGCGCAACTGCTCCATTAATGGGCGTCCCTGTTCGAATTCGCCCAGCGAGGCAGCATGGAACCACACATACTTGGCATTGGGGTCCACCTTCTCTTTCAAGATGCGAATAGCCTCGCGCTCACCGCGCCACATCTTGCGCACCTTCTCGTTGAAAAGGCTCACAATGGCTACGCCACACAGATAGAGATAGATAATTACGTTATACATCAGCCTAGCACCTCAATAGCTCTTTTCATTCTGGCGATAGTTTCCTCCTTGCCCAGGAAGGCAGAGAGTTCATACATGTCAGGGCCCTGACCCGTGCCAACAAGGGCAATGCGCCATGCGTTCCAAGGCTTGATACCCGTCTGCTCTACCCACGGGTCGACAACAGCTTTCTGACCTTCTACGCTCCAATCGATGATAGTTTCCAGCACAGCAAGCATCTGGCGCATCTGGTCTGCTGTTTGCTCGTTCCAATTCTTGCGGATAAACTTGTCACCCTCCCTGTCAAAGTCAGTAGGAGCCACGAAGAAGAACTTAGTAAGCGGCCAGAGGTCACTGGGGAAAGAGATATTGCGCTTTCTGGTGTTGCCCTGTTTGTCAACCACTTCAACGACCTTCGTTTTCATCATACGCACCACTTCGGCTTCCTGTTCGGCAGTGGCTGTAATACCATTCTCCTTCAGCACCTTGTCGAAGGCTGGACACCAGTCGGAGTCCGGACGCTGCAGGAGGTACTGGCGGTTAAACCATTCTGCCTTCATAAAGTCAAACTTGGCACCGTTCTTCGAGCACTTGGAGATATCAAACAGGTTGACCATCTCGTCCAGTGTCATCAGTTCCTGATCGTTGCCTGGACTCCAGCCCAGCAAAGCAAGGAAGTTGATGACGGCCTCGGGCAGGTAGCCTTGTTCGCGATAGCCTGAGCTGACTTCGCCCGTCTTGGGGTCATGCCACTCTAAAGGAAATACAGGGAAGCCCAACTTGTCACCATCACGCTTGGACAGTTTGCCATTGCCGACAGGCTTCAGCAGCAGGGGCAGGTGGGCGAACTGAGGCATAGTATCCTCCCAACCAAAGGCGCGATACAGCATCACGTGCAGCGGTGCACTGGGCAACCACTCCTCACCACGGATAACGTGCGAGATCTCCATCAGGTGGTCGTCCACGATATTAGCCAAGTGGTACGTTGGCAACTCGTCAGCACTCTTGTAGAGCACCTTGTCGTCGCAGATATCACTCTTCACACGCACCTCACCACGGATGAGGTCGTTGACCAGAATCTCCTGTCCAGCCTCTACCTTGAAGCGGACAACATACTGTTTGCCATCAGCAATCAGCGCGTCAACCTCTTCTTTAGGAAGGGTCAACGAGTTACGCATCTGCTGACGAGTATGGCAGTCGTACTGGAAATTCTGTATCTCAGCACGCTTGGCCTCCAACTCCTCAGGGGTATCGAAGGCGATGTATGCCTTATCAGCATCCAGCAACTGCTTGACATATTTCTTATAGATATCGCGGCGCTCGCTCTGACGGTAGGGACCCTTGTCGCCACCATACGAAACGCCCTCATCAAACTTAATGCCCAGCCACTTGAACGACTCGATGATGTATTCCTCTGCACCAGGCACAAAACGTGTTGAGTCAGTGTCCTCAATACGGAACACCAGATCACCACCATGCTGCTTGGCAAACAGATAATTATACAAGGCTGTGCGTACACCACCGATATGCAAAGCACCCGTAGGACTGGGTGCGAAACGTACTCTTACTCTTCTATCAGACATATATAAACGTGTATTTTGAGCGCAAAGGTACAAAATAATTATGAATTAATAAACATGATTTATGAATTATTTATTATCTTTGCACTGTAATTGCAAATATAAGGTATGAAAGAACTCCATTGGCGTGATATTCTCATTCGCACAGTACTCATTATTGCCACTGTTACCATCGTTGTCTGGTCAATGCCACACGACAGTCGCAGCTACTTCCACGTAGAGCAAGGCAAACCTTGGAAATACGCAGACTTCACAGCGCCTTTCGACTTCCCCATTTACAAGTCGGAAAGTGTCATCCGTGCGGAACGCGACAGTGCATTGAGCCAGTACGAGCCCTACTATAAATATAGCAAAGAGGTAGAACAACGGATGGTCCGGAAGTTCAACAATGACTATGCCGACGGCATTCCCAATCTCTCGCCCAACTATATGAATATCATCTCCAACCGTCTGCGAAGCCTCTACCAGCAGGGCATCATCGACCAGAAGGATTATGATGAATTGTTAAGCGATAGCGCCACAATGATACGCATCGTCAACGACAAACAGGCCACCAGCGTATCGGTCATGGAACTCTACTCGCCCAAAACGGCTTACGAACAGTTATTCCAGGATGAGATACTGGCTCCTATACGCTCTATTCTGCAGAAATGTAACCTTAACGAATACATCTCACCCAACCTGACCTACGACCGCGAACGCAGCGAAGCCAGCAAGAACGACTTACTGGCAGGCATAGCACTGGCCAGCGGAGTGGTACAGAAAGGACAGAAGATTATTGACCGAGGTGATATCGTGACGGATAAGACCTACCGCATCATCGAGTCCTTCAAGAAAGAGAACGAGTTGCGCAACGAAGACGTCAAACAAAACCACCTGACGCTGTTTGGTCAGATTATCTACGTAACCATCCTCGTCCTCAGCTTTACCGTCTACCTCAGCCTCTACCGAAAGGACTATTTCGAGAAACCGCGCAGCACGGCGATGCTCTACGCCTTTATCATCATCTTTGCCGTACTGACGGCATTGTTCATGCGCAACACATTCATCCATGTCTACTTGCTGCCTTATGCCATGGTGCCCATCTTCATCCGTGTGTTCATGGACTCTCGCACAGCCTTCATGACACACATCACGATGATTCTCATCTGTGCCGTCATGTTGCAGCACCCCTTTGAGTTCATCGTCATGGAGACCGTAGCCGGTATAGTGGCCATCAGCAGTCTGCGCGAACTGTCACAGCGTTCACAGCTCTTCAAGACAGCCATCTTTGTTACTGTAACCTGTTTGACCATCAATATGGCGTTCGACTGGATCAACAACGACGGACTGACACAGATAGACTACAGCTACTACAACTACCTGATAGCCAATGGCATCTTGCTGCTCTTTGCCTATCCCTTGCTCTATCTCATAGAGAAGACCTTTGGTTTTATCAGTGATATCACACTCATTGAGCTATCCAATACCAACAACAAAGTCTTACGCAAGATGAGTGAGGTGGCACCAGGCACGTTCAACCACTCCATACAGGTAGCAAACCTGGCTGGCGAGATAGCCAACAAGATTGGTGCCAAGAGCCAACTGGTACGCACAGGCGCCCTCTACCATGACATCGGCAAACTGTCTAACCCTATCTATTTTACGGAGAATCAGTCGGGCATCAATCCCCACGAGATGTTGACAGACATCGAATCAGCACAGATCATCATCAGTCACGTGACAGAGGGACTGAAGATGGCCGACAAGTATCATCTGCCAAATGTCATCCGCGAATTCATCTCTACCCACCACGGACTGGGCAAAGCCAAATACTTCTACGTTCATTACCACAACGAGCATCCCGACGAGCCAGTCGATGACCTGCTGTTTACTTATCCTGGTCCCAATCCGTTTACTCGTGAACAGGCCTGTCTGATGATGGCCGACACGGTAGAGGCTGCCTCACGCTCGCTGCCTGACTATACCGAACAGTCCATACGTGGCTTGGTGGAACGTCTCATTGATGGACAGGTAGCTGACGGATATTTCCGCGAGTGCCCCATCACCTTCCGCGACATCCAATATGCCAAGACGGTGCTGATTGAGAAACTGAAAACTATCTATCACACCCGCGTCAACTATCCGACTGAAAAGAAGGCATAGTTAGATTGACCAAAAAGTGAAGAAAAAACACTCATTTTTCTGCACACTTTGGCACATTTGTGCAGAAAGTTTGCAGACTTTAGTTAATAAGCGTTAATAATAACTGCACTCTTGCGGCTGTTTTGTGCAATAAAGCTACCTTTGCAGCCGATTTTATGAAAAATTTGTTTAAAGAGATGAAAAAGATTGTTGTTTCAGTTGTTTTCATGATGACTGCACTGACCACCTTCGCTGGTGGTATCTTAACCAACACCAATCAGAGTGTTTTATTCTTGAAGAACCCCGCCCGCGATGCTGCTATCGGCATTGATGGCGTCTATTCCAACCCTGCCGGTGTAGCTTTCATGCCAGAGGGTTTCCACATTGCCTTCAACTGGCAGTATGCACACCAGACGCGTACCATCACCTCTACCGACGACATGTTCCGCATGGGCAAGAAAAACGAGGGCAAGAACATCAAGAAGTTCGAAGGCATTGCCGATGCTCCGTTTATACCATCCGTACAGGCAGCCTATAATAAGGGCAACTGGAGCTATCAGTTCAACTTTTCCATGCCTGGCGGTGGCGGCGTCTGTGAGTTCGACAATGGACTCGGCTCCTTCGAGCGTGCCGTGGGCAGCATTGCCGGATTGCTGAAGCAGAACGGGTTCGACGTTCAGGGCTATGATATGGATGCCTTTATGCGAGGCCGCCAATACTACTTCGGCTTCCAGTTGGGTGCTGCCTATAAGATTAATGAGCACTGGTCGGTTTACGGAGGTCTCCGCGCCTTGTATGGCGACGCTTCCTACCGTGCCCGACTGAGCCACATCAATGTAGTGACCTCTTCCGGTGCTGTCGACTTCGGAGAGTTTCTGGAGGGCAACATCAATGCCATCAACCGTCAGATAGGCGCTGGCATGGTGCAGATGCAGAATCAGTTGCAGGCTGCTGCCCAGTCTGGTCAGTACACTGCAGAGCAGCTCGCTGCCATGCAGGCCCAGGGCGAGGCACAGTTGGCTACTGCTGAGGCCGGTCTCCAGAGTCTGTATAAGCTTCACCGCTACGGCAACGGTGTGAATCTGCAGAGCACACAGACAGGCTTTGGCATTGCCCCCATCATTGGCGTCGACTTTAAGTATGGCAACTTCAACTTTGCCGTCAAATATGAGTTCAACACCGAGATGAAGATGAAGAACCATTCAACCCTGGAAGAGCCCCTGAAGATTGAGGGACCGATGGCCAACTTCCCCGGCATTGCCAATATCAACAAGTTTGAGAACAATACCGACGTCAATGAGGACACGCCGGCTATGCTGGCTGTCGGTGCACAGTGGAGCCCCATCCCCGAACTGCGCATCAACGCCGGCTACCACCACTTTTACGACAAGAATGCCAGCTGGTATAACGACACCCAGAAATTGCTGGACAATGGCTCCAACGAGTACCTCGGCGGTGTGGAATGGGATGCCAACGACAAAGTGAACCTCTCATGTGGTTTCCAGATTACACGCTACGGTCTGACCGATGCCTTCATGAACGACATGTCATTCGTCGTCAACAGCTACAGCGTAGGTGGCGGCATCAGCTATAAAGTGACTGACAAAATAACGCTGAGTGCTGCCTACTTCCAGACAAACTACGGTAATTATGACAAGGTGGAAGCTACCGACGCCAATGGCATTGTCACCAAGGGCGACTCCTTCACCCGCACAAACCGTGTGATTGGATTGGGCTGCCAGGTTGATTTTTAATTTTTTCGAAGCATCGAGGCATCGAAATTTCCGCTTCCTCACAGCGGATCCACGTCGTAATACACCTGCAACGACGAATAGCGTTTGTCCGCGAGCATCTGTGTCTGCGCAAGCAACAGGTACTCGCGGACCTTTTTCATGTCTATGCCGTTCTCCAATTTCAGAACGAGCTTACGGATGTTCTGTGACTTTACCTTGGCAACAGCGGGTTTGTCGGGTCCCAACACCCTGCCGCCAAACCACTGGCGCAGGCGACTGCCCATCTCGATAGCAGCAGTGTGGACAATCTGTTCCTGACGGTGGCGCAGGAAGACATACGTCAGATGGTAATAAGGTGGATAGTGGAATGCCTGTCGCTCGGCTATCAACTCTTTATATAAAGAGGTATAGTCGTTGCGCACCACCTGTCCAATGACCGACACCTCCTTCTGCTTGGTCTGCAGGATGACGAGGCCGCGTTTACCTTTACGTCCGGCACGACCGCTCACCTGCGCCATCATCATAAAGGCGTGTTCAAAGGCGCGGAAGTCGGGATAGTTCAGCATCGAGTCGGCATTGATAATACCCACCACGCTGACCTTGTCGAAGTCCAGACCCTTGCTGATCATCTGTGTACCAATCAGAATATTCGTTCGTCCCGCAGAGAAGTCGCTGATAATGCGTTCATAGGCATTCCTGGTACGTGTGGTGTCCAGGTCCATACGGGCTATGCGGGCCTCAGGAAAGAATTCATGCACCTGCTCCTCTATCTTCTCCGTACCGTAACCGCGACTACGCAGATTGGTAGAGCCGCAACACGGACATTCTGTAGGTATCTTGTAGGTATAACCACAATAATGACATGTCAACTGGTTCAACTGGCGGTGGTAGGTCAGCGAGACGTCACAGTGCTGACAGGTGGGCACCCAGCCACACTGACGACACTCCACAACGGGGGCAAAGCCGCGACGGTTCTGGAACAGGATGACCTGTTCACCACGTTCCAAGGCTTCGCGCATCCGTGTCAGCAGCAGGGGAGAGAACGGACCATGCATCATCTTGCGGTGTTGCAGGTCGGCAATGTCCACAATCTGTATCTCCGGCAGTTCTATTCCCTGATAGCGTTCCTTCAACTCCACCAGTCCGTACTTCCCCGTCATGGCGTTATGATAGCTCTCCAACGACGGCGTTGCCGTACCAAGGAGGACCTTGGTTCCATTCCCCATTTGTGCAGCCATCATGATGGCCACGCTGCGGGCATGATAGCGGGGCGCAGGGTCTTGCTGCTTATAGCTGGTCTCATGCTCCTCGTCGACGATAATCAGTCCCAGATGTTGGAAAGGCAGGAACACAGCAGAACGGGCACCAAGGATGACATCGTATGGATTTTCCGACAGTTGCTTCTGCCATATCTCCACGCGCTCTGCATCAGAATAGCGGGAGTGGTAGATACCCAGCCTGTCACCGAACACGCGCTGCAGACGTTGCATCATCTGTACCGTCAGGGCTATCTCTGGCATCAGGAACAGTACCTGTTCCTTTCGGTCCAGCGCCCGTTGTATCAGGTGGATATAGATTTCGGTTTTGCCACTCGACGTCACGCCATGCAACAGTGTCACCGGCTTCTTCATCATCGACAGCAGTATCTGGTTATATGCCTCCGACTGGGCCGTGCTCAGTGGTTTGATCAGTTCCGGACGATACGGGCCTCCATGGTTTAAGCGCCCCACCTCCACCTCATAGGTCTCCAGCATCTGGCGCTGTTCCAACTGCTTCAGCGTAGCCGACGAGCACCCGCTGACGTTCATCAGTTCCTCGCGCGTCACCTCTGCAGGCTGCAGTTCCGTAGGCTGAGGTTTTGCCTCAGCAGGTTCCTCCACCTGGTCCCACCTCGACAGCGCCAAATACTCCGTAAACACGTTCAACTGATTCTTGGCACGTGCCAGTACATTCAGCGCCACATGCAGGGCTGTCACGTTGCGATACTGCTCGGTAAGCCGGATGTAAGTTTCCGTCTTAGGTTTATAACCGTCTTCAGCCTTCAGACCTCCTGGCAGAGCAGCTTTATACACATCACCGATGGGCGACAGGTAGTAGTCGCTAATCCAGTGCCACAGCTTCAGCTGGGTGTTAGTAACGATGGGCGCCACATCCATCACTGCCTCGATATCCTTCACGGCATAGCCCTGTGGTTGCTGGTCGTGCACACGACATACCAGACCGACATACTTTGTACCTCGACCGAAGGACACCAGCACGCGCATACCCTCCACCACCACGTTCATCCCCTCAGGAATGGCATAGGTAAAGATAGCGTGCAAAGGCACAGGTAATATGACGTCGGCATAGCGCATAACTTTTATTACAGCAGCTTCTTTATGATTAGAATGCAAAGTTACGAAAAGTCGAGCGCAAAACAAAGAAACTTGTTTCTTTTTTTTGCCGAGACGGAGTAACTTCGCGCACGAATGAGCGCAATGATATTCAAAAAAACAGTAACCAACAAAACAAAAATTAAAAAAATGCTTTCACCTTCACAGTCAATCCTGAAAGTCCCTGTAAATAAAGGTTCGCGGGCGTTCCTTGCATGCGCGAAGCGCTGCGGACGTTTCACATTGCTTTCACAAAATCGGTGAAACGTTCGTGAAACGTCAAAAACGAGAAAATGGCCTTGAAAGCCCAGCATACAGGCGACGGTGAAACGTGAAAGCAATTTTTCGAAAACTTTTCGCGCGCGGCGCAGGCGGGCGCACGGGCGCGAGACGGCCTCCTCACGCCTCCGTATCAGCCTGTCTCATCTCCGTATCAGCTCATCCCATCGCCGTATTAGCTTGTCCCAGCAACGGGACAGCTGTTCCCGCGCGCGGGAACAGCTAATACACGAAAAAGCTGTACGACTTTCTGAAAAGTGGTACGACTTTCTGAAAAGTGGTACGACTTTTTCACGGCTACAGCTGTCTCATACTTGGGAACAGCTAATACA
>CADCGD010000033.1 GCA_902800925.1 uncultured Bacteroidales bacterium | reverse complement strand
GTTGGCCATGCTCATTATTGGCGACAAGAATCTGGCCTCGACGCTGACCTTCGGACAGTTTGTCAAGGCTATCGCCTCGTTCCTGGCTCCCTATCTGGCCATGTGGGGTGCCACAGCAGCCATGCCATCGTTTGGCTACGACTGGCGCGTACTGTTCATCGTCTACTTTGTGGTAGGTGTATTGGGCACCTTGCTGCTGTGGGTGACACCGATTTATGAGGAGCAGGGAGCAAGGGATAAGGAGCAAGAGGTGAGAGGTCAGTCTGTCTTCTCTGAATTTGTGGACTGCTTCAAGCTGTTGTCGAAACCCATCGTGCTGTTGTCGTTCTTTGGCATTATGTGTCATGTGGGTATTGATGTAGGTACCAATACCACTGCACCTAAACTGCTGATGGAACGTGTGGGGATGTCGCTCAACGAGGCAGCTTTTGCCACCTCGCTCTATTTTATCTTCCGTACAATCGGTGCCCTGACGGGGTCTTTCTTCCTGCGTGTCATGAAGACCCGCTGGTTCTTCATCATCAGCGTCTGTCTGATGGCTGCCTCGATGGCGCTGATGTTTGGTGGACAGTCGAAGATGGTGCTCTATACCGCAATCGCACTGGTGGGCTATGGCAACTCGAACATCTTCTCGATGGCCTTCTCTGAGGCACTGCTCTCTGTGCCTGACAAGCAGAACGAAGTTTCTGGTCTGATGATTATGGGACTATTTGGTGGAACCATCTTCCCACTCATCATGGGATTCATGAGCGATGCCATGGGACAGGCCGGTGCCGTTGCCGTCATGGCCATTGGTGTCATCTACCTCTTTACTTATATTCCAAGAATCAAACGATAAAGCGGGCATCGCCCTAAATGATAAATGATAATTGATAAATAATAAAAGATATGAATACAAAACGTTATGTAGTAGGACTGGGTGAAGCGCTGTGGGACGTGCTTCCCGAAGGAAAGAAACTGGGTGGTGCACCTGCCAACTTCGCTTATCATGCCGGACAGTTTGGCCTGCAGACGCTGGCCATCAGTGCATTGGGTGAGGACGCCCTGGCTGAAGAAACCATTGAAGCGCTGAAGGAGCACAAGTTGAACTATCTGATGCCGCGTGTGCCTTATCCAACGGGTACGGTACAGGTGACACTCTCTGGCGACGGTATTCCCGCTTATGAGATTAAGGAGGGCGTGGCATGGGACAACATTCCCTATACCCCTGAGATAGCAACGATTGCCAAGAGTTGTCGTGCCGTCTGCTTTGGTTCACTGGCTCAGCGAAACGTGGTGTCATGGGCTACCATTCGTCAGTTCCTGGACGATACCCCAGCAGACTGCGTGAAGATTTTTGATATCAACCTGCGTCAGCAGTTCTATTCCAAGGACGTCATCGAGGAGTCGCTGAAACGTTGCAACATCCTGAAGATCAACGACGAGGAATTGGTAGTCATCAAGCGTATGTATGGCTATGACGACCTCGACATGCGAGGCATCTGCGAGAAGATTCTGGCTGACTACAAGTTGAAGATGCTGGTGCTGACCTGTGGTACTAACGGTTCGTACGTCTTTGCCCCCGGTCTGACCTCGTTCCAAGAGACACCCAAGGTCACCGTGGCAGATACCGTCGGTGCTGGCGACTCGTTCACGGGCAGTTTCTGTGCCGCCATCCTTAACGGCAAACCCATAGAGGAGGCTCACCGCATAGCTGTAGAAGTCTCGGCCTACGTCTGCACACAGAACGGTGCTATGCCCAGCTATCCAGATACGCTGGTTGCGAAGGTGAAATAAAAGAATCCTTGTGCTACAATTGTTATTATCTTTGTCCAATATTTGGAAACAAAGGAGGAAATGGCTACCTTTGCAGGTAGTATGAAACAACTGATGGTCTTATGGCTGATGATGATGACACTGCCAGTCGCTGCACAGAGTGACTGGCAGGAGTCGTTACGCGAGTGGCTGACGGCAGAGGATATGGAGGAGAGCTACGGCGAGGAACTCCTGGAACAGTTGGAGGAACGGGTGCAGACACCCATCAACCTGAACCAGACCAGTAGGGAGGAACTGGAGGCACTGCCCTTTCTGACTGCGCAGCAGGTGGAAGGCATCATGGAATATTTGGACCACTACAAGCCTGTCCGTTCACTCAGCGAGCTGCAGATGGTGAAGGGGTTGGACTACCACACGCGTCGACTGCTGCAACACTTTGTGGTGGCTGGCGAAGAGCGGAAGCCGTCGGTATGGCCCACTTTGGACGACCTGTTGAAACGTGGCCATCACCGCCTGACGCTGACAGGCAAGATTCCGTTCTATGAACGTCAGGGCGACAGGAACGGCTATCTGGGTTATAAGTATCGCCACGACCTGCGCTACCAGTACACACTGGACAACCGCATTAAGGCTGGCATCACGGCAGCACAGGATGCTGGCGAGCCGTTCTTTACCAACAAGAACGGTTGGGGCTACGACCAGTATAACTACTATGTGCAGTTGCGCGACTTCGGACGCCTGGAGGAGCTGAACTTGGGACACTATCGGGTGCAGATGGGGCTGGGACTGGTGATGAACACGAGTTTCCGGTTAGGTAAACTGGCTATGCTGCAGACCATGGGACGCAGCATGCATACGCTGTCGGCACACAGTTCACGATCGGTCAGCGACCACCTGCAGGGCGTTGCCGCTACGGTGCGTATCGCCCAGCAATGGCGGGTGACGGCCTTTGCCTCATATCAGGCCATCGATGCCACGCTGAACGACAACGGTTCGGCTCGTACCTTGCTATATAGTGGCTACCACCGCACACCCACGGAGCTGGAGAAGAAACACAACACCGAGGAGGCTGACCTGGGTGCGAGCATCGGGTGGAAACAGGGTACGTTGCACATCAATGCCAATGCGGTCTATACCCACTACGACCGACCACTGCAACCCCAGCAGAATGCACTCTATCGCGCCTATGCCGCCGAGGGTAACGACTTCCTGAACATGAGTCTGGACTACGGATGGAATAACCACCGTTGGGCATTCAGTGGCGAGACGGCGCTGAACAAGAAAGGTGCTGTGGCACTGATACATACGGCTAACTGCAAGGTCACCGACCAGCTGTCGCTGATGTTGCTGCACCGCTACTACGACAAGCGCTATACAGCACACCATGCCAACAGTTTCAGGGAGGGTAGCGGCATACAGAATGAGCACGGCATCTACCTGGGTGCTACGTGGCAACTCGTGCGTAGTTGGTACTTTCAAGGCTATATGGACTATGCACACTTCTCATGGCCTCGCTATCAAGTGTCGGCAAGCAGCGATGCCTTCGATGCCTTGTTGGCTGCCCGTTACAGTAGAAAGCGGTGGACGTGGAACATGCGCTATCGCATGCATATCCGTCAGCACGACAATGATACGAAGAAGTTGATTATTAACCAGACGAGTCATCGCCTGCGAATGGCTGTAGACTGGTCAGCGACGCCAACACTGACGCTACGTACTCAGGGCGATGGGGTGGTGATTAACGAACAAGGCTCCAACAGTCGTGGTGTGATGGTGGGTCAGCAGGTTCGCTGGCAACAGCAGTGGCTGAAGGTAACGGGCACGTTGGCGTGGTTTCATAGCGACGACTACGATAGTCGCCTCTACCAGTATGAGCCGTCCATGCAATACGACTTCTCCTTTCCTGCCTATTATGGGCATGGCATCCGCTATATTTTCATGGCACAGGCAGATATCGGCAAGCATCTGGCGTTGGCAACGAAACTGGGTGTTACCAACTACTTTGACCGTAGCATCATAGGAACAGGCCTGCAACAGATAGACCAATCGTCGATGGCCGACCTGCTGGTACAACTCAACGTGAAGTTGTAATTCAAAAGTCGTAATTCGTAACTCGTAATTACTTATACAGTTCCGCAACTTGACGGGCTACGTCGTTACCCTCAAACTTCCGGATATACTCACGACTGCGCAGAATGCGCTCCTGACGACCGCGGGCACCACGCAGCGACATCTTCAGTGCCTCTGCCATACCGATGACGTCGTCAGGACCGACATAGCGACTATGAGGTCCACCGGCTTCCTCCAGACACGAACCCGTACAGGCGACAACAGGCAGTCCGGCAGCAATGGCCTCGATGATGGGAATGCCAAACCCTTCGTAGCGTGACGGATAAACAAAAGCTTCGGCCAATGCATAGATGGCTGCGAGGTCTTGGTCGGGCACACCACTCAACAGGTGCAGACGTTCGCTGTGGGGCAACTGACGGACATAATCGGTCTGGCGACCAACAGCTACGAGATGGATATCCTGTGGTAACAGGTCGACAGCCTCGACGGCCAGCGCGAGATTCTTACGGGCCTCGATGGTGCCGACATTCAGCACGAAGCGCTGGGGCAGCTTATACTTCTCGCGGACAGCGGCCTTGCGCTCGTCCTGGACAGAACTAGAGAAGTGGGGTGCAAAACTCTGATAGATGACGCTGATGCGGTCGGCATATTCCTCACCACCCAATTCCAGGATGTCCTGACGGGTACGCTCGCTGATGGCGATGATGTGGTCGGCCTCGCGCAATGACTGGCGGAACTTCCACTCGTAGATCTTGGTATCGAGCCAATGGTAATACTCTGGATGGCGCATAAAGATAAGGTCGTGGATGGTGACGATGCCACGGATGCCGGCCTTACGCAGGCCTATTGGCAGTTCACCTGACAAGCCGTGATAGACCTCTACGCCATCGCGCACCAAATCGCTGACAATGCTACGTGAGCGCCACCACGCCTTGCGCAGGGCGGCAGGATGTCCCTTGGGATAACAGAACTCAGCACCCTCGATAATCTGGCTGCGCAACTCGTCGCGACCTTCGTCAGGGGCATACAACCGCAGTTGCATGTCACTGTCGCCCAAGCGGATAAGGTCGTTCACCAGCGTGCGACCATAACTGCCTAGTCCCGTTCCATTGCGCACGATGCGCTTAGCGTCAATACCAACTATCATTAATTACGAATTATGAATTGCGAATTTTGAATTAAACGAAGTCGTCACCATATTTCATCTGTACCTCGTTGACATACTTGCGCACCAGTGCCGACGAGTCGCCCTTCTTGCAGATGAGCAAGACGTTGCCCTCTTCGGCCACAATATAGCCGTCCAGTCCGTTGATGACGGCCACCTTACCCTTTGGCAACTTGATGACGTTGTTACGCGAGTCTTCCAGCATGACTTCTGAGTTAACCACCACGTTGTCGCCCTCGCTCTTGCTCATATACTCATAGACAGCATGCCACGTGCCCAGATCGGCCCAGCCGAAGTCGCACTTCATCATGTAGACGTCCTCGCTATGTTCCAGAATGGCATAGTCAATGGAGAGGTTAGGGTAGCGCGGATAGTTCTGGGCGACATACTCCAGTTCCTCGTCATAGTTGTACTGGGGCTTTTCAAACTTCAGATTGCGCAACACGCTGGGGAAGATGCTCTCGAAGCTCTGTGTCAGTTTGCGACTGTTGGTGATAAACACACCAGTATTCCAATAGAACTCACCGCTCTCCATGAACATCTTGGCAAACTCACGCTCAGGCTTCTCGGTGAACGATTTCACCTTGAAGACGTCGGGCTTGCAACTCGGGTCGCCCATCTGGATATAGCCGTAGCCAGGCTCCGGACGCGTAGGCTTCACACCCATCACCAACAGCACGTCATGCTCGGAGACATAGCTGATGCCTGTCTCCAGACTACGCATATACGATGCCTCATCAACGACCAGCTGGTCAGACGGCGTAATGATGATATTCGCATCGGGATTGGTGCGCTTGATGCGCATATTGGCCCACGCCACGCTGGGTGCCGTATTGCGGTTGACGGGTTCTACCAGGATGTTGCGCTCGTCAATCTCAGGCACCTGCTCTTTGACCATCGACAGGTATTCCTGACACGTACATATAAATATATTCTCAAGTGGTATCACCTTCGAGAAGCGGTCAAATGTCGACTGCAGCTGCGTGCGACCCACACCAAAGAAGTCGATAAACTGCTTGGGGTGATCTTCACGGCTACAAGGCCACAACCGACGACCTTTTCCTCCGGCTAATATCACACAATAGTTCTGATTGGATTTTTCCATTTGGTATATAGATTTAAAATTCGACTACTAAGGTACGCTTTTTTTACTTACCAAGCAAGAAAAAGCAATTATTTTTTATTTTTTTATCCATTTATTTTGTTTTTTCCATTCTTCTTCGTACCTTTGCACCCGCTAAGAAGCCCAGATGGCGGAATCGGTAGACGCGCTGGTCTCAAACACCAGTGGGGCAACCCATCCCGGTTCGAGCCCGGGTCTGGGTACAAAGCTTCAAGGCAAAGACGTTGCAATTATGGTTTGCAACGTCTTTTTCTTATTTGGGTTGACAAGTTATTTCGTTCAGTATAAAATAATAAATGTCAGTGTGTTTCGTTATAATAAACAGCATAACCAACAACACAACAAACATGAAACGAATTCTTACTTTGGCTGTCTGCGGACTTCTTGCTGTAGGCAGTTTCGCACAACAGCAATTGGGCCAGCGCCCAAGGGTGCAGTCACCCGTAGTGAATGCTGATGGTACGGTGACGTTCAACTTCTACGACCCTTCAGCCCAGTCTGTCAGCGTCTTTGGCGACTTCAAGGAGATTAGTGGTCAGAAACTGGATATGACCAAGCAGAATAATGGGGTATGGACAGTGACGACGAGTCCGTTGGCGCCAGAACTCTATTCCTATAGTCTGACGGTTGATGGACAGCGTTTCATAGACCCTGCCAACAGCTATGTCAATCGTGACATCTCGACGCTTAGCAATATCTTCATTGTGTCGAAGTCGGACAGCGACAAGGGCCACCTTTATGCTGTGAACAACGTGCCCCACGGCACCCTGTCGCGTGTCTGGTACGACAGTCCTACGTTGGGCCAGCAGCGTCGTATGACCATCTATCTGCCACCAACTTATGACGGTAAGAAGCGCTTCCCTGTGATGTACCTGTTGCATGGTCATGGTGGCGACGAAACGTCTTGGGGCGATTTGGGACGCACGTCTCAGATTATGGATAACCTGATTGCGGAAGGCAAATGTGTACCTATGATTGTCGTCATGCCTAATGGAAACCCAACGTGTAATGCTGCGCCAGGTTGGTGGCATGAGGGCATGTACACCCCTGATGGCAATGCCTTCAACCAGCGTGGTGCCAAGTCAACGATGGAAGAGAGTTTTATGGATATCGTCAGCTTCGTAGACAGCCACTACAAGACCATCAAGAAGCGTGAGGCACGTGCTGTGACAGGACTCTCAATGGGTGGTGGCCACACCTTCGGCATCTCGCGTCTCTATCCTCAGGTGTTCGATTACTACGGTCTGCAGTCGGCAGCTTGTCGTATGCCTCGTGAGCTGACACCCAACACACCTAATTCTAAACTCAACGATGACTTTGACGGACAGATGGTGCGGCTCTTCGCCTCCAAACCCAAGCTATTCTGGATAGCCATTGGCAAGGATGACTTCCTGATGCAGATGAATACTGACCTGCGTCACTATCTTGACGAGCACCACTATCCCTATGAATATTATGAGAATGATGGTGGACACATCTGGCGCAACTGGCGCATTTACCTGACAATATTTGCTCAGAAGATATTCAAATAGCAATATAAAAAAGAGAAACCATAACACTAGTGATAAAAATGACCATAAAGCGTAAAAAAATCGCAAAAATATATTGTCGTTTAAAATAATTTAACTATCTTTGCACCCCGATAAAGTATTAACTCTATAAAATTATTAGTTATGAAGAAAATGATGATGATCGCAGTGATGGCCGTTATGTGCCTGACTGCAAATGCTCAGAAGATGCGTCACGGCGCAGGTCAAATCACAATCCAGCCAATGATTGGTTTCTCTGTGGGTACTTTCAGAGGTGAATACACTAGTGGTACTATAACCGGAAACGAAGCTCGTGTAGGTCTCGCTATTGGTGCCGAGGCAGAGTATTACACTACGACCGACTGGCTCTCTCTTTCTGCAGCTTTGAAATACGAGCAGTTGGGTTGGGAGTGGAAGAATGCTAACACTGTAAAGCTTGACTACATCGACATCCCTCTTATGGCTAACTTCTATGTTGCCAAGGGTTTTGCCTTGAAGGTTGGTTTGCAGCCAGGCTTCCTGGTTAACGATAATGCCAATGGAGAATGCAAATCTTTCAACTTCTCTATTCCCGTTGGTCTCTCTTATGAGTTCAAGAACGGCATTACCCTCGACCTGCGTGGAGGCTACTCCCTGACCAGAGTTGACAAATTCGATGGCAACGATCTTAAGTACTACACCGATGGTGGTTCTCTGACTATCGGCTACAAATTCGAACTGAAGTAAGTCGATATTTGAAATATATCAATAGAAAAAAGGGAACCATTTCGGTTCCCTTTTCAATTATTATTTAGCGTCTTATGCGTCGATATTAGCGTAGGTAGCGTTCTTCTCGATGAATACGCGGCGAGGCTCTACGTCGTCGCCCATCAGCATAGAGAAGATCTCATCAGCTTCAGCGGCATTCTCGATGGTGACCTGCTTCAAGAGGCGGTTCTCAGGATTCATGGTGGTCTCCCAGAGCTGCTCGGGGTTCATCTCACCAAGACCTTTGTAGCGCTGCGTATGGAGCGCTGTAGCGTTCTCGTCACCAGCGACATACTTGTCGATGAAGGCCTGACGCTGCTGCTCGGTATAGCAGTACTCAGAGAACTTCTTGAAGGTGCACTTGTAAAGCGGTGGGGTAGCGATATAGAGATGGCCACCCTGGATGACCTGTGGCATGAAACGATAGAAGAGTGTCATGATGAGCGTGTCGATGTGAGAACCATCGACGTCGGCATCGGTCATGATGATAATCTTGTCGTAACGCAGCTTGTCGATATTGGCCTCGCGGTCACCCTCGCCATCAACACCGAAGCGGACACCGATGGACTGGATGATATTCATCACAGACTCGGCCTCGAAGACGCGGTGCCACTGGACCTTCTCGACGTTCAGAATCTTACCACGCAAGGGCAGAATAGCCTGGAAGTGACGGTCACGACCCTGCTTGGCAGAACCACCTGCGGAGTCACCCTCGACGAGGAAGATTTCGCAGACCTTGGGGTCTTTCTCTGAGCAGTCGGCGAGCTTACCAGGCAGACCACCACCCGTCATGGGGTTCTTGCGCTGTACGCTCTCACGGGCCTTGCGGGCGGCGATACGGGCAGTTGCTGCCAGCACGACCTTCTCGCAAATCTGCTTGGCCTCCTTGGGATGCTCCTCCAAGTAGTTGCTCAGTGCCTCACCAACAGCTTGCTGTACGGCACCAGCGACTTCTGAGTTACCCAGCTTGGTCTTGGTCTGACCCTCGAACTGAGGTTCAGCGACCTTGATAGAGATGACAGCTGTCAGACCCTCGCGGAAGTCGTCACCAGCCAGCTCAATCTTAGCCTTCTCAATCTGCTTGGAGATATTGGGGTCCTCATCGGCATACTTCTTCAACGTACGGGTCAGAGCCATGCGGAAACCCTGCAGGTGGGTACCACCCTCGATGGTGTTGATATTGTTGACGTAAGAGTGGATATTCTCGCTATAATCCGTGTTGTACATCACAGCGACCTCGATGGGCACACCCTGCTTCTCAGTCTTCAGATAGATGACGTCGTCGAAGAGGTGGGTGCGGTGACGATCGACGTAGCGCACGAACTCCTTCAGACCTTCCTTGGCATGGAAAACTTCTTCACGGAGGTTGCCATCCTCGTCAGGACGCATATCTTTCAGCGTGATGGTGATGCCGGCATTCAGGTAGGCCAGCTCGCGCATACGCTTGGCAATGATGTCGTACTTGTATTCTGTGGTGGTGAAAATGCTGCCATCAGGCCAGAACTGCTGGCGTGTACCCGTCATATCGGTATCGCCAACAATCTTCACGTCGTAGAGAGGCTTACCCTTCTCGTATTCCTGCTGGTAGATATGTCCGTTGCGGAACACCTGCGACATCATGTGGGTAGACAGCGCGTTCACACAGCTGACACCCACACCATGCAGACCACCAGATACCTTGTAGGAACCCTTGTCGAACTTACCACCAGCATGGAGCACGGTCATAACGACCTCAAGGGCCGACTTGTGCATCTTCTCGTGTTCGTCGACGGGGATACCACGTCCGTTGTCCTGAACGGTGATAGAGCCGTCTTCATTAATTGTTACCTCAATATGCGTGCAATAGCCTGCCATTGCTTCGTCGATAGAGTTGTCGACGGTCTCGTTTACGAGGTGATGGAGACCCTTCTCACTGATGTCTCCGATATACATGGCCGGACGCTTACGTACGGCTTCCAAACCCTCGAGCACCTGAATATTGCTCGCGGAATAATTCTGTTCTTGATTCAGTTGTTCTTCTGTCATTGTGCTATTTTTGCAATTTGGATGCAAAGATACAAAATAAACATGAGATAAACGAATGTTTATCTGCTAAAAAAGTACAAAAACCATCAGTTTGCAGCAACAAAAAAGCCGCGAACCAATGGTTTGCGACTTTTTATACTTTTCAGTCTTATCGGGTGCTTTTTCTTGTGGATGATGTTGTTCTTAGCCAACTTATCCAGCATCTTCTGTACGGTGGGGTACAGCTTTGTAGCCTCGTCCTTATCGGTCATAGCGCGGAGCTTGCGCACTGCGTTACGCATGGTCTTGGCATAATAATGATTGTGTTCTGCCTTTTTCTTGTCCTGACGAATTCTCTTCAGGCTTGACTTGTGGTTTGCCATTTTGTTTTTTGTTGTTTAATGTGTTAATAAAGCTTGAGGGTCTTGCGCCTCTAATGGGCTGCCCTGGGCGGACTCCTTTCGAAGCCCTCTGACACCGTGTCCCCATTGCTGGTAGCACTTGGCTGTGCAGATGCCAGATTTCGTAGTCCCTAGGAGAGTCGAACTCCTCTTTAGAGAATGAAAATCTCTCGTCCTAACCGATAGACGAAGGGACCCTTTCGCTACGCTAGTGAACAATGAATAATGAACACCATGCGCAAAAGTGGGTGCAAAGGTACTGCTTTTTTCCGAAATGGACAAATTTTCTTAAAGAAAAATGCAATAATTGCGTATTTTTGTGTAATTTTGGGGCGATGTTAGTGAAAACAAGGGCTATAGTACTCCATTCTTTCAAGTATGGCGAGTCCAGAATGATTGTGGATATGTTTACTGAAGAAGTTGGTAGACAGTCTTTTATCATCTCCATACCTAAGACCTCCAAGGGGCGCATGAAGAAGCAATATTTTCAACCTATGACGCTCTTGGAAGTGGAGTGTGACGTGCGTCAGAACGTACAACTACAGAAACTGAAGGATGCCCATCTGTTGACAGCCTATACCTCCATACCTTACTCCCCTGAGAAACTGGCGCTGTCGCTCTTCATCGCAGAGTTCCTATATCATGCTTTACGTTCTGAACAGCAGGATAAATTGCTCTTCGCCTATGTCTGCGATTCCATGCTGTGGCTCGATATGGCAACGACTGGTTATGCCAACTTCCACCTTACCTTTTTGATGCGTATGAGTCGATTCTTAGGTTTCTATCCTAATCTAGAGGTGAGAAGTGAGGGGAGAGAGGTGAGAGAACAGTCTTTGCTGTTCGACTTGCGCGAGGGTCGCTTCTGTACAACCACTCCACTGCATCGTGATTTCCTTGACAGCAAGGACTCGCAACTTATTCACACCTTGATGCGTATGGATTTCCCCACGATGCATCTGTTCCAGTTATCGCATTACGATCGCAACCGTATCGTTGACGTCCTCCTCCACTACTATCGTCTACACATCCCACAGTTCCCTGAGCTCAAGAGTCTTGGCGTGCTTCAGGAACTATGGGCTTAAAGTAATTCAGGCAACTGGAAAAGTTTGACGCTGTTCGAACCCTTGATGAGGATATATCTGCCCTGTGGTTGCTCTTGGGCGATAGCTTCCTTCACCTCGTCGACATTCGCAAAGGTGCGGAAGGGGGATGAGACTTTCTGGAACTCTGCACCTACGAGCCAGACCTCGTCGAAGCCGGCCTGCTGTAACTGGGCAATGATTTTCTGATGCTCCTCTTGCGAGACGTCACCCAGTTCTCCCATCATACCCAGGATGGCCATCTTGGGCGACACCTCCATGAGGCGGAAGTTGTCGATGGCGGCCTTCATTGATGTTGGATTGGCATTATAAGCATCGACGATGAGGTGGTTCTTCTCTGTCTCCGTCAACTGTGAACGGTTGTTGGTAGGCACGTAACTTGCCAGTGCATGGTTAATCTGCTCGAAGGGGATGTTGTTGACGTAACCCACAGTGATGGCAGCCAGCATGTTGTCGAGGTTGTATGCACCAATCAGGTGGGTCTGTACCTCCATCCATTCGCTGGTGTAGTTCGCATCATGGTCTTGCTCGCGCCAGCGGAACTTCAGGAAAGGAGCGCATGAGATGACTTCGCCACGAATGAGGATGTCCTCGTTATCGCTCTGGCCGTAGTAATAGATGTCTGGATTGCCTCCTCTTTCTTTCACCATCTTCATCAGATACTCGTTGTCGCGATTGACGAAGATGGGACAATCGTGAGCGATGAGGAAATCATAGAGTTCGCCCTTGGTCTTACAGACGCCTTCGAAGGAACCGAAACCCTGTAGGTGAGCACGACCCACGTTGGTGATGAGACCACAGGTGGGTTCGGCAGTCTCCACCAGCGTTTTGATATCGCCAGGATGCGAGGCACCCATTTCAACGACTGCAATATCGTGGTCATTGTTAAGGCGGAACAAGGTTTTGGGCACACCCACGTCGTTGTTGAAGTTACCCTCCGTAGCCATCACATTGTAGCACTCTGTCAAGACGGCACGAATCAGTTCCTTCGTAGTAGTTTTGCCATTTGTGCCTGTGATACCCACCATCGGCATTTCAAACTGGCGTCGATGCTCACGGGCTAAGTCTTTAAAGGTCTGAAGGCAGTCGTCTACGAGGATTAGTTTAGAGTTTAGAGTGTTGAGTGTTGAGTTTTCTACCGATGTAGGGGCTGCGCTTGATGGCTGCGCAGTAGCAAACTCTACATTCTCCGTTCTACACTCTTCATCTATAATAGCATAGGCACAACCTTTCTCCAGCGCCTGGAGAGCGAACTTGTTGCCATTGAACGACTCACCCTTCAAGGCCAGAAAGATGCTACCCTCAGGACAGTTACGCGAGTCTGTCGTGATACACGGATGCTGCTGATAGAGCTTATAAAGTTCCTTTATTTCCATAATCTTCGTGAATTTTGGCGCAAAAATACAAAATAATTATGAATTATGCATGATGCATTATGAAATATTTTGTATCTTTGCGGCTAATATGGAATACACGCTGAATTGCAACGGGAAATTGCTGGAGCTGAAGACGCCGCAAGTGATGGGTATACTGAATGCTACGCCCGATTCATTTTATGCAGGTAGCAGGATGCAGACGGAACAGGAGATTGCCGAGCGTACGCACCAGATATTAGACGAAGGAGCCACCATCATCGATGTGGGCGCCTGTTCGACACGTCCCGACAGCGAGCCAGCGACAGAGGCTGAGGAGATGGAACGTCTGCGAATGGCACTTTCCATCGTGCGTCGCGAGGCTCCAGAGGCAGTAATCTCTGTAGATACCTATCGTCCTGACGTTGCCCGTATGGTGGTTGAAGAGTTTGGTGCAGACATCATCAACGATGTGGGCGCACCTGTTAACTGTGAATTGTCAACTCCTCAACTCGCCATGTTTCGCATAGTCAGCCGTCTGGGTGTACCTTATATATATATGTCGCGCAAAGCAACGATGAAAGAGGTGCTGCTGGACTGTGCAGAAGTGGTAGATACCCTGCGCTCGATGGGACAGAAGGACGTCATCCTGGACCCTGGATTCGGCTTTGGCAAGACGGTAGATGAAAACTACAAGGTGATGAACGAACTGGAGCGTATGCAAATGCTGCATCTGCCTATATTGGTGGGGATATCCAGAAAGTCAATGATATACAAACTCTTAGGATCATCTCCTGAGAATTCTCTGAACGGAACGACGGTGCTGAATACCATCTCCCTGATGAAAGGCGCCAATATCCTGCGCGTTCACGATGTGAAGGAAGCTATAGAATGTATAAAATGTTTTTCGAATTTGGAATAAAGGATATTATCGACATTGTACTCGTCGCACTGACGCTGTTCTATGTCTATCGCCTCATGAAGGAGTCGCGCTCGCTGAACGTCTTCATGGGTATACTGATGTTTGTCGTCTTCTGGCTTATCGTCTCGCAAGTGCTGGAGATGAAGTTGCTAGGAAGTATTCTTGACAAGCTGGTATCAGTGGGTGTCATCGCACTCATCATCCTTTTCCAGGAAGACATCCGCAAGTTCCTCTATAATCTAGGTGCTCATCAGCGTATGCGGGCACTGCGTCGTCTGTTTTCCAGTGGTGACAAGAAGCAGGATCCTGAGCAGCTGAAGCAGATTATCATGCCCATTGTGATGGCGTGCATGTCAATGAGTAAGAAGAAGGTAGGCGCACTCATCGTTATCCAGCGAGGGACTCCGTTAGATGACATTGTGGCTACTGGTGAACTCATTGATGCCAGAATCAGTCAGCAGCTGATAGAGAACGTCTTTTTCAAGAACTCGCCGCTGCATGATGGTGCCATGATCATTGCCCGTCAGCGTATCCGTGCTGCAGGTTGTATCCTCCCTGTCAGTCACAGTCTCGACATTCCCAAAGAGTTGGGCTTACGCCATCGTGCTGCGCTGGGTATCACCCACGAGAGTGACAGCATAGCCATTGTGGTGAGTGAAGAAACGGGTAGCATCAGTGTGGCTATTCGAAGCGATTATCAGTTGCGACTGTCAGCAGAAAAGCTGGAAAGCATCCTTACACAAGAGCTTGCGTAAACGTAAACGCAAAATAATTCGTCATTCGTCATTCATATTTCATAATTTTATAGTACCTTTGCAGACAAGTAAAACATTATTAAATATAATACGAACAAACTATGGATTTATTAAGTCAAATCGTAGCGCGCGCTAAGAGTAACAAGCAGCGCATCGTGCTCCCTGAAGCAGAAGAGGAGCGTACACTGTGTGCAGCCGACAAGGCATTGGCTGATGACCTCGCAGACATCATCCTGATTGGTAATCCCGCTAAGGTTGAGGCTCTGGCAAAGGAGAAGGGACTGACCAATATTGGTAAGGCTACTCTCATCGATCCTGAGAACTACGACAAGAGCGAAGAGCTCGCTGAGAAACTGGCTGAGATTCGTAAGTCAAAGGGTATGACCATTGAGGAGGCTCGCAAGCTGATTAAGAACCCGCTGTATCTCGGTTGTATGATTATCAAGACCGAGGGTGCTGATGGTCAGATCAGCGGTGCATTGTCAACTACCGGTGACACCCTGCGTCCTGCCCTGCAGATCATCAAGTGCCAGCCTGGTATTACCTGCGTAAGCGGTGGTCTGCTGCTCATCTCTAAGCAGAAGCAGTATGGTGAGGATGGTGTGCTTGTCATTGCTGACGTGGCTGTAACCCCCATGCCTGATGCTAATCAGTTGGCTCAGATTGCCGTCTGCACCGCTCAGATGGCCAAGGCTGTTGCTGGTTTCGAGGATCCCCGAGTAGCTATGCTGAGCTTCTCAACAAAGGGCTCTGCAAAGCATGAGGTTTGCGACAAAGTCATTGAGGCAACCAAGTTGGCCAAGGAGATGGCTCCCGACCTGAAGATTGACGGTGAGTTGCAGGCTGATGCTGCTCTCGTACCTTCTGTAGGTGCTAAGAAGGCTCCTGGTTCTGACATCGCAGGTAAGGCTAACGTGCTGGTATTCCCCAACCTCGAGGTAGGAAATATCGGTTATAAGATGGTACAGCGTCTGGGCGATGCTATCGCTATCGGTCCAGTACTTCAGGGTATTGCACGTCCTGTCAACGACCTCTCTCGTGGCTGCTCTGTGGATGACATCTACTACATGATTGCCATCACTGCTTGTCAGGCAATGGACGCAAAAAAGTGAATAGTGAATAACGAATAGTGAATAGTTATGAAGATATTAGTATTAAATTGTGGTTCGTCGTCTATTAAGTACGCCCTGTACAACATGGACGACAAGAGCGTGATGACTAGTGGTGGTGCTGAGCGCGTAGGTCTCGATGGTGCCTTTGTCAAGGTGAAGCTGGCCAATGGCGAGAAGAAGCAGATTATGCACGACATCCCCGAGCATACCGAGGGCGTGAAGTTCATCTTCTCATTGCTTACCGATCCTGAGATTGGTGTTATCAAGAGTCTTGATGAGATCGACGCTGTGGGTCACCGTATGGTGCATGGTGGCGAGAAGTTTAATAAGAGCGTGATTCTTACCGACGAGGTGTTGAAGGCCTTCGAGGAGTGCTCTGACCTGGCTCCGTTGCACAACCCTGCCAACCTGAAGGGTGTCAATGCCGTGAAGGAGCTGATGCCTGGTCTGCCCCAGGTAGGTGTCTTCGATACCGCCTTCCACCAGACCATGCCTGCTAAGGCTTATATGTATGCTATTCCTTACGAGCTGTACGAGAAATATGGTGTGCGCCGCTATGGCTTCCACGGAACCTCTCACCGCTATGTATCAGCCCGTGCACTGGAGTTCTTAGGCATGAAGGCTGAGGGTACGAAGATGATTACCTGCCACATCGGTAATGGTGGTTCTATTGCTGCCGTGAAGGATGGCAAATGCATCGACACCTCAATGGGTCTTACCCCACTGGAGGGTCTCGTCATGGGTACCCGCTCTGGTGATATCGACGGTGGAGCTGTCACCTTCCTCCAGAAGAAGCTCGGTCTGGATGCCGATGGCATGAGCAACCTGCTCAACAAGAAGAGTGGTGTGGCTGGTATCACTGGTGGCTCCAGCGACATGCGCGACGTAGAGAACGCTGCCAAGGCTGGCGAACCTCGTGCCATATTGGCTCAGGAGATGTATTTCTATCGCATCAAGAAATATATTGGTGCCTATGCTGCCGCTATGGGTGGCGTGGATGTTATCGTCTTCACTGCCGGTGTAGGCGAGAACCAGGTTTCTATGCGCTCTGAGGTCTGCAAGGGTCTAGAGTTCCTGGGAGTGAAGTTCGACGACCAGAAGAACAACGTTCGTGGTGAAGAGGTTGTCATCTCTGCAGATGACTCAAAGGTAAAGGTGGTTGTCATTCCTACTGATGAGGAGCTGATGATTGCTACTGATACGATGAACCTGTTGTAAACAGCTGAGCTGTTTACACATACTATAAAAGCGAGGCTTACAGGCCTCGCTTTTTGTATTGTTCATAGCATGCGTATTATTCGAAAGTCTTGTAGAGCGTTGAGAGGTTATGGCGTCCCTCCATCACATCCAGGATTTCTTCTTCTGTAGATAGGTTGAAGTCGCCAGGGATGGTGTTCTTCAGCGCTGCAGCAGCTAACGAGTAGTTCAACTGCTTTTGCTTGTCTTCAGGGAAGAGGCTGATAGCGTGCAGCCAACCACCCATGAAGGCATCGCCTACACCCACAGGGTCTACCACGTCTGGAATATCCATAATAGGTGCCTGCAGCAGTTTTCCTTCTGTCCAGAGTAGGGCAGTCAACGTGTGGTGATTGGAGCTAACGATATTGCGCATACCCATCATCCAGTGTTTCAGACGTGGATATTGTGCGTGTAGCTCGTCGAACCATTCGCCATATTCCTTCATCTGCATCTGGAAGTTTGAATCAGTAGCAGTAAAGGGTGGCTGCGGATGCTGTGACAGCCAGTCAAACTCAATAGCATCACCAAACATCATGTCACAACGCGACAGCATCTTGCTCAGCGTCTTGCGAGGTTCAGCACCCTCGTATTTCCACAGGTTCTTGCGGTAGTTGATATCGAAACAGATGGTGACGCCCAGCTCATCGGCAATGTCGAGAGCCTCGAAAGTGGCCTCAGCAGCCTGTTGGGAGATGGCTGCGGTGATGCCCGATACATGGAAATAGTCACAGTCCTTCAGAATTTTACGCCAGGGAATCATGCCTGGTTTTAAGTCATAGTATGCTGAACCAGAGCGGTCGTAGATGACCTTGGCAGCACGCATACCTGCAGCAGGCTCGAAATAGTAGGTGCCAATACGCTGACCGCCATAGAGCACCTGATTGGTGTTAACACCCAGCTGAGCCAGATTCATGGCACCAGCATGACCAACGGGGGTGTCTGGCAGTCTGGTGATGTAGGTCACCTCCTCACCTTGCGTGGCCAGCGATACAGCGACATTGGCCTCACTACCACCATACTTACTGGTAAACAGGTCGCCCTGTGTCAAGCGTAGCTGTCCCGGTTTCGAGAACCTAAGCAACAATTCTCCAAAAGTAACTATCTTCTTTCCCATTCTCTCTTCTCTCTTCACTATTCACTAATCACTATTCACTCTTCACTAGGGCGAAGCCCGCTTATTCACGGCTGGCTTTCACCCTCTACATATTCCTCCAGGAACATGTGTTCACCATCATAGACCGCATAGGTGAACTGGCTAATCCAGTCGCCCAGAATTATCATTCGTGTGTTGCGTGCCAGCTTGATATCTAACTCAATATGTCGATGACCAAAGATAAAGTAGTCGATATTGGGATGGTCTTCAATATATTTCTTGGCATAGAGTACCAAGTGTTCTTTATCCTCACCCAGATATACCACATCGTTTTTCTCCTTATGCTTGATATAGCTGTGCTTGGCCCACGCCAGTCCGAAGCTGAGGCCCCAGCGAGGGTGCAGACCAGAGAAGAGCCACTGGCACACCTTATTGTGGAAGATGGCACGAATGACCTTAAATGACTTGTTGGGGTCACCCATACCGTCACCATGAGCCAAGAAGAACTCATGCCCATAAATCTCTGTCGTCTCCGGTTTTTTGTGTAGGATGACGCCGCACTCCTTCTCCAGATATTCATAGGCCCAGATGTCATGGTTACCCGTGAAGTAGTGCACCTCGACACCCATGTCTGTCAGTTCTGAGATCTTGCCCAGGAAGCGGGTGAAGCCTTTAGGAACCACGTACTTATATTCATACCAGAAATCGAACATGTCGCCAAGCAAGTAGATGGCAGCTGCCTTCTCCTTGATGGAGTCAAGGAAACGTACCAATCTGCGTTCTTGTGTACGCTGATGGGGCACTGCTAGCGACCCAAGGTGGGCATCGGAAAGGAAATAGACGTTCTTCATGACTTTTCACTATTCACTTTTCACTATTCTCTTTTCACTATTCACTAGTCGAACCCTAGTTCGACGCGTGCTTCTTCACTCATCATCGACTGGTCCCATGCGGGTTCGAATACGAGATTGACATTGGCTCCCTTGATACCTTCAACGCTCTCTACCTTGGTGCGTACATCTTCAAGAATAAAGTCGGCAGCAGGACAGTTAGGAGCAGTGAATGTCATGTCCATATCTACAGAGCCATCATCCTGCACATCGATCTTGTAGATCATTCCCAGGTCGTAGATGTTGACAGGTATCTCTGGGTCGTAGACGGTTTTCAAGACGTCAACGATACGCTCTTCAAGCTTTGTTTTCTCTTCTTGCGTCATAATATTATCAGTGTTATGTTGCAAAGGTACAATTTTTTTTCGTAACTTTGCACCCATAACAAGAAAAAGTTTCATATTACAATGCATCTCGACATCTCTGACGAACAGGTATTGGACAATGCAGGCATCCGTGTTACTGCTGTACGACTGCTTATCTGGCGTAAGGTGCGTCATGGGTTTAGTGACGCTTTTAGTCTGGCAGATCTGGAAGCAGCCTTGCCTACTGTTGACCGCTCGACTATCTTCCGCACCCTGACGTTGCTATCTGAAGCTCATCTGCTGCATGATATCGATGATGGTTCTGGCTCGCAGAAATATTGTGTTTGCCATCTGGATGATACACGCCAGTGCTTTGGGCATGTGCATCTCACCTGTCGATATTGTCATCGTACGTTCTGTCTGAAAGATGTTCATATTCCTTCTGTGCCACTACCAAATGGCTTTCTGATGGAAGAGGCGGAATATGTCGTAAAGGGAGTTTGTCCACAGTGTAGTAATAAGGTACGCGCACGAGAATAAAAGGACTATGGATTTGAATGAACTGATTACTTCCGTAAACGATGCCATATGGGGCTACGTACTCATCTTTGTATTAGTGGGTTGTGGCGTGTGGTTTACCATTAAGACACGTTTCGTCCAGTTCCGCATGGTGGGTGAGATGTTCCGACTACTGACAGATTCTGCTGTCAACACGGTAGAAGAACAAGTGAAGGAACAGCAGAGAGGTGAGACCAGTAAGCATATCTCGTCATTCCAAGCCTTTGCTGTCAGTGTAGCCACGCGTGTGGGAACCGGCAACCTGGCGGGTGTGGCATCAGCCATTGCTATTGGTGGTCCTGGCGCCGTCTTCTGGATGTGGCTCATCGCCCTCATCGGCTCAGCAACGGCCTTTGTAGAGTCGACGCTGGCACAGCTATACAAGCAGAAACACAAGGACTCGTTCATTGGCGGTCCCGCCTACTATATCCAGAAAGGTCTGAAGCAGCGTTGGATGGCCATCACCTTTGCCATCCTTATCACCTGTCAGTTTGGCCTTTCCAACAACTCCATACAGGCCAATACCATCTGTGGAGCCATGCAGGAGGCCTTTGGCTGGTCACCGCTATGGGTAGGCCTCTTCTTAGCAATACTCGCTTTGTTCATAGTCTTTGGTGGCATTCAGCGCATTGCCCAAGTCAGTGCCGTATTGGTTCCCGTGATGGCTGTCGGCTATCTGCTACTGGCTATCGTCATCATCATCATGAACATTGGCTTGATACCCTATGTGTTTAAGATCATTGTAGAAGATGCCTTTGGTATCCAGCAGATTGCAGGTGGCGGTATTGGTGCAACCATCATAAATGGCGTCAAGCGTGGACTGTTCTCTAACGAAGCAGGCGAGGGTAGCGCGCCAAACGTAGCAGCGACAGCTACCGTATCGCATCCTGTCAAGCAGGGACTCATCCAGGCGCTGGGTGTCTTCACGGACACACTGCTCGTCTGTTCGTGTACTGCCTTCATCATCTTGATCAGCGGACTCTACAAGGTGCCTGAGCTGAACGGCATTGCTCTTACACAGACAGCCTTGCAGTCAGAGGTGGGTGCCATAGGCCCAATCTTTATTGCCGTGGCCATTCTTCTCTTTGCCTTCTCCAGCATCATTGGTAACTACTATTATGGTGAGGCCAACATCCGCTTCATCACGCCAAACAACACGGTAATGACCATCTATCGCATCTGTTCAGCTGGTCTGATGGTGGTGTTTGGTGCCATGGCCAGCTTTGAACTGGTGTGGAATATCGTCGACTTCTTCATGGCATTCCTCACGGCTTGCAACCTCATCGCCATTGTCATCTTGGGACGTTATGCATTCCGACTGCTGGATGACTATCGCCAACAGAAACGAAAGGGCATCAAAGAACCCGTCTTCCATCGCAGTCAGTTGCCTGAGATAGAAGACGAGATAGAGTGTTGGGAATAAAATCCCTTAGTTCATTGCAAAGAAAGTGCCATTGGCAGCCATGCGAGCCTCATAGACACCAGCCTCGTTGAGGGTGAAGTTCTTGGTCTCGCCATTGACGTTAGCCTGGATGGTACCGTCGCCATTGAAGCGGAACAGTTCCTTAACGACACCATTCTGCTCAACGCTCCAAGAGTCGTTAGCATCGTCGTGGATGAAATAGGTAATCTCGCCAGTGGGAGCTTTTACCTCGTAGCCGTTCTTCAGTGTGGTAACTGCATAGTAGCGACCGTCCTTACCCATCACCTGCTGGGTCTTGCCAATGTTAGAGGCCACGGGGTTGCTGCCAGACCAGAACTCGATAGTGTTGAGTACTAGAACGTCAACAAGCGTACAAACACCACCAACGATGGGAACCAGGAAGAAGCCTACGATGGCATTGACGAACTTGCTGCTTGTCATGTGATTCTGCCAGTTGATGTACTTGTTCCACAGAGCATATTTGCCAACGAAACATGAACTGAACAGGAAGCTTCCTGCGAGGAGACATGTTACTACTTTCAAACTAATTTTTTTCATACTGTTTTGAATTTTTAAATGAATAAATAGGGTTTATAGATAAAAAATTGATTCTGGTCCCATATTGAAGAGAAGGTCGAGTATCGAGAGGTTGGCCTGAAAGCCGTGCTTCCCTTCAAAGACTTGCCAATAGCGTTGAGGCTGGAAATCTGGGTCTGCCTGTGGGTGCTTGGCATTAATGACTTCACGGAAGTCGGCAATCAGTTCATAGTTCATAGTGCATAGTTCATAGTTGTTCTGCGCTGGCTGCGGCTCATAATTATGAACTATGAACTGTGAACTATGAACTACGTTCGGATGGATATCCAATAGTTCGCACACCTTCTGACGGATGGCCTCGTTGAAATCGATTAAGAAGTCGTATTTCTTTTCAAAGAAAGGATGGATATCGTCGGCATAATAGTCAAAGAAGGGGCTTTCGCTATAGGCCGACAACAAAGCGTTCCAATGTATTCGTCGCCAGTTGTTGTGGTCACTAATACGCAGGTCTTTAACAAGACATTTCTCGTTTGTTCCTTCCACAGGTACTGTTAGCGCCTGTGGGCCGTTAGCGGTAGCTATGACACAACGGTTGCGGTAGGTTTGCTTTTGGTAGGAGTCGTACTGCTCTATCAGACAGTGGTCGTATCGATATAGTTTCTGATACCACTGGATGGGTCCGAAATAGGTGGTCTGTAGCAGTGCCGCACTCATTGCAGTCTGATATTATGACGATTATACAATACGGTGATCACTTCTCCGATGATATTGTTCTCCGGAATAAATCCCAGATGGCGTGAGTCGGCAGGATTGTCTTTGTTGATAGCCTCCAACCAGTAGTAGTCGACCTTGGCGCAGGTTTTCAGTCCTGGTACGACCATCACTCCTTTATGGGTGTTGATGGTGTCTCCAGGAACAGCCTTACAACGGGCAATATATATCCCTGTGATGGAATCACTGGGCACAGTGAAAGCGACAACATCACCACGTTTTACCTGACTGCGCAGCAAACGACTATAGGGTAGGAGCCCGTGCCCCTCGATGCGCAGTCCGTAGCTACAACGGTTTACCAGTAAGCGGTCGCCCTCTTTGTAAGTTGGTGCCAGTCCACTGCCATTGACGCTATGAACAGAAAAGACCAAAGCACGGAAGGCAAGCATCAGTGCGAAAGCTGATGCTAGTACCATCACGTTCTTCAGCCATTTTATCATCTCTTACTTCTTACGTCATCACCTATCACCTATCACCTATCACCCTTACTTGATATTATCAACAAAGCGGAACAGACGATTCCAGCGGATACCACTAAAACCTCCTCGGTCTGGATCTGAACTCCACCAGATGAAGATGGGCTTACCCACGATATGGTCTTCAGGAACGAAGCCCCAGTAGCGGGAGTCGAGTGAGTTGTGACGGTTGTCTCCCTGCATCCAGTAATAGTCCATCTTGAAGGTGTACTTCGTGGTCTCCTTGTCGTTGATGAATATCTTGCCATCCTTCACCTCCAGCTTATTGCCTTCATAAGTACGGATGGGGCGCTCGTAGATGGGCAGATTCTTCAGCGTCAAGTCGATGCTCTCGCCCTTGGCAGGAATCCAGATAGGACCATAGTTGTCGCGGGTCCAATGCATGTTGCCATTCAGAGGATAGGTGTCTAAGTCGCTGGCATCAGTATTCAACTGAATGCTCTCCACAATGTCGGGACGTTTCTTCAAGATGTCTGCCGTCTTGTTGGTCATCGGCATATATCCGTAGTTGTTGAGGTCCTTCAACTCTTCCATCGTGATACCCCATTCCTGCATCTCTTCATCGGTGAAATGGCGCTTTAGCTTCAGGTGATACGTGTATTGTACGTTCTCTGGCTCCTTGTTGGCCTTGCCATTGATATAGACGACGCGGTCTTTTATCTGCAGTGTCTGTCCAGGAAGACCCACACAGCGCTTTACATAGTTCTCGCGACGATCAGTAGGGCGGGTGTCAATGAGTCCATACTCCTGAGGATTGGCCTCAATGGTCTGTTTACCTGCCTGATAGATGGTGTTGAAATACAGCGGCAACTGCTCTATGCTCAGCGAATCGGGATTTGGGCGTTGTGGATAGACCTGATAGCCAATCTGGTAGCACAACTGATAATAGTCGTAGGCCTGATAACGTGCATCGCTACAGATGGTGTCACCCGCAGGGAAGTTAAAGACGACGATATCGTTGAGCTGTACTTTGCCCAAACCCTTGACGCGACGATAGTCCCAATGGGGCCACTCGATATACGACTTACACTCGAAGATGGGCATCGTATGCTGGGTCAATGGCATCGTCAATGGCGTCTCAGGGATACGGGGACCATAGCTCACCTTGCTAACGAAGAGGTAGTCACCTGTCAAGAGCGACTTCTCCAACGAACTCGATGGAATGACGTAGTTTTGGAAGAAGAACAGGTTGATGAAGTAGACGGCTACGAGGGCAAAGACGAGAGCGTCAACCCACGACATCACCCAACGAACAGGGCCCTCTGCATCCTTCCACCATTGCCAGTTAATCTTCTTGGTGATATAAACATCATAGATGAAAGGTGTCACGAGCAGTCCCCACCATGAACCTACCCAGTAAAGGAACAGCAGGTAGAGCACTATGACGCAGATGAACTTTGCCCACTGCACCTTCATGTTCAGTTTTTTCTTTTCTCTCTTCTCCATTCTCTTAGAACTTAAACATATCGCTGATGGTCAGCAGTCCCTGATGCTCCTTGGTGTACTCGGCTGCAAGGACAGCACCCAAGGCAAAGCCCTGACGACTATGGGCATCATGCGTAATAGTGATGATGTCTGCCTCCGAGTCGTAGCGGACGGTATGGATGCCTGCTACCTCACCGCGACGGATATGGTCTATGCGCAACAGCTTCGGGTCTGTGGTATCCTCGGCCCAGGCTTCCTTGCGATCGATATTCTCCAGAATGCCCTCTGCCAAGGTGATAGCTGTACCACTAGGATGGTCGAGCTTATGCACGTGATGTGTCTCTTCCATCTCTACATCATACTGTGGGAACTGGTTCATGATCTTTGCCAGATACTTGTTGACAGCTGAGAAGATGGCAACACCAATGGAGAAGTTGGATGCCCAGAAAAGCGTTTTTCCTTCTTCTGAACACATACGACGAACCTCGTCGCCATGCTCCTTCATCCAACCTGTGGAACCAGAAACAACCTTCACACCTGCGGCCCATGCTTTCAGATAGTTGCTGTAGGCAGCTTGTGGTGCAGTAAACTCTATGGCGACATCTGCACTCTTGAAAGCTTCACTCTCAAAGTCCTGCTGGTTGTCAATGTCGATGATACTCACAATCTGATGACCACGGCTGAGGGCTATCTGTTCTATCATCTTACCCATCTTGCCGTAGCCGATTAAAGCTATTTTCATACTCTTCTTTTATTAAAACCTTGCAAAGATACAATATTTAATTGAAAATTGTGAATTGAGAATTGAGAATTATGGATAATTTAAACTTTATTTGTATCTTTGTACCATGATTAATGAACAGACGTGGGAATTCGTCCGCCAGCACGCTACTGACGATGTGCGTAAATTGGCACTGCAGGGGACGAAAGATGCTGATGTGGATATGCCGATGGCGTTGCAACAGATAGCAGGACGACAGACGGCCCTGAAGAAGCTGCCTTCATGGGCCGCCCATGATGGTGTTGTCTATCCGCCTCATCTGAACATGGAACAATGTTCCAGTGAACAGACAGCTCGTTACAAGGCGAGCCTCACCCCTAACCCCTCTCCAAAAGGCGAGGGGGATGGCGTTTTTGTAGACCTGACGGGTGGTTTTGGTGTGGACTTCTATTGGATGTCGCAAGGCTTCAAAGAGCGCATCTATGTAGAGCAAAACGAACAATTATGCTCCATTTCAACGGAAAATTTCCGCACGCTTGGCTTAGCTTGTTCCGTTTGTTGCTGTGACACAGCAACGTACTTAACGCAGCTGGACCACGCAGACGTGATATACCTGGACCCAGCACGCAGAGACGAGCATGGGGGACGTACCTACGACATCGCAGATTGTAGTCCGAACGTCATGGAACTGCTACCTGTGTTGATGCAGAAAGCAGACCGAGTCATTCTTAAACTATCGCCAATGCTCGACTGGCGCAAGGCTGCTTCAGACCTTCAGCATGTTGCAGAGGTACACATCGTTAGTGTAGACAACGAATGTAAGGAACTGCTGTTGGTACTGGAATCGGCGGTTAGACCCTTGCGTCTGGTATGTGTGAACAACGACCATATTTTCGAAGTACCATCATCCAACCCCAAACACCCAACACCCTTCACCCATCACCCAACCCACCTCTACGAACCCAATGCCAGTATCATGAAGGCAGGATGCTTTGATGCGCTAGAGGAACGCTATGCGGTAAGACAAGTATCTGTGAACTCACATCTGTTTCTTTCTGTCGATGAAATCGATGATTTCCCTGGTCGCAGTTTTGAAATACTGGCCATTTCATCGATGAACAAGCGTGAGTTGAAGGATGCATTGACAGGCGTTGGAAAGGCAAATATTGCTGTACGCAACTTTCCACTGACAGTCGATCAGCTACGTAAAAAGTTGAAATTGAAGGATGGTGGCGATGTATATATCTTTGCTACTACCGAGGCAGACGGAGCGCACAGTCTATTTATTTGCCGTAAAATTGGTTAAATATTTTGGATTTCTCCTGCTTTTTCGTTACCTTTGCAAGATAGTTTATAAGAGAGTATAGCAAATGTCACCAGTAGAGATTAGAAAAGTCACCAACAGGAAAGAGCTTGATGCTTTCATCCAACTCCACTACGACTTGTATCGGGGTAACGAGTATGATGCCCCCAACCTGTACAGCGACGAGGTTCATACGTTGAGCAAGGACCAAAATGCTGCCTTCGAATTCTGCGAGGCGGAGTATTTCCTGGCCTATCGCGACGGTAAGGTCGTAGGACGTATTGCTGGCATTATCAACCATCGGGCCAATGACCGTTGGGAGTCCAAGAGTGTACGCTTCGGATGGGTTGATTTTATCGATGATATGGAAGTGTCTAAGGCGCTTTTTGATGCTGTTGAACGGTGGGGCCGCGAGAAAGGCATGACAGAGATAATCGGTCCGTTAGGATTCACCGACATGGACCCGGAGGGCATGCTCATTGAGGGTTTCGACCAGTTGGGCACCATGGCCACCATCTACAACTACCCTTACTACCCTCAACATATTGAACAGCTGGGCGGCTTTGTCAAGGACAACGACTACGTGGAGTACAAACTCATCGTGCCCAAGGAAGGCATGCCCGAGAAGTTCCGCAAGGTCGCTGAGATGGTCATGAAGCGCTATAACCTGCACCCCATGCACCCCAAGCGCAGTCAGGTATTCGGCAAGGAACAGTATGGCCGCAAGGTGCTTGATGTCGTCAACAAGTCGTTTGGTCACCTCTATGGCTATTCCCAGATGACGGAGCGTCAGATTGACGAGTACCTGAAGATGTACTTCCCCATGCTCGACATGGATATGCTCTGTCTCATTGAAGACTGGAACACGCCCAACCACGAGGTAATAGGTGTAGGAATCTCCATCACCAATATGACACGTGCCCTGCAGAAGTGTAAGAACGGACGTCTCTGGCCCTTTGGCTGGTGGCATTGCCTGCGGGCTTTGAAGTTCCACAAGGCAGAGTGTCTCGACCTGATGCTTATTGGCATCTTGCCAGAATATCAGCAGAAAGGAGCTAACGCCTTGTTGTTCTACGACTTGATTCCTATCTATCAGAAGTATGGGTTCAAGTGGGGTGAGACGAATGTCGAGATGGAAACCAACGAGAAGGTGCAGTCGCAGTGGCAGTATCTGGAGCACATACAACATAAACGCAGAAGGTGTTATAAGAAAACATTGTAAGAGGATGAGTAATTATGGAAGAACAAATAACTAACACCCAACACCCAACACCCAACACCCCGGATTATACTGACGATAATATCCGACACTTGTCGGACATGGAACACGTCCGTACCCGTCCTGGAATGTATATCGGACGCTTGGGCGACGGCTCTCTGCCAGAAGATGGTATCTACGTGTTGCTGAAGGAAGTCATCGACAACTCCATCGACGAGTTCAAGATGAAGGCTGGCGACCGCCTGGAGATCACCATCGACGACAATCTGCGTGTCTCCGTTCGTGACTATGGTCGTGGCATTCCGCAGGGTAAGCTCATCGAGGCTGTCAGCGTGCTGAACACAGGTGGTAAGTATGACTCGAAGGCCTTCAAGAAGTCGGTAGGTCTGAATGGCGTGGGTGTGAAGGCGGTCAATGCGCTGAGTATTCACTTTGAGGTGGCCAGCTATCGTGATGGCAAGGTGCGTCGTGCTACCTTTGAACGGGGCATTCTGCAGACGGACAATACGGAGGACACCCAGGATGAGAACGGCACCTATATCTATTTTGAGCCAGACAACACGCTATTCAAGGACTATACCTTCCACGACGACATCGTGGAGAACATGCTGCGTAACTACACCTACCTGAATACAGGGTTGGCTATTATGTATAATGGTCGGCGCATCCTCAGTCGTCACGGCTTGCAGGACTTGCTGAAAGACCGCATGACCAATGACCCCCTCTACCCCATTATCCATCTGCAAGGTGACGACATCGAGATAGCCTTTACCCATGCCAACCAGTACGGTGAGGAGTATTACTCCTTCGTTAACGGTCAGCACACCACGCAGGGTGGTACCCACCAGAGTGCTTTCAAGGAGCATATTGCCAAGACCATCAAGGAGTTCTTCGGTAAATACGAATATGGTGACATCCGTACGGGTATCGTCGCTGCCATAGCCATCAATGTGGAGGAGCCCGTCTTCGAGAGTCAGACGAAGATCAAGTTGGGTTCTACGCAGATGGCTCCCGATGGGGACACCATTAATAAATATGTAGGCGACTTCATCAAACAGCAAGTCGACAACTACCTGCATATCCATCAGGATGTTGCTGAGGTCATCGAGGGTAAAATCAAGGAGACGGAACGTGAACGCAAGGCGATGGCTGGCGTTACCAAGCTGGCTCGAGAGCGTGCCAAGAAGGCTAATCTGCACAACCGTAAGTTACGCGACTGTCGCATCCACTTCTCCGATGTCAAGAACGATAAGAAGGAAGAGTCGTGCATCTTCATCACAGAGGGTGACTCGGCCAGTGGTTCCATCACCAAGAGTCGTGATGTCAATACGCAGGCGGTCTTCTCGTTGCGAGGCAAGCCCCTCAACTGCTTCGGACTCACCAAGAAGGTGGTCTACGAGAACGAGGAGTTTAACCTCTTGCAGGCTGCCCTCGACATCGAGGAAGGTCTCGATACCCTCCGTTATAATAAGGTGATAGTGGCTACCGATGCTGATGTCGACGGCATGCACATCCGTCTGCTCATCATCACCTTCTTCCTGCAGTTCTTCCCTGAACTCATCAAGAAAGGTCATGTCTATGTGTTGCAGACCCCCTTGTTCCGCGTTCGTAACAAACGTACGAAGATTAAGAACAAGAAGATGCTCGACGACACCAAGAAGGGTGACTTCGTAACTCGCTATTGCTATAGCGAAGAGGAACGTCAGAAAGCTATTCAGGAGTTAGCTCCTGATCCAGAGATAACCCGCTTCAAGGGTCTTGGTGAGATTTCGCCTGAAGAATTTGCCGGTTTCATCGGACCTGACATGCGTCTGGAACAGGTAACGCTCCACAAGAACGATCAGGTGCAGAAACTCTTGGAGTACTATATGGGTAAGAACACGATGGAGCGTCAGAACTTCATCATCGACAACCTCGTCATCGAGGAAGACAAACCGGAGGATTTTGATTATGAATAAACGCGTACTCTATGCGGCCATGTTATGGCTGATTCCTTTTATTGGTTATGCTCAGTTTAAGTTTGGCGCTAGCGAGAAGTCTCCTATGCTGAAACTTAGCTATTCAGAGCAGATGATAAAAGATTATTATGTGGAATCTGTCGACGAGAACAAGTTGGTTGAGGATGGCATCCGCGGTATGCTTGAGAAGCTGGACCCACACTCCACCTATTCCACGCCTAAAGAGGTCAAGGAGATGAATGAGCCCTTGCAAGGCAACTTCGAGGGTATTGGTGTACAGTTCAATATGGTGGAAGACACGCTGCTCGTCATCCAGACGGTCAGCGGTGGTCCTTCTGAGAAGATGGGTATTCTGGCAGGCGACCGCATCGTCTCTGTCAACGACACTGCCATTGCTGGTGTTAAGATGTCGAAAGAGGAGATCATGAAGCGCCTGCGTGGTCCTAAAGGAACAAAAGTGCTGCTGGGTATTGTGCGCCCAGGCATTGCCGACCGACTCTCCTTTACCATCACCCGCGACAAGATTCCTGTCCATTCCATCGATGCTACTTATATGATTCGTCCCACTGTGGGCTACATCCGTATAGGTAACTTTGGCGCTACGACGCCTGATGAGTTCCGTGAGAGTCTGACGAAACTGCTTTCAGAAGGTATGCGGACCCTCGTCCTCGACCTTCAGGAGAATGGTGGTGGCTATCTGCATGCTGCCGTGGAGGTGGCCAACGAGCTGCTGCAGCGGGGCAGTCTCATCGTTTATACAGAGGGACGACGCGTGAATCGCAGCGAATATACGGCACGTGGTGGAGGACTCTTCACGGAAGGAAAAGTCATTGTGTTGGTTGACAGCTATACGGCCTCGGCAGCAGAGATTGTCTCTGGTGCTGTTCAGGACTATGATCGTGGCATTATCGTCGGACGTCGTAC
This sequence comes from uncultured Bacteroidales bacterium, assembly GCA_902800925.1. Taxonomy (GTDB): domain Bacteria; phylum Bacteroidota; class Bacteroidia; order Bacteroidales; family Bacteroidaceae; genus Prevotella. Next base: position 3,320 of record CADCGD010000033.1, on the reverse strand, counting down.
CTTTGGTAAGGGTCTCGTTCAGCGTCCCATCGACCTGCCTGATGGTTCTATGATTCGTCTGACCATCGCCCACTACTACACACCTTCGGGTCGCTGCATCCAGAAGCCTTACGAGAAAGGTAAGAAGCTGGATTACGCCATGGATGTCAACAACCGTCTGAAGAGCGGTGAGCTGATGTCGGCCGACAGTGTCCATTTCAGCGACTCGTTGAAGTATTACACGCTTCGTGAACATCGTGTGGTTTATGGTGGTGGAGGTATCATGCCTGATGAGTTTGTACCTCTTGACACGACCAAATATACCCGATTCCATCGGGAACTGGCGGCCAAGTCAGTCATCATCAACCAGAACTTGCGCTATGTCGATAACCATCGCAAGCAACTGAAGAAGCAGTATCCTGACTTTGCCGACTTCCGCAAGCGCTATGAGATTCCACAGAAGCTCATCGACAACATCCTCGCTGAAGGTAAGAAACAGAAGATAGAGCCTAAAGATGATGCAGAGTTGCAACGCACCCTGCCATATTTGCGCGCGCAACTGAAAGCATTGATTGCCCGTGACTTATGGACCATGACGGAGTATTTCGCCATCATGAATGAGCAAAACGATATTGTGCAGCATGCTATGAAACTCATTGATAAAGAAAATCGTTAACTAAAACAGATACAAATGAAACTAAAGGACATCTTGAATGGTCAGCTGAATGCTACCGAGTGGGAAGCCAAAGGCTATGAGCTTCCTAAGTATGATATCAAGGCTGTACGCGAGAAAACCGCCAAAGAACCCACCTGGGTACACTTCGGTGGTGGCAACATCTTCCGTGCGTTTCCTGCAGCCATTCTCAACGATGCGCTGAACACGGGCAAGTACGACCGTGGCGTCATCGTTGCCGAGACCTTCGACTTCGAAGTCATCGACAAGGCCTACGCACCCTACGATAATCTGTCGCTCTGCGTCAACCTCTGCTCTGACGGCTCTATTGAGAAGAAGGTGATTGCTTCCGTGGCGGAGGCCCTGAAGGCAGACCCACAGTTCGAGGACTGGAACCGTCTGGTAGAGATTTTCAAGAATCCATCGCTGCAGATGATCTCGTTCACCATCACCGAGAAGGGTTACACCTTCAACGAGGTCGACCTGGCTCGTGGCATGAAGCCGCTCTTCGCTATGGGTAAAGTTTGTGCACTCTTGCTGGAGCGCTACAAGGCAGGTAAACTGCCTCTCACCGTTCAGTCTATGGACAACTGTTCGCACAATGGTGACAAGGTGAAGGCTGGCGTCTTTGCCTATGCTGAGCGCTGGCTGCAGGATGGTCTGGTGGAGCAGGGCTTCATCGACTATCTGAAAGATGAGACGAAGATTACTTTCCCCTGGTCCATGATTGACAAGATCACACCACGTCCGCATGAGAAGGTGAAAGAGTTGCTCGCTGCCGATGGATTCGAGGATAATGACTATATCGAGACTGAGAAACACACCTTCACAGCTCCGTTTGTGAATGCTGAAGAGGTGCAGTATCTGGTCATCGAGGACCACTACACCAACGGTCGTCCGCCATTGGATCTGGGCGGTGCGCTCTATACCACTCGTGAGACGGTCGACAAGGTAGAGACCATGAAGGTGACCACCTGTCTGAACCCGTTGCATACCGCTATGTCTATCTATGGTTGCATGCTCGACTATACGCTCATCTCTGCTGAAATGAAGGACGACGACCTGCGTGCTTTCATCCAGAAGATTGGCTATATGGAGGCCATGCCTGTCGTTGTTGACCCAGGAGTGCTGAACCCCTACGAGTTCATTGGTGCCGTGCTTAACAAGCGCCTGCCCAACCCCTTCATGCCCGACGCTCCTCAGCGCATCGCTATGGATACCTCTCAGAAGCTCCCCATCCGCTTTGGTGAGACACTCAAGAAGTACATAGCTCGCGGCCTCGACAAGTCGAACCTCGTACTCATCCCGCTCACGCTGGCTGGCTATGCCCGCTACCTGAAGGGACTGAAGGACGACCTCACTACCTTTGAGCCCTCTCCCGACCCCATGCTGGCAGAGCTGCAGGCTATCGTTGCTCCTCTGGAGATTGGCAAGGCCGACCAGGACTGGAGTCCGTTGAAGCAGCTCTACAGCCGCAAGGACGTCTTCGGCCTCGACCTCTATGAGGCTGGTCTGGGCGACCAGATAGAAGGCATGGTCAAGGAGCTTTATGCCGGCAAGGGTGCCGTACGTGCTACGCTGCACAAGTACGTTGCCGCAAGATAAAAAATTAGCAATTTTCAATAAAATCAACTCCAAAGTATTGTGCTTTGGAGTTTTTTTATTATCTTTGTCGCCATAAAAACTGTACAACAAATTATAACTAAAAACAAAAGATTATGAAACAGACAAAGAATTGGGCGCTCACCGCCACCCGTACATTGGTATTCACCATGGTTTTATGCGGTGCAAGTATATTCACAGCATGTTCATCTGATGATGACAATTCTGACAAGACCAATAATATCTCCGAGAAGATTATTGGTAAGTGGATGGTAGATGAACTGGACGGCCAGAAATGTCCTACCAACTACAAAGCCGTTATCACGTTCTTGTCAGCAACGGAAGCCTACGGTAGTCTCTCTGATATCCTTAGTGAGTCGTGGAACAGCCATGCTACAGCCACCGTTGTCATTGACGGCAACAAAGTGACGCTCACAGCGAAAGAGAATGAGCACATCACACACGTAACGAAAGTGGACATTTCCCGCATCACGGACAAAAACATGTGGCTGAGTTCCGATTGGAGAGTCTATGAGGATGGCGTAGAAATTGGTGGTGAAGCCTGGAATAGTGAATGCTACGAGCGCATCAGCAATGACTATGAAAAAGACATCATTGGCACATGGGAAGGCAAGGTAACCAGCCAAGAGGACGAGCACACCGACGGAGAAATGCACCGCTGGGAGTACAAAGCCAACGGCACCTATGTCTATTATAACAAGTCAGGCGATCAGTGGGTGAATAGCAACGACGCACTTGCCGAGTACTTCGTCGATGGCACCCTGCTGTGCACCCGTTGGAAGAAGACTACCGACAGCAAAGAGCTGCGCGAGTGGTGGGAGATTGAGAGCATTAAGGACGGCAAGATGAAGTGGACTGCCCTGCGTATGCGCGAGGACGGCACGACCTACACCGCCACCTTCGAAATGACTAAAGTGAAATAACCCAATCTGCCGCTTTCACTTTTTTATATGATCAGTTTCACACGGAAGCCGCGCTTGGTCTCTTCCTCTATCACCTGGCGGCACTGCCCGGAGAGTTCGCTGCGATGGGCATCGTTCAGCGG
>CADCGD010000032.1 GCA_902800925.1 uncultured Bacteroidales bacterium | reverse complement strand
TACCTGGTCGGTAGCGTCGATAACCACCCATTCCTTCTGTTCGCGAGCAGCTTCCTTAGATACGGAAACGGTCTTGTAACTTAAAGTGTTCATTTCTAAATTAAAATTTTACTACTAAAAAACATTTTTTTCTTACTCTCTTATGCGCACATATAGCTACTAGCAGAGGTCTAACTCCCTGCAAGCAGTCTAACGTACTCTGAATCAGTACTCTCACGAACCGCCGTGCCCGGCCAAAGACACCGCTATTCCGTACTCATTCACGGGGATTCTAAGTCTCTCCCCCATAATCGGACTGCAAAGGTACTGCTTTTCTATGAAAAACGAGTGGTCTTTGTCTTGTTGAATTAAATATTTAAGAAAGTTTAACTGTTTCGTTGGTGAGGAATATTTCTTGTGCAAAAAATTTGGTCGATAGAAAAGTATTTTGTAATTTTGCACTCAAATATACAATCGCTATTAACCGATGAACATGAGATATACACTTTTTGTTGTGCTTCTTCTGCTTGGCATAGGCTCTGGTCAGGCCAAGGTAGACTATGACCACGACTCTATCTATCAAGTGTTGCGCGACTCCATGAGCGAGTCGTTCAACAATGCTGACGAGGTGCGTTTCAACCGTGATATCAAGAAACTTGAGGATTATCTGCTCCAGAAGGACGACATGCATGGATACTATACGCAGCGCTGTAACGAAATCGTATTCATGATGAACACGCAGAAGATTTTCGAGGCCTATAAGGCTGCCCGGAAGTTGTCGGAGGAACTGCGTGAGAAGAAGCTGGACAAAGAGATGTATATGGCCCATAACATGCTGGGGCACATCTATCGCTACTGCGGCAATGAGGAGGAAGCGAAGAAAAGTTTCCGACAGGTCATCGAGATGATGGAGAAGGCGGGTTATCGTGAGAGTATGCCACCTATTTATATGAATATTGTGGGTGTTCTGGAGGACGATGATCCGCAGGAGGCACTGAAACTGCTGGATGAGGCCAGGGAGATTGCCCTGGAATCATCGCCAGAGCGTGTCTTTGATATCGATACGCGTCGTACGCTTATCTACTACAGACTGAAGGATTACGACAAATTCGAGGAAGGCTATAAGGCCTATAAGGAGGGAGCTGCCAAGGGACTGTCGTCTGTCCACGGACGCTCGCTGGAAGTATACCACGAGGCCTTCTTAGGACATACTGACGAGGCTGTGAAGAAAGCTCGTGAGTCGTTGGGGGAAGATAGCTATGCCACAGTTGCAGCTATTTACAAAGATGCAGGTCGCTGGCATGAAGCCTATGACGAACTTGTCAAGGAGTCGAAGCTGAATGACTCTATCAACAGTCTCATCCTTACCAATAGCATGACGGATTTTCGTAACGAGTTGAGTGTTTACGACTTGGAGCGTCAAACCGCCAAGACACGCACCATCACGCTGACCATCATCATTGCACTACTAGGACTGCTGGTGGCTGCGCTGACCTATATTGCCCGTAGTCGCCGCCGACACATGAAGCAGTTGCAGAATGCCTATAGTCATGCGCTGGAGTCGGACAAGATGAAGACCGTCTTCATCAAGAATATGAGTCATGAGATACGTACGCCACTGAATATCATTTCCGGTTTTGCACAGGTCATGGCTAATCCGGAGTTGACAACGGGTGCCGAGGAGCGTAGTCATATAGCAACTATGATGCTGGGCAGTACGCGCACCATTACCAATCTGATTGACGAGATGCTGGAACTGTCGCTCAACGAGTCGACAGGTGGTGTCATGCTGGAGAATGACGTCCACATCAGCGATTTGCTGTCAGACCTGATGCAAGAGAATGAGGGCTTCCAGAAGTCGGGCGTCAAATTGGTCTTTGACAATCAGCTGCCGCCTAACTTCATGATGACCACCAATAAGGAAATGTTGAAGCGTATTGTCAACGCCCTGCTGGACAATGCCTTTAAATTCACTGTTGAGGGCAGCGTGACCCTGAAGGCACGCACCCATACGGAGATGTTGGAGATTGCCATTGAGGATACGGGCTGTGGCATCCCTGCTGGAGACACCAATCGTATCTTTGAGCGCTTTGTCAAACTTGACGAATTTAAAGAGGGGCTCGGCCTGGGCCTGCCCCTTAGTAGGATGATTGCCAAGCGTCTGCATGGCTACCTGATTTACGATCAGCACTATGCAGGACCAGGCTCCCGCTTTGTACTCAGTCTGCCACTGTATGTGAACGAAGAGTAATCAAACCTTATTTCACTTTCCACACGTTGAGGACGATGCCTTGGAACTGCTGCGAGAAGTCTGGGACACAGACGAACAGTGCATTGTTCAGCCAGCCGTACTTGCTGTCGGCAGGGGCCTCGAACTGTGGAGCTGCCTTGAAATAGAATGTCGGCTTGCCGTCAGCATCCTGTCCACCGGCAATGATGCCGCGGTTGCGCACGTGGATATAGATGTCGTCGTCAGTCTTGATGCAGTAGATGGCTTCCAGTTCCGTACGCCCCTGAGCGTTAGCTAACTGATAGTCCGCACCGCCATTGATGATTGTACCCTTGATGCCAGGTCCCTCAAAGGTGCCTCCTGTGATGGGAATTACCGTGCGGCGACCATGCTGGGTATTCTCAATGGAGAAGGCTTGGCCGAGGGTCACCTTCAACTGCAGGGCGAACTCCAGCTGTGGGGTGTCCTTGGGTGGATAACTCTGTGCGCTGACTGACAGCATGCAGCCCAGTAGCAGGGCCATGATGAATAGTTGCTTTTTCATTGTTCTTGTTAGTTAATGTTTGAATGATTGTCGCTTGCAAAGGTACGAATAAGTGAGAGAAAAACCAAATATATTTGGATTTTTCCAAGCGAGAGTACCTTTGAAATGTGGTAGAATTGTTAACAAGTGTTGTTTTCGCACACAAAAACTTGATATAAATCAATAATAAGTTAAATTTTTACACTTTATTGGTGAAAACTCTTGCGGGAATGAAAAAAACTTCGTACCTTTGCATCGTCAAACAAAGACAACCGGGTAACACCGGCTTTGACTAAGCGAAGTCAAAGGAATTGGTTAATAGATTGTTTTAGGTTAGTAGTAATATTTATAGTTTTAGGTTTTTAGTTATTGGTAAAAAGAAAGTTTTAAATGTGTGAACAACAGTGGGCACCGTGAGGCGGTCATAACTTTCTTTTATTTAGAAAAAGGTTAGTAATAAAAATATTCCTGTCTGAGGACAGGCCCCAGTCGAAAGACTGGATTATCAAGGAAAAGGATTTTTAGTTAAACATAGGCTTTTGGATGCTGCCGCTCGCTGATGAGTAGCAGCATTTTTTTTATGTTTACTTTTCTATTAATGCCACTGCATAGGCACTGATACCCTCCTGCCGTCCTGTGAAGCCCAGCTTCTCTGTGGTGGTGGCCTTGATGCTTATCTGGTCAGGATCGCAACCAATGACTTGGGCCATGCACTGCTGCATCTCTGGGATGTGTGGATTCATCTTGGGACGCTCGGCACAGATGGTGGCGTCGATGTTCACCAACTGGTAGCCCTTGGTGGCAATGAGTTCGATGGTTTTCTTCAGGATGATCTTGCTGTCCATTCCCTCTGTCTCTGCCGATGTGTCGGGGAAGTGGTAGCCGATGTCGCGCATATTGGCGGCACCGAGGATGGCATCGCAGATAGCATGTATCAGTACGTCGGCATCGCTGTGACCCAGCAATCCCATTTCATGTTCCAGTTTGATTCCGCCCATCCACAGGTCGCGACCTTTCACTAACTGATGAACGTCATATCCCATTCCTACTCGTATCATCGTCTATAATCTTTAATGTTTAATCTTTACTTAAACAAGTCTTTGATGCCATCCATATCGAAGGCAAGGGTGAAACGGAGGGTTTGGTCGAGGGGATTCGACTTTGCAGTGGAGATGACGTAACCGACGTCTAGTGAGAAGACATTCATGCGGAAACCGCCACCCACGGTGAAGTACTTACGGTTACCCTTGTTCTCCGACTCATGGTGATAACCTGCACGCAGGGAGAACTGGTCGTGGTAGATGTACTCGGCACCGACGCTCCACTGTATCTCCTGCAACTCCTCTTTGAAACCGCCAGGAGCATCGCTGAAACTCTTGAAGATTCCACTGATGGCACTTACCTCACTATACTCGTCGAGCACACGGCGCTCGTACTCTTCTGTGGTCTCATTATCGTTCTGCTTGGGAACGGTGGGCACCAACAGTTTGTTAGCATCGGCTGCAATCGTGAAACGGTTGTACTCATCGACGGGAATCATCAGCGAGGCACCCAGTCGCAGATTGGCAGGCAGGAACTGTGAACGGTCGTCACCATAGAACTTAATCTTTGAACCCACATTCTGGATGTTGAAGCCCAGGCCCAGCTGACACTCGCGCTGACCTATATTGATGTAGTTGTTATAGTAGCCAGCAAGGTCGGCAGCAAAGGCCGATGCAGGACTGGCATCCTCTGTGTAGTCGAAGCGCAGGTCGCTGTATAGCCAGCGCAGGGCAACACCCAGCGAGAACTTCTCGCTTAGCATCAGCGAGGCACCCACGTCCAAGGACATCTCATAAGGCTTGACCGTCATGGCATTCTCGTCCATGGATGTCATCACCTCACCCAACGAGAAGTAGCGTAGCGAACCACTGATGGCGGCATAGTCGCCAATACGGTAGTAGCCGGCGACATAGGCTAGGTCGATGTCGTTGACCAACTGGCGCAGCCATGGGGTGTAGTTCAGCGCGATACCTGCACGGCTGATACAGAACGGATATTTGGCAGGGTTCCAGTATTGTGAGTTGACGTCAGGATCTGTTGCAGCACCCACGTCACCCATACCTGCAGAGCGTGCATCCGGGGCGATGGTCTGTGAGATGACAGCATGCTCCACGGGGTTGAACTGGCTCTTTGTGTCCTGTCCTTGTATAGGAAGCCCCATCATGGAGCCCAGTACAAATGCGATTATCTTTGTTGTTGTCTTCATATTCCTTATTTATTGAGTATGATAAGTTTCTGTGCTTTCGATGCATAGCTGCTGTCGTCGGAGCTGATGTTTACACGGTAGAGGTAGAGTCCCGTGTTCAGGCGGCGACCACCATCGGTGACGAGGTCCCAGTCGAGGGTATAGACCAGATCAGTAGGAACACCGTTTTCGCTATAGGTCCACAGGTGACGACCAGAGGTATCGAAGATGTCCAGCTTGACATCCATCTCACTGCCTGTGCGGTCGTGGACAATGCGGAACGTGGTATTGGTCTTGGCAGGATTGGGCGAACATTCTACGCTGACGAGATGGGGTTCCAGTCCCTTCACGACATTGAAGTTTAACTCAGCTGTTGACGAGTTGTTCAGCACGTCCCAGGCACGGAACAGCAACTTGTGTTGGCCATAGGCTAGGGTAGGTATGCTGAAGCCCACCTGTCCCTTGGTGTAGCTGCCGAAGTCGTATTGGAAATAGTCGTTCAGACTATAGGTCGTAGCCATCTGTCCGTCGATGATGAGTTGCAGGTCGTGGCCGATACCGCTGCCAGAGGCGTTGATGCCGTCTTCATCGTTCAGCAGGGCCACGAAGTAGGGTGTCTGATTGACGTCATCGCCATTGGCGAACGCCTCGCTGTTCAGGTAGCAGTAGATGCTGGGACCAGCCTCGCTGCCTCCCTGTTCGACCTTGCCGTTGAGTACCAGTTTGTCAGAGCGTCCGCTGGCCTTGACAGTCTTGTCGTCGTTGATGGCATAGATATTGAGGAGGGCACTCTGGTCGGAGTAGCTGATATCCTTGGGAGCGGCAAAGGTAAACGAGAAGAGACCATCCTTTACCTGATTGCTGCCGTTGAAGATGGTGTTGGGACGGTCGTAATAGGTAAAGGGCTCCTCGGCACCATCACTTGTGGTGTTGTTCAGTCGACAGACAATCTTCTCAAGGATGTCACGCACGGTGGCTGTCATTGTACCTTTGAAAGAGGTGTCTGTCTGGCCGTCGTCACCTACAATGCGTCCTTCAATCTTAGCGGTAGATCCAGCCTTCACCGTTATCTGAACTCCTTCTTTCAACGGGGTATCGTTGATGGCGGTCACCTCCATGTGACGGTTAGGCATGGCCAATCGTAGGGCTGGGTCGCCCAGCAGTGAGTACTGTAGGCGGTTGGTGCTCTGGTCGGTGGCGCGTATGGGGTTGCCCTGTTTGTCGTATCCTAAGATGACACCAGGGGTGATGAGTTCGTTCTTTGCCAGACGGACAGCCTCACCGATAGGCATCGGCATCCCTTCAGCATCCTTGCTCAGCACGCGGTTGGTGAAGGCAAGGTTCATCAGGCGGTTCTGGGGCTGATAGACTGTGCGCGTGGTGCCATAGAAGGCAATAGCGCCACCTTTCTTGTTAAAGAGTGCTGTCTCACCGATGTTCTCTTCCTGTCCGTCGAAGGGCATGATGTCGCACGAGGCCGTCACCCATAGGGGAAGGCGCAAGGAGGTGGGCTCTGCAAAGTCGTTCAGTCGCAGCACATATTCATGCGAGATGGCGGTAGGAGCACCATGTCCGGAATAGTTCATGACCAGTGCTCCCTGCTGCATCTGTTGCTTGATGAGTCGCGTGACGTCAGGATAGCTGTTGCCTGTCGACGAGCTGACACGGTTGTAAGCATCCCACATGACTCGTTTCACCAGGAAGTTCGGGTAGCGGTTCTCCACCAGTCGTGCCACGGAGTCTGCATCGGCCATGTGGACATTGTTGTTGCCGTCGTCACCCATCACACAGAACAAGTTCTGCCAAGAGCCAGCTTGTTGGTTGTTGACATAGTCGTAGATCTTGTCAACTACGATAGCTGCATCATTGTCATCGCGTGCTGTGATGCGTCCTATGGCGACGTCTGACTGGTTGCTGCTAATCATATTGCCACCCTCACCATCGTCGAGGAGACCGAAGTAGTCGTCAGAGACGTAGCAGTGAGTCTGGCTATACGAGTTCTCACTTTCATAGCAGAGCAGGAAATCATCAGGCGAGTAGTTCTTCCACTGTGATGACAGCATGCGGTTGTCCCAAGCGCAGTCGCCCAACAACAGCAGATAGCGAGGCATGTCGCCTTCTGTCTCTGCGCGGTCGTAGAGCATCTTCATGTAACGACGATAGGCATTGGCATCGGGTGTGCCACTAGAGAACTCGTTGAAAAGCTCGTCGGCAGGGACAATACGCACGCGCAGACCGTCTTTCTCTTCATGGAGTGTCTTCAGCCGCTCTGCCTGAGCCAGCAACTTCTGACTGGTAGGTATGATAATCACCATATCGACGGCTTTGTCGGCATGGTGGTTCTGGTTGGTGATGTTGTAGACGTACACTGGTACAGGGAAATCCTGAGAGGTCTCCGGTGCAGCAGCAGGTGTCGTAGAGTAGGTGGAGATATAGTCCAGTCGTACATTGGGCACCTTGCTGTCAGGGGTCAGCGTCACCTCGTTGCTGGCCTGCAGGTTGTCAACACTGAATGTCTTTTGTGCTGTACGCATCTTCTCGTAAGAACCTATAGACGGGATATTGATTGATCCCAGTTCCTTACCATTCAGCGTCACCTTTACATAGCCGCCAGTACCAATTCCTGACAGCGCTACTGTCAGTTGACCAGTTGTCGAGGTGCCTTTAGCAGAAATGGTATATTTGTAACTCTTGTCAGAGTATAGAAGATTGTTGTCGTAGAGGTTGCGACCGCCACTGAACCAGGCATAGTCGTCGACCTCATAGAGTGTGCAGTAGTCGTCAGCAGCAGGGTAGTGGGCAGTCACGAAGTCGTCCCAGCTGATGGTTTCTGGCGCCTTGTCGCTTTCTGTCAGGAAGTAGTAGCCATGGTTGGAGTAAGGGTTGCGGATTCGTAGGTGACTGTCGTTCCAACTGACGGGACCAACGGCATAGAACAGTCGTTTTCCATTGACTTCGCAGAGGGGTACCTCTTGCAGGTCGTCAGTCTCGGTCAGGTAGTCGCCCGTTAGCAACTCTGGCTGCATGGCTCCGCCATAGCCATAGACCTTCACCTTATTAATATCTGTGAAGCCAGCCCGACGGACAAGGTCGCTGGTCAACTGATAGATGCCAGTCGACGGCACGCTAATCTTTGCCCATGTGCCTGTGGCCAGTACTGATTTAGAGGCATAGCGCTCAGTGGTGGCTCTCTGGACTCTTCTAACTCCCTTAACTCCTTTAACTTCCTTAACTCCTTTAACTTCTAGTTTAAAGCTCACCAGCTTCTGGTATTTGCCGTCACGATAGACCAATGGTACGAAGCCGATGTGCAGTGTTCCTTGCTTACGCGACACGCTCAGTGACTGGGTGATTTCAGGGAGTGCTCCCAATGGACGACCCGACAGCTGTTGGTAGCGCTCGATGTCGGCATCGCTCATGTCAATGAATTCCGGATAGGTAATCTCTACCGTATAGGTGGAATCGCCATAGTGCTCATCCAATGGGTGGGCATAGTGGAAGGCCGGTAACAAAGTATCAATCCTGACCTCTTGTGCGGTCAGGTTGAAATACTGTTGCGCCCTTGCAGGGCTAGTGAACAGTGAATAGTGAACAGTGAATAGTACCGTTAGCACTATCCACCGCATTAATAATATGTGTTTACAGCTCTTCATTCTTCACTGTTCACTATTCACTGTTCACTAGCGCTAAGCACGCTTAGCGCGCATTAAATTCCAATACTTTTCTGTCTTCTAACCACCCTTCCAGATGGTCGTCAATCTTTACGGGGCCTACGCCAACGGGGGTTCCTGTATAGAGCAGATCGCCCGTCTTCAGCGTGAAATACTGTGAGATGTAACTCACCAGTTCGTCAATCTTGTAGAGCATATCGCTCGAACAACCTTCCTGCACCGTCTCCCCGTTGATGTCGAGATGGAAGTGCAGCGCCTGCACGTCCAGGAATTTCTCCTTGGGAATCCACTCGCCAATCACTGCCGAGCCGTCGAAACCCTTGCAGATTTCCCAGGGCAGTCCCTTCTCACGGGCCTCGCGCTGCAGGTCACGGGCGGTGAAGTCAATGCCTACGGTGACAGCGTCGTAATAACGGTGGGCAAAGCGTTCTGGAATGCTTTTGCCCAACCGACAGATACGTACCACCAGCTCCGTCTCGTAGTCCACCTGCTCAGACCAGTCGGGGATGAAAAAGGGCTTGTGGTCCTTCAACAGTGCCGAGTCTGCTTTGGTGAAGATGACGGGCTTCTCCGGTTTATATAACGCACCATCCAGCTCTTTATTGTGCTGGATATAATTCATACCTACTGCAAATATCTTCATAATTCTCTAGTTTTTGGCCACAAAGGTAGAAAATAATTGTGAATTATGAATGATGAATTATGAATTATTTCGTACCTTTGCAACCATGAATCGTTTTGTCACCATGATATTTCTACTGCTGTCTGTCTGTGGTCTTTGGGCACAGACGGAGATGCGTAGCATCCTGTTGCAAGGTGTTCCTTTGGAGGGACCGTTGGACAGTGTGCGCATGCAGCTGCAGAATGCCGAGTGGACGGAGTGGGGACAGTCGGACGATGGCGAAGACTATTATTTCCGTGGCAAGTTCTATGGTATCAGGGCTAAGCTGTTAGTGAGCATATCTCCTGTGAGTAAACTGCTGACGTCGGCCTATGTCTCTGTGGGTCCATATAGCACAGAGGGTATGCTGACCAAGAACCTGCAGTATTTCCTTTATAAGTTGAATCAGGAACATGGCGACTTTGTGCAACGCGATGGTGCCTGGGTGTATATGGACGATTTTGTCAGTATCAAGGTGTCTATTGTCGATAACGATAGTGGTTCGCGCGATATTCGTGTGCTCTATCTGCCAATGGGCACCTACTATAAGGATGCCATAACGATGGGACTGCATGGAGCTGTACAGGAGGTCGTCACGGAGAATGCTGTCAGCGAAGACCAGTTTATGCGTTTTTCGCAAGACGGTCAGTTGGAACAGCCTGACTTGACAGCGCGCCACTACGACCGCTTTGGCTATCTGGTGAGTGCCCAGATGACAGAGCAAGAGGGACATAGTGATGTGGTTTACACCTATGACAGTCGCTACCGCTTGATACGTCGCACCCTGACCAATAAGGAAGCAGGCATCCGCTATATCCATGAATATACCTATAATGAGCGCGACGAGGTAGCTTCGCAGAGTCAGAAGGTGTTCCAGGGCGAGGAGTGTGTGTTGACTATCAATATGCACAATAACTACCTAACGCGTGATGATGAGGGCAACTGGACCACCAACTCTCTGTCCCTGTCGTATTGGGAGAAAGGCAGTCAGAGTCAGCAGACTACCGTGCTGCAGAAACGAACATTAGCTTACTGGGAAGAGTAGCGCATTCGCTAAATGATAATTGATAATTGAGAATGAATAACCGAGATATCAAGGTCGTTGCCTTTGATGCCGACGATACACTATGGGACTGTCAGACATGGTTTGACGAGGTGGAACAGCAGTGCTGTGAACTACTCAAGCCGTGGGCTACGGCCCGTGAGGTCAGCGAGGGACTGTTTGCTACGGAGCGTAAGAACCTGTCGTTGACAGGTTATGGTACCAAGGCTTTCACGCTGTCGCTCATCGAGAATGCTGTACGTGTCAGCCACGAACAGCTGACAGGTGATATCGTCATGCGACTGATAGAACTGGGTCAGCAGCTGTTGCGCTTCCCCACGACTCCTCTGCCTGAGGTCGAAGAGACACTACGCCAATTGGCTGAACGTCGCCACTACCGGTTAGTAGTGTTTACCAAGGGCGAGTTGATGGATCAGGAGTCGAAACTGCAACGGTCGGGCTTGGAACAGTACTTCTCACACATGGAAACAGTATCGAACAAGACAGAGAAGGAGTATCGCCAGCTCTGCGAGAATCTTGGCGTTGCTCCAGAACAGACCATGATGGTTGGTAACTCTTTCCGTTCTGATATCGCGCCAGCTCTGGAGGCAGGAGCATGGGCAGTACACATCCCTTATCATGTGGTCTGGGAATTGGAAAAGAGCGAGGAATTTCCTCATGAGCGACTGCAGAAAATCAGCCACTTCTCCGAGTTGCTGGATATCTTAGGCTGATAGCAACATAAATACTACCTATTATTATATATATAAGGTATACTTGAACAACGGAGAGGTTGATGCCCTCGATGCTGCTCATAGGTAGCTGTGCTACCCATTCTAGGCAGTGGTTTAGGGTTGTTGCCAACCACGCAAGTATGGTCATCAAGCCCTTCATGGCCCACGACCACCACGAGAAGGCAATGCTGAGTAGTGCTACGTTGAGCAACAGCCAAGCCATCGGTATGACAATGAAGTTGCTCAGCAGGAACCAGGTGCTGAAGCGCCCGAACTGATACATCACCAAAGGTGCTGTGGCTATCTGTGCCGCAATGGAAACAGTAACCAGTCCCCATGCCGACGACAGCCAGTGGTGTTCTTGCTGCACGTCGGCAGCTATCAGATTGTTGATAAGCGGATGAATAAGCAGGATACCCAGTACTGCCAGAAACGACAGTTGGAAACCGAGGTCGTAGATGGCCATTGGGTTGATAATCAGCAGGACGATAGCCACAAAGGCCAGCGTGTTGACGGACATGCGCTCTCTGTAGCCCAACGACAACAGGGCATAGAGGCTAATCATGAATGCTGAGCGCACCACGCTGGTTGATAGTCCCGTCAGCAGGGCGAAGGCCCATATTGCCAGTACCGTTATGATTTGTGTTGCCATGTGGTAGCGGTGCCAGCCGATGACCAGCGTTATCACCCCATAGATAATCATCAGGTGCAGTCCGCTCAGTGCCAAGATGTGTGATGCTCCTACCCGCGAGTAGGTGTCCTTGAGTTCTTTGCTCAGCATTGTCTTGTCGCCCAACGTCATAGCGGAGATTACTCCGTAGGCATCCTCATCCATCTGTTGTTGCCTGAAGTGCTCCAGCAATTGGTGTCGCCATGTGAGGAAACGCAGGCGTAGCTTGTCGGTCATGGATAGCTCCTTCAGACTAATCGTCTGCCATTGCCACTGGTTGCTGTAAGCATACAACTCACCAGTAAATCCGTGACACTGCATGTATTGCAGGTAGTCGAAGTGCCCATGGTGGTATTCGTGAACCTTCTTGATGCGAGTGTAAACCTCTAATCCTTGCCCTATCTGTATCTGTTCACTGTCTTGGTCACGTTGGATGCTACAGCGCAGTTTATGCTGCCCATCAGCTGTCAGCGCATCTAAAACAACTGTTTTCTTTTTTACCTTCACCTCGCTCGTGACAATCAGCTCCACCTGTTGTCTCTCCTCTGACCATTCCACATCGAGCTGTTGTCGTTGCCTGCTGCCCAGTGTCATGCCAAGGAGCAGCGTCCCCACGATAATCCCTGCAGTCTGTAGGCGAGGGTAGCGTCCTACCATGCAGGTAGCTATGACCACTATTACCAGCATTGCCAAGGGTATGAACCAATTGTTTATCCATTGGCTCATCGCTATACCAACTATCATCGAGATGGCCAATGGCAGTAGTGGTGCGTGAATTCTCATATATGTCAATACATATTTTCGACAAAGGTACAAAATAATTCGTAAATCGTAATTAGTAATTCGTAATTATTTTGTACTTTTGCACCATGCGAGTACTGATAGTCAATACAAGTGAACGGACGGGTGGCGCTGCAGTGGCTGCCAGTCGACTGATGGAGGCACTGAACAACAATGGTGTGAAGGCGAAGATGTTGGTGCGCGACAAGGAGACAGACCGTTTGACCGTAGCAGCAGTGCCTGGCCAAAAGCGCATGCAGTGGTGCTTTCTGTGGGAACGCTTTGTGGTGTGGATGAGGCTGCACCTGAAGCGTGAGCACTTGTTTGAGGTGGATATTGCCAACTGTGGTGCAGACATCACGCAGTTGCCGGAGTTCCAGGAGGCTGATGTCGTCCATCTGCACTGGATTAACCAAGGCATGCTGTCGCTGAAGGGTATTCGCAAGATACTGGATACTGGGAAACCCGTGGTGTGGACCATGCACGACATCTGGCCTGCTACTGCCATTTGCCACTTGACACTGGACTGTAGAAACTTTGAGACGCAGTGTGGCCATTGCCGACTGTTGCCTGGTGGC
Source organism: uncultured Bacteroidales bacterium (assembly GCA_902800925.1). Lineage (GTDB taxonomy): Bacteria > Bacteroidota > Bacteroidia > Bacteroidales > Bacteroidaceae > Prevotella. The sequence continues at coordinate 10,893 of CADCGD010000032.1, read as the reverse complement.
GGGTCTGCTAACGACCTGTCAACACAGGTGTGGAAGCGCAAGCAGAGGATGCTGAGTGATCGGGAGATAACCTTCGTGGCATGTAGCCAGTGGCTGGCTGGGGAGGCCCAGAAGAGTGGGTTGCTAAAAGGGCAAAAGGTGGTCAATATTCCGAATGCTATTGACACTCATGTCTATGCTCCCAAGGATCAGCAGCAGGCACGTCAGCGAGTAGGTCTGCCCACAGAGGGACACATCATCTTGTTTGCCTCCCAGCGTGTGACCAATCGTAATAAGGGAATGGACTATCTGTTGGAGGCCTGTCAGTTGTTGGCAGAGCGACATGCTGAAATTGCTGACGACATCACCGTGGCTATCCTTGGTGGTCATGCGGAGGAGATAGAGGGACAGTTGCCTTTCCGCACGTGTCCGCTGGGCTATGTCAACGATGAACAGCGCATTGTCGATATCTACAATGCTGCCGATGTGTTTGTGTTACCCTCGCTGTCGGAGAACCTGCCCAACACCATCATGGAAGCGATGGCGTGTGGTGTGCCCAGCGTGGGCTTCAGAATTGGTGGCATCCCTGAAGAGATAGACCACCAGCAGAATGGCTATGTGGCTGACTATCGCAATAGTGAGGACTTGGCACAAGGCATCTGGTGGACACTCTATGAGGCTGACCACGAGGCTGTTCGTAAGGCGTGTCTGCAGAAGGTGGCCCACAACTATTCACAGCAGAGTGTCGCAAATCGTTATTTGGAAGTTTATGAAAGTCTCCATCATCACTATAACCTTTAATGCTGCGCGCACCTTGCAGCGCACACTCGACAGTGTGGCCTGTCAGACCTATGCAGACATTGAACACCTGATCATCGACGGTGCCTCGAAAGATGACACACTGGCCATTGCCAAGCGGTATCAGCAGCAGAGCCATCACGAAGTAGTCATCCAGTCAGAACCAGACCGTGGCCTGTATGATGCCATGAACAAAGGTCTGCAGAAGGCAACAGGCGATTACCTGGTGTTCCTGAATGCTGGCGACACACTCTATGCTCCCGATACCATTGAGGTCGTGGCTCGTTGTGCGCAGCAGCCCCCTCTCCCTTTGGAGAGGGCGGGGGGAGAGGCTGCTGTAATCTATGGTGATACCGCTATTACTGACGCCGAGGGCAACTTCCTGCATCTGCGCACCCATCGCCCACCAGAGACGCTGACGTGGAAATCATTCAAGCACGGCATGCTGGTGTGTCATCAGGCATTTTATGTGCGCACGGATATTGCCAAACAGTATCCATACGACTTGCAATATCGCCATTCGGCAGATGTAGACTGGTGCATTCGTGTGATGCGGGAGGCTGACCACCAAGGTCTGGCGCTTGTCAATACCCACGCCATTCTTGCCAATTTCGAGGAGGGTGGTGATACCACTCAGCATCATCGAGACTCCCTGAAAGAACGCTTTAAAATAATGATGCATCACTATGGCCTCGTTCAGACCGTAGTGATGCATGCATGGTTTGTTGTCCGACAGTTGCTTAGAGCTGGTACTCAAGCATAACCATTGAGTAAGGCTCCATGTCGATATCAAACTTCTTCTCAGCCTTGATGGTCTCCTTCTGGGGAGCGATGGGCTGCTTCTCAAAGTTGTTCTCGTCGTCGGCATTACCCTTCAGAACCGTCTTCACAGCGGTCTTCTTAACTTTGAAGCGGCTCAGGTTGATGTTGGCCTCTTTCTCCTTGTCGGTAGCATTCACCAGCTTCACATAGAGCTTGCGGGTCTTCACGTTAAGGATGACAGACTGTCCGTAGCGCACACCCTTCTGGGGCTGTACGACACCGGCTTCATCACCCTCAAACTGTACGCAGTCGCCATAGAAGTACTGACCACTTGACTGGCCGAAGAGCTGCTGAACATAGTAGCTGCAGGTCAGGTAAGGACGCTCGTTGTCGAAGTAGATCATGTCAGGATTCCACTGGGTACCGTTCTTGCGAGCAAAGAGGGGAGCATAGGAGGTCATAGCTACGACATCGGCATTGCGCTCAACGTGCAACAGATAGAGAGCCTCAGCCAGCGCATCGATGAACTTCTTGTCCTTGGCAGCATACTCACCCAGATAAACCTTGGTCTTGCGATCACGGGGATAGTTGTCGTACTGACGGATGGTCAGGAAAGTGTCGCGTGGCTCATAGTAGTGCTCGTCAAGGAGTGGCATAGCCAACTCGTCAGCCAGCTTCCAACCAGCTTCATAGTCGGGGTTGCCAGGATGTGAACCAGGACCTGCGGTACCTACGATGACAATCTCAGGATGAGCCTTCATGACACGCTCGTAGATATACTTGAAGCGCTCGATGAACTCAGGAGAGATCTTCTCCTCGTTACCGATACCCAGATACTTCAGGTTGAAGGGTGCGGGGTGACCAGCATCAGCACGCATCTTGGCCCACTTGTTGGTAGCGGGGTCGCCATTGGCCCACTCAATGAGGTCGATAGCTTCAGCTACCCATTCGTCCATCTCGCTCATGGGAACAACATCCTGAGCCTGTGTAGGCCACATGTTCCAACCACCATTGGTACCCTGACAGCTGACACCGCTGGGCAGAATGGGAACAGGCTCCATGCCGAGGTCTTCGCAGAACTGGAAATACTCATAGTAACCAAGACCCATGCTCTGATGGTAACCCCAGGTGTTCTTCAGACCACGACGGGTCTCCTTAGGACCAATGGTCGTCTTCCAACGATAGGTGTCCCAGAAACCATCGCCACCGCCATGTACTACGCAACCACCAGGGAAGCGCATGAACTTCGGATGCAGGTCGGCAAGGGCCTGAGCAAGGTCAGGACGCAGACCGTGTCCCTTATAGGTGTCTTCGGGCATCAGCGATATCATGTCGACATCCAGGTCGCCGGTGTTCAGCACCAGCAACTGCAGAACGGCATTCTTGCAGTCTTCTGTGGGGGTGAGCACGGCACCATACTTCTTCCACTGCTTGTCGCTAACGGTAATGGTTGCCTCGTCCAGCACTTTGGGGTCTTTTCCCCATCCCTGAGGAACGGCCAGCACAACGCGGACCTGCTTGGTCTTGTCAACATTGCGGAAGAAGGCAGAGAAATCATACTTCGCACCAGCCTTTACCGTGATGCCATCATAGCCGCCATTCTCCAAACCAAAACCTTTCCAGCCTTTGTAGTCGTAGAACTCCTTGGCACGTTCAGTGTGGAGACGCATGTAGGTGGGATTGTTAGGATGGATGGGATTGTCCATACGAACCTGCAGGGTTCCCAGAGAGTGTCCTGGACGAACCTGCTTCCAGGCTGTGCCAGGGCCCCAACCGTCTCTTTCGGCAGGTGAGAACTCGAACGAACCGTTCTGGATGAGCTCAGCATAGAGACCACCATCAGCACAGTTGTTGATGTCCTCAAAGAAGATACCGATTAATTCGTCACTGATGGCCTTGCCACCCTTAGGTGCGGTCATCGGTTTTTGGGCATTCAGCCCCAGAGTGGCTACCGCTAACAAGGCGGCAAAAGTCATTCTTTTAGTCATATAATAAGCGTTTTAAGTGTTAGCAATACACAAAAGTAGTCATTATCTATGAAACAGCCAAATATTTTATGCTAATATAATAAAAAAGATACAAATTGCAAATTATTCATAACATATGAACTATTATTGATTTTTATTTTATACCTTTGCAGCCGAAATTAAATAAATGACAATGAAGAAGTTATTATTGAGCATGCTGCTGATGACAGCATTTATACAGGTTTACGCTGACGATGTGATGCGTAAGGAAAAGGACGGAACTTATGTGGTCAACACCACGACGTTGGCTGCGGATGTGAAGGGTTATATTGAATCAACACCCGTGGAGATCTATATCAAAAAGAACAAGATTGTGAAGGTGGTGATGCTGAAAAACCAAGAGACACCTAAATATAATGCTCGTGTGAAGAAGCAAATGGTTCCCCTCTACGAAGGCAAGAAAATTTCCAAGAAATCGACTGTTGAGGTGGATGGTGTCACTGGTGCTACGTTCACTTCCGATGCTGTCAAGGAAAATGTAAAACGTGGCTTAGAATACTACTGGAAGCACAAATAAACCTAGGAAAAAGACAAAAATAATAGATAATCGCTCAAAAGGGCGATTTTTTTTGTAAAAAAACATTGCGGATTAAAAATAATTCTTTATATTTGCAGCGTCTAAACTATTTTTATTATTTATTAAAACAAAAAAACTATGAAGAAATTAATGATGATCGCAGCAATGATGCTGATGAGTATTGGCGCATTTGCACAGGAAGGTAAGATGGCAGTTGGTGCTAACTTGGGTTATGCAGCTTATGGTAACAGCTACAATCCCTTCGGTATTGGCGCAAAGCTCCAGTATGAGTTCGTGGAGAATATCCGTGGTGAGTTTGCTTACAACTACTGGTTCCCGAAGGATAAGGCTGGCGTGATGGATTTCGACCTGAACTTCCACTATCTGTTCCCCGTTGCTGAAGACATTAAGATTTATCCTCTCGCTGGTGTAAACCTGGCTATGCAGCATGGTGATATGGATGATAAGGAATCTATCTTCGGTTTCAATATTGGTGCTGGTGCTGAATACTATCTTCAGAGCAATCTGAAACTCAATCTTGACATTAAGTATCAGTACAACAAGAAAACAAAGTCAGAAAGCGTAACTTATAAGGGCCAGACAGTTTCTTATGATTATGACATCAAGTTCGACGGTCCTGTATTCCAGATGGGTATCGCTTACATTTTCTAAAACGAAGTGTATTAATATAATGAGGATGTGTCACATCCTCATTTTTTTTATGTGCTTAATAGAGTAGTATCAGTCCCGCTATAGCACAATAGACAATCATGCGGATGGGATTGATTTTGATGAACATCACACCGATAAACGCTGCGACGAAAAGCAGACAGCTAATCATGAACTGCCACCAGTTCTCGGTAGGTGTCGAGAAGTTGTCGGGGGTACATAATAATAAGGTGGCGGCAGCCAACAATCCAACGACGGCAGGGCGCAGACCTTGGAAGACGCTCTCTACGCTGTGGTGGTGCATGTACTTCATGAACATCTTGCTGATGAGAATCATCAGAATGAGCGAGGGAAGTACCAAGGCAAAGGTGGCAACAGCAGAGCCTAAGATGCCCATAGGTGCGGAATAGCCAGCGTTAACGACGGCAGTATAGCCACAGTAGGTGGCAGAGTTGATACCAATTGGGCCTGGGGTCATCTGACTGATGGCGACGATGTCGGTAAACTGTGAAGAGGTCATCCAGTGCCAGTGCTCTACAGTCTCATTCTGTATCAGTGACAGCATGCCGTAGCCACCACCGAAGCCGAAGAGTCCTATCTCAAAGAATGTAAGGAAAAGATATAGGAAAATCATAGTTTATTCGATATTTCGATGTTTCGATATTTCATTATCTCGTAATCCCGTTATAACGACTTGAAAATTTTCCCCACAAGAAGCCGCCAACGCCTGCAGCAATAATAACCCATATCGGTGATACTCCCAACAGCCAAATGGCCAGTGCTGACACAATGGGTATCCAGAGTGTCCACTTGTTCAGCTGTGCACGCTTGGCCAGATTGAAGGTAGGAACAGCAATCAGTGCCACCACAGCAGGACGGATGCCCTTGAACATGGCAGCTACAATCTTGTTGTCCTCAAACTGGTGGAAGAAGATGGCGATGAGCAGGATGATCAGGAACGAGGGTAGGGCAGTGCCTATCGTTGTGGCAATGGCACCACGGGTTTTACGCAACTTATAACCAATAAAGGTAGCGATATTGATAGCGAACACACCTGGACAACTCTGGGCGATAGCTATCAGGTCGAGCATCTCGTCCTTGGTCACCCACTGCTTCTTGTTGACCACCTCTTCCTCTATCAAAGGTATCATGGCATATCCACCACCAAGGGTGAATATGCCAATCTTAAAGAAGGTCTTTATCAGTTCATAGTTCATAGTTCAAAATTCATAATTATTTGAGAGGGCAGCCAACTATGAACTATGAATTATGAACTATGAACTGTTCCACCCATTTACGTGCATTGACGAAGGCCTCAATCCATGGAGTAACCTCGTCCTGACGACGATTGGCAGGATACCAGGCGTTCTGCCATGGGAATACGGCACGCTCCAAGTGAGGCATCATGCAGAGATGACGACCATCGGCAGAGCAGATACCAGCTACATTATAGTCGGATCCGTTAGGATTAGCAGGATAGCCAGCATAGTTGTACTTGGCAATCACGTTGTAAGCGCTCTCAGCCTCAGGCAGTGAGAACTTACCCTCTCCGTGAGCAACCCACAAACCGAGCTTGTTACCGCTCAGTGAGCCGAACATCACGCTATTGTTCTGAGGAATGCTCAACGAGATGAACTCACTCTCGAACTTATGAGAGTCGTTGTGCAGCATCTTAGCGCCCTTAGCTCCAGTAAGACCGAGCTCAACCATCAGCTGGCAGCCATTACAGATACCCAGTGAAAGTGTGTCCTTGCGGGCATAGAACTTATCAAGAGCCTCCTTAGCCTTAGGATTGAAGAGGAATGCTCCAGCCCAACCCTTGGCAGAACCAAGTACGTCGGAATTAGAGAATCCACCGCAGAACACAATCATGTTGATGTCCTCGAGTGTCTCGCGACCAGAGATAAGGTCGGTCATCATCACGTCCTTTACATCGAAGCCAGCCAGATACAGGCAGTAAGCCATCTCACGCTCACCGTTGGTACCCTTCTCACGGATGATGGCAGCCTTAATACCTGATGCCTGGCGGCGATCGGCAGAGATTCCGTATTGTGCAAGCTTACCAGTGAAGTCTTTGTTGAACTTCATCTCCAGAGGCTGCTTCTTGTAGTTCTCGAAGCGCTCCTTAGCTTTGCCATTGAAACTCTGCTTGCGATCGAGCAGATATGAAGTCTTATACCATACATCACGCAGTGCATCGATATCGAAGTTCATTTCATTGTCGCCAGCCTTTACAACGATGCTGCGGCTATCTTCTACAGGATAACCGATCTTTGCATAGCCAACGCCCTGCTCTTCCATGAAGTCCTTGAATTCCTGCTTGTACTCGTCGCTTACCTCGATAACAACACCTGGGTTCTCAGCGAAGAGAGTCTTAACAACATCGCCATCGGCACAAATGTCGTGCAAGTTGATGTGCATACCACCCTTAGTATTTGCGAAACACATCTCTAGCAGAGTGGTGATAAGACCACCGGCAGAGATATCGTGACCAGCCATAATCCAGCCCTTCTCAATCATCTGCTGAACAGCCATGAAGGCATCGGCAAAGTACTCGGAATTCTTAACAGTAGGCACATCGTCACCTACCTTACCTAAGCTCTGAGCAAAGGCAGAACCACCAAGGCGCTGCTCATCGAACGAGAAGTCGATATGATAGAGTGATGCGTTCTTATCATTAACCAATACGGGGCTTACTACCTTTTTAATGTCAGAAACCTCACCACCAGCAGATACGATTACTGTTCCTGGAGAGATTATCTTCTCACCGTTAGGATATTGCTGAGAAAGTGACAGAGAGTCCTTACCAGTTGGAACGTTGATGTGCAGGTCGCAGCAGAAGTCGCTCAGAGCCTTAACACCAGCATACAAGCGGGCATCCTCACCCTCCTGAGAGCGGCAAGGCCACATCCAGTTAGCAGAAAGTGAGAGCGAATCCATACCCTCGGCCAATGGAGCCCAAACAATATTAGTGAGAGCCTCAGCTACAGAGAGTACTGAACCAGCAGCGGGATCAGCCAGACCAGCCTGAGGTGCATGACCAAGTGCTGTAGCGATACCCTTCACACCACGATAGTCGAGGGCTACAACACCACAGTCGCTCAATGGCAACTGGATTTCGCCCTGACACTGCTGACGTGCAATCTTACCTGTCACAGAGCGGTCAACCTTGTTAGTCAACCAGTCCTTACAAGCCACAGCCTCCAGTTGGAGCACGCGGTCAAGGTATTCGTTAATCTTATCCTGACTGTAGGTCACATCCTGATAGTGACGCTCAACGGTATTGTCGCGCATGATGGTCTTCGGAGAATGTCCGAACATCTGAGCCACATCCAAATCGAATGGCTTTACACCATCGCCCTGCTTGAACGAGAAGTGAGCATCGCCAGTAGTCTCACCTACTACATACAGTGGAGCACGCTCACGCTCAGCAATTTTTCTAACGTGCTCGATATGCTTCTCGTCAATGAGCAGTCCCATACGCTCCTGACTCTCGTTGGCAATAATCTCTTTCGAAGAAAGCGTCTTATCGCCAATAGGCAACTTGGTCATATCAATCTCACCACCGCACTCCTCAACGAGCTCAGAGAGACAGTTGAGGTGACCGGCTGAACCATGGTCGTGAATAGAAACGACAGGGTTCACATCCTCCTCACAGAGGGCACGAACCAGGTTGTAAGCACGCTTCTGCATCTCAGGGTTAGCACGCTGAACGGCGTTCAACTCGATACCGTTGCTATAGCGACCTGTATCAACTGATGATACAGAACCACCACCAAGACCTATACGGTAGTTGTCACCACCAACCACTACAACCTTGTTGCCTGGCTGAGGTTCCTTCTTCAGACAGTCGCGCTTGGTACCGTATCCTACACCACCAGCCAGCATGATGACCTTATCGTAGGCGTATTTCTCCTGACCCTCCTGGTGCTCGAAGGTCAGCACAGAACCACAGATCAGCGGCTGACCGAACTTGTTACCGAAGTCGGAAGCACCATTAGAGGCTTTGGTCAGAATCTGCTGAGGTGTCTGGTACAGCCACTGACGAACGGGCAGGATATCCTCCCAGTCGCGTGCTGCACCCTCATCATCGTGCAGACGTGGATAAGCCGTCATATAAACAGCGGTACCAGCGATAGGCCAAGAGCCTACACCACCACCCATACGGTCGCGGATTTCACCACCAGTACCAGTAGCAGCACCATTGAATGGCTCTACGGTTGTGGGGAAGTTGTGTGTCTCGGCCTTCAGCGAGATAACACTCTCGATATCTTTTATCTGGAAATAGTCGCTAGTGCTCTGGTCTTTCGGAGCAAATTGCTCTACCACAGGTCCCTGTGCAAAGGCTACATTATCTTTATAGGCAGAGAGAATCTTGTTAGGATTCTCCTGAGTGGTCTTCTTAATCATGGCGAAGAGGCTAGACTCCATCTCCTTACCATCGATGATAAAGGTACCGCCAAAGATCTTATGACGGCAGTGCTCAGAGTTGATCTGTGCGAAACCGAAAATCTCAGAGTCTGTCAGGGGACGACCGTTCTGCTTCTCCAGTCCGTGGAGATACTCAATCTCCTCAGGACTCAGGGCCAGACCCTCTTTCTCGTTATACTCCTCCAGATTGTCCACATACTTGATGGGTTCTGGCTTGATGTTGATAGTAAAAATGTCCTGGTTCAGACCAGTGTACATGCGCTGCAACATCTCGTCGTGCTCAGCATCCTTGCTAGCTGCGGGGAAGTACTCTTCTATACGCAAAATGCCGCTGAGTCCCATGTTCTGAGTAATCTCAACGGCATTTGTCGACCATGGGGTCACCATTTCACGGCGTGGTCCGACATAGAAACCGTCGAGTGTCTCGTTAGCAAGCAGTTCTGCTTCGCCATAGAGCCAGCAAAGTTCGTTTACTTCTTCCTGATTGAGCTGATGGTCCACCTGCGTAGCAATAATGCTCTGCTGTGGGGTCTTGAAAAAGAGAATCATGTCCTTAAATCTTAATGAATATTTAATTTGGCTGCAAAGGTACAAATAAGTGTGGAAAAAACCAAATTTTTCACTTTTCACTTTTCACTTTTCACTTTTATTGTGTATCTTTGCAGCCGTCAAATTATTAAAGAATCAAAGAAGATGAAGAAAAGTGTATTCATGATGTCACTGGTGGCAGCCGTAATGTTCACCAGTTGTGCTTCAAAGAAAGATCTTGAGGCTTGTCAGCAAGAGAATAAGTCGTTGCAGGCTAATTATACTGACACAAAGGAGAAACTGGCTGCTGCCACTACACGTGCGGCTAGCTTGGAAGAGCAGCTGAAGCAGCAGGAGAAAGCCTACAAGGCTTTGCAGCGTTCACTGGACAAGAGTTTGACCAATGCTTCTCAGAATAATGTCAGTATCGAGAAACTTGTTGACCAGATTAATGAGTCCAACAAGTATATTCGTCATTTGGTGGAGGTGAAGTCTAAGAGTGATTCGCTCAACATGGTATTGACCAACAACCTGACGCGTTCTTTGTCAAAGGAAGAACTCAAAGAGGTTGATGTTCAGGTGCTGAAGGGCGTTGTTTATATCTCGCTGGCTGATAACATGCTCTATAAGAGCGGTTCTTATGAGATTAACGACCGTGCAGCAGAGACGCTCTCTAAGATTGCTAAGATTATCAAGGATTATAAGGATTATGATGTGCTCATCGAGGGTAATACGGATGATGTGCCCATCAAGCGCGAGAATATCCGTAATAATTGGGACCTCTCTTGCCTGCGTGCATCAAGTGTAGTCCAGGCACTGCAGAATAACTATGGTGTAGATCCTAAGCGTTTGACTGCTGGTGGACGTGGCGAGTACAATCCCTTGCAGTCCAATAGTACGGAGGTGGGTAAGCAGCGCAATCGTCGTACGCAGATTATCATCACTCCGAAACTGGATGAGTTCATGGAGTTGATTGGCCAGGCACCAGAAGAAAGCAAGTAATCTCTCGCGCGCATTATATAAATAAGGTATATAGCATTTCGGGACTTGACTCAAATCAAGTCTCGAATATTTTTTCTATTTAAATTGAATTTTTTCTTTAAAAAGTTTTGGTGATTCGGAAAAAAGTCGTACCTTTGCATCCGCTTTCAGGAAGAGACCTGATGAGCAATGACGAACTTC
>CADCGD010000031.1 GCA_902800925.1 uncultured Bacteroidales bacterium | reverse complement strand
AAAATAATAAAGTTTAATCTAATTAAGACGCGTCAGGTGGCAAAAACTACCTAAAATGGTGGTTTTCAAGCCTGGACGTCAAAATTGACAATTTACAATAGCCCTTGTTTGCCCCAACATGCAGAAATCCTAATGTGAGTGTGTTAGGGTGTTAGGGCGCTTGTTCAAATGTCGCTGAGTTATTTGGAAGTTCCAAAGATTAGTTGTACCTTTGCATTCAGATTCGCGTAGAAGAGATGAAGAAAGTAGCGATTACGGTTCCTGAAGGCATTGACGAGGTGCTGCTGCATGCATGCTGCGCTCCGTGTTCATCAGCTATTGTGGAATGGTTGATGGCGAATGGGGTGCGGCCCACTATATATTATTATAATCCTAATATATGGCCGCGCGAGGAGTATGAGATTCGCAAGGAGGAAAGCAAGCGCCATGCGGAGAGTCTTGGCATCCGGTGGATAGACGATGACTATAACCATGAGGTGTGGAAACAGGGTGTTTGTGGCTTAGAAAACGAACCTGAAAGGGGGCGCCGCTGTGAGCAATGCTTCACGCTTCGACTGATAGCTACTGCGCGTAAAGCTGCAGAGCTGGGTGTCAAATATTTTGCTACCACGCTGGCCTCCAGCCGATGGAAAAGTTTGGAGCAGATAGAACGTGCAGGACATGCTGCTGAGCAGGCTGTGAACGCAAAGTGCACAATAGGGTCGGTTCCGCTGTGCACTTTCTGGGCGCAAAACTGGCGGAAGGGTGGTTTGCAGGAACGTAGGAATCAGTTGCTCAAGGAATATGGCTTTTATAATCAGCAATATTGTGGGTGCGAATTCTCTGCCCGTAATGGGGCTCTGACGAAACCATTGTTGCGCCAACAGATGCGTGAGGCCAAACGTCAGCATCAAGAAAAGCTGGCACAGATGTCAGAAGAAATTGTTGAAAAACTTCGGAAAATTCTATCCTCTCACCCCTTGAATACCATCATGGCTTACTGGCCCTTGCCTGACGAGGTAGACATCCGTCCGCTCATCCATTGGCTGGTAGGGCAGGGGAAAACCGTTGTGTTGCCCAAAGTGACAGGTGATGAGACCATGGAGCTGCGACGCTATACCTCGCAGGACGATTTGGCTGAGGGGGCTTTCCATATTCTGGAACCTGTTGGTGAACCATTTACGGACTATGATGATATCGATGTCGTATTGGTGCCTGGCATGGCCTTCGATGCTGCAGGTCATCGTTTAGGACGTGGCAAAGGTTACTATGACCGTTTCTTGAGTTCTCACTTCTCACCTCTCACCACTCACCCTTCACCACTAATCATCGGTATTTGTTTTCCCTTTCAGCGAGTTGCAGAAGTGCCAACAGAGGATTATGATGTGTGCATGAATGAAGTATATTCTTGACGCTTTGTCAATTCTTTGCCCCATTTGGTAAAATAATTGGATAATTATTTGGATAATGTGATAATTATTCGTAAATTTGCACGCTGAATGGATATAGAGAAATGATAGAAAGCTATGATAAAACCTGTTGAAAGAGTATTAAGTTGGTACTTCAGTAGAAATGCATTGCCTTACTGGGGAATCCTCTTGCTAGACTTTGCTATTTTATTGGTGGCTGGTCTCATAACATGTTGGTTGTTCGTTTTCCGTAGAACGGAAGGAGTTGATGTGCTGATGCTGTTGAGAACATTGGTGATGTATGCGTTGCCCGGATTCGTGGGTGCACGCATGTTCCATACTTACTCGGGTATCATACGCTATTCGTCGTTCGTAGACTTGACAAGAGTTTTCTATGCAAACATCATTTCGTTGGCGATTGCCTATCTGATGCACTTCTTGGTGCTCTCTTATCCTGAAGAATTCTATACGCTTGGCTTCCGTCATGTCGCCATGATGTACGCTATCGCTACTTTGTTGATGTGGGGATTGAGAGTACTTGTGAAGACACTGTACGAGCTAACCACACTGGATGCAAGAGCTATCCGCGTGCTTATCTATGGTGAAATGGAGGGTGGAGTAGGATTGGCAAAGCTTATCCGTTCACAGAGTCCTGCCCGTTTCAATGTGAAAGGATTCATTGCTCCTGATGGTAAATATAACAGTCACAACAGGGTCATGGGACTGCGTGTGTATAATTCGACGGAAGACATTGCACAGATTGCGAAACGCTTGCATGTAGAGGCTGTGTTGATTGCAGCTCCACGTAAAGAGGAGTTCCGTAATGATCAGAAGTTGCAAGACCAGTTGTTGGGTGCCGGCATCAAGATTTTCATGTCAGAGTCTGCCAAGGAGGTTGACGTGAAGGATGGCGAGCTGCAGGACAATCAGCAAGACGACGGACTGCACCTGAAGGAGGTCAGCGTAGAAGACCTGTTGCCTCGTGATGAAATCCGTGTCGACATGAAGTCAGTGGGTGAACTATTGACGGGTCGTCGTGTGATGATTACTGGTGCTGCAGGTAGCATTGGTTCAGAGATGGTGCGCCAGATAGCTGCTTACCAGCCAGAGGCCATGATGCTGATTGACCAGGCAGAGACGCCTGACCACGATCTGATGCTGATGATGCAGAAGCGTTTCCCGAAGGTTCAGTCGGAGGTTGTCGTGACCTCTATCTGCAAGCAAGACCGCATGGAGGCTATCTTCAAGGAGTTCCGTCCGGACTATGTCTTCCATGCAGCTGCTTATAAGCATGTGCCTATGATGGAGGGCAACCCCTCGGAGGCTGTGCAGAACAACGTCTATGGTACGAAGGTCATTGCTGACCTCAGTGTGAAATACGGTGTGAAGAAATTCGTGATGGTATCTACCGACAAGGCTGTGAATCCGACGAATGTCATGGGTTGTTCGAAGCGTATCTGCGAGATCTATGTACAGGCACTGGACAAGACTTGTCAGACGCAGTTTGTGACCACGCGTTTCGGTAACGTGCTGGGTTCTAACGGTTCTGTTATCCCCTTGTTCAAGGAACAGATTCGTAATGGTGGTCCTGTTACCGTTACTGACGAGAATATCGTTCGCTACTTCATGCTCATCCCCGAGGCCTGTAAGCTGGTGCTGGAGGCAGGTACCAAGGGTAATGGTGGCGAAATCTTCGTCTTCGATATGGGTAAGCCCGTACGCATTGCCGACCTTGCCAAGCGCATGATTAAGTTGAGTGGTGCCAAGAATGTGGAGATCAAGTACACAGGTCTGCGTCCTGGCGAGAAACTCTATGAGGAAGTGCTCAACGACAAGGAGGGTACCAAACCTACCTTCCACGAGAAGATTCGTATTGCCGAAGTTCGCAGCTATGAGTTTGCTGAGGTTTCCAAGGATATCGACGAACTCATTGAGATCTCGAAGGGCTACGACAATATGGCTACTGTCAAGAAGATGAAGGAGATAGTGCCAGAGTACAAGTCGAACAACTCCGTTTATGAAGAATTAGACAATAAATAAACAATAGATAAACAATAACTTTAAAAAACTACGAACAATATGCTAACACAACAAGACCTGAAACAGCTTGCTCAGAAGGGAATCTCTGAGCAGCAGATTGAGACCCAACTCGGACAGTTTAAGACTGGTTTTCCGTTTCTGAAGTTAGAGGGTGCTGCAGCCATAGGTAACGGTATCGTTGCTCCCAATGACGCTGAGCGCAAGCATTTTGTGGATGTTTGGCAGAAGTACAAGGCACAGGGTAAGAAGGTGGTGAAGTTTGTACCTGCCTCAGGTGCAGCCAGCCGCATGTTCAAGGACATGTTTGCCTTTGTCGATGCCGACTATGACAAGCCCACCACTGATTTCGAGAAGAAGTATTTCGACAATATTGAGAAGTTTGCCTTCTATGATGAGCTCGATGCCGTCTGCCAGAAGAATAATGGCAAGGGTATCAGAGCCCTGATTGCTGAGGGTAACTATAAGGCCGTGGCAGCCAATATGTTGAAGGCTGAGGGACTGAACTATGGTCAGCTGCCCAAGGGTCTGTTGCTGTTCCACAACTATGCTGAGGGACCTCGTACCCCGATGGAGGAACACTTGGTAGAGGGCGCTCTGTATGCAGCCAGCAATGGTGAGGCTTATGTACACTTCACCGTCTCTCATGAGCACATGGAACTCTTCAAGCAGAAGGTCGCTCAGAAGGCTGACCTGTATGCTCAGAAGTATGGCATCCACTACGATATCAGCTTCTCTGAACAGAAGCCCAGCACGGATACTGTTGCTGCTAATCCTGACGGCACTCCGTTCCGCAACGCTGATGGTTCGCTGTTGTTCCGTCCCGGTGGTCATGGTGCCCTCATCGAGAACCTCAACGAGATTGAGGCTGATGTTATCTTCGTGAAGAATATCGATAATGTTGTTCCCGACCGTCTGAAGTCTGAGACCGTTATCTGGAAGCAGATCATTGCTGGTGTACTGGTAGATTTGCAGCAGAAGGCTTTCGAGTATCTGCGTCTGTTGGATGCAGGAGCCACTGATGCCCAGCTTGCTGAGATTGCACAGTTCGTTGAGAAGAACCTCTGCACCAATCCGAAGGGCAACAAGGTGGATGCCGCCTACCTGCGTAAGAAGCTGAATCGTCCCATGCGCGTCTGTGGTGTCGTGAAGAATGTTGGTGAGCCTGGTGGTGGTCCGTTCCTGACCTACAACCAGGATGGCACTGTCAGCTTGCAGATTCTGGAGTCCAGCCAGATTGACAAGAGTAACACGGCGTATATGGAGATGTTCACCAAGGGCACTCACTTCAACCCCGTTGACCTTGTCTGCGCTGTGAAGGACTACCAGGGCAATGCCTTCGACCTGCCTAAGTTTGTTGACCCCTCTACGGGCTTCATCTCACAGAAGTCAAAGAGCGGTAAGGAGTTGCAGGCACTGGAGTTGCCAGGTCTCTGGAATGGTGCCATGAGCAACTGGAGTACTGTCTTTGTGGAAGTTCCTCTGGCTACGTTCAATCCTGTGAAGACTGTCAATGACCTCCTTCGTGACCAACACCAGTAAGCGCATTCGCTAAATGATAAATGATAATTGATAATTAATGAACATAAAGACAATTGTAGCTATCGGAATGACTTCCGCTATGATGCTAACAAATACCGCCTGCCAGCAGAGTTCTCACGAGAATCCTCTGCTGGCAGAGAGTTCTTTACCGTTTGGTGCGCCTGACTTCAGCAAGATTCAGACGTCTGACTATCTGCCTGCCTTTGAGGCTGCTATCCAGCAGACGCGCGATAATATCCAGGCTATCGTGGACTGTCAGGACTCGGCCACCTTCGAGAATACCATCCTGCCTTTCGAGGACAGCAGTCGCCTGTTGACACGTGTTTCCACCGTCTTCTTCGCATTGACAGAGGCAGACAAATCTGATGAACTCAGCGAGATTGAGAAGAAGGTACAACCCATGTTGACCGACCTGCAGAATGAGATATCGTTCAACAAACCATTGTTCGAGCGCATCAAGCAGGTGTACGACAAACAGCATGACACACTGAAGGGCGAGGACCAGAAGTTGTTGGAGGAAATCTATAAGGAATTCGTGCGCAAGGGTGCCCTCTTGTCTGACGAGAAGATGGCGCGCATGAAGGAGATTAACCTGCGCATCAGCGACCTGCAACAGCAGTGGGGCGACCTTCTGCAGGCTGCCACCAACGATGCGATTGTGTGGGTAGACAAGAAAGAAGACCTGGCAGGACTCAGCGAGGCTGATATTGCCCAGTGCCAGAAGGATGCTGAGAGTCGTGGCGGCAAGGCACCGTATGCTATCGTCATCATGAATACTACGCAGCAGGCTCCTCTTGCCAGTCTCGACAATCGCGAGTTGCGCAAGAAGGTCTATGAGGCCTCTATCCATCGTGCTGATGGTACCAACCCCAAGTACAACACCTTTGCTATCGTCAGCGAGATGGCCAAGCTGCGTGCCGAGAAGGCTGAGTTGATGGGTTATCCCTGCTATGCAGCCTATTCGCTGGACGATACCATGGCGAAGACACCGGATAATGTCAACAACTTCCTGAAGAATCTGGTTCAAGCCTACAAGGCCAAGGCTGATGCTGAGACAAAGGCTATCGAGGCATTTGCACACGATGCTTCTCTCACCTCTAACCCCTTACCTCTCACCTCTAATTTGGAGCCCTATGACCGCTTCTACTATTCCGCCAAGATGAAGAAGGCTATGCTCGACATCTCTGACGATGAGGTAAAGCCCTATTTCAATGTGGATAGCGTGTTGCTCAATGGTGTGTTCTATGCCGCCAATCGCGTCTATGGTCTGACGTTCAAGGAGCGTACCGATATTCCAACCTATCATCCTGACATGCGTGTCTTTGAGGTCTTCGACAAGGATGGTCAGTCAATGGCGCTGTTCTATGGCGACTATTACCGTCGTGCTTCAAAGCGTGGTGGTGCTTGGATGGACAACTTCCTGGAACAGAGTCGTCATTGGAATCAGAAGCCCATCATCTTCAACGTCTGCAACAATGCTAAGGCTCCCGAGGGTAAGCCTTCGCTGATTACATGGGATGAGGTGACAACAATGTTCCATGAGTTTGGTCACGCCCTGCATGGCATGCTCTCCAATTGTGAATACAAGACGCTGGCTGGTACCAACGTCTATCGCGATTTCGTGGAGATGCCCTCGCAGTTCAACGAGTCGTTTGCCTCTATTCCTGAGGTGTTTGACCACTATGCACGTCACTATGAGACCAATGAGCCCATGCCTGCTGAGTTGAAAGAGCGCATGCTGAAGAGCATCAATTTTCAGTCGGCCTATGCGCTGGGTGAGAACCTCGCAGCCTCTTCCCTCGATATGGCTTGGCACATGCTGGCTTCAAAGGACGTTCCCACTGCTGACCAGTGTGCAGCCTTTGAGACCAAGGCTCTGCAGCAGTATGGCATCCTCGATGCTCAGATTCCGCCTCGCTATATGACCAGCTACTTCAATCATGTATGGGGTGGGGGCTATGCTGCTGGTTATTACAGCTATCTGTGGACGGAAGTCTTGGCAGTCAATGTGGCTGACACCTTTGCCAAGCTGGGGGCCCTGAAACCCGAAACCGGTCAAGCCATGCGCGACAAGATTCTGAGTCGAGGCAACACGGGCGACCTGATGCAGATGTTCACTGACTTCACAGGCATGCAGCAGCCTGATGCCTCTGCCATCCTCCGTGCAAGAGGCCTGTAAACTTTTCTTTGCAGATAACAATATAGGACGATAATGAATAAGAACGAAAAATTTGTGATTACCATTAACCGCGAGGTCGGTTCAGGTGGACGTACTGTTGGCCGCAAATTGGCCGAGAAGTTAGGTGTGAAGTACTGCGACAAGGCTATTGTTGAGGGACTTACCAAAAAGTTCGGCCTCTCCATCGAGCGCATTGAGGAGATAAAGGCTCAAAAGAAGTCGTGGTGGAAAGAAATCAATACCTACTATCAGACGATGGTGAACAGCGCTACTCAGCCTATGGAGAGCGAGGTGAAACTGACCAATGCATCGCTGTACGAGACTGAGAAGCATATTCTTCAGGAACTGGCTGCTCAGACATCCTGCGTGGTGGCTGGTCGCACGGGTTTCATGGTGTTTCGTAAGTGGCCTAACCATCTGAGCATTTTCATTCAGGCCTCGATGGAATATCGCATCCAGCGCCTCATGCGAAAGCAGAATGTCAGCGACGAGCAGGCTCGCAACATCATTGCCAAGCTAGATGCTGACCGCGAGACGTATATCCAGAAGTACGAGGATACCTCGCGCTACGACACCCGCAACTACCAGCTGGTCATCACGATGGACGAGCTGAGCGAAGACGATGCTGTGGAGGTGATTATGGACTATATTGACCGCATGAGTAAATAACCTCCTTATTATAAAATAGGTGGTAGGGTTCATAGCCTTACCACGTTTGCTGCTTTGTTGAGTAAAAAAGTGACAAATTGTTTGGTGGTTTCACAGGAAATGTGTACTTTTGCAAGCGAAATTGAAAAGTAAACGATGAAAAGTCTAAATCTGATTAGCAACATTATTATTATTCGACTGCGTAAAAGTAGCCGGAAGTGATGGGTTTGCATATAGTCAGAGTTACGATAGAACGATACAGAGCCTTTCTCACTTCCGGGTGTAGAAAGGCTTTTTTCGTAGTGAACAGCGGGCTTTGCCCTAGTGAACAGAGAAAAGAGAATAGTGAACAGTGAAAAGTTTAAAGGTATGAGTGACAGATTGTTTATTTTCGACACAACACTTCGTGATGGCGAGCAGGTGCCCGGCTGTCAGTTGAATACTGTGGAGAAGATTCAGGTAGCCAAGGCGCTCGAGCAATTGGGCGTCGATGTGATTGAAGCGGGATTCCCTATCAGTTCCCCAGGTGACTTCAATTCCGTGATTGAGATTTCAAAGGCCGTGACGTGGCCCACCATCTGTGCGCTGACACGTGCTGTGGAGCGTGACATCGAGGTGGCTTTCGATGCCTTGAAGTATGCGAAGCACAAGCGTATCCATACGGGTATTGGTACCTCGGACGAACACATCAAGTTTAAGTTCAACTCCACGCGTGAGGAGATCCTGGAGCGTGCTGTTGCTGCTACGAAGTATGCCAAGCGCTTTGTGGACGATGTAGAGTTCTATTGTGAGGATGCTGGTCGCACAGATAATGAGTATCTGGCACGTGTCGTTGAGGCTGTCATCAAGGCTGGCGCTACTGTTGTCAATATCCCCGATACTACGGGTTATTGCCTGCCCCAGGAGTATTTCGATAAGATCAAATATCTGAAGGAGCATGTCGACAATATCGATTGTGCCATCATCTCTACCCACTGTCATAATGACCTTGGAATGGCTACTGCCAACACCTTCAATGGTGTGATGGCTGGTGCCCGTCAGGTAGAGGTTACTATCAATGGTATTGGTGAACGTGCTGGTAACACGTCACTCGAAGAGATAGCGATGATTCTGAAATGTCACAGGAGTCTGGGTATTGAGACGAACATCAATACCACCAAGATCTATCCTACCAGTCGCATGGTGTCGAGTCTGATGAATATGCCTATCCAGCCTAACAAGGCCATTGTAGGTCGTAATGCCTTTGCACACTCCAGCGGCATCCATCAGGATGGCGTCTTGAAGAATGTACATACCTACGAGATTATGGATCCCAAGGATGTGGGTATTGACGATAACAGCATCGTACTGACTGCCCGTAGTGGACGTGCTGCCTTGAAACATCGTCTGCACGTCAATGGTGTTGACCTGTCAGAAGAGAAGCTCGACAAGATCTACGAGAAGTTCCTTGTGCTGGCCGACCAGAAGAAGGAAGTTTCCGATGCCGATGCCCTGATGTTGGCTGGTGCAGATACAGCAGACACCCATGCTGTTCGCCTTGACTTCCTGCAGGTTACGACAGGTAAGGGCGTGAAGAGTGTGGCCTCTATCGGACTGGATATCAGTGGTCAGAAGTTTGAGGCTGCTGCCTCTGGTAATGGTCCTGTGGATGCTGCCATCAAGGCCCTGAAGAAGATTATCATGAAACAAATGACGCTGAAGGAGTTTACCATCCAGGCTATCTCCAAAGGTTCCGACGATGTCGGTAAAGTGCACATGCAGGTAGAATTATGGCTTTGGTGCCAATACCGATATCGTTACCGCCAGCGTAGAGGCGTATATCGACTGTATCAACAAATTTAAGCAGAAAGACGAATGAACACACTCTTTGACAAAATATGGGACAAACATGTGGTACAGGTCATTGACGATGGTCCCACCCAGTTGTATATCGACCGCCTCTATTGTCATGAGGTGACCTCTCCACAGGCCTTTGAAGGTATGCGAGCCCGTGGACTGAAGTGTTTCCGTCCGGATCAGATCTTCTGTATGCCCGACCACAACACACCCACCCACGACCAGGACAAACCTATCGAGGATCCTGTCTCTGCCAAGCAGGTCAGTACGTTGGCACAGAATGCCAAGGACTTCGGACTGACACATTATGGTATGATGGACAAGAACAATGGCATCATCCATGTCGTTGGTCCTGAGAAGGGCCTTTCGTTACCTGGAATGACCATCGTCTGTGGCGACTCCCACACCTCCACGCATGGTGCGATGGGTGCTGTGGCTTTCGGCATTGGCACGTCAGAAGTGGAGATGGTGATGGCCTCGCAATGTATTCTGCAACAGAAACCCAAGTCGATGCGTATCACGATAAATGGTACGCTGGGAAAGGGTGTTACCGCCAAGGATGTGGCACTGTACCTGATGGCACAGTTGACCACCAGTGGTGCTACGGGCTACTTTGTGGAGTATGCAGGTGATGTGGTGAAGAACCTCACGATGGAGGGTCGCCTGACACTTTGCAACCTGTCGATAGAGATGGGTGCCCGTGGTGGTTTTATCGCTCCTGATGAGGTGACCTTTGAGTACGTCAAAGGGAAAGAATATGCACCCAAGGGTGAAGAGTGGGAGAGAGCCCTTGCTTACTGGAAGACCCTGAAGAGTGGCGATGATGCTGTATTTGACAAGGAACTGGTGTTTGATGCCAAGGATATTGAGCCACGCATCACGTATGGTACTAATCCTGGTATGGGAATAGGTATTACAGAGGCTATTCCTGCCAGTGGTGATGCCAACTTCGAGAAAGCCCTTCGCTATATGGATTTCAAGGCTGGTGAGTGTCTCTTGGGACATCCCATCGATTACGTATTCCTTGGTGCTTGTACCAATGGTCGTATCGAGGACTTCCGCGCTTTCGCCTCTATTGTAAAAGGTCGTAAGAAGGCTGACAATGTGGTGGCTTGGCTGGTGCCTGGTTCATGGGCTGTGCGCCAACAGATTGAGGATGAAGGGCTGGATAAAGTGCTCGAAGCTGCAGGCTTCGAGATTCGTCAGCCTGGCTGTTCTGCTTGCTTGGCCATGAACGATGACAAAGTGCCTGCAGGTAAATATGCCGTATCGACATCGAACCGCAACTTCGAGGGTCGTCAGGGCCCAGGCTCGCGCACCATCCTTTGTTCACCGCTCGTAGCTGCTGCAGCTGCTGTCACAGGAGTAATCACCGATCCACGCACACTATTATGAAACAGAAATTCAACGTTATAACATCCACCTGCGTTCCTCTTCCTTTGGAGAACGTAGATACCGACCAGATCATCCCTGCCCGTTTCCTCAAGGCTACAACCCGTGAGGAGAAATTCTTTGGCGACAACCTCTTTCGTGACTGGCGCTATAAGCCTGACGGCACAGTGGTTGAGGATTTCGTCCTTAACAACCCCAAATACAAAGGCTGCATCCTCGTGGCTGGTAAAAACTTCGGTTCTGGCTCCTCGCGTGAACATGCTGCATGGGCTATTGCGGGTTATGGTTTCCGTGTAGTCATCTCGTCGTTCTTTGCGGATATTCACAAGAACAACGAACTGAACAATTTCGTGTTACCTGTGCAGGTCAGTGAGGGCTTTCTGCAGGAACTGTTTTCAACCATTCAAAATAATCCTGATGCTGAAGTGGAAGTTGACCTGCCTAACCAGACAGTCACCAACAAAGCTACAGGACGCTCTGAGCACTTCGACATCAATGGTTACAAGAAGCATTGTCTGATGAACGGATTGGATGATATCGATTTCCTCGTGGCAAATAAAGACAAGATAGAACGATGGGAGCAGAAAAGGTAAAAACATATCAGAGTATGGTGCCCTTCGTCGAGATTATGGACGCCACACTGCGTGATGGTGAACAGACCAATGGCGTGTCGTTCTTGCCACACGAGAAGCTGGTGATGGCGCGTAAACTGCTCAGTGACGTCAATGTTGACCGCATCGAGATTGCTTCGGCACGTGTGTCAGAAGGTGAGCGTGAGGCTGTGACGAAGATATGTAGCTATGCCCAGAAGAATGGTTTGTTGGAACGTGTTGAGGTGTTAGGCTTCGTAGATGGTGGCAAGTCGATAGACTGGATTGCTGAGTGTGGTGGAAAAGTGGTCAACCTGTTGGCAAAGGGTTCGCTGAAGCATTGTACCCACCAATTGCACAAGACTCCCGAGGAGCATATCAGCGATATCAAGAAAGAATTGGAATATGCTGTCAGCAAGGACATCAGCGTCAACCTCTATCTGGAGGACTGGTCGAATGGTATGAAAGATTCGCCAGAGTATGTCTATCAGTTGATGGATGCACTCACTTCTCACCTCTCACCTCTCACCTCTATTAAACGTTTCATGTTGCCCGATACCCTGGGTGTGATGAATCCCCTGCAGGTCATTGACTATTTCCGCAAGATGATCAAGCGGTATCCTAAAGTGCACTTCGACTTTCATGCTCATAACGATTACGACTTGGCAGTATCCAACTCGCTGGCTGCTGTCTATAGTGGTGCACGAGGCCTGCACGTCACCGTGAATGGGTTAGGGGAGCGTTGTGGCAATGCACCAATGGCCTCTGTGCAGGCTATCCTGAAGGACCAGTTCCATGCCAAGACGAACCTTGTGGAGAGTCAGTTGAACGACCTCTCGCGCATGGTCGAGAGTTTCAGTGGTATCAGTGTAGCACCCAATCAACCGATTGTTGGTGAGAACGTCTTTACACAGGTGGCTGGTGTGCATGCCGATGGCGACACCAAAGACCAACTGTACTATAACGAACTGATGCCTGAGCGTTTTGGTCGTAAGCGTGAGTATGCGTTGGGCAAACAAAGCGGTAAGGCTAATATTGCCAAGAACCTGGAAGAGCTGGGCTTGGAGTTGACACCTGAGCAGACACGTCGTGTGACGGAGCGTATCACGGAGTTGGGCGACAAGAAGGAGATAGTGACACAGGAAGACCTGCCGTATATCGTCAGTGACGTTTTGAAACATGATGGTTCTGAGGATAAGGTGAAACTGATAAGTTATATCGTTACAACTGCCTATGGCTTGAAACCTGGTGCCAATATCAAGGTTGAAATCAATGGTCAGGAGTACGAAGCTGCAGGTACGGGTGATGGTCAGTATGACGCCTTTGTAAAAGCCCTGCGCTACATCTACAAGAAGTATCTTGACCGCACATTCCCCATTCTGGCCAACTATCAGGTCAGTATTCCTCCTGGTGGTCGTACTGATGCCTTGGTTCAGACGGTCATCTCGTGGCACTATAAGGATGGCCTTTTGCGTACACGCGGACTGGATGCTGACCAGACGGAAGCAGCCATCAAGGCGACATTCAAGATGCTGAATATCATTGAGAACGACAAATCGAAATAACGATATAACGTTATAACGAAATAACGAAAAATAAATCATATGAAGTTAAAGATTGCGATATTGGCTGGTGATGGTATCGGCCCAGAGATTATGAAACAAGGTGTGGCTGTGCTCAACGCTGTTGCCAAGAAGTGTGGCCATGAGTTTGAATACGAGGAAGCGCTGGTGGGTGCTTGTGCCATTGATGCCTGTGGCGATGCTTATCCTGACACGACCCACGATGTCTGTATGCGTGCCGATGCAGTACTCTTCGCTGCTGTGGGCGACCTGAAATACGACAACAACCCTACGCTGAAGATGCGCCCTGAGACGGGCTTGTTGGCCATGCGCAAGAAGTTGGGACTTTTTGCCAACATCCGTCCTGTGGCTACGTTCGATTGTCTGTTGCACAAATCGCCGCTGAAGGAAGAACTGTTGCGTGGTGCCGATTTTGTGGTGATTCGTGAACTGACCGGTGGCATGTATTTCGGTGAGAAATATCAGGATAACGACAAGGCCTTCGACACCAATGTCTATACGCGTCCTGAGATTGAGCGCATCCTGAAGGTGGCTTTCGAGATGGCCATGCAGCGTCGTAAGCACCTGACTGTTGTCGACAAGGCTAACGTGTTGGCGTCCAGTCGTCTGTGGCGCCAGATAGCCAAGGAGATGGAACCCCAGTATCCTCAGGTGAAGACGGACTATATGTTCATTGACAATGCCTCGATGCGTGTGCTGACAGAGCCTCGTTTCTTTGATGTCATCGTGACGGAGAATACGTTTGGTGACATTTTGACGGATGAAACGTCATGTATTACGGGGTCTATGGGTCTGCAGCCATCCAGTTCGCTGGGTGAGCATACACCGCTCTTCGAACCCGTTCACGGCTCATGGCCACAGGCTGCTGGTCAGAACATTGCCAATCCGTTGGCACAGATTCTGTCTGCCGCTATGCTGTTGGAGCACTTCGGACTGGAGCGTGAGGGGGCCCTTGTGCGTCAGGCTGTCAATGCCTCCCTGGATGCCAATGTGCGTACACCCGAAATCCAAGTAACTGCTGGCGCAAAATATGGAACAAAAGAAGTAGGACAATGGATTGTAGAATATATCGAAAAGGCCTGATGGGTATTAGGTGTTGGGTGTTAGGTGTTGGGTGTTGGTTAATGGCTATTGCCGCCTTTTCCCAAACCACCATCACCCATCACCCATCACCCATCACCCCAAACTGGCGCGACAGCCTCACGGCTATCAATAAGCAGATAGCAGAGTCTGGGTGGTCTACCGACCTGCACCTGCGCAAGGCCAATGCCAACCTGCAACTGAAGCAATGGCAGTATGCCGTCGATGAGTATGCCCTCGTGTTGCAGAAGGAACCCCACAATCCTGCGGCCTTGTTTTATCGTGCCTACGCCAATACCCATCTGCGTCGTTTCGACCTGTCGCGCAACGACCTCACCGACCTGCTGGCCATTGTTCCCAGTCACTTCGAGGCGCGTCTGTCACTGGCTGTCGTGTTGCAACAACTGGGACGTAAACAAGATGCACTCGACAATCTGAACCAACTCATCCAACAGCATGCAGACTCTGCTGTGGCCTATGCTGCCCGTGCCAACTTGGAACGCCAGATGAAGCAAGACGAGGTGGCGCTCTACGACTGGCAGAAGGCAGAAGAGTTGGCTCCCCGCGACCCGACCTATGTGGTGTCGCATGTGGACCTGTTGCTGGTCTTGGAGCGCAGAAAAGAGGCGCGTCGTGTACTCGATGCTGCTGTCAAACGTGGTATTCCCCGTGGATTATTAACTGAATGGTATGAAAAAACTAATCGATAAAATTATTGCAAAATGGTTGGCGATGCCCCTCAAGCAACAGTACTTGCTAGGCTTCACAGCGGCAGTGTTGGTGTTGTCATTTGTCAAGCCCTTTGTGTATCCGAAAGAGGAGGGTAGTGATATGGTTGAAGAGAACACTCCTCTCGCCTCTTCTCTGCAAAGCAGAGTGTGGCGTTGCGAATCCCCCTCACCACTCACCACTAAGAAACACCACCGCATCCTCTCTGTTCCTAACTACAAGGCGGCTTTCCCCGACAGTCAGAGTGTGCAGATTGTGGCTGCCAACAAATGGGGCGTCAAACCTGTCAAGAACCGCGAGGATGCTGAGGCCCGCAAGAAAGAACTGGTGTATGTTGGTGAGAGTCCCTACTATCATGTCGACAAACTCAACAGTTCCATCCCGTACCTCGTACCCCGTGCTGCCCTGCTATTACAGGACATAGGTCAGGCGTTCTACGACAGTCTTTATGTGAAGGGAGTGCCCTTGAACCAGCTCATCGTTACCAGCGTCATGCGCTCTATGGAGGACGTCAAGAAATTGCAGCGTCACAACGGTAATGCCACTGATAACTCGTGTCACCTCTATGGCACCACCTTCGACATCTGCTACAACCGTTACCACGCCCTCGACCAGGAGGTGCGCAACGATACGCTGAAGTGGGTGCTTTCTGAGGTGCTTCGCGACATCCGCAAGCAGGACCGTGCCTACATCAAGTATGAGGTCAAGCAGGGCTGTTTCCACATGACTGTAAGATAGGATTACAAAGAAAATGGTGCTAAGTTGATGATTTGGCACCATTTTCTTTTGTATTTTACTCGTTTTTTTGTAATTTTGCACCGTTTTTCAGAAAAATAATTTCATTGCAATGAATATATCGTATAAATGGTTGAAGGAGTACGTTGATTTCGACCTCACACCACAGCAGGTGTGTGATGCACTGACATCGACTGGTCTGGAAGTTGACGCACTCGAAGAAGTACAGAGTATCAAGGGCGGTCTGAAGGGGCTTTACGTAGGTAAAGTGCTGACGTGCGAGATGCACCCAGACTCAGATCACCTGCATGTAACAACAGTAGATTTAGGTAAGGGCGAACCCCAGCAGATTGTCTGTGGCGCTCCCAACGTAGCAGCAGGTCAGAAGGTCATCGTGGCCGACCTTGGCTGTGTGCTCTACGATGGTGACAAGGAGTTTGTCATCAAGAAGTCTAAGCTGCGTGGTGTAGAGTCGATGGGTATGATTTGTGCCGAGGACGAGATTGGCATTGGTACTGACCATGCTGGCATCATCGTTCTCCCTGAGGATGCTGTTGTAGGCACCCCCGCTGCTGAGTATTACCACTTGGAGAGCGACTGGCTCATTGAGGTTGACATTACTGCCAACCGTGCTGACGCCCTCTCTCACTGGGGTGTAGCGCGCGACCTGTATGCCTGGCTGAAGCAGAACGGCTACAAGACTGCCACCCACAAGCCCTGTGCATTGACGTTCTCCGTCGATGACAACAGCCTCCCCATCGATGTGGTTATCGAGAACACCGAGGCCTGCAAGCGCTATGCCTGCGTCAGCGTCACTGATTGTGAGGTCAAGGAGTCACCTGAGTGGCTGAAGAACAAGCTCAGTGTGATTGGATTACGTCCAATCAATAACATCGTCGACATCACCAACTACGTGATGATGGCACTGGGCCAGCCCCTGCACTGCTTCGATGCAGACATGGTGAAGGGTCACAAGATTGTCGTCAAGACCATGCCCGAGGGCACACCCTTCCAGACACTCGATGGCGAGGAACATAAGTTGAGCGACCGCGACCTGGCTATCTGCAATGCCGAGGAGCCCATGTGTATCGCTGGTGTCTTCGGTGGAAAGGGTAGTGGTACCTACGAGACCACCAAGAATGTGGTGCTGGAGAGTGCTTACTTCCATCCCACATGGATTCGTAAGTCTGCCCGTCGTCACGGACTCTCTACCGATGCTTCGTTCCGTTTCGAGCGTGGCGTAGATCCCAACGGCACCATTGACGCCCTGAAGTATGCTGCCCAGCTCTGCAAGGAGTTGGCTGGCGGTAAGGTGTCTATGGAGATCAAGGACGTCTATCCCGAGAAGATGGAGAATGCCGTTGTTGACCTCCAGTACAGCTATGTACACTCACTCGTCGGTAAGGACATACCCGTAGAGACCATTAAGAGCATCTGCGACTCGTTGGAGATGAAGGTGCTTAGCGAGAGTGCCGAGGGTCTGAAACTCGAAGTCCCCGCCTATCGTGTGGACGTTCAGCGTCCCTGCGACGTGGTAGAGGATATCCTGCGCATCTACGGATATAACAATGTAGAGATTCCTACGCAGCTGAAGTCAAGCCTTGTCATCAAGGGCGACGAAGACCAGAAGCACAAGTTGGCCAACCTCGTCAGCGAGCAGTTGGTGGGTGCTGGCTTCAACGAGATTCTGAACAACTCGCTGAGTAAGTCGTCATACTATGACGACACACAGAACCAGCAGCTGGTTCACATCATGAACCCGCTGTCTAGCGACCTCAACGTGATGCGTGGAACCCTGCTGTATGGTGGTTTGGAGAGCATCGAGCACAATGCCAAGCGTAAGAATGGCAACTGCCGCTTCTTTGAGTTCGGCAACGTCTATAGCTTCGACCCTGAGAAAGAGAATCAGGATGACCCCATGCAGGCCTACAAGGAGCAGAACCATATGGCGCTGTGGCTGACTGGTAAGCGTGTCGAGGGCTCTTGGGCTCACGCCAACGAGGATACCTCGTATGCTGAGCTCGATGCCTATGTGCAGAACATATTGGCACGTATTGGTGTACAGCCTGGTATGCTGGTAAGCAAAAAGAGCGAGAATGCCATCTTCTCCGCTGGTCTCACCATCGAGAATCGTGGTGGCAAGAAACTCATCGAGATGGGTGTGCTGACCAAGAAGCTGCAAAAGCAGTTTGACATCGACACTACCGTGTATTATGCTGAGCTCAACTGGACAGCGCTGATGAAGGTCATCCGCAAGCAGAAGGTGGAGTTCACTGACATTCCTAAGTTCCCGTCTGTCAGCCGTGACCTCGCCCTGCTCATCGACAAGAACGTTGAGTTCGCCCAGATTGAGCAGATTGCCCGTCAGACCGAGAAGAAGTTCCTGAAGAAGGTCGAGCTCTTTGACGTCTATGAGGGCAAGAACCTGCCTGCTGGCAAGAAGTCGTATGCTGTCAACTTCATCCTTCAGGATGCTGAGAAGACCATGGGCGACAAGCAGATTGAAGCCATTATGAGCAAGCTGATTCAGAACCTGAAGAAGCATCTCAATGCCGAGTTGCGCTAAAGGTCGAAATATCGAAACATCGAAACATCGAAAAAACGAAAATTAAAATAATAAAACAATGGGAAGAGCATTTGAATATCGCAAAGCTGCGAAATTGAAGAGATGGGGCCACATGGCCAAGACATTTACCAAGATTGGTAAGCAGATCGCTATTGCTGTGAAGGCTGGCGGTCCAGAGCCCGACATGAACCCTGCACTGCGCGCCTGCATTGCCAATGCCAAGCGCGAGAACATGCCGAAGGACAACATCGAGCGTGCCATCAAGAACGCAATGGGTAAGGACCAGAGCGACTACAAGGAAGTAACCTACGAGGGATATGGCCCTCACGGAGTAGCCATCTTCGTTGACACCCTGACTGACAACACCACCCGTACCGTTGGTGACGTTCGCTCAGTTTTTAACAAGTTCAATGGTAACCTGGGTACACAGGGTTCTCTGTCGTTCCTGTTCGACCACAAGTGCGTGTTCACCTTCAAGAAGAAAGACGGTCTGGATATGGACGAGATGATTCTCGACCTGATTGACTACGGAGTAGAGGATGAGTACGATGAGGACGAAGAGGAGAACAGCATCACCATCTATGGCGATCCTTCTTCATTCGGTGCCATCCAGAAGCACCTGGAGGAGAATGGTTTCGAGGTAACCGGTGCTGAGTTTACCCGCATTCCTAACGATCTCAAGGACGTTACTCCCGAGGAGCGTGAAACCATCGATAAGATGATTGAGAAACTCGAGGACTTCGACGATGTACAGACTGTGTACACCAACATGAAGCCCGAGGGCATCGAGGAATAATCAGTGTTGTCGTTGATTCTGTCAACGACAATTACCGATAATCTTTTTCGCGGAACGTAGCTTCAAAGAGCTTCGTTCCGCTATTCTTTTCTGAATAGTACGTGTAGCGGAACGAGTAGCCAGCATCCTTGTAGAGCTTGATATTCGTCGAGTTCTTCACTTCCAAAAGCAGCGCTTCACTAAACCTATCTTTGTCCACCCTCTGCGGATTGTCTAGCGACCCCTGTAGGGTATAGCAGTAGCCAATGGTATGACTGTCCTTGTCGAACGTCATGCTGTCCAGCACTATCTCCGTGTCTATATGGCGTGGACAACTTTTCTCCGTAAACTCCTTAGCCTCACGCTGGCAACGATCCTCCAGCGACTCCTGGCACGCTCCGAACAATATGCCCGCCAGTATCATGATGATTGTCTTCTTCATTATCTTTCTTGTTATGCCAATTTATGGCTGTTTGATAGTGCTATTTAGGATATTGCGACAATGGTTTCTGCTTGTTCATCTTGAGCCAGCGACTCCAGCCTGTAAGCTGTTCGAAGCGCATCTGCGCATAGGTCTCGTCACCTGTGCTGCCCCATCTGCCCTCATCCTGACCCGCAACATTGCCGTTGGCCCCATAATAGGTGGTCAGCTTTGTTCCGTCCCAATGGTATGTTGTGGTATATAACAAGCGTTTGGTGTTATCGTCGAGCATCAGTCTTTCCCACGAGCTATTGGCACCAAGCAGGAAATTAAAGGATGGCAGACCACGTTCTTCAGTGGTCTTCGTACCGCGTGCATTCAGCTTACACTTCATCATGGCGTCTTTCGCCTTGCGGGCGGCATCTGCCAGCGCTGTCGAAGAAACACTCTTCGCCAAATCGTCAAAATAAGCATAAAGGTCGAAGAGCGGAGATTCTTTCTCGTTGGCAATGGCTCTGGCGGTTACGGCATCTATTTCCTGTGCCAGCTGCGTATTGCCATAGTCTTGTGTCAGCTGGTCGATGAATGCCTTGAGAACTGGAGCTGCTGTGCGCAACTGTGCACTGCCGATGGCATTGATGTCACTCGCATCGTAGTCGTCAGGGTTAATGCCTGCCTCTTCGCTGCGCAGCCAGTAGTTGGCTACGTCGTCGCAATAGCCTGCCAGTGCCTGTCCATAGTCCGTACTGGTGGCCAGGCGGTTGACTAGACAGGTATATTCTCCACCCACATCTGGGGTATAGTATGTCGCACTGACAATGTATGGTGTCACCTCATGCAACTCGTAAAGTGTCTCGACGCAGTTCATCAGACAAGCATCGAGATACACAGCATCGAGGGACACCCCCGAGCGCTCTATAGCAGTTCGTATGGCGCGGACAGAGAGACACTGGCCATCGTGGCCGTCATCGTAGAGGATGCCACGGGTTGGTTCCAGAGTCTTAGGACGATCGTCCTGTGGGACATAGCCGCCTCCATGGTCACTCATGATGAGCACATAGTGGTGTGCCGGACGTACTTTGGCCGCATAGCTGATGTAGTGTGCCAGCGTATCAGCTATGCTGATGTCGATATTGCCACCTTCACCACCATAGATGTTTTCTTTTGTGAACTGCAACTGAGTATTGTCGGCCAGGGTTCTGTCAACAACGAATCTGTATGTGGTGGCAGGACGGAAGTCAAAGCCTTGCGCCTCAAATTTTTTCATCATCTTGGCGTCAGAATCGGCAGAGTTTTTGATGAATACTACTGCCTCCATCTCACTATGGTCACGTAGTCCTTTGTATAACTGGCGGAGGTTCTCGTGCATGTCGGCATCAAGGTTTCCGCCCCCATTGCCGTAGAAAATGACGGTACATTCCGCTACCGCCGAACCCTCATGGTCGGGTGCATCATCGTTATCACTGCATGACATCAGCAGCGCCATGCTGCAAACGAGGGTGGCTACGGGGGCCATTCTTAACAGATTATTTCTCATTGTACAATGACTTTCTATTGCTCGTGCTACTATTTTGGTGCAAAGGTAATGAAAATACTTGAAACCCCAATATGATTAGACAAAAATAGAAAGGAAATGTGCATGTATTGAGTTTTTTGCGTAGTTTTTTCAAAAAAACAGCACACAATGTATGTCATTTAAGAAAAAATGTTTATCTTTGCACTTGAGACTCAGATTGTCCGCAAGGGCGAGAGGAGCATGACATGTTGAAATAGGACGTTTACGAACGTTATCTTTTGTGTGTGATGCGAGAGTTAACACACGAGATAAGCGAGAAGTGAGAACTCCCACGTCTTCCGCATTTCATAAGGCGAGACCAATAATTACTAACTAGCCAAATTAGGGAGCAGGAGGCTATGAATTAAATATAAGAGAATGGTGTTCTTTTCGCTATTTTCGACTGCACTCTCAAGTGTCTTTTACGGCATTATTATTACTGCCGCAATAATGGCTCTTCTATATGCAGTAATCAAGGCATTAAGCAAAACAATCACCTCACTATCCATTTTTTATATTACAGGAGTAGTTATGGGTATCTTGCTAGTAATACAGTTGTCACTGATGATTGGTGCTTTTCAGGCTAAGGAGGCGGCAGACTCTGCTGAGATATATCTTCATCAATTACTTGAAAATCGTTATGGAACTGTGGGGGCACAAGATAGCCAGCGCATTTTTGATGCCGTAACGCATGAGTACCCCATTATTGGGACCTTTTTAGGTGTTGCTGATTTCTCTGGTCATAATATCTCTGATTTGGCAGCCTCAATGCACTCAACAATTATCGAGTATCTTGATTCATATATATGGCATCGCATTGGGTGGACTTTGGGAATTATCTTTGTCGGGGTTATAGTGGTTATGCTCTTCGATAAGCCTAACGCAAATTTAAGGACTAGTCGGAGTGCACTATCATCCTCCCGTCATGAAGGACGACGTGCCCGTACAGGCAGCCATCAGAGAGTGCATAGAAGAAGATAAATATAATATATAACTTAAAACAATAATTATTATGTCATCAAACACTTATTGTAACACTAACCATATCCTGATTGGATTGGGTGGTACTGGAGGTAAAATACTGCGTGCCTTCAAGATGCGTATGTTTGAGGAGTTCCCTGACTCAAAGGAGCGTGAGAAGCAGTCAGTCCAACTACTTTATGTAGACTCTTCGAAAGAAATGATGCCTAAAGACGGCAAGGGACGAGCCGACTTTCGTGTAATGGGGCAGGATGCTTCCTTTACTAACGAAGAGTTTTTATTCATCAAAGGTAATGATGTAAGCTATATTCTGGATCATATTGACAGTTTCCCGTCTGTCAAAGGCATCGTGAAGAATGCTCAGGCAGTAAAGTCAGCTATAGGAAACCTTGGTGAAGCGGCAGGACAGATGCGTCGTGCTGGCCGACTTTTGTTTGCAAGTAACGCGGTAGCCTTTGTTAATGCCCTTCAGAATGCTTTTGCCCGCTGTGCCCATATCTCAGGCAATGAGTCAGAACTCTATATTCATATTTTTGCAGGACTGGCTGGTGGAACTGGCTCAGGTAGTATTATCGATGCCATTGTCCAGTGCCGTAAGTACTATCCAGATGCTGTCATCAGCGTATATGCTATGATTCCTGAGATGCATCTTCCCAAGGCTAATATGGATCAGGGACGCTATTATCAAAACGGCTATGCTGCAATTAATGAACTTAATGCATTACAGGCAGGACGATATATTCCGCATGATATTACAGGCTCTGGAGACCCAATCAATTATTGGTCAGCAAGAGTGCATGGCGTAGCTAACGGAATAACTTTATATAGTAATGTAAACGACAATGGTCTTCGCCTAGATTCTTTGAATGAATTGCCCAAAGTTGTCAGCGACTATATTTTTGCACGCGTATTTCTTATTAATAGTCAGAACAAGTCATGTGAAGATATTATTCGTGGATATAACTTTGAAAATATGAATAATTTCGAGGTTGAATACGATGAACTTTGTGATGACTTGAATATTAACGAGGAACAACAGATAGCACGTACTAAGAAGGTGAATTCATTCGGTATAAAACGTGTCATGTATCCAGAACTGCGTGTTCTCAAACATATTACTTACACTACAGGTGAGAGTATACTGATGCAGTTCAAATATAATAACTGGCGTGAGGAGATGGGATTTGTTGACGAGGAAGCCAACAAAGACTATCGTGAGAAATATTTCAATGATAAGAATATCCAGAAATGGATGCTTGACGATGATCATCTGACACTCAACAAGAAAATACTTGCTTCGGATAAAGATCAGCAGGATATTGATGAGTACTGGCACGATAAGTCGTTAGGCTATGCAAATGATCAAACTGTCAAGAAGGCAGACTGTCCACTGAATGAATTGGATTCTTTGCTCGGCGAAGAGTTCTTTGCCAAGCAGTTCCGTGGTGTCGGTGTCGAGGCTTACTATGCAGGTAAGAACAAGTCAATACCTGATATGGCAGCGGAGATTCGCCGTAATATAGAGCATGAGCTGTTTGAATTGTGGAAATCAGGTGATGTAAGTATTGTAGAATTACAAAAGGTATCCAAACTACTGATAGAAAAGGTAACGGACATCCGTCAGCATATTGAAGATGAAATTCAGAAAAACGAGGAGGATGTTATTACCATCAGTGATGACTGTAAAGCTAACGTTGCCGAATGGAGTGACCTCAACCTCATACAGCGACTTGCCAACAAAGGTGACCGTATCTATGCCCGTCATCAAAACGACTTGGCAGATTTGTATTCAGCACGCACTTATAGCGTAGCACTCCAGTTTGCCAAGTCTTTGGCGCTGAAGACCCTCAATGCTGTCCAAAACATGGATAGCGACATTGGTGCTTTTGCAGAGGTAATTAACAAAGCCATTAAAGAAACTGAAGCACTTATCAGTGCCCAACAGAAAATCAATAAGGGTATTGAGGATATGCGTGGCGCTATTGTTGAGGTCAGTGAAGAGGAAACCATGAAGGAGTTTGAAGTGGAGCTGAAACTGGACAAGACTGAGATGCCAGCCATAGCCACCCAACTGCGTCAGGCAATCTTACCACAAGCTCCGTTTACAAACTTCGGTCGTCTGGCTACTGATGTCAGCATTGATAATATTCGGGATGCTTTCGATATCAAGCTTAGTGAAATTGTCCGTGCAAAGCATAATGAAAAGGCCGAAAGCGACAAGAAGGTGCTGGGAATGAACATTATTACCCAATTGCAACAGAAACTTCAGACAGAAGAAGATATACGTAGCTTTGCCTTTAAGATTGTACAGCAAAGTGGAGTCTATTTGAAGCTTAACAACGACCAGATTCAATTACATGTCCGCAATAACGAAGGCGACCGTTCTCCTTCAAATCCTGCAAGTATTAACAAGAAGGCCATTCTTGTCTCTATTCCTAAGCCAAAGACAGACAGCCAGAAGACATTTGCAGAGAAACTGGAAAAAGCATTCAAAGCATCTTTTGAGCAAGGCACAGCTATCACTACGTTATCATTCGATATGACGAGTCCACGCGAAAACGAACTGAGCATAGTGACGATAAGCTATTGTTATCCAATGCGTTGTGCAGAGTGGTTGGCTACATATAGGGAGAAATATGAAAACTTCTTGAATACAGGAAACAAGAACACTGATCGGAATAATGCCATTCTGTTGCATACCGAGGAAGATGGTGCTGCATTGCCTTCATTGTTTGTGGTTGAAAATGCAGAAGAAATTATCCGTCAGCGTAAGGCTGAGAAAGCGACAGTTTATCAGCAGCCTACAAGCCCTGTTGGTCCTGGAACAGTGCCACCGCCTCCTCCTGGCTCTATACCTCCAACCCCACAGCCAGTGGAGCCACAAGTACAGATGATGCTCTTTGTTGGCGGACAACAGTATGGTCCCTATGACTATAAGACGTTGAAGCAGTTTGTTCCGACCAAACAACTTACACCCGAGACTCTGGTCTGGCAGCAAGGCATGGCAGCATGGACACCAGCAGGACAGGTTCCTGAACTTCAAGGACTCTTTGCTCC
This sequence comes from uncultured Bacteroidales bacterium, assembly GCA_902800925.1. Taxonomy (GTDB): domain Bacteria; phylum Bacteroidota; class Bacteroidia; order Bacteroidales; family Bacteroidaceae; genus Prevotella. The sequence goes on along the minus strand of CADCGD010000031.1, from coordinate 8,658 downwards.
TGTTGCGCCTCCTGTACCTCCCACACCCGGAGTGCCTCCTGCACCTGGAGTGCCTCCAACGCCAAGTGTACCTCCCACGCCAGGATTATAATCAGAATCTGTATTATTAATATTTAAAATCATATATTATTATGTCAACATCATCACGTTCAGCAGAACGATTCAAATATGGCATTTGTCTCAACGACGAGTGTCCGGAATGTAAAGCAAAGAAAGTCCACCAAATTCCAATGCGTAAGGATTTGGTATGTCCAGAATGCGGTAAACCACTTCGTGAGTGTCCCCCTCCCAATCAAGGTGGTAATAAGAAACTCATTGCCATCGTTGCAGGTGTTGTGGTGGTATTAGGCATTGGTGGTGGCATTTTCGCACTAAGTGGTGGAGATGAAGGTACCACTACACCACCACAAGGCTTGGGACCAGATACCACCATCGTAGAAAAGGTTGACAGCGACAGCATCAAGGCTGCACAGCTGGCTGCTGCTGAAGCTGCTAAACAGCAGGCTGAGGAAGAAGCTAAGAAGGAAGATGTAAAAAAGCCCCAACCGCCTACTGGTGGAGGCTCCAAGGATCTTGGTTATGCCACCTTTAAGGGGAGCTGGCCTAACGCTGTGAATGGTCGTATGATATTCAAGGCGTCTCATGTCATAGATAGTAAGGATCCTAAAGGTCGTGTAGCTGAGGCTGGCGACTACGTGATTGGCGAATGGGCTGATGGTCATCTGGTACAGGGCATCTGGTATGGTGCCGACAATCAGGTGAAGGGTAGTGTGATTATTGGCAGATAAAGCTAAACCATATGGTACTACGCTCAGTCCATATACTGCTATTGGCAATATGGTGTGCTTCCGCATCATCTCAGGGCTTGAAACTCTTCAGCCCTGAGATGAAGGAGGCTGTGCCAAAGCCTCAAGTGGTGGTGATGGACTTCTTGGAGCGTTATTTTCATGAACTGCCGACAGCAAAGCATACTACTATACAGACAAAGATGGCAGATGACAAGGTGTATTTTCGCAAGGGGAAATTCTCTGACTTAAAGCAAGTCTGCGACACAATGCCATTCTCCATCAATCTGCTTGATCGCTATTATGAGGTGAGTTGGATGAAAACTGACGAGCCTTTTATCACTATTGTATTCCCTGCTCAGTATGACCTTTTATTGGGTGTTGAGAAAGATGTTGCGCTGAAAAAATTTAGAGATTATATTCTTGCAGCCCCACCTCGAAAGAATGAAATAGCAATTCCTACCAATTTAGAAGAAATTGAAGATTCCTTGTACAAATCTCAGAATGACACGCTTGGACTGGTTAGTTTAACGGATGCCACCTATTATAATAATGTACGCGAGGACTGTCTGCCAGTCTTCGATAGAAATCATTTGGAATACTCAGCAGCCAATCTCTTTCATGGGCTGATTACGGATAAAGACTACAAGATGTATGTTGAACAGTCCGTCTATGGCATGACAACAATTGCTTATTCCATTTCACTTAGTCAGTGGCTTGACTATTGTGCAGAGTGGGGGATGAAAGTATTTTTTGCTATCGAAGAAGTTCGTGAAGATGGTGTATTGGCTTTAGTCATTGCTCAGAGCAAAGAATTAGGATGTCACCATTTGCTGTCTGTTGTTATTCCAGATAAGTTTATCACAGACCAGGATGCAGTGTTGAAGGTTAAGATGACACCTTATATTCCTGTACACAATGTTAAGGAACTATATCAGAAGGAATCTACATCACATAAAAAGATAAAATGGCAATGAAACGACTATTCTTTTGTTTATCATTTATCATTTGTCATATATCATTTAGTTATGCACAGAGTATAGCTCAGGAGATGAATAAGATAAAGCGTGACACCATGTATATCTCTGCTGAGGCAACAATGAAAGACCTCAACGAGGCATATAGTGGTGCTCGTGCTATCTTAGAGATGAAGGTGAGTGATTGGGTGCGCTCACAGCATCCAGCAGAAGAGATTGAATTATGCATTGTCAAGGCGAAGGAACATTGTATGCAGTTAGAGACACGTCGTGGTGACTACTATCGTGCTTTTGTATATGTACGGAAAAGCGATATTATGCCAGTGGCAGACAAAAGTGAGGTTAAGGTGCTTGAGGTAGCTCCTGTCGCGAAGTCCCAAAAGATGGAGGCAAAGCCTGCTGTTCTTGTGACAGAAGAAGCACCGCGTGTTGAAAAAACACAGCCGGTTTTGAAATTGACCCCTGACGAGATACAAATGACACAGATTCAAGGTTTCTATGATATAGAGCCTTATATCAAAGGTCTTAAGAGTAATGGAAAACTGAATGCGTATGGCAAATATGCAACGATGCCAGTGGATGAAGATTGCCATTTATTTGTCTACGATAAGCAAGGAAATATCTCTGCATTACTTCGTAAAAGTGGTGCTAACCAATATAATTTAAACACTTTAAAAGAAGATAACATAAAGAATTATAAGAACTGTGGAGCTATCTGGTTCCAACTAAAATGACAATACAATGAAGAAACTACTTTTTACTTTTATTGTGGGCTTGTTAGCCATTTCAGCCAAGGCAGATAATGTGACGTTTTCTGTATCTGACGGAATAGACAATGCTGCTATCAAGTCCAAGATAGAGACTTCTGTTAGTAAGATGCTGACAGAGATCAATGCTGCTCAAGAGGCAGGTAGAAATCTCAATTTCTCTGCTATGGGAACTGTCGGCACTCGTGTGCAGCAGTCAATGGCTATGCTTTGGGAGAACTCGCCTTTCAAATGTACAGATGATGATATCGTAGAACATTGCATCACTACTGGTACGGGTTTTCAGGTGCGCAACATCCCATTGGCAATGAAGCCAACGGGTGAACGTGAGTTTGGGGAAGATGAGTATCAGGAGGCTGTTATCAGTTTCGACAGACAAGGAAACATTGAGAGTTTCTATCTCAGTATCTCCATGAATCTCTATATGAACGTCATTAAGAGCAATCTTGAATTGACAGACCTTCGTCGTCGCCAACTTATACTTGACTATGTAGAGCAGTTCCGTACAGCCTACAATCAGAAGGACATTAACTTCCTCAATCAGGTGTTTAGTGACGATGCACTGATTATCACAGGTACGGTTATCCAGCAAAAGCATTCAGAAGGATTCTCTACTCCCAAGATTAAGTACAATAAGCAAACCAAGGAACAATATATCAAGAATCTTCGTGGCGTCTTTGCTCGCAACAGTTATATCAAGGTGACTTTCAACGATATTGAGGTCATGCGCCATCCTGTCAATCCTAATTTCTATGGTGTTACCCTTCTTCAGGGGTGGACAAGTGGAACATACCACGATGAAGGCTACCTTTTCCTGCTTTGGGACTTCACCAACGAGAGTGCTCCGCAAATTCATGTTCGCACCTGGCAGCCCGACAAGATTGGTGGTAAACCACTGCCGAAAGACGAAGTGTTCAGTTTAAGCGATTTCGATATCTAAAAATAGTGATATGAAAAGGACTTTATTGTTTCTCGTTTCTTTTCTGTTGGCGTCTCTCGTAAACGCTCAGGAGATAAAGGTCAAACTCATGGAGTATCTCCCTAACGATTTGGCTGCACGTACTCATCCAAGACCAGATGCCAATGGAGTGAACTGTGCGCTTATCCGTGTTGTCGTACCAGCTGTCAAAGATATGAAATTCGACGGATGGGTGGTAGGTGACTGTACTTATCAGCCAGGTGAGTATCAAGTATATGTTCCTGAGGGAGCCAAGAAGATTAAGTTCCGTCATGAGAATTACGAGCCTGGTGAGATAGTGTTCAACATGCCTATTCAAAGCCAGTGTGTTTACAAAGTAGTCCTTGATATTCCCAACTTGAGTAAGATTTATGTTACTGAAAGTAGTGCGATGCTTGCAGAAGGAAGCAGACTCTATGGGTTACGAAAATACGCTGATGCACGCCGCTCCTATGAGGGGGCTAAGGCTGCAAAAGATGTCGTAAAAGATCTGATCCCAACCATCGAGAGTAATATTGCCCAATGTGACACCTGTTTAGCTTATGAACAATATGTTCTTGGTGCATTCAGCAAAATCAGAACGTTAAGGAATAAACCGGATGCCTCTCAACAGGAGTTGGTTGAGTATGCGTCAGCAGCGATAGAATATCTGCAAGTCCTTAATAGATATAATGAGGACGAGTTTTATACGAGTAAGATATCCATGTTAGTGGATTTAATTGGCGACTTACCTCTGGAAGTGCGCTTTACCATTACTCGTTGGGTTAACAATGCTTCAGGCTTCTTTGAGGCTGGTGCTATTCCCAATGTGGAGATCTGGGCTTTCAATGGCAGTACCCCACCTGTTCAGAATAACTATGCAAACGATAAGAAATTTGTGACGATGGTTGGCAAGTCTAATGAGTTTGAGCAGTTAACAGTATCCGACGCCAAAGGTATAGCGGATATAGAGCTGAACAGAAAGGCCATGCCTACTGGGTTGTTCTTCCGCCCTGTGGGTTATGATGACAAAATAAAAATCCAATACATGGATTTGAATAACTTGTTGTCAGGTACTCAGGGCACATACAATAAACGGAGATTCCGTTTGAAAATGTACGCATCCTATTAATAACTATCACTAATACTAAAAACTATGAGAAATTTATTTTTTAAGTGTCTGGCCATCTGTGCATTAATGGTCGTGTGTTCCAATCAAGTATCAGCGCAAGGTTTCCTGAAAAAGCTCGCTAAAGCTGCTGATAAAGTTACCTCTACTGCTGATAAGGTTACCTCTACTGTATCTGAGGTCACTGGTGAATCTTCTGATACCGCAGCTGCAGTAAAACCATTGAAATGGGACAGTATTCCTGTTTATCATGTCGAGAAACGTGTACTGACCTTTGAAGATGGAACGCCCAAGAAGAACAGCGATGGTTCCCCCATGGTTCGTGTCCTGTTGGTCGACCAGTTTAACAACATCCGCAGTGCAGAGGCTGTTAAGGAACAGCACAAGAAGCTGAACAAGGCCATTACCAATATCCTCCTGAAGGTTGGTGGTGGTGCTGCTCTCGGCGTTGCAGGTGGTCTGCTGGCATCCAAGGGTAAGGCAAGCGGTGCCCTGATTGGTGGTGCTGTAGGTGCAGCAGCAGGTCTTGCTTTAAGTGCAAAGGACATCAAGGCTGCCAAGGCACAGAAGAAATCGTTAAAAGAGCAGGAAGAACTGATTGCTAAGTATCAGGAGAACTTCACCAGCGAGGGAACACCTGTTAATGCTTCTGTTGACGTTTCGAAGATTGATGGTTTGGAGATTACCGAGGGCGTTTCAATGACTGCCGAATCTTATAAAGCTGTTTTGGCCAGCGAATCTTACAATTCATCTGACGATAGCGCTTGGACTATTTAGTTAGTCATGCAAATATAAAGAGCAGGAAGATTGGAATGGCCAATTGACTATTCCTCTTCCTGCTCTTTAATGCCAATAACACTCAAATCAAAATCGCTATGAATTTCGAAAAACTATCCCATATTACAACGAGAAGATTTTCATCGTTTATATTTTTTATCTTTGTTTCTCTTAACTTTTACGCCCAAGACATTGAGGTGAAGAAGTTCGAGCCGATGGCGAAGGATCAGACGGCGGCATTGAGTCCAAGGAAGGATATCAATGGGATAGTGTGTGGACTGGTGAAGGTGGCCTTAGAGGAGCCTGGTGCTGAGTTCGAGGGTTCGGTAATGGGTGATGTGCAGTTTACTGGTAATGAGTATTTGGTATATCTTCCCAATGGTACAAAACGACTGGGCATCAAGCATCCCGACTATCTGCCCACTACCATCGTCTTTGCTGACTATGGCACAAAGAAAGTAGCATCTGCTACGACTTACGAACTGAAGGTGAAGACAAACAAAAAGAAGGCAAAAGTTGACGCTAGTAAGAAAGGAATAGCAGTGTTTAATATCAAGCCTTCGAATGCGATGTTGCTGATAGATGGCCAGATTGCTGATGGCTCTGGTGGAGCTTATGCGCTGTCATTGCCATACGGCACTCATTATTATACAGTAAAGCTGAAGGATTTCAGCATTAACAACCAGTCTGTGCAGATTGACAAGAATGCTAAGAACATCAATGTGGATTTGACAGAGTTCTTTGCTAAGGTCGATGTGTCTTGTAAAACGGAAGATGCAGACATCTTTATTAATAATGAGCAGAAGGGAGTAGGCAAATGGGGGGGGGATGATGATTCCTGGAAAATATACTATAGATGTTCAAAAAGACGGTTGCCATCCTCAAAGCAGACAGATTGAGCTGAAAGACAATGATTCGATTAAAGTGGAATTTACAGCACTAAAGACGATTACAGGCAGTCTTCGTGTTGATTATGAGCCAACAGGTGCTGATGTATTGCTGAATGGCAAGAAAGTTGGTGTCACCCCATTAGTGCTGAAAGAATTGCCTGTTGGTGATTATCAGCTTGAAATATGGAGGGAATACTACGTAAAGAAGTTTTCTAATATCAAAATCAGAGAGGATTAAGAATGGAAGGAGGCGGGAGCTCTTCAATTAACCAAATTTGGAGAGTTGATAATATATGCAGAAAAGGGGGAAGAACCTCCTTCCTCTGCAGGTTATCAGAACAATAGTTACTGTGCATTAGCCTAATATTACCGGCAAGGTGCCGCTTTTGGCAACCTTGGATTTCCTTATACATGTTCTAGTGATTCCTTCCATGTATCATTAAATCCTGTAAAAGGTGTTTATTGGTTGAGGCAAGCCTTTAAAAAAGACCCAAACTCTCTATCAGAAGATATTTGTTCAAAAATCAATTCAATAGCAGATGATATAGAGTTGTCTTATGTCTTGGCAAAAGAGGAAGTTGAAAGACATGAAAAGGATTTCGAAAATGATGATGAGTTTTTGTATCTTTTTAATGCGGCTAATTTCTATCTTCCTTATGCTGCATTAGCATGGCACTATTTTTACGGAGCAGGATGTATGAAGGATTTAGAAAAGGCAAAAAGGTTTATGCGACATGCATGTACAAAAGAAGGCGTGTATTGGTATCCTGCTTACATTCAACTGGTTAAGGAAATGAATCTGGAAAACGAGTTAAAATACAATCCCCCAATGTATTAATCTTATGACTAAAAGAATCGTTCTTTATCTTATAATGGTTTTTTATAGCCTGTGTTCTTATCCGCAGGGGTTTTATGTGAAAGAGTTTAAGCAAAATTTGAATGATGGTTCTGCCTTTCATGCACCGTTGGATTCTTTGGGCAGTCCTTGTGGCTTAATTAAGGTTCGGACAGACAATCCGGATTTGCATTTTTCTGGTTCAATAGTCGGAGAAGTCAAGAATAAACTCAATGAATATTATGTTTATTTGACAAAAGGAAGCAAACAGTTGAAAGTTACGCATGCAAATTTCTTGCCTCTTGTTGTTGATTTCAATGCTTATGGAATTGATGAGATTGCTTCAAAGGCAACTTATATACTGACATTAAGAGAGTCAAATTATATAAAAGAAAAATGTCGTATCACTTTCTCGCTTAAGCCAGAAAACGCTCAATTGTTCATAGATGATATCGCTATAGAAAACCTTAGTGGCAATGGTTTCTACCAACTCTATCTTCCTAAGGGCGAGCATGTGTATCGTATGGCCTATGATGGTTATCGCCCCCAAATACAAACAATAACTTCTGGTAATACTTCTCTTGATTTTTCTGTGGAGTTAGAGTCTGTTATGGCAAATCTTCAGATTAAATGTAAAACTGAAACAGCAGAAATTTTTGTAGATGGAGAGCTGAAAGGAAATGGTTTATGGAATGGTGATGTGTTGCCAGGTCCTCATAAGATAGAGGCAAGACAAAGAAATTATATTTCTCAAACACAGCAGATTTCATTGGAGGAGAAAGAAAACAGAATGATTTCCATTCCGGAATTAATACGATCTAAAGGAAGACTGAAGATTGCTACAAATATCCCTAATATGCGAGTTATGTTAGATGGTGGTTTAGTGGGAATAACTCCATGTGAAGTTGAAACTGAAACAGGTGAGCATTATGTAAGCTGTGATGCCTTTGGTTGTCTCCCCAATAGATCAAATGTCAATGTGAATTCTGAAAAAGTTACGAATACGGTCCTAGTACTTGAGTTTGATAGCAATAATTTTTTTGCAGAATACTATCCCAAAGCATATCAGGGGGATATTAAGTCGATGAGCGTATTGGCTGCCAATCGAATGTTAAAAACCTGGTGTTCTGGGGCGGAAAATATCGAAGAGGCTGTGTTTTGGCGAGAACGCATAGAAGAATTAGATTCTCATTTCTATAGCAGCCCGTCTGAGTTGGAATTTGCAGAAGAGTGGTTGTTGACTTATGAGTCCTTAGCTAAGGAATATGAAGAAAAAGGCGATTTAGCCAAAGCAATCCATTGTTATAATAAGTTTCTCTATATATTCTCTAATGAATGGAGCTCTAATATGTTGGGGGAGGATTCCGAATATAAAGATCCTCAAAACTATAGGAAGAAGATTTCTCAAAAAATAATCCAGTTAGAAAATATACAAAAGAATAAATAGTTTTAATATTTTCGATCATTAGTGTCCCGTTAAAATGGGACGAGTTTAAATATTAATCAAATAACCCCGGAATGAGGGGACCAAATTGATCTTTGACATCGTTGAAATTAGTCT
>CADCGD010000030.1 GCA_902800925.1 uncultured Bacteroidales bacterium | reverse complement strand
AAGGAGAGCTGCCTGGTTGACCAGGAGTTCCAGTTCGGCGACGGCGACAAGGCTACTGTTGCTCAGTGGCTCGCTAAGCAGGACAAGGATCTGAAGATCACCGCTTTCAAGCGCTTTACCCTCGTTGCTGACTAATCGTTGGTTACACGCTGACCCACCTGTGTCTATACGCCGACACAGGCATGAGTCAAACATATAATCGAGTAGGAGGAAAATGAAGTAGTTTTCCTCCTACTTTCATTTTCCGACCTCTCACACCACCGTACATGCGGTTCCGCATACGGCGGTTCTTCGTTTACGATATCAATACGTAGTAATCCATTAAGCAACGATAGCCTGCGCGATACAAGTTAGAATTACTCATTGCAAGATGTACGCTCCACGTGTCAGCGACATGCCAATAGCCATGAGCCCAGCCTTGTTTCCATGCCTGCTTTTTAGGCAATCCACATCTGATGAGGTTCGCTATCCGCGTCTTCGGGTTCTTCCAACTCTTCCATATGCACATACGGATGCGGCGACGCAGCCATGCGTCTATGGTTTCAAGAGTCTTCTTCATCCTTGCCAGCTTGTAGTATTCCACCCAGCCGCGGATAAAGAGTTTCAGCGCTTCCTTGCGTTGCTTGTAGCCCATGGCATTACTTCGCCCCGTCAGCATTCTAAGTTTCGCTTTCAGTTTGTCGATGGTCTTGGCATGTAAACGCAACTGACACTTGTTCTCGTTGTCAAAGTAAAACGAGTACCCGAGAAACTTCTTTCCGCATACAGAGCCTGTACCTGTCTTATCACGATTCACTTTCAAGAAAAGCTTACCCTCGATAAACTTCGATATGCTCTCAAGTATGCGTTCTGCGGCACGCTCGCTTCTGCAAAATATCATGCAGTCGTCAGCGTAGCGCACAAAGGGATGACCACGCCTCGTCAGTTCCTTGTCCAGTTCGTTGAGCATGATATTGCTCAACAGTGGACTTAAAGGACCGCCTTGCGGCACACCTTTCTTCGTTTCTTCGTACTTGCCTGCAACCAGTACACCCGCATTCAGGTATTTATGGATAAGCGAGACTACTCGCCCGTCCTTTATCGTTCTACTGATTACCTCTATCAGCTTTGAGTGATTCACGTTGTCAAAGAACTGCTCCAGGTCAAGGTCGATGCAGAAGCGGTTGCCATCGTTGATGATGGATTGCGCACACCGCAAGGCCTGATGGGCACCTCGATGAGGACGGAAACCAAAGCTGTAGGGACTGAACTGAGGTTCGTATAGCGGTTGCAAGATTTGGGCTATACTTTGTTGGACTAAGCGGTCTACTATGGTAGGAATGCCGAGCGGACGCTTCTTGCCGTTATCCTTGGGTATCTCGACCCGTCGGACAGGATTAGGACGGTACTTGCCGTCCAAAAGTTTCTTTACTAACTCATCCTTATGGCTGCGCAGGTAAGGCAAAAGTTCTTTTACCTCCATGCCATCGATACCGCCACTTCCCGCATTGCTCACGACCCGCTTGTAGGCAAGGTTCATGTTGCTCGGCGAGATGATGTGAGTCAGTAAGTCACCATCTACGATTGGTACTTCCACAAGGTTGTTTTCAATTATCCCCATGCAAGTCTGCACTCCATGCGTACATCGGGATTCCGTCCTTGTCTCTGCATGGCAGCCTTTTCCTGTTTTCTGCATTTCTTCCTTCATAGGGTAATCTTCATTTACTACTTGTTTAACTAAAGTTCTGCCCTTCCCTACTTGTATCGACTCCTGTAGGTACTATGGCATCTGCTGACTTCTCGCTGTTCGTTGTTACTACTTGCCTTGTGGGCTCGCCTGCGAGACCTCTCCAGTTATGGACGTATTCTTTCCATCTTATACCTGCCACATTTACACCGGTCGTTCCGTATAGCTATAGGACTTTAGTGTTCTTTGCCGCCTCATCCACGACCATATGCCTTGTATGTGGTTTCTGTACGTCAGGCCAGATGTTTGTCTCGGGCTTCCTTCAGATTCTACCTCGCGATAGACACCCTTGCCTCCGACTATACGCTTCCCGCTATAAGGGCGCATTTGGGACTTTCACCCATTAGAATACGTTCGTGCTGGACGAACAAAGAAGGACAGTCCTAAGGGGCTGTCTTTTTTTTATATAAAAAAATTTGTAGGTATCAAATATATTTACTATATTTGCCCCATCAAAAACATAAAGCCTACACTATAGGGAAATTTCTCTCACATCTATAAATACTATGGCAACATTCCTGATTATCCTGCAACTCATCATCGTCCTAGCGATGATTTTCATTGGTGCCAAGGTTGGCGGCATCGGACTCGGCATCTACGGCATGGTAGGTGTCTTTCTCCTGGTCTTCGTGTTCGGAATGGAACCAGGAGCTATCCCCATCGACGTGATGCTCATCATTGTCAGCGTCATCACGGCCTCTGCAGCATTGCAAGCCGCAGGCGGACTGGACTATATGGTCAACGTGGCAGCACGCTTTCTCAAGAAAAAACCCAGTCGCATCACCTTCTATGCACCTCTGGTAACATGGCTTTTCAGCCTCTGGGCAGGTACGGCACACACATGCTATGCGCTACTGCCCATCATATCGGAGATAGCCCGCAAGGAGAAATTGCGCCCCGAGCGTCCGCTGAGCGTGGCAACGATAGCCGCCTCACTGGGCTGTACAGGTTCGCCAGTTTCTGCCGCCACGGCAGCCATTCTCTCCGAGGAGCTGTTGGGCGACAGGGGCATCAGCATGACAGAGATTCTCGTGATTACCATTCCGGCCTCCATCATTGCCATACTGGTGGCCTCATTGGTACAAAACTACGTGGGCAAGCCCTTGGAGGAAGACCCCGAATATCTGCGGCGTATCCGTGAGGGACTGCTCACTGCCGACGAGGAGGTCGCTGACGAGACGAAGGCAGAGAATCCACGTGCAAAGTGGGCCGTGCTGGCATTCCTGCTAGGCGTGGTGCTGGTGGTGCTGTTCGGTATCTTCCCGGAATTACGACCTGCCTTTGACGGTGGTTCGTTGAACATGAGTACCACCATCGAAGTAGTGATGATGAGCATAGCTGCCCTCATCCTATTGGTGGGCAAGGCCGACGTGCGCAAGGCCGCCAGCGGCAACGTCTTTGCCTCAGGCATGAACGCCATGGTGTCCATCTTCGGCGTAGCATGGATGGGCAGCACCTTCTTCGAGGGTCACCAGGACGTGATACTGGGCAGCGTAGAGGGCGTCTTCACCACCTATCCCCTACTCTTCGCTATCCCACTGTTCCTGTTCAGCATTATGCTCTTCTCACAGGCCGCTACAGCCAAGACACTATTCCCCGTAGGACTGGCCATGGGTGTGCCGCCCATGGTGCTGCTGGTGCTGTTCCCCGCCGTCAACGGCTATTTCTTCCTGCCTAACTACCCCACCGAGGTAGCAGCCATCGGCTTCGACCGCACGGGAACCACGCGTATCGGCCGCTACGTAGTAAACCATTCCTTCCAGTTGGCAGGCTGGATTACCACCTTTGTCAGCATCGGTGTGGGTTACCTGTTAATGATTCTCCTCTATTAACTCGATAATCAATAACTTTTTAAACCGTTATATTATGTCAAATCAGAAATTCAGAACCGAGTCCGACCTCTTAGGCGAGCTCAAAGTACCTGCCGATGCCCTCTATGGTGTACAGACCCAGCGCGGCATCAACAACTATCACATCTCCCGCAAGACCATGTCGATGTATCACGACTTTATCATTGCCATTGCCTACGTCAAGCTGGCTGCCGTGGAGACCAACCACACCCTGGGTGTCATCAACGATGAGATAGCTGGAGCCATTTCACAGGCCTGCCGAGAAATCATCGACGGCCAGTGGCACGACGAATTCCCCATCGACATGATGCAGGGCGGTGCAGGCACCTCGGTGAATATGAATGCCAACGAGGTGATAGCCAACCGCGCATTGGAGATTATGGGCCACGAGAAAGGCGACTACCAGTACTGTCTGCCCAATGACCACTGCAACTGCGGACAATCCACCAACGACGTCTACCCGACCACTATCCGCCTAGCACTCATCCGCATGAACAAGAGCCTCATCGGTGCCCTGACAGGACTCATCAGTGCCCTGCGCTACAAAGGCGACGAGTTCAAGGACTGTATCAAGATGGGACGCACCCAGCTGCAGGATGCCGTTCCCATGACCAGCGGACAGGAATTCAACGCCTATGCCAATAACCTGGAGGAGGAAATTCTTAACCTGGAGCGCAACGTGAAATTGCTCCACGAAATCAATATGGGCGGTACGGCTATTGGTACGGGTCTCAATGCCGTCCCCGGTTTCGCCAAACTCTGCGCCGCCAATCTGTCGAAACTCACGGGCGAGGCCTTCATATCTGCAGCCGACTTGGTGGAGGCCACCCCCGACACAGGAGCCTACGTCAGCTACTCGTCGGCCCTGAAGCGGTTGGCCGTAAAACTGTCGAAGATATGCAACGACCTGCGACTTATGGCCTCTGGCCCCCGTTGCGGTCTCAACGAGATTAACCTGCCTCCCAAGGCTCCCGGCTCGTCCATCATGCCTGGCAAGGTCAACCCCGTCATCCCCGAGGTTGTCAACCAGGTTTGTTTCAAGGTCATCGGCAACGACACCACAGTATCCTTTGCCGCCGAGGCCGGCCAGCTACAGCTCAACGTGATGGAACCCGTTATCACCGAGTGCCTCTTTGAGAGTCTAATCTGGATGAAGAACGCTATCGAGACACTCACTGAAGAGTGCGTGCTGGGCATCACCGTCAACAAGGAACGCTGTCTGGAGATGGTAAAAAACTCCATTGGCATCGTCACCGCCCTGAATCCTTACATCGGCTACAAGACATCGACGAAGATCGCCAAGGAAGCCCTCGATACCAACCGATCTGTCTACGACATCGTGCTGGAGAAAGGCCTCATGACCCAGGAGAAGCTCGACGAAGCCCTCGATCCCCGCAACATGCTTGTCTCCCATCAGTTTACGAAGTAAACCCTTTCATAAACGAAAAATCCGCACGAGGAGCGATGCCTCGTGCGGATTTCTTTTTCACTGCTCAGTTTTTCACTTTCTCACTTTTTCTGTACTGCCAGAGCTCTAGGGAGTTGATGATGTTCTGCCATAGCACATAGCAGCCGGCGCCGACGGAGGCGACAGGGTGCAGATACATATAAGCCACCCAGATGCTGAGTGCGGTGTTCTTCTGGAACAGTGCCTGTCCGGCATTGACCTCCTCGCCCAGATGGTGACCGATGGCACGACCGATACCAAACTGTACCCAGCAGAGCACAAAGGTGGTAACTGCTATCAATAACAGCAACGTCAGCGATGCCGTGCTATGCATGATGTTCTTCACGGTGATGCCCGTCGTGATGGACAAGGAGATAGCCCAGAAGTAAAAGCTGAGGTTTGGCATAGCGGCAATCTTGGCACAGATGCCTTTCATATAGTGCTGCATCAACCAGCCTAACACCAAAGGCAACAAGAGCACAATGCTTACCTTCTGTAAGATAATCAGGAAGGCCTCTATGAAGGACACCTTGATAGCCTGCTCTAACATCGGAAAGACGAGTGGTATCAGCAAGGCTGAAGCCAGCGACGAAATCAGCACATAGGTTGTCATTGTCGAGATGTTGCCCCCCAGCTTACCCGTCACCACAGGTGATGCAGAGGCTGCAGGACCGATAATACAGGTCAGCATGGCTTCCCAGAGTAGTTTTTGCTCCACGTCAGTCTCCACAAGGAAGATGATGCCAATGTTGACTGCAACCAATAACAGCTGAGCCACCAATACACCGATATGCCAGCGATGAGGGCGCATCTGGTGGAAGTCAACCTTGCAGAAGGTCACCCACAGTGTCAAGAACACAAACAGCGGGAAGATAACATCAAACACGGGTGCTAGTTGTGTGCCCAACTCGTCAAGCTGTGGCACATAGTAGAACGTCAGGTAGCACACCGTACCCACCGTAATGGACACTGGCAGCGTCCAATCCTTCAGAAACTTGATGATGTTCATAATTGCAGTGCAAAGGTACGAAATAATTCATAATTCCTCATGCATAACGCATAATTATTTCATACCTTCGCATGCAAAACCGCAAACTGAAAATATCATATATGACCATCAGGAAACGGAGCATACTATTTCTAGAACCAGATATTCTCCTGCTGAAGGTTTCCTGACAGTGTGAAGGTCTTCAGGATAGTGTAAACGCCACCTTTTTCGGCACTGTAGTAGCGTATCTGCCCTGTCTCGCCCACTTGCGGCCCATAGACCGTTACTCTCCAACCCTCATACAAGTCGCCACCCTGATAGCCTATGCCACGACACTCGTCACCTACGAATACGGCCAACATGTCGCCACTGGTTGCGGTGAATGGCATTTCCTGGGGCATCATGACGCTCAGCAACGTAGCTACGGGGTATTTCTGGCTTCCGGATACGATACTGAAATCACTTTGGAAGATATCGTCTACGTTGTTCGGCACGAACGGAGAGATGGCTGTCGTGATGCTCATGTGGTGCAATCCGTCGCAATAATAGCGCAGTTCCATCTTATTTCCTGCCTCTTTGCTGTCTCCATTGATATGCAAGAGGAAAAAGACCTTGCCGTTAGCCATTTTACTTCTGTAGCTCACTCCGCGACATTCTCCGTTGATAAACACTGCCAGACGATCGTCTTCGGTCGAATAAGGAGCCATATCGTCAACAAGACGAAGGCGCATGTTCATGCAGCATTCATACTTCGTGGCATCGGGATCTTGCCAGTCGGGCTGCACGGCATCAGAATGCCAATCGACTACCCATGTAGGTTTCTCCGACGGGGTAAAAGTGGAGTTGTTCCATGTCGGCTCACTACTGCCATCGTCGTCCTTCGAGCAGCCCCCCACCATGGTGAGGGCTGCCAGAATCATCATTATCTTAATGTTTTTCATCATCATTGTTGTATCAATATATCAGAATTTTCTTACCATTGTAAATAAAGACACCCTTTGTCTGAGGTGCTGCAGGCAGTTTGACTCCCTGTATGGTGTACCATCCGCTCTGTGGCTGCTGAGTGCGGTCTTGCTCTACGAAGCTGATGCTAGTAGGTCGGTCAATCGAACCACTGATAGCATTTGCCTCGTAGGTCATCATCTCACCGCTAGTTGCGATGATTTCACCGTCGCGCTCTACGGCAAACGAGAGTTCAGTTTTCTTGTCGCCTTCGATAGAGAGGAAGAAGAGTGGGCTGTCGGCTGTCTTCTCTTGTGTCTCCACTACGGTTACACCGCGTACTTCCGTTCCTGAAAGGGCAATCAGTCGGTCGCCTTTCTGCAGTTCGATGCCTTCGGCCACGCCTATCAGCGACATACTGTTGCTGTAGGCTCTCTTGGCTGCGCTTTGTTGAGTAGAGATTTCTTCGAAGAAGGTTGCATTGGCTTCAACATACGGATAGGTGAACGAGGTTTCTCCTTGCCGCTGACGGTATATCATATAGCCTTCACCCGGTTTCATATATTTCAGATTACCCTTCCATTCAAATGTTCCGTCGGCTCCTTCGTAGAACATGGCAAATTCAGTCTTGCTCTTCACAACGTCACCGTCCTGAGCTTCGTACAGGTAGTCGGCGAGAGCAGTCGTTACAGGTAGGTTGACTAGTGGTGTGTAACCAATGCTGGTCCACCCCGACTTCACCTTGATGGTGCGGTCACCATTCGTCTTGATGGCTTTGCCTGTCAGTTCTATTCTCATGTCGTGACCTACCTTGATACGGTAGCTTTCAGCCACGGAGATGGTCATCTTGTCAAGCTCTGCTGTGCCCTTGTTCGACATCCATTCTCCATCCTGATACATCAGTGAGAGGCTGTGGTTTTGGTCAGTCAGCATGTCGCCGTTCTGCCAGTCAAACCTACTCAAGAAGGTCTTCACAGCTCGATAGTCGTTGTTGATGACGTTCAGTGACACCCAGTTCCAGCCCGGTTCCAGATTGATGCGCTGTACGTACTCGTCGTCAGCCCTCAGAACGAGCGGGGCTTTCGTGGTTCCAACGAAGCCTTCAGGCATGAATGTCACTTTCTGCGATGGTGTGAGTAGCATCGTCTTACCTGTCGCATGATGCCACAGACGGAACGACAATTCGCTTGATTCCATTGTGTTGTCATATACTGTCAGGTAGGTCATGCTTTCTGACGATGACGCTCCGTAGCTTACGTTTCCTGTACCCATACAGCGCCCCGTCGTATCAAACACACCTACAATGTCACGCGAGTCGGTCACTATATCGTCACCTATCTCGACGCGAGCTACAATATTCATAGAGAATTGTTTGATGTCATCGGATACAGTCCATTCAGGAGTCTGTCCTTCGACGGTGATGTCAAGTACTAACGACTCGGTCAGACCATTCTCGTCTATCAGATAGATAATGTTATCGTAAGTGCCGACGTTAGTATCCTTGCTGATAGTGAATGACAGCACTCGCTCACTCTTTGCGTCGATAACGTCAATGGGAGTATTTACGCTGAGCCACTTCGGCAGATTATCAATATAGTAGGTATGTCCTGCACCGCTGGTGTTGCATACGCTGATGTCGAATGTATAATCAGTTTCTGCACCATACTGCATGGTCGCCTTGAATGTCTTCTGCGACCAGCGCAACGGATTGCGGTCAACAAATACAGCCGCTGTTGTCGGCGATGCAGTATAGTTTCCGTTCAGGTCAGGAATTTCGCTGAGGGTCACATATACGGTGCGCTTGTTGATACGTGAATCCAGTTCGTCGATGTTCACCAGAATCTGGTTATCCTTACCTACGAAACTGAAGTTCAGGTTGCGCAGTTCCTCGTAAACCTGCATTGGGGCACCCTCGTTCTGATTGACACGTGCCGTGATGTCCATTATCGGGTCAACGAATATGCTGTCGTTCTTACTGGAAATCTGTCCGTTTTTCACTTTCTTGTTCAATACGTATGGCACCGTCTCGTATTCATTGTTCTTTTGGAGTTCCTGATGCTCGAAGTCAACGTATGTGATGAGTCCCTTCTCCACACCGCCTGGCGACTTGGTAGAATATCGCTTGATGAGCGTCTGTGGCAGAGCCTGCTCGAACAATGCGATGCCGTCTATGTGACCTGTGAAAGCATTCTGCTGGTGTACCTTGTCATTCTCAGGACCTTCTTCCTGCCATACCATATTACCAAGATAGAAGTTTCCTGTCATACCTCCGAGTGAGTCGCAGGTGAATTGTGCCTTCATGGCGTTGTCCACATAAATGCTGGCTACCTGGTGAGCACGGTTCACTGTCATTGCGTAGTGGTGCCAGCGGTCGTCACTGAAGTTGTCACCCAGGGCATACTCATGTCCATTGGTACGGTACTTCAGAGTCTGTCCCTCGAAACCTATGAAGAACTTGTTGCGGGCATCCACATCGGTGGCCTTACCTGAACCGTTGCAGAGCAGGGCTCCTCGACCACTCTCGTTGGTTTTGAACCACAACATCAGGGTGTAGTCCTGATCGACGGTACGCTGGAAGAAATCCTCTTTCAGTTGCAGACCTTTGATGGGTTTCTCCTCTGAGGCATCGAGCTGCAGGGACATACCATCTGGCCATGCCCATTCCACACCGTTGAGCTTTAGATGGGCACCTAGTGCCAAATCAGGAGCATAGTCACCGTTACCTTCGTTCATCGGATAGTAATCGACCAGTCCCATCTCGTAACCGGTGAGTAGTTGGTTGCCATAGCTGTTGAGCTGGTTGATGTCCAGTACACGGTTCCAGACACGTCCTTGCAGCATGTTTCCATGATAGAAGGTACGCTTGCTGACATCGGTTTCGTTGGTAGAACCGAAGATGAGCGGACCGTAGCCGCTGTAAACCACGTTCTCCTTCGTAGCTACCAGTTCACTAGTGTAGAGACTTATCGTCTTCTTATCATTGTCCAATACCACCGCTACTCGCTGGAAGCCCTCAGTGGCGATTGGCTTTGTGGTCTCTACTGTCTGGTCGTCGATGATAGCTTTCAGACATTTCGTCTCTGTCAGCCACAGTTGCAGCTTCTTGCCGTCACTACCATGTGAGAAGATAGGCATAGCTTTGCCTGTATCTGTCGGCTTTATCATCACTTCGATGGTTACGTCCTTGTCGGCGAAGTTGCGGCGTGCATCGCTCTGAGCATAGCCCGAACCGTCAAACTGTAGCGACGGAGCCTCTTGTATGCTGCTTTCATTGGTTTCGCCCGTCACCTCGAAGTTAGTAGTTGCTTGCAGGTAGCTGTATTCTATGTCCTCAGAGAAGTTGAAGATGATGTTATCGCCAGCTACCAGCACGCCATCCTTGGGTTCTGGATTGCCAAACAACTGCGGACGGCGGGTATCCTTCACACCGGATAGCACCTTCGACTCGTTCGTCAGGAAGGCGTTGCCGTTGCGACAGAAGAGCACTGCCCTGAGGTCGTAGGCTTTCTCCATAACCACGCCCTCGCCGAAGAAGCGTGTAGTGATGTTTCCATTCTCAGGAATCATCTCCTTCGTACCGCTGGCAGCAGCATAGAGCGTTGAGTCGGCATAATATCCGCAGAGGTTGGTCCAGTAGTCGTCACCACGTGCCGACTCCTTGTACTGGAACTCGATATGGTCGAAGTTATGCTGGTTCTTGTCAAAGCCGCTTATGATAACAGGTAAATACCAACCCTTGTCGCCTTCCGTCGGTGCGTCGCAGTTCATTATCCACTTGTCGCCAGGAGTAGTGATAGCCACATTGCCTGCTGTCTGCAGATAATGCACGTCGAAGGCCACCTCCTGAACGGCAAGCGCATCACCCTGGGATACTAATCCTATCTTCAGGCTATCGTAGTCGAATTTCTCACCGGCATAGACCTCCAGAGTCTTCTCGGTGACTTGTCCCGGATGGATTTCTATCGTTCGACCGTCACCTGTGATTGGCATACCGTCCATCATCAGTTTGGCACCATCGGGATTAGATGTCTCATTCTGGTACAGGGTAAAGTAGATGTATGCGCTCTCAGGCTCCTCGCTGTCGTTGGTAAGATAGACCTTGAAGCGTGCGGCTTCGCCAAATGGGACACCGCTCAGGCTCTGCTTATCCATCTTAATGACAGGATTCTCGATCTTCTTTGTGCGTTCATTGATGACGGTACCTGGATTATATACCTGTGAGAGGTTCCAGTCCTCATAAGGACGGCAGGTAGCACCGGCACGAGTGCGATATACGAATCCGCGTGGCTGACGGTAATCTTCCAACTTTATCTCACGTTTCAGGTAGTCGTAATTGTCTGCTTCCTGCTCATCGAAGTTGTTGCCGATAAAGACATCCAGGACATTGTTACTGGACACATCGTCTGTACTGGTCTCCACACGATAGACGTCGAAGTTCAGGTGACTCTTGCGGTCCATGGCAATGGTAAAGCTCTCCTTACGGTTAAACGTCTTCTTTTCCGCATGCTTGGGCTTGACTGAGAAGCTCATAGCTGGTATCAGGTTGAAACTGATTCTCAATCCGACGCCGCGAACTTCCACTGTATTTGTACCGATGGTAGACTCTTGGTTTGTGCCGCCTAATTTGCCTTTGGCAATGCTGGCAATGAACTTGGCAGCTGCCGGACCCACAAATTGTGCAAAATTCAGGGCGATGTCGCCACCTTGTTTATTGAAGTAATCCACTGTACTGACGGAGATGGGACTGACGTATGAGCTGGTATTGGAGTAATCGCTGGTAAACGACTCGCTGTAGCTGATGCCTGCACCACCATCGACGTCGAAGTTCTGCACCAGGTCACGGGCTGTCAGTTTCTCCTGCTCGTTGCGACCAATCATCTCAATCCACGTCATCAGGTTGTCATGATAGCGGGCTACCTCGTCCGTCTTATCGCCGCTGTATCCGTCAGGAACAATCATCTCATACGTTGACGGCGTAGCGAAGTTCTCATCGTCCTGGGGCACCTTCGACCAATAGACAATCTCGCCCGAGGCGCTCGCACGTTGCACTGCCTGATCTCTTGTGCCGGTGAATATCAATGACTGACACTGTTCCGTCAGCGAAGGAATGAGCTGTTTTGTGATGTAGTACTGGGAATGTACGAAGTTGGAGTTAATGACAGGACCGTAGGTCACAACCTCGTCGCGCACCAAATGCAGTGTCTTGCCCTTCTCATCCACGCCTTGTGCTATCTCCACCATACGTCCGGCCTTCAGTTGGCCGCCCAACTGCTGGAAGACGCTGTCAGGGATGGCGCGGATGGCAGTAGCCGGCTTGAGGACGATGTTTTGGTCAACACCGATATACACGTCGCCATCGGCACCCACCATGTACTTATCGCTACTGGTCGAAATGTCCTCGGTCGCCGTCATCGTGTAGTTGAAGGCACGGTTTCCACTGCCTGAGAACACCAGGTCGATAGAGGTTGAAAAGGCATTCGAGGCGGAGTTGTTGAATCCAGCCACGGCGCCAGCACCCATCGGTGCTGCTACTACGCCCGTAAAGGTATCCAGCTGGTTGCCAATTCCGATGTTCATTGTCATACCGGCATCCCAACTCAAGTCCATCTGGTAACTGTATTGCAGTGTCGATCCCTTGCTGAGGGTGGCTTTCGAAGCACCTCCAGGGGGGTCGCGCAGGATGTCAACCAACAGCGGTGTAGAGTAGCTTAAGATGTCTTTGGCACCTTTCAGCTGCTGTACATTTAAGAGGTACGCGTGAAGCGGTGTGGCCTCATAGTGCGTGCCGTCCATCTCCAGCGTCATGGTCACGGTACGCAGGGCATCGTTGCCTGTCAACAGATAAGGCACTTGTGCCGCTTCCAAGTTGTAGGTGGCTTCGCCCACGCTGTCCAACGCTACCACATCCCTGTGTGTCGAACTCAGCATGCCGTTATGGATGGTTACCTCACCTCCCGACAACCTAATGATATCAATCGTGTCGCTCTTCGTATTGTTGTTATAGTAGTAGCGCTCAGTAGCGGAAATCTTGATAGGATACTTCCTGTCGATGCTGAACACAGGATATCCAAAGGTGTATTTCGTCTCCAGCGAGTCTTTCTTACCTACAGGCCAGTTTGGCTTCCGCACGCCATAGGCCAGCGTCAGTTTCTGCTTGTCGCCCGTCACGTTCTTGAAGTTGTAATATTGGTCACCGAAGTAGTCGAACTTGTCGTAGCCCAACTGCTTGTAGTCGATAACCACTGGCGTATGGTAGATGCGACTGTACTGTGCGTTATACTCCACATCAACAGTAGTTATCTCCATGTCCTCAGCATTCTTCCATGAGCCCTCGAAGTGGTCCTTGTGAAGGGTCAGCGAATCGGTGAGGTCTATCACATCGCCAACCTGTCCGCTTTGGAAGAGCGTGGCATAGCCCTTGGCGGTAATCTGCTGAATCTTCCACTTCACAGGAGGCAGCATCACCACATACTCACCCGTATGGATATCAGGAGAAATAATCATACGGTTAATCGTGGTGTGTACCTTGGTCTGATATTTGTACTTTGAGTCATTAGCGGGATGATAGAACACCTCGTCGCGCTCCTTCTTGTCATGGTCCTGATTATCATACACCAGTCGTGAGGCGTTATCACCCTCCAGCGAGAGCACTATCTGCAGGTCGTCGCCCAGGTTGTTGCGCGACAGCGAATTGCCCAGCGGAATGTCTCCTTGGTCCTTACCGCCAGCCACTCGTCCGATGAGTTTCACACGGGTGTCGTCATAGAAGTACAGACCGGGAGGGTCGGCAGTGAAATCATAAACTGTCTTTGTATCGGGGTCGTCGTCGTTCTCATGGTAGAAGCCGCCACGGTAGAAGGTGTGTCCGTCCTTGACGGCCTGTATGCTGTGGCCTATACCCTCCAGAACCCGGAAAGAAAATTTACCTTCAAAGTCGGTCACCACCTTACCTGCAGCAGTGTGCATCTCATGTCCGTCCACCAGGAACGAAACGCCCTGCACGGGAATGCTAGTGCCGTAGTATTGTACATAGCCCGAAATCTTGATGCTCTGCTCCACCACGAAGGTCACGTCCTTCACCAGGTTGCCGCCAGGGGTGGTCTTAAAGGTCACAGGCTGCACGTCGCTAAATTCGTTCAGATTAGGCGCAACAGTATAGGTAGTCTCCGTATTGTTCACGTATGGCAGGGCACTCATTCTGAAGAAACCGCTCTCGTCAGTGGTGACCTTCCACGCCTTGCCGTCAGTCGATTTGATGTTGATATCTACACCAGGAACACCTGTGCCGTCCGAGAATCGCAGGTAACCCTCCATCGTTCCTGTCTGTATGCAGTTGCCTGCTACGGTCTTCGTGTCTTCATACTTCTTACCCTCGCAGTCGTTCACACCGCGTACGTAATACTCATACTGGTGTACCGGGCTGGTGGTCTTGTCCTCATACTGCATCTCAGTCAACTGACCGACAAGGAGTCCGAAATCACCACCAGCGGCGTCGCGTCGCCAGACCTCGTAGTAGTCCACTGGCTCGTCATCGACGTTGGCCCACGTCAGCAGCACGGAACTCTGCAGCTCACGTACCACCAGCGACTCCTTGTCGATGCGTCCCAGACTTTCGTGGTAGAACTTGTCCTCGGGCAGTGTGGCAGCAATGCTGACAGTGTCTTTGCCCAATGGCGATTTGCTAGTGTCAAACAGCAGCGTTATCTGGTAGCTGACGCACGAACGGCTAACCAACACTTCTGCCTCGCCAGCCTGTAGCTGCTCAGCAGCAATAGCGGTAACTGTACTATCGGCCCGCGAACCGTCAGCCCTGTAGGTCTTCACCTCCAGCTTCATGCTGATACGGTTGTCCCACACATAATGGTGACTCTCGTCATTGGCTTTGTAGTCCCACGTCACTTTGACCTTGTATTCATCCTTACTGCTCCAATCGCCCTTCACACCAGTGGGTTCCAACAGGGCAAGCTTGTCCAGCTGCGGCTTGATGGTGACAACTGTCGGGTTCTTGTCTGCCGACATGCCCCACAGCTGCTGTGTTGTAGCGCGCACTACCCAATAAGCCACTTGTGCCGTTCCCGTTGCCGCATCGACATTCTCAGCGGCCAGCGCACTAATCAGCGTCGAGTCCTTGTATTCGTATTTAGACCGGCTATTGTCGAGCATCACAGAGCCTATCGACACCATATCTTCAGGCTTTCCCGTCAGTGAACGCAAAACGTTGAACACGTCGCCATCCATCATGTCGTTATAGTCGGCATCCTTGGTTTCCCACTGCAGGCGCACGGCACCGGCGTCCGTAAGACTGGTCTTCGAATAGTTCAGCACGTCACAGGTCAGGTTGCGCGGATTGTGCATCACGGCATCGCTCTTGGCATCGTAAGTGTAGGTGAGGCTGTCAATCATCAGGCGAACCTTCATCTGCAGGTCACGGTGTGCCTCGGTAGCAGGCAGCAGGATGAACCCCGAGTAGCTGTTGGGGGACAGCGTCAGGCGCGGCAAGTCTTTTCTGTTGCCGTTCTCGTCGGTGTACCAACAATCTATCCATTTGACGACCTGGTCGCACGAGAAGGGTATCTTCAACTGTCCCTCTTCGCCAGCCTCCGTACCAGGAACGATATCATAGCACTCGAAAGTCGGCTCCAGCGAATAACTCTTGATATTAGGACGGGCGATACCGTCGACAAGCACCCATGAGTTGCTTTTGTCTGCATTCATCGCATTGACCACTGTCTGCTGGTCAGTATAGTTCTTGTGGTCGCCACACTCGCCCCAGTCGTGGGAAGTATAGACTGCAGGATGGTCTCTGCCACCCCAGGCATCGGCATCGCCTGTTTTTGCAATATAACCGATGCTGTAACGACAGTCCTGATTGGAACCATTCTCATAGAGACGCGTGGCATCCCATGTCACACCCTTTTCACCCCATCCGAAGAAAGCACCGGCAAAATGGTCATACTTGTTATTAGCAACGACAATCAACTTGCCGTCGAACAAGCCGTCGGTAATGATGATATGGCTCTGGCGACAATGTCCCGTGAAACCACCGACAAAGTAGCCATCACTTCTCTCGCTCTTTACGGTAGTTGAAACCCAACAGCGCTCAATGGTGACGTCGTCGCAGAAGCCACAAAGACCCGCATTGTGTTTGCCGCCATTCACGTAGCCCGTCACATGCAGGTCGCGGATGGTTGCATTCCTTACATAATGGAACGGTGCCTGGTACCAACTTTCGCTGCTACCATCTATGGCGACGTTCAGCGTGTGGCCGTTACCGTTGAAAATACCGCGGAAGGGTTTTCTGTCTGGGACACCTACCATAGTGGTTACCGAAAGGTCAGCATCCATAATGGCATTGACGTCGCTATCGCCGCCAGTCTCTTCTACGAGCTGCCTGAAGCGTTCCCAGTCGTCAAGGTTGCGCAACACATGGTAACTCACACCGTCAATCATGACGGTATCGTCATTCGGGTCAGCTGCCCACACCGATATAGGTATCACCGCCATAAGCAGCAAGAACAACAAGACGCTTAGTTTTTTCAGTTCTTTTCTCATAATATCTATAGTTAGTTTTTCTATCTCAGAAACGAGATTAGAGTTAGGTTATACAAATATTTTTATCGGTTTATTGGGCAAAGATACGAATTTCTATCCATTCCACAAAATAAAATATCTTTTTTTTTTGCCTTTCGCTTTATTTTGAGCTTATTACAAGAAAAAAAAGAAAGGGAAAGCTATTAGCAGCGTCAAGTCCTTCAAAAATCTAACAATATTCATAATTCCTGCACAAAGGTACGAAATAATTCTTAATTCTTGATTCTTAATTCATAATTATTTTCTACCTTTGCATGCAAATCGCAAATAGTAACGAGATGCTTGTAAAAACTTACTGTGCCGCTGTCAACGGACTGGATGTCAACACCGTAACCTGCGAGGTCAGCATGTCACGTGGTGTGCAGTTCCACCTGACGGGACTGGCCGATACCGCTGTCAAGGAGAGCTACGACCGCATCAAGGCCGCTCTCGTCAACAATGGTTTTAAGATGCCCTCCATGGACATCACCGTCAACCTGTCACCTGCCGACATCAAGAAAGAAGGATCGGGTTACGACTTGCCCCTTGCCATCGGCATCCTTGCCGCCAATGGTAAGGTAGAAGATACGAATCTGGACAAGTTCATGCTCGTGGGTGAGCTGGGTCTCGACGGTCGGCTGCAACCCATCCGTGGCGCCCTACCCATCGCCATCCGTGCCCGCAAAGAGAAGTTCAAAGGACTCATCGTCCCCCAGCAAAACATCCGCGAGGCTGCCGTCGTCAACCAGTTGGAGGTCTATGGCATGGAGACCCTCATGGACGTCATCCACTTCCTCAACGGCACCACGACCTACGAGCCCACCATCATCGATACCCGCAAGGAGTTCTATGAGCAACAGAACCACTTCGACCTCGACTTCTCTGACGTCAAGGGTCAGGAGAGCGTCAAGCGTGCCTTGGAGGTTGCTGCAGCCGGTGGTCACAACCTTATCATGATTGGTCCGCCGGGTAGTGGTAAGTCGATGCTCGCCAAGCGTCTGCCCAGCATTCTGCCGCCGCTGTCGCTGGCCGAGAGCTTGGAGACCACCCAGATACACTCTGTCGCAGGCAAGATCAGTCGCGACACTAGCCTCATCAGTCAGCGTCCTTTCCGTGCGCCCCATCACACCATCTCGCAGGTGGCACTTGTCGGTGGCGGCAACAATCCGCAACCTGGCGAGATTTCACTGGCCCATAATGGTGTGCTCTTTCTCGACGAGATGCCCGAGCTGTCGCGTGCCGTACTGGAAGTGTTGCGCCAGCCTTTGGAAGACCGTAAAATCAGTATCTCTCGTGCTAAGTATAGCGTGGAATATCCGTGCTCGTTCATGTTAGTGGCCTCTATGAACCCGTGTCCTTGCGGATATTATGGCGACCCCACGCACAACTGTGCCTGCACGCCAGGGCAGATACAGCGTTACATGAACAAAATCAGTGGTCCCCTACTCGACCGTATCGATATCCATTGCGAGATACAGGCCGTGCCCTTCTCTGAACTCAGTCAGATGCAGCCGGGAGAACCGTCTGCCACTATCCGCGAGCGCGTCATTGCTGCCCGAAAGATTCAAGAAGAGCGCTTCAAACCCTTCAAGGGTATCCATTGCAATGCCATGATGACGGAGAAGATGCTCCATGAGTTTGCCGAACCCGATGCCGCCTCGATGGATATGCTCCGCATGGCCATGGAGCGTCTGAAGCTCTCTGCCCGTGCCTACAGTCGCATCCTCAAGGTGGCCCGCACCATTGCCGACCTTGCTGGCTCAGAACAGGTCCAGTCCATGCACATCGCCGAAGCCATCGGCTACCGCAATCTCGACCGTGGTGACTGGGCAGAAAGAGGGATATAAAGACATATATTAATCCGGAAATGCAGGTGTTAACGCTGCAGTACCAGCACCAGATACTAGCAGGCAGTACGTTAGGCAGCCCCGTGCAAGACGTCGTAACACCTGACGATGAAGACATCGACTATGACAACGACGGCCTTGACGACAACGAAGGTGACGTATAACTTAGCTGTTCTCGCTTACGGGACAGCTGTAGCCAGTGATGAGACAGCTGTAGCCAGCGATGGGACAGCTGTAGCGGTGGAAAAGTGGTAGGGCTTTTCCAAAAGTGGTACGACTTTTCAGAAAGTGGTACCACTTTTACGTGTATTAGCTGTTCCCACGCGCAGGAACAGCTGTCCCGTTGCTGGGACAAGCTAATACGGAGATGAGACAGGCTGATACAGAGGCGTGGTGCGCCGTCTCGCGCCCGTGTGCGCCCGCCTGCGTCGCGCGCGAGCTTTTTCTCACAGTCGCCTGTATGCTGGGCTTCAAGGCCATTTCCTTGTTTTTGACGTTTCACGAACGTTTCACCGATTTTGTGAAAGCATTGTGAAACGTCCGCAACGCTTCGCGCATGCATGAAACACGTGCGAACCGCCTATATACAGGGCTTTCGTATATAGGCGGTGAAGGTGAAAGCATTTTTTTGAAAACCGTTTGGTGGTCGGTTCTCCGTAAGAGACGAGGGAGCTACAGCCTGACACCTACGAAAGCACGGGCAAGATATTTGTTCTGGTTGAACTTTATGTCGCCGTTGTCGTAGATGGAGTTGCTCATCATAAACGAGGCACCAGCGTTGTAACGAGGTGTGAAGTGATAGACCACGGAGGCGCGCTCGTTGAAGATCATGTTGAAACACAGACCGTGGTCACGCTTTTCCTGATAGTCCTGGCCTTGCGCGCGTTCGGCAGCAGAACGGACTTCGAGTGTATTGTGCTTGTAAACCACGAAGTTGGGCATGACGGAGAGGTGGAGCAGCCACTGCGCGTGGTTGCCGAGCACGAGATTGTAGCCATAGCCGCCGCCCAGGGCAAAGTTGGCAAAGGTGAGGTGGACGTCAGGAGCCTTCGGACTGCGCTCAGCCAGCGCGTCGGTGGTCTTGATGCTACCGCCCTGGAAACTGGCACCTGCCAACCATGAACCTGCCGAGCGACGCTGGTAGTAGTTCTGGTACAAGGCTGCAGGAAAGGAGAAGCGGCGGTGGTTGAAGCTGTAATAGGCTGCCACATTGACGATGTTCATGCGTAGTCCTTCCTCGTCCAGATGGTCCACATCGCCCAACTTCATATCACCCGTCAGCGACGTGGCGCGCTGGTAGTTGATGTCGAAACTGATGCGATTGCCGTGGTATTCGAAATTGAACTCATAGTCGTCGTAGTCGCCACGCATCTTTGCCGGGTTGAGCGACAGCGAAACGGCAAGGTCGCAGTAGTTCACCTCTAGACCGATGGTAGTATTCTTCTTGGTGTGCAGATCGTATTTCGACCATATATCGTTCACTGTACCTTTGGCATGGATGTAGTTACCCGTCTGGTTAACCATCGCCCTCAGCAGCCATTTTTCCTTAGGCCGGACGACATAGTTCGTATCGTATTTCGACTTGAAGTAGTTGTTGCTGAGTTTCTGGTTCAGGCGTTTCCCCAGACTCTCCTTTTTGACAATGGTATCGCTTACCACACTGTCTGTGGAGACGGACTGTGCATCCGTCTCCACCGTAAAAATGCAAAACAGAATTAATGAAAATATTGTTCTAATACTCATAATCTGCATGTTAAACCTATCTTGGTTTCAAAGGTTCTGGCATAGACATTACTATCTCTACCCCACTCCTTGGTTCCGTTATAATAATATTTATAGTGCGTACGACGCCAATAGTAGCTACCTGAGAGGTTGATAGACCACTGCTTGGCAACGTGGAACTCAAAGATGGGGTTGACAACCAACAGAGTAGCATCGCTGTTATCACCCATCACATTCAGATAGTGCAAGTCCCTGGTGCCTTCATTGAACTCTTTCAATTCATCAAATGTATAGGTATCATAGCCCTTCCACGTATAGAGGCGGAAGTACTTAGCGTTAAGTATCATGCGACCGAAGCGACCGAAGTCCAGCTGTGTCTTCGACTTGATACTGAAGCCGCTACCCATATTGTAGTCACGCTCAATGACGTTGAAGTAGTCACTCTTCGTACCACCGAGCAGGATACCGCTTACGAAAATACGCTGTTCCATCTTGGAGAGCGCACCCGTCTGGTCCATTGACAGGATGAAGCCAGGACCGAAACCGGCAGCCTCGCTGATGCGGTAAGGAACCAACTCAGAACCGTCCTCGATGGGATTGGAATCGTAGTAGTTGAAGTGCTGGTAGATACCAAACTCAGCAGCCATGCTATGTCCGTCCTTGATCTTGGCAGGTATTTCGACGATGGGCGTACTCCAGAGTCGACCAACGATGCTGATGTTGTTGACCATCTTCTGTCCGCCACCGATGCTGAATGTGGCATCGAGGTCAAAGAAGTCATAGGGCTTCGTGTGACTCTCACCGTCGACAGCCGTACCATAGAGCAGATAGAAATTCAGATAGGGTGCGTGGACACCGCGGAACAAGGCACCGTCGTCGGCCAGATAACGCCAACCGAGAGAGAAGGCCACATCGACAGGTATTTCGTGGAAGTTGTGATAACGGTAGTGTTTGTTCTTCACACGCCAAGCATCACCACTAACAATACGGTGAATACCCTGCATTGGGTTGACAATGGCAGCTGCAGCCTCACGCCAGAAACGGCTCCAACCCATGTCACGGTCGTCAAGGATGGTACGGCTCAATCGGTGTGTCATTTCACCAAGCGCTATACCGCCACACGTCGTGGCGATAATGTCGTTGATGGCTGGTGGCTCCGTCTCGCCCAGGAACTCCCACATGGCCGAACCCAGCAGCGAGTAGGGTGCTGACTCCCAGAACGACAGTCCGTTGGTACGGGCAGCGTTGAAGTAGAGGTTGCCATGATACGGATGGGCAAACATGTTCGTCACGAAGAAGTCGTTGTCCCAAACCATGCCGTCTGTGAAGTTATGCTTCAGCGAGTTCAGCGTGGTCTGTGCAAAGTCTGAGCTGAGGGCGTAGCGGTCGAACAGCTGTACACCGACGTTGATGGCCGTCACCTCAGCAAGAGCCTGCCAGTAGCGCTTCTTCACGGGCAGCGCCATCGTCGAGTCGCCATATACTATCTGCTTACGCTTCTCCTCCCATGCACGCATCCACGATCCGTGCTGGTCGCGTGACTGACGATAGGTCAGACCCAGTTCAAACAGCGGTCGATTGCGATAGGTCTCGTTGCGGTCGTAGTAACGCGTCAGCCCCCAGCCCACCGATGCAAAAGCACCGAACTTCCTACTGAACTGATAGTCAGCATTGATGCGTGCCTGCAACGAATAGAGTCGTTCGGGCTTCTCGTTGTTGTTCTGCGAGAACGTCTCTACGTGGTAGTATCCGATATCACCGCTCAGACTCAGTTTGTCTGTCAGCTGCTTATACTGACCCAGACGGTAGAAGATGGCACCCGAGAACTTTGAGTCGAGTCCCATGAAGTGGGTACCGACACCAATGATGTTATAGGTACTCTTATTACGATAGCGGGCAGCGATATTCGTCTTGGTAGAGCTACCGCCATAGATCATGTAGTCGATGGTGGTGGTGGGGTTGACGTTCACCAGACCAATCTTATGGCCGATGGAGTCGTAGCTGAGGTTGACGATACCTACCTGCCAGCCCTTGGGACGCTTGCGGGCTACGTTGAACAGACCTATCTGGGCACCATTCAGCGAGTCGGCATAGTTGATGGCACCTATCTGCCAGCCGTTCATCTTTCCTGATGACGCATTGAGCAGAGAGGAGAACTGCAGACCCTTGTTCATGCCGCAGGTGATATTGTTGATACCTGACAATTGCAATCCACGGAACACCCCACCCGACACGTTGGAGAACGAACCGAATTGGAGGCCCTTGCCGCCATTGACAGCTACCGACGAGATAAAGCCGAACTGCACACTCTTCACAGAGTCCTGTCCGCTGAGGATACCCACCGGAAAGCTCTGCGCCTGCACACTCACTGCAGCCATCATGGTAGCTGCGACCAAAAGTAATTTCTTCATATTATATGCTTAGTTCATCAAGAACGGTAATCAGACGCTTGTCGAAACGCTTATCAGTGCGGATGCACTCCGAGAATGGCACGTAGACCACATCGTTGTTGCGGACGCCCACCATGACGTTACGCTGACCCTGCAGAATAGCCTGGATAGCACCGACGCCCGTGATAGATGCCAGGATGCGGTCACGGGCCGATGGCGAACCACCACGCTGCAGGTGACCAAGGATACTGACACGTACGTCGAACTCCGGAAACTCTTTCCTGACACGGTCTGAATAGAACATGGCACCGCACTTCGGACTCTCTGAGACCAGGACGATACACGACTTCTTTGACTTGCGAATGCCGCGACCCATGAAAGCAGCCAGCTGGTCGACATCAGTCACCTCTTCAGGAACGATGGCAGCCTCAGCACCACAGGCAATGGCGCAGTTCTGTGCCAAGAAACCAGCATCACGGCCCATCACCTCGACGAAGAAGATACGTTCGTGCGAGTTGGCGGTATCGCGGATGCGGTCCACACACTCCATGATGGTGTTCATCGTGGTGTCGTAACCGATGGTAGCGTCAGTGCCATAGAGGTCGTTGTCGATGGTGCCCGGCAAACCGATAACGGGGAAGTCAAACTCCACACCGAAGTTCCAGGCTCCCGTCAGTGAACCGTTACCGCCGATGACAACGAGGGCATCTATCTCTTCCTTCAGGCAGGTCTCGTAAGCCTTCTGACGACCCTCAGGTGTCATGAAATCTTTCGAACGGGCCGTCTTTAGGATGGTACCACCACGAGTGATGATGCCTGACACATCCTCTGTGGTAAAGGGCTTCACCTCGTCGTGGATGAGTCCTTCGTAGCCTCGGTAGATACCTTTGATATTAAACTGGTTGTAGATGCCTGCACGTGTCACGGCACGAATGGCTGCGTTCATGCCGGGCGAGTCACCGCCCGACGTCAGAATACCGATAGTCTTAATCTTTCCCATAGTGTTTTAACTTTAATCGTTTGCAATGATGCAAAGGTACAAAGAAATGTGCAAAAAGCCAAATATCTGTCCTTGATATATTTATTTATATAAAAAAAATTGCTCTGTAGTCAATACAAAGGGCACTTTTTGCCTCGGGGGATGCTTTGTAGTCAATACAAAGGGCATTTTTTGCCTCGGGGATGCTTTGTAGTCAATACAAAGGGCATTTTTGCCTCGGGGAATGCTCTGTTGTCAATACAAAGGGCATTTTTTGCCTCGGGGGATGCTTTGTAGTCAATACAAAGGGCATTTTTTGCCTCGGGGAATGCTTTGTTGTCAATACAAAGGGCTCCCCGACCCTCGGGCGACGCTACTCAATCATTGAGTGGCAGCCTCCGAGGCCAGTTCTGCCGTGCTCGGCTGCGCCCATTT
Source organism: uncultured Bacteroidales bacterium (assembly GCA_902800925.1). Lineage (GTDB taxonomy): Bacteria > Bacteroidota > Bacteroidia > Bacteroidales > Bacteroidaceae > Prevotella. The sequence continues at coordinate 20,692 of CADCGD010000030.1, read as the reverse complement.
CTTCATCAGGCGGAACTGATGTCTGTACACAAGGCAGGCGAGGCCGAGATAGACGGCGGCCTGAATCCAGAGGATACGCAGTTCGGGAAGGACTTGACTGACAGAGGCACCCATCGAGTTGACTCGGATGAAGGCCCGGACGCCGAAGGTGCTGGGGAATATCCAGGACACGCCCTGCCAGTAGCCGGGAATGCTGGACTGCGGCCAAGAGACGCCAGTCAGGAAAAGTAACGGTACGGAAACAAAGACCATCAAGAGCATGACGTTCTCGCGGTATCGGATGAGACACGAAACGGTCAGACCGAAAAAGACGCTGGCCAGTGTGTAAGGCAGGAGCGTCCAGAAGAGCGGCCAACCAGTGCCTAACTGCGGGAACGAGAACATCGCGGGAACAGCCATCGAGAGATAGGCAGCAGCCACGGCACCAATCATGCCATAGCAGAGCGCCTTACCCCACACGATGCGATAGGCACCTCGATAGTGCGGGTCATTATCGGGGACGAGCTGACCGTTGCGGTGGCGTTCACGAGCAGTACCCGCAGCCATACCGATGCCGAGGGCCAGGGCCTGCTGCAAGATAAGCATGAGCACGGCAGGCAACACGCATGAGCCGTAACCACCAGAGGGGTTGAACATCGCCACATCATCAACAGCCAGAGGCTGCGCCGTGATAGCGTCCTCGCGCTTGGTGTAGTTGCCGGCGCGCTTGATGCTCATACCCGCGCCGAGGCGGCCCGCCTCGACCATCGCGGTCTGATAGACAGCCTTGTAGGCAAGCATGAGTGACATGTCGCAATAGACACTGACGGTAGCCTGTTCACCGCGGTTGACACGTGTGGCAAAGTCGGAGGGGATGAGATAGACACCCCTGACCAACTGTCTGCTCACCAGTGAGCGCGCTTCGTCGAGGTCACTGGCGTAGTACTTCACTTGTACATCTGGCGAGGCGTCACAGTCGTTGATAAACTGCCGTGACAGGGCCGAGTGAGACTGGTCGACGACGACCACAGGTGTCTCATGCAGCGACTCATTATTGTATATCCACGAGTAGAGCAACGGGTAACCCAGCGGTACTACGACAAGGAACATCAACACGCCCTCGTCCTTGATGACCTGCAGCAGCTCCTGCCTGCAGATATAGAGCACATCGGTGAAGTGTTCGCGTAATCTATTAAGGAATGTAGACATAATTCAGCATGGCGTTTTTAATCTTACGGAGTACGAACCAAGGCAGCAGCGTGAAGGCCACGAGTGCCACGAGGTGGAACCAGACGTCGATGACGGGGAATCCGTTGAGGACGGTGGCCTGATAGATCATCCAATAGTGACGCAGGGGGAAAAGCCATGACATGGCCTGCAGCGGAGCATCCATTCCCGCAATGGGGAAGGCTGAGCCGCACATGGAGATGGAGAGCACCGACCACAGCGAAGAGATGCTCATCGACATGCGCAGCGAGGGCATCAGGCCAAAGGCAAAGATGCCGAAGCCAAGGCCACCAGCCACCTGCAACAGACAAAGACGTACGATGCTCCAAACGCCACCGAGTCTGGGGAAATGGAGTACTTCGAAAATATAATACTGGTAAAAGAATATCACAAGCAGGAATACCAACGCGTGGACGATGTACTTGCCTAGAATAGCCACGACGATGTTGTAGTCAGCCATGGCCAACCACTCCTTACCGGTATCAAACTTCATTTCCATGCCTACGGCATAGGCCGCCAACAAGGCCATGAACAACATCAGGATACCAGGTACGAAGACCGTCGTCAGCGAGTAGTTGTACGAGCCCTGCGGGTTAGCTATCATGTGCGCATCGACTGTGACGGGTTGCAAGGCTGCCTTAATCTGCTGCGGAGAGGCACCCTTGCCGGCAAGCGTCGACTGTCCGACGGCTGCCGAACCCAGCGAGCCGATGGTCTTCATATCCTTCATCGCCATCGAGCCGGCGGTCATGCACGTCATCGTGTAGTAGTACGAGATCTTCGGCTGTCGACCAGAGAGGAGTTTCGCAGCCGTGCCCTCGGGGATGAGGAGGTAGGCATAGACCTTGCCCTCCTGCATGGCATTGCGTGCTTCGGTGACATTGGCAAACCGATAGACAACACGTGAGCTCTGCATGGCGTCGAGGTTGCGAGTGAGACCGCGTGACATCGACGAGTTGTCTTGGTCCACCACCCCAACGGGCAGATCGAGTGCCACACCATCGTCGAGCATCGTGGTGAAGAAGAACACCAACAGTACGGGGAACACCACCATGCAGAAGCCGTAGATACGGTTCTTACGGATGATGATGTCAAGCTCGCGAAGTGCGACGTGTCCGATATTAGTTAAATACTTCATTAACTTCTTAACTTCTCTAACTTCCTCACTTTTTCAGTATTACGCTCATGCCAGGACGGATGTCCTTGACGGCGCTAGTCGGACGAGCCTTCACCTCAAACGTCTTCTGGTCGTACTGGCCGGTAGCTTTTGTAGCCTTCCAGACAGCGAAGGAACCCTTGTCCTTCATCGACGTCACCTTCATCACAGTCTCCACGTCCAGCGCGGGAATCTTCACTGTCAGCTCAGCACCCACCTTGATATCCTTCAGCTGGTCCTCGCGGATGTTGAACGTTGCCCACTGGTCGTCCATGACGGCAATCGACATGATGGGCGTACCTGTACCGACAAGCTCACCAACCTTAGGATAGACATCTGTCACCTCGCCAGCCATCTGAGCTATCTGGACGGTCTCCTTGATATAGCTGGTCACCTCCTGTACGGCACCACGAGCCTGTCCTACCGTAGCCGAAGCGGCGCGACGTTCCTCCATGCGAGCACCGTTTACTGCCATATCGTACTGGCTCTGCGCTGCCTTCTTCTGAGCCTGGGCAGACTTATACATCGCTTCTGCCTCATCGAATTTCTGGGCACTGATAACCTCTTCTTCATAGAGGTATTTCATGCGATTATACGACTTCTCGGCAATCTCCAGAGCGGCATTGGCCTGCTCCAGCAGCTGGAAGGCAGCCTGTACCTGTTCCTTACGGGCACCATTCTGAGCCATCTGCTCCATGGCGGCTGCAGCGTCGGCAGCACTTTGTGCCTGCGTCATCTTCGCCTCCACATCAGGAGCCTCGATGATGGCCAGCGTATCGCCTGCCTTTACAAGGTCACCCTCTTTTACACGAAGTTCGAGGATACGTCCAGGCACCTTACCTGATACGCGGTACTCTTCTACCTCCATCTCACCTTGTATTACTTCCGCATCACGTCCCAAGGCCAAGAAACCGATGAGTGCTACGATGACTACTACTGCTGAAAAGCCTGCAATGGCCAGCAGGATATTGTTATGCTGTTGTTTTGCTTGATCTGACATAATTGTATTTCGTTTTTCGTTATTACGTTATTTTATTATCTTGAATAATTACTGGAGCGTACCGAGGGCTTTCTGTAATTCCACTTCTGACAGTTTGACACCAATCTCCGCATCAATCTTCTGTGACTGTGCCTGATTCCACGCCGTCTGGGCTTCCATAACTGTTGTGAGCGATGCTGTACCCTCCTTGAAAGCAAGGTTTGCCATGCGCAGGTTCTCGTCAGCATTGGCAACATTTGACAGTGCCATTGTCAGTTTCTTCTGCGCCTCAGTCACCTTGAAGTTGCTCTGTTTAACCTGCAACTCTATCAGTTCACGGGCTTCGTCCATCTCCAGATTAGCCATGGCTGTGGCAACCTTCGAAGCACGAACCTTGTTCTTCACATCACCCCAGTTCCAAACGGGCACACGTACCATGACCCCCACATTCCAAACGCCACCAAACTTCTTCTCAAAGCCATTGAAGGTGTTCGGATTACTGATGGCATAACCGCCTGTCAGCAGGACCTGTGGCAAATTGCCAGCCTTGAGGACGTTTGTCGTCTGGCGACTGAGGTCTACGGTATTCTGCAACACCTTCAGCTCAGGACGTAGTTCACCAGTCATAGAACTCGTAGAACTTACGGAACTTACAGGGCTCATAAGATTACTTTCAGAATTCTCGTCAACAAGCGTAATGTCTGTATCGACAGGAAGTCCACACAGTTGACAGAGCAACATCTTCGACAGTACCAAACCGTCTTGGACCTGCGTCAGAGCCATCTCGGCCTCGTTCACCCGGACGCTGACATTCAGACCATCACCCTTAGTAGCGACACCCTTGTCAACCATCTTCTGCACATCACTCTTCAGTTTTTTCACCAGTGCCACATAACTCTCAGCCAGTATCTGTTTGTGACGCAGAGACACCACTTGCCAGTAGGCCTGATCAATATTATATAAGGTACCCTGACGCTTCATCTCCAGAGAGTTTGCTGCCATCTCCTCGTTGAGGTCTGCTATCTTGTTGGCAGCAACGATAGCGCCACCCATGAATACTGGCTGCGTAACCATCACCGCTCCGGCCATCATATTACGTGTATCAGTACGAAAACCGTCCACGATACCTGTACCAACCTGGTTCAGCGTACCGGCAAAAGCCGACATATCCTCAGCCATCTTGGCCTGTGTCGCTGCTGGCAATGCTGATGTCAACGGTGACAGAGCGTTCTGTAACTTCGCAGTCGTATTCGTACCCATGTTGCTCAGTGCTTCCTTCTGGTCGTCATTCAGGATAGACATCTCCTTGCTTGTCCAAAGATAGCCACCCATAGCATTCACATGTGGTAGATACTTGGCGCGTGCCGCCTTCCGCGAGTATGCACTCAACTCCTGCTTCATCTTCGCCACGCCCATTTGTTTGTTGTTCCTCAGTGCCATAGCCCTACAACTGTCGAGCGTCAGCAGCTGCTGGGCCTCTGAGGCGAGCGGCAACAACAAGAGTAATCCAAGTGTCACCACCCTCACCATTTCAGTTAGTTTCATTTTGGGGTTGTTCATGTTATACCATATTTATATTTTGAGAATTATTATCATTTTCCAACATGATACTTATTTCGATATTCCAGCGGTGTCATGCCCAAGTGTTCTTTGCAGTATTTTCCAAAAAACGAGGGATTAGGGAAGTTCAGGTCGTTAGCTATCTCCTGCATCGTCATGTCGGTGTAGCGCAGGCGTCGCTCAATGGCCCCCATCGTGAAATGCTCTATCATCATACTTGGCCGACGATTAATGGTCTCCTTCAAGATGGTAGACAGGTATTTGGGCGTGACGTTCAACTGCTTAGCGAAGTCGTCCACCTTGCGAATGCGTCCGTTGCTCTGCTCAACCAATTGCAAGAACTTGTCTGCCAGTAGTCGTTTGTGCACACTCGGATTCGTGCTTTTTGGATCGTTCGACACAGCATCTTGTTGCTTGTTGCGCCGCATCATGCAGAGCATTTCCAACATCATGGTGCTGACGAGCGACCTCACAATATCCTTATACAGCATCGGCGAACGGTCTCGCATCCGGTGACATAGCAACTGGAAGTAATCATCAAGCAGCTGAACGTCGTCAGCGGTAAGATGTACCGTTGGATGCTGTTTCAGATAAGTCAAATCCGCCAGGCTTACCTCGCTATACTTATTGATGTTCCAAAGTTCGCTTCTGGAAAACCAAATCTGACGGCAGTTGAAGTCGGGCGAGGACATAAAATTAGAGGCTACACTATGCGCCATGTAGAGAAAAAGGTCATTCTTACGAAGGAGAATCTGCTGACCGTCATAGTCGAACTGCGCCATGCCATCGGTACAAATCACAATAAGCCCTTGATTGTCGAGACGAAGTTTGCCCTTGGGCAACATTCCAAAGTTCTCCATCACAACCAGCTCGTCGCTATCATCTATCCGCAGAGTGTCTGAACCACTCCTTGGCTTAAGATCTTGTATCTCCATGATGTTCGTTTTTTCTTTACGCGGTGCAAAGTTCGACAATAATATCCTTTTTTTGCTGTTTGAAACAACCTTAAATATGTCCTATTACGCCAAAATATTCATAAAATGCAGTAATTAGCAATAAACAAAGAAATATAGAACAGTATTATCTGACCCTGAAAAACGTTGGTTTTGATGCAGCATTTTTCAGAGTAAGACAGTAAAAGGTAATCTCAATTGATGAGGATTATTGTTATTTCTGTCCTGTGGCCTGACGATATTCCAGTATCTTAATCTGCATGGCGGCATAGGCATCCGTATAGCGGTCGCAGGCCTGCTGATACTGCTCTTCAGCCAACAGCAAATCAGTCATCGTGGTAGTTCCCACACGATAGTAGTCCTTGTGCAGTCGCAGATTCTCCTCAGCCTGCGCAATGGCATCGTGGGCAATAAGGAGTTTCTTGTGACTGGTCTCTACGGCTGACCAGGCGTTATTCATGTAGATGACGAGTTTCTGGCCATTGTCCTTCATCATTTCACGAGCATCGTCAAGCGCCAGTTTCTTTTTCTTGATGGCATGCGCCCCACCCCACCAGCCGCTGATGGGTACATGGACGGCGGCAAAAAGCAGACCGCTGCCACGGTTATTGTCGTTCAGGAAGTTGTTCCAGCTATAACTGGCACCCACAGCAACGACAGGCAGGTTTTCGCCTACCTTCATTTTGTGTTGCAAACTATGAGCCTCTACATTCTTTGCCAACAGGCGGTACTGTGGTGTGGCATTCAGGGCAGACTGATGGTCTTGGCGCAGACTGACAGGCAAGAGGGGGGCATCGGCCTTACCCATATTGCTCAGCTCGGCAGGAATGCTGATATTAATCTCCTCATTAGCTTTGCCGACGTGCTGTGCCAGCAGCTGATTGATGGTGGTCAGTATGTTCTCAGCCTCCAGCTGCATAGTCTCCACTTCGCCTCTGCGCAACTGAACCTGCAACAGGTCGTTGCGGTTGATAGCGCCTATGCGTACCTTATTACTTACGTCTTTCTCCAACTCTTCCAACATCTGATGGATGGCACCAAGTGTCTGTAGTTTCTCCTTGACCGACACCATCTGCCAGTAGTATTGCTCAGTGGCCATCTCCACCTGATCTTCCGAAGCTTCGAGCTTGATTTCACTGGCCTCCACACCTACCTTTGCCAACTTATTGCCATTGATAATCTGTCCTCCCACAAATACAGGCTGAATAGCAGAGACAGAGCCGTACACACCATTTTTTATCATTTTAATGTCCGATGGCAGTTCAAGGTCAGGCGATAGCATACTGACCAACTCTGCAGACAGGCCGAGGTCGATATCTATCAAATATTTATCAAAGCTGAGACCTAAGCCCGTTGCCGAAACTGAAGGGAAATACTTGGTAAGTGCCTCGTTTTTCTGCGCCTTCGACTGCTGGATAGCATTACGGGCAGAGCGGAGGCTGTAGTTGTTCTCAATGGCCAACTGTTTCAGCTGGTCGAGGCTATACGTTCCTTGAGCTGCGGCAATACCGCAGCATACGGAACAACAAATAACGGTAATTATCTTTTTCATTTCATTCTTCATTTTTATGTGCGGTAGCAATTTTTCACTCTTCATTCTTCACTCTTACCTGAGCTTCGCTCCGTCCCATCACCTTCCAGTAAGCGACAGGCATCACTGTCAGGATGAAGAACATGGTAATCAGTGTTCCATAGCAGATGACGGCACCCATAGGCACCCAAAGAGCGCTTCCACCAATAATCATAGGAACCACACCCATGGAGGCTGCTGCCGATGTCAGGAAGATAGGACGCATACGGCGCTCAGCTGCCACGTGGATGGCATCCTTAAGCGACAATTGCTCCAGTTCCTTCACCTCTGCGGCATAGTCAAAGAGGATGACGCCATTACGTACCAGAATGCCCATCAGCGATACGAAGCCCAAGACACTGGTCATGGAGAACTCCACACCTTGTATCAGCAAGCCGACAGACATGCCGAAGACGCAAAGCGACAGACATACCATGATGAGCAAGGCCTCGCTGACCTTCTTGAAGTGCCACAGCAGTACGAAGAAGATAATCACGACAGACATGACGAGGGCACTGACTATCTGGGGACGAGTCTCGTTGTCGGCCTCATACTGTCCTCCATACTCCATCTGCATACCATCAGCCAACTTGAAGTCGGCCAGACGTTTCATGACCTTCTTGGTCACGAGACCTACGTTCTGTCCGCGGGCCACTTCGGCCATCACCGTGACGACACGCAGACCGTTGCGGTGGTATATCTGACCATACTGCCAAGAGGGAACAACTTCGGCAAACTGGCGTAAAGGCACGCTAGGCTGGAAACCACCCTCTACCATGCTCTTCATTTCTTCGAGATCAGCGGGGAGGGCGGCAGAGAATCCAATCGGTATCAGCTCGTCCATCACATCCTGTTTCGTGGCCTGGTCGGCATCCTCGGTCTTCATGATCACGTTGATGGCGTCGTCACCTTCCCATGCTGTGCTGACAGGCAGTCCGTCGCCATAGCGGAAGGCCATTTGCAGCTCTACATCTCCATTGGTGATGCCCAGTCGGCTAGCCTTCTCATCATTAATCTTGATGCGGGTCGTAGCCAGCGGTTCCAGCATATTGGTGCGTACAAGCATCAGTTCCGGCATCTGGCGCAGAATCTGGACAATGCTGTCGGAATAGGTCTGCAACTCATTGAGGCTATTACTCATCAGACGCACCTCAATGGGTACGGCACAACTGCTAAAGCTCAGCTGCTTAATTTTGACGTTAGCCTCGGGGAACATATTTGTATACTTCGCCGTACACTCATCCACCAACTGTGCGGTAGCTTCGTTGCCCGTGGTGTTGACAATGAACTGTGCATAGTCCTCTGTGGGGGACTGAGGAGCGTATGCCGCATGGAAACGGGGCGATGCACAGCCCTTGAAGGCCGCAATACCCACCACACGTTCGTCCTTGCTAATCATGTGCTCCAGCGAGTCAGCTATGGCTGTCGTCCGTTCGATGCTCGAACCGATAGGCAGGTAGATTTCTACGGCAAACTGGTCACGGTCGGCAACAGGCATCATCTTCTGGGGTGTATTGAGGAACATCACGCAACCGATGACAAATCCACCGACACCCATACCGATGGTTGCCCACGGATGGCGGAAGCACCAGGCCAGCAGTACCTTGTAGTACTTGTCCATCAGGTCAAGCAGGTTGAATGGCTTTTTGCCGTTCTTGGGTTTGGCAGCCTCAATAGGTTCCTTGATGAAGTAGTATTGCAGAATGGGCAGCAGTGTCTGTGCGATAATCATCGAGATGAAGAGCACGATGCTTATAGCCCAGGGGAAGGAAAGCAGGAAGTCTTTGAACTGTCCCTGCATCACAATGAGGAACGGGAAGAATGTCACCGAGATACACAGCGTAGCGGTAAAGATTGACTTCAGGAAGTGGACGGTGGCATCGATACTGGCCTGCCAACGGGGCTTACCCTCGGCCATCATCTCCATATAGGAGTCGATAATCACGATGGCATCGTCCACTATCATTCCCAGGGTTACGATGAGTGCCGCCAGCGTCACGGTGTTCAGCTCAATGCCGAACATATAGAAAGTACCCAGCGAGATGAAGATAGTGATAGGCATCGTGCCTGCTGCCACCATCGCCACACGTATAGGCATGATGATAACCACCACCAGGATTACCGTTGAAATGGCTATCAGCAGTTCATGCAAGAAGTTGTCGATAGAGTCGTCCACCACCTTCTTCTGGTCGGTAATCGTTGTCAGCTTCACATCTTCGGGAATGTCCCGCTTGAGATTCTCCAGCTTCTTGTTAATCTCCGACCCCATCTTCGACACGTCCTGTCCCTTCTTGATCTCCACCGACAGAAGCAAGCACTTCGTACCATTGTTGGTGATAAAGGATGTCTGCTTGGGATACTCACGCTTCACGGTAGCCACATCCTTCAGCCGCACGTTGTTACCTTGCCCGTCCGTATAGATCAGCGTATTCTCCACCTCATATATTTTGTTGAGGGCATGATCTACATAGATGGGCGACTCATAGTCATTGTTTTTTACGCGACCAGCCGTCGTCACAAAGCCCTTACTCCTCAGCGTCTGCGCAATCGACATGTAGCTAATGCCGTAGTGCGACAGCTTGTCGCTGTCAAGATAGATGCTGATCTGGTCATGCTGCATTCCATGGACACTCATCTTACCTACGCTGGGAATCATGCGCAGCGAGTCGATGAGGGTATTCATGTAGTCGTTCAACTCGCGGTAGGTCTTGTCTTCCGACTCCATGGCTAGCAGCAGCGCTGAGGTATCGCCGAAGTCATCGTTCACCACGATGCCCAGGACACCACTTGGCAACGTGAGTTGGAAGGTCTGCACGCCGTGCTTGAACTTTGACCAGAACTCATCCTTATTCGTCAGGTCGTCGTTCAGGTCTACCTTAATGACGCTGATACCTTCTCTCGTAAAGGACACCGTTGTCTCCTTCTTTACCTCTCTATAGGTAAAGATGTATTTCTCCAGTGGTTTGGTCACCTGTTCCTCCATCTCCTGTGCGGTCACACCAGGATAGACGGCAATAACAAGTCCCTGACGGATGGTAAAGTCGGGGAACTCATTCTTGTTGATCTTCGCCAAACCAAAGACGCCCAAAGCCACTAAGCAGCTCACGAGCAGTATGATAATCTGCCGATAGTGCATGGACCACTCCTGCAGGCTCATCTTCTTTTCCTCTTTCATTTTATCACCTCCACTTTCATACCGTTACTTACCTTCTGCTGTCCCGCTACGATGATATGGTCGCCGGCAGAAAGTCCTCCACTGACCTGTACACCTTGGGCGGTCTCATTGTTAATGGTAATCTCACGTTTCAGGGCCTTGCCGCCGTTGACTACCCATACGAAGGTCTTGTTGTTGCCATCGAGCTGTACCAGATTGGCGGGGACAAACACACCCGTAGCCCCCTGCATGTAGTTGGTAAATGCCTGACATATCATGCCCGGCAGCAGCTGACTGCCAGGATTCTGTATGGTAGCCTTCACCTCGTAGGTGCGAGAGCGTGGATCAGCACTCACACCACGTTCTGTCACACGACCAGAGAACTCGCGGTTGCTCAGTGCTGGAACGATAATCTTCATCGACGAACCCTTGGCAATGCGCTGCACTTCGTTTTCAGGGACTGAGATTTTCACCTTCACGCTACCAATGTTAACCAGCTTCACGATAGGAGAGCCTGGAATGGCGTTCTGTCCGATTTCTCCATCTCTGGAGGCAATATAGCCGCTGAAGGGAGCGTAGAGTTTCGTATCGTTCAGCGACTTCTTCGACATAGCCTCTGATGCCATGGCCGACTTCAGCTGGTTCTCAATGGAAATCCACTGCATCTCTGGCAGCGAGCCAGCATCGTGCAATTCCTTCATGCGGTTGTACGTGTCCTGAGCCTGCTCCAGCGAAGTCTTAGCAATGGTGTAGGCATTCTGCAGCGTCGTAGGGTCCAGTTCTGCTATCAGCTGTCCGGCAGCAACCATCTGTCCGGCACTGACATGAATCTTCTTGATGGTTCCCGTCACGGCAAACGACAGCGAGGTGCCGCTCGACTCTTCAATAGTGCCGGAGAAGCCCTGCTCGCCATTAACAGTCTCAGCTTGTATTTGCTGAACCTTTACCCTCACCGTCTGCTCTGCAGCAGTCTTTTTCTTCTCTCCACAGCCACACAATGCTATCAGCACCACAGCAGCTATCGCAAAATGTACTTTTTTCATCTTGTATTTAATATTTATAGTTTATTGTATCTTGTTTATTGTTAGAACTCGTAGCCTATATTCAGGTAGAAGTAGGGTTCCTTGGTGCGGTTGCTGTAGCCGACGGTACCACCGACAGGACCGAACATGGTATTGTAGTAGTAGGCAGCCTGCGCACCAAGGAGCGTATGACGATCGAGCAGATTCTTGATATCTTTAGCATGCTGTGCACCGGCAAAACGGAACAGCACATAATGGTTGGTGCCAAAGCGCTGCTGCAACTGCAGTTGGGCAGCCACAAAGTGCCGGTCGACATACTCCATACAGCCAAAGCCGGCAAAGGGCATCTGTTGTTCGACGTAGTGACCGAAGTTGTCGCCACCAATGGTATTACCGAAAACGGCTGGCAAGACAGACCCGAAGAGCAGACGACCATAGAGCATGGGCTGCAGGGTAAAGCGTTTTCCGATGGTGAACGACATGCGCCAGTTAGCACTGACATCACTCAGGCCTGGTTTTCTCCCATCAGAAGAACCATCGGCCACTCGTTTTTCAAGACGCGCGAAGTCATCGGTCAGATAGGCATACTCTGCCTTGAAGCGTGCACCACGTGTAGGGAATATCCAGTTATCCTCGCTGTTATAGGTGATGCGTGCACGATAGCTGAAGTAGTGTTCATTGATGAGTGACATCTGCTGCGACGTCTCAGAACCGAGCTTGTTGCGGTAGTGCAGATAGTCCCAGCGCAGTCCCAGTTGGATGTTAAAGTGGCGGAAGTCAAAGTTGAACGGTGTGAACTCCGACTGGAACTGGTTATACTGGATGTTGTAGTCGCGGTCGCCATTGATGTAGATGTCAATATCGTTGCGACGGAAGGTGAAGCTCAGCGTGGGTCGTGTAAAACTGCGCGGATGGACCGTCAGCTCAGTACGTAGCATATTTCTCTTACCCAGTCGCAGCGTAATGTCGGTATTGACGGGAATGGTTGTTTTCAGTGGCACGCTGAGTCCCATCTGGATGGCGGCATACTCCTCGGTATCGTAGCGGAAACCAGCATACATACGTGTCGTCTTGCGACTACCGGCAACCATTCTGACCACACAGCCCGAATCCTTGGGTATCAGCCTGCACTCTGCCGACTGATAGAACAAGTCCATGCGCATGGATGTCGCTATCTCCTGTTCCTTGGCGGCATAGATGCTGTCCATCTTTGCGAAATGGAATTTCTGGCGCAGGAAGCGTTCGTCCTGCGGCGTCATGTTCACGAATTCAAAGTCCACGACGCGGTGCTTGTCGGTCATTACCTCCGGACTAAGCGGATGCAACAGCTTGGGACGGTAATTTTTACTGATGCCGATACGTTTCTTCAGTGCTATCAGCTCGTCCCAGTGGCGCATAGCTTCCTCTTCACCACGACGTATCAGTGTATCGATGGCTGCCGCCGAGAAGCTGGCAGCACCATAGCCTTCGGGGTCCACATACATGAAGACATCCGTCGCAGCCTTGTTCTCCTCGAACTTATTCTTCGTATTCGCATCGACAATCTGACTCAGCACGCTCATCGTTCCCCAGACATCGTCCACGGTCATGGGGTGGTCGTGCACAGAGATGCCAATGACGATGTCGGCACCCATCTTGCGGGCAATATCTACAGGGAAGTTGTTGCGCATGCCACCATCCACCAGCACACAACTGTCTATTCGCACAGGTGAGAAGACGGCGGGAATGGCCATTGACGCACGCATGGCCTGAGGTAGACGTCCACTATGAAAGTCGTACTCCTCGTATTTGATGATATCCGTAGCTACACAAGCAAAAGGAATGGGCAGGTCGCGCGAGAAGTTCAGCGAGTCGGTATAGCCCACACACAACTTCTCAAAGAGTTCCGAGAGATTCTTACCCTTGATGAGTCCACCGGCCTGTCTGTCACGCTTGCCGCCACCCAAGCCCATGGACAAGGCGTAGACATACTGCTTCTCGACGTCGCTGAGACTCTGGTTACGCAGGTTCTCACGGTCGCTGATGATGTAGCTCCAGTCCTGGGCACGAGCCAGCGAGTCCAGCGAGTGGGCATTATAACCGATGGCATAGAGACCACCGACAATGCTACCCATCGACGTGCCAGTGATGATGTCAATAGGTATGCCAGCCTGTTCCAGCACCTTCAGCACACCAATATGGGCCATGCCTTTCGCACCGCCACCACTCAATACGACAGCCACCTTCTTACGGGTTTTCCTGGCATTGGTGGAGGCGACAGCGTCATTCTCGGCAAACACTGTTGCACAAGCCATGATGGCAGTCAGTAGCAAGATAACAATCCTCTTCATTGTTCACTCGACATTCCACATTCCTCACTCCACATTCCTAATTCCACATTCCTCATTCTTCACTCCTTTGGCAGCCTCTTTCGCTGCTTTGCGAGCAGCCTTCTCTGCAGCCTTGGCGGCTTTGCGGGCCGCTTTCTCCTCGGCTTTCTGGGCTTTTTCTTCAGCCTTCAGCGCCTTACGCTCGGCTTTTTGTTCGGCCTTTAGGGCTTTTGCCTCGGCACGGGCAGCACGACGCTCCGCCTTGGCAGCCGCCTTGGCCTCTGCTTTGACAGCACGCTCCTCGTCACGCTTAGCCTTGTCCTCGTCAGACATCTTGTGGAAGCGAATGCCTGGTTTGATTTTGGTTTTCTTCATCTCGTTGGTGTTAGTAAACGAGAAGCCACAAAGCACGTCAACACGCTTGCCCTTGACAGTAATGTTACCCGTAGCCACAGCACCGTCGCTCTCTAGCTCAGCAATGAGGTTATGTACCTTTATCTTCTTATAGCTACCCTCAGCGACATCAGCCTGCACACTGCCAATAGGCAGTTTGCCACCTTTCACCTTACGCATCTGGGCGGTACGGGGTTTCGAGATATCGAACTTGAAGTCAGCCTTGCAGGTTATCTTTCCCAAATCGGGCATATCCATGGCCTTGCCCAATTCGAAGGAGTCTGTACGCACAGTACCTAAGACGTATTTGTTCAGCTCGTCAAGTGTCAGTTGGACGTTCAACTTACCTGGTACCGTATTCAATACTCCAGCAAACTGCTCTTTCTTCCACAAGACATCAAAATGTCCCTGATAAGTAAAGTGTCCCAAGGCGTGCAGCTGTTTCATCATGAACTTCTTGACATCAAACTGGTTGATGACACGTTCGGCATAGGCGCCATCTGTCGCCATCTTATGCACATCAAAATGGACACGTAGGGCATATTTATCTTTCAGATTACTGATGCGTCCTGAAGCAGCGATGGTCAGCTTCTTGTCTGTAGTACTGACTGAAACGTTACGGAAACGTAGCTCGTTATCGTTACCACTCATCTGCGTCTGTAACTTCAGGGGCAACGAGAATTTCTTCAGCACGGGAGCAAAAGGCTGGGCGATATCTTTCAGCAGTACCCTACCCTTGATTTGTGAGGTGGAGAACACTAGTGGTCGCTGCTCCTTTTTGCTGGGCAGCTGGATGTCGGCACTGGCAATGTTCAGCGAGGTATGTGCCATCTTAACGAGGATATCGCTGAGATGGGCATTGCGCTTGTTGGCATTGACCTTCAAATGCAGTTCGGTAAGCAGCAGTCCTGAACCGCGGTCCGAAGCCATTCCGTTGGTAACTTGCGCCACCAGTGTATCCTTGCCAATGGAATCAATCTGGATATCAAGTTTGGCAAGGACATCAAAATGTCCTACATCGAAAGCGCCACGATGGCGTTTGCCTGTATTCTTACGAGGTTGGTGATTATCGGTCTGATAAATCAGGTTGTCTATTGTCACCAGACGCTTTCCATCGCCATCCGTAGCACTTACCACGCCAACGGACACACGCGTGTCGACAGGTCCTTTCTTGGTATGTTTAACAAAGGAGGTCGTCAAATCGTGCACCTCAGCCGTCTGCACCCCCTTACTGTTTTTCTTGTAGCGCAGACTACCCAGTTCGGCTTTCATCGTGTCATTGTAGCACACCTTGATATCTTCCAGTGAGAGGTTGCGGACATCAATCGTCATCGGTTTCTTCTTCTGTGTGCTATCCGTGGCAAGAGAGTCCTGTTGAGGTTTCTTCTTGCTCTTGAAAGCATCGACGACAAACTGGAAGTTTGCCACCGAATCACTGTCGGTAGCGGGCTTATAGAGGCGTGCCTCCAAACCACGAATCTTAGCTTGGGAAATACTGACCTCCTTACGGAGCAAAGGCAGAAGTTTCAGGTCGACACCCAACTCCTCCATTTGGAACATCTTACGTTGCTGCTGATCGTCAATCTCCACGCCATAGAGACGCACACCTTGGTCTATGAAGCTGACGGTGGCTTTCTCTATACGCACAGAAGTCTGCAGGTAGTCGCTCAAAAGTTCGGTGGATTTCTGCACTAACCGTTCCTGCACGACATCAGTATGGAAAGCGCCAAAGGCAATGGCTAACAGCGCAACGATGGCGGCCAACAGACCTGCCAGTATCTTCATTGTCAGTATCAGGAACCGCTTCATAGGCTTTTAGTGGGGGATGGTTTATTTCAATAACTTATTGATTCGCTCTTCCATGTGTTGGGGTGACAGGTTGCGCGACAGCACACGTCCTTTCTGGTCTATCAACACGTTAGCAGGGACATCGCCAAAGCCAAACTTCTGCAACAGCGGAGTCTCCCACATGCGACCGTCACAGACCGTCGACCATTTCAGCGAGTCGCGTGCAATATAGCGGCGACAGATATCGGGATGGGCATCAAGGTTGATACTCATCACCCCTAACTGACTACCATACTTCTGCTTCAACTGTTTCAGACGCTGCTGCATGTTCGTACTCGCATAGCTCCAGGTTGCCCACGTCGTGACGACATTGACTTTGCCGTTGAGTGTCTTCTCGGTAATCTTCCGTCCTTGGGTATCGGTAGCCGTAAACTTGGGTATCAAAGACTTCACACCACTGCTCTCCAATCCCTTCAACTGCTTCTTCAACTTCAGCAATTGTCCGTTTTCAGGATTCTCCTCCAACAGCATCTCCGTAAGGATACGGGCCTGTCGGTAGTCGGGATTGGCAGCTTGCAGGAAGTAACGCTGCAAAAGGTAGATGCTGACAGGAGAGTCGCGGTTATCCTTGATGAACTTACTGACAACCTCAGGGATATCGGGAGGCGTGAGGTCATTGAGTTCCATGCGCAACATCGTCATATCCTCATTGTCAGATGTTCCCTCGATGATCATCTCCTTCATATGGGTGGCATCACCCTTGATGGTCACCTTGGCACCCGACTCAGCAAAAACCGGTTGTTCGGAATAGTTGGGGAATACAATCATCAGCAGCGTCTTGTCGTAGAGCTCCATCTCATACGAGAAACGGCCATTACGGACAGGAATGGTGTCAATGCCCACCATTCCACCGTCTGGACTGTATACCCAAAACTCGCCCTGATTGATGTTGCGCAGGCGGCCTTCGAGACGGAACTTACCGCTCTCCGTGCCGCATGCCACCATCATCAGTGCAAGTAATATGTAAGCAAGGTTTTTCAATGCTTACTTCTTGAATTCAAGGTCATTATCAGCATAAGCCTTCAGCGAGGCATCCTTCTGGATGGCTGAACGCAGGAACGACTGAGCAGCATCGTTATTTCCCTGGCGGGCATTGACGATAGCCTGCAGATAGTCGGTCATACCGTCTGCCTTCTCGACATTCTTCAGGGTCTGGGCAGCCTTGGCATAATTCTTGTTCAGAATCTGAGCGAGTGCAGCACTGTTGGAGTTGACACCGTTGAAGTCCTGCTCAGCCAGTGCATAGTTACCCTGGGCGAGGTGCAGGTTACCCAGTACCTCTGCCAATCCCTGGGAATTACCAGCCTGACCGAGATAGTTCTCAGCAGCCTTGACATCGCCTTTCTGCAATGCGAGCAAACCGAGGTTGGCCTTGGTCTCAGCGCAGGTGGCACCCGTAGCGGAAGCCTGTGCCAGATAGCGCTGTGCCTCGTCATAGTTACCCTTGCTATAAGCCAAAGCAGCGAGGTTGTTGTAAGCACGGGCATCCTTCGGATACAGACGTGTGGTAGTTGTCAGGATAGCCTCCTGCTCAGCAGGTGTCTCAGCGATAGAAGCAGCATAGATCAGTTCCTCAACACTCAGCTTAGAAGGATCGCTCTTAAACTGACTGAAGATAGCCTCGTCGTCACGACCTATTGTCTCGTAGTTGATGGTCAGACGGGCACGGCGCAGCTCCGGCAGGATGCCGTCAGCCAACTCCTTGAAGCCATGACTCATATTCTTGATTTGCTGCTCACGCTCCTGAGGATCCTTATACATGGAAAGGACGCGCAGGATGACATCCTTATCCTGGATATCGCTGGCCTGTACCAACTGCTGGAAACCTTCCCAGTCCTGAGCGGTATAGTTAGCCTCAACGTCACCTTCCGTCTTAGCCTGCTTCATCTGCTTCTTCACAAACTCCTCCGTATTGGTCTGACGCTTGTTAGCCAGCTTCTCATTCAGAGCAAAGCCACCATCGGGAGAGGCATAGGCAGAAACCTCAACATTAGACAGCATGACATTCTCACGATCGCTACCAATACGCTTCAACAGGTTGACAAACTCCTGGACGCTATTGTTCTGCAACTCACTCTTGCGCAGCTCTGCCTGCTGGATGAGGAACTTGATATTGGCTTCCTGCTTCTGCTCAACAACACGCTGGAAAGCATCGGGAGCCACACTGGCCTTAGCAGAACTCAAGGTGCGATGATACAACTCGCTGGTAGCGATTACGCCATTGGCCACCTTGACAGCAGGAACCTCTACCTGCTTGTTACCAACCTTAGCATCGAAGGTCAGGAACAGTTCACTCTTCTGCATGGCAGGCTCATACTCATAGCTGGTCTTCATGGTGTAGTGACCACCCAACTGATAGCTGATAGTCTGGTCATTACCCAGCACCTTCTCACCCTGGAACGTAGCAGAACGACCTTTCACAGCCTGCTGCACACCGTTCTTCTCAAAACGCAACTCTGGAGTAACCGTGACAACAGCCTTCTTCTTCATGTATTTCTCGGGGAACACGCCATTGATGGTGGCGTCAACCTGTCCGCCTTCAGCAACCAGCGGATCGGGGTTTACCTTGAAATAGTCACTCGAGAGCTGGCCCAGCTTGCCTGAGCACGATGTCATCATGGCAATAGCCATCAGTGACATCCCTAAAATGTTCTTCGTTTTCATGTTTTAATAAATAGCTATTTAAATCTTATTCTATTCTGCAAAGATAAATAATATATTCGGTATAACAGCGAAAAGCTTCTTTTTTTTTATATTATTCGTTGTAATTTTTATTTTTTTATTCTTTTCTTCTTGTTTTTCGGATTTTATGTGTACCTTTGCACCCGCAAACAAGCAATTGTCGGCATAGCTCAGCTGGTTAGAGTATCACCTTGACATGGTGGGGGTCCTTGGTTCGAGTCCAAGTGTCGACACAAAACAAATCTCCAAGTTGCTGAAAATCAACAATTTGGAGATTTTTCTTTTCCTGTTTTGGCGTCGTTTTGGCGTGATTATAGATTTTTGGCGCTCCTTAGACCCTATTTTTGAAGTTTGCAATCTCAGGGTTTACAAATGGAGGGATTATCAGAACTTCGGCATTTTATATTCCCTATAGTTGAGCCAAAAGATGAGAGCAGTACCGCCACAGATAAGAACGAGGAAAAGGAATGGTACCCACAGACGCTCCCATAGCTGATCCCAAAGGCAATGCCCTGCGGCTACATAGGTGGCATAGGATGTACTGGCAATGGTCATGATAATCATTGCCCAGAAGTTCCACCAAGAAAGATAGATACCCTTACCGTTGTTAAACACCCTCATGACTTCCTCTGTCTTGGTATCACATGCTTTAGTGATAGAGTTCATAGTGGATTCAGTGTGCTTATCTATATCCTCTTTCACCTTCTGCCCTGCCTGCCCTACCGTAATGGCAACATGCTTGTTGATGGTTACAGGAAGGGCAGACAACATATTCTTGTCATCTTCAGAAAGACTTACTTTTATATCCTTGCTGCCTTCCAAACGCCTCACCAGTCCATTTAGGCTTCTCATTATTTTTTCACTCTGCTCTTGCTGACTGCTAAAGTTCCGCTGTATCTGCAGAATCTTCTCCAGATAGTCAGCACTAAGCGTTGATTCACTCCCGGCAGGAGCTGGCACGTTCTCATTTTGAGTCGTACCAGCTGCTGCCATCATTTCCTTTGCGACCTGTTCCTCCTCATTGTCGAACAGGTTTTTCGCATCATTATATCTCTTCATCATACCTTTATGTTTTATACCTTTATATAATTCTATCTTCCATAGCCTCGACGGACTACCTTTCTTGGACAGCTACGGGCAACGGCTTTGGCAATTCGCATTGCACGAAGCAGTTCATCATCGTCATCCTTCTTCTTGTGAGGCAGCTCATTGTTGCTTCCTCCGCAACTGCTTGGCGAATACCCAGAGCCACCAGGGGCGCTCATCAACTCAAAGAATACGAAAAGCGAAGTCTCAATCACTTCTTCGAGAACAAACTCAAACTCATCTTCGAGAGTCTTGAAAGTACTATTCATGGCATCCACAATGCTCTCAGAAACATCAAAGGTAAAGTGCCCAGTCTCCTTGCCATTCTCCATGCTACGGTCAAACTCGAAATGCTCCTTCTTTGTATCAGGGCTTATAGGCTCACAAACAAAGTGATGACGTTCTGCATACTCGATCCTGGCTTTTTGCTCATCGGTTTTCCTCTTGGCCGTCTCAGCATCCATATCCTTGTGCAACTGCCTCCAAGTCACCTCTATTCTGCTGGCCGTAAGTTGTCTGCCAATCTCTGAGGCGTTATACTTTGAGTTGCCTCGCTTGATTCTATAGCCCACGACCTCGCCATTGCTGTCCTTTTTGAGCTCGGCAGAATAGCCACGTTCCTTTATCTTCTGGAGAAATACACCCCAGTCGAACCGATTCATATTTCTCAGAATATCATAGAGGGCCTCCTTAATCTCAGCCTTATGTTCCTCGCTGATTTCTCGCGACTGCTTCCAGCCCATGCTCTGGTTGATGCTGTTTGCAGCCATCGTT
>CADCGD010000029.1 GCA_902800925.1 uncultured Bacteroidales bacterium | reverse complement strand
CGCCATAGGCGAAGACGGGGTGATGGGGTAGATAGCAGCTACCTCCGAGAACATATAGCTCACGTGAGCCGCAGCCTCGTTACCATCACAGGTGATAAACTTCTTTTCTTTAGCCATTTGTTTAGAATAGAATTAAAAAAATGTATTTGTTTCTTTTCCTACTATTATCTTAGTGTTGTTTTAAAACGATGCAAAGTTACAAAGAAAAACCCGAAATGCAAAGCGTAGATAGCAAAATATTGCTAAAACGTTTGCGTTTTCTTGATTTCTAACCTCTCACCACTAACCTCTCACCTCTATTAATACAGGAATCCAAGCAGCCAGAGGGGTATCTGGTTGTCCTTGCCAATCTCTGTATTGTAGCGCGCATAGATGGTGTCGGGTGCATAGCGGACCTTCGCCTTGCTGCTGGCATCGCACACGCGGAACTTCAGTTTCTCGTCGACGAGGAAGAACTGGTCGCGACCCTGCTGGTTGACCTTGTGGTCTTTCCACAGCGAGTTCACGAAGAAGGTCTCCATGGCCGTCTGCTTCTCCACGTGGATGGGGTAGATGGCATAGAGAAGATTGCTGTTGTGGAGCATGATTTTCGACGGCTTTTTAGGAAATTCCTCGCCAACGGGATAAATCATATTCAGCAGACGGGCATCGGTCAGGTACTTGATGTAGTTCATGACCGTAGCGCGACTGGTCTCAATGTCCTGTGCCAGTTTGCTGACATTAGGAGCCTTGGGGCCTTCCTCAGCCAGCTGGTAGAACAGTTTCTTAATCTTTGTCAGGTACTTCAGCTCTATCTGCTTGATGAGCAGGATATCCACCTCCGTCATCATGTTCATCGTCTTCAGCAGATTTTCAGAGTAGTTGCGCTGTTCCTTGAAGAAGGGGTAGAAGCCATGATGGATATAGTCCTGGAAATAGCGGTTGGGCGACACCTTCGGCAAAATCTGCTTGATGATGTGCTCGTGATTCTTAAGGATATCGTCCAGCGTGTAGGGTTGGAAATTGTTGCCTGTCTGCAGATTGATGAACTCGCGGAACGAGAAACCACGCAGATTGTATGACTTCACAATGCCGTTGAGTTCGGGGTTCTCATCCTTCAGGCGCATCACACTCGAACCTGTGAACACAATCTTCAGATAGGGGTACTGGTCGTAGCATTTGCGCAACTCCTGACTCCAGTCGGGCTGTTTGAACACCTGGTCGATGAGTAGCACACGACCACCGTGGCGGCAGAACTCACCAGCAAAATCGGCAATGCCGTGCCCCTGGAAATAAAAGTTGTTCATGTTGACATACAGACACTGGCGGTCGTTGACGTCAAACTTCTCCTTGGCATACTGCAACAGGAAGGTGGTCTTGCCAATGCCGCGGGTACCCTTGATACCAATCAGACGGTCAGACCAGTCAATCTCGTCCATCAATGTTCGACGGACGGGTGCATTCACATGCTCTACCAAGTAACGATGCGTACGGAAAAATGCTTCCATAAAACTACTACTACGCTGATTTGTTTTTAAAAACTGGCGCAAAGATAATAAAAAAACTCGAAATTGCAAAGCAGAGATTGCAAAATATTACTTTTTTGACTGTTTTTTTTGTTTTTTCTTCTTCTAAACTCTTTTTTTATTGTAATTTTGCAGCCAAAACAGTATGACACTACATCTCTTTAATCCTGAACACGATATTGCGCTGGCGGCTCATCTGGCGCATTTCACACCTCCGCATGCTGCCCGTCAGTTGAAGGCTGACCTTTGTTGGTTGCCAGCCTTGTGGGCCAGTGCCGACGATGCCGTATTGGTAGAGAATGCAGCATATGCACGGAAGGCCAGTAGTCGTCGACTGAAACTGTTGGGGAGACAAACTCCACAGTTCATAGAGCGCCAGCAGTTAGCACAGTTGAACATCACGAAGGTGGAACCCTGGGGTTGGGATGCAGCATTGGCTACAGACCTGAAACGATGGGGCCTTCCTGCCGACATCCTGCCAGATAGTGCCTTATTAGAACAATACCGACAGCTGTCTCATCGTCGCACATCGGCCCAGTTGTTGCCTGCATTACGCATAGCGGGTACCGTTGGCGAAGCTGTGGAGTGTACTACGTTGGAACAGGTCGAAGACTGCTTGAAGCGCTGGGGACAGATAGTTGTCAAGTCACCCTGGTCGTCGAGTGGGAGAGGGGTGAGGTTCTGCGACGCTGCGCGTCTAGTGAACAGTGAAGAGTTAATAATGAATAATTGGGTGCGCAACGTGATTAAGGCGCAGGGCAGCGTGATGGTGGAGCCTTATTATAATAAGGTGAAAGACTTCGGTATGGAATTCGAGGTCGACAAGGACGGAAAGGTGCACTATCTGGGATTGTCGTTGTTTCATACCAAGAATGGGGCTTATATCGGCAATCTGCTGGCTACGGAGCAGGCGAAACGCGAGCAGATGGCCCGCTATGTGTCAATAGAATTGCTGGACGAAATCAAACAACGCATCATTGACAATGTCCACCTTACAGATTACGTAGGACCTTTTGGCATTGACATGATGATTTGCGCTGCTGTGCAGCTAAATGATAACGGAAAAATGATAAATGATAATCGTTGCCTGCTTCATCCTTGTGTGGAACTAAACCTGCGGCGCACGATGGGACACGTGGCACTGAGCATGACACCTACGGACGACGACATCCGGAAGGTGATGCGCATAGAACTGACAGACCACTACAAACTATCGATAAAAAAACTAGGAGCATCCGCATGAGACGGGTGCTCCTTGGTTATTGTAAGTGCGAATTCAGAATTCGGAATTTAGAATTCGGAATTACTTCAGCGCTTTGTTCAGCATGTAGTATACCTCGTTGTTGCGGAGGGTCTGCTTGAACTCGTAGGTCTTCGTGTCCTTGTTGATCTTGACATACTCGATGCCAAGCATCTCAGCGAAGTCCTCCCAGTACTCTTCGGTGATGTCGTAAGAGAAAGCTGAGTGGTGTGTGCCACCAGCAAGAATCCATGCGCCAGCACCAATCTCGAAGGTGGGCTGGGGAACCCACAGGGCAGAAGCCACAGGCAGGTTAGGCATGGGCTTGGGCTCGATGCACTCAACCTCCTGAGAAATCAGGCGGAAGCGATTGCCGAGATCAACAACAGTAGCCTTGATACCACGACCCACCTTTGAGGTGAAGACGAGACGGGCTGTCTGCTGCTTGCGGATGCCGATGCCGAGGAAGTGAACTTCCAGCTTGGGTTTGTCGACAGCGATGAGCGGACAAACCTCGAGCATGTGGCTCTGCAGACAAGAACTGCGGTCGCCAGCGAAGTTCAGCGTGTAGTCCTCCAGGAACGAGCAACCGGTAGGCATGCCCTGCTGGATAACCCACAGGGTGCGGTAGAGGCAGGCTGTTTTCCAGTCACCCTCAGCACCGAAACCGATACCCTCAGCCATCAGGCGCTGTGAGGCCAAGCCAGGAATCTGGTCGAAGCCACAGAAGTCGGGCTGGTCGATGTCTGCATCACCAAGATCGTCGAAGTTGGTGGTGAAAGCAGTAGCGCCTTCGTCCTTCAGGACGCGACGCAGAGCGATTTCTGCCTTGGCAGCGTTCTTCACCTTCTCCCAATAAACGGCTTCGCCAGACTCATCAATCTTGATGGTGTAGAGCTTCTTGTACTCCTCAACGAGTTCATCAGCCTCCTTGTCAGTTACCTTTCTCCAGTACTCCATCAGCGAGCTGACGGGATAGTAGTCAACATGGTAACCCAGACGCTGCTCGAACTCTACGCGGTCGCCATCGGTAACGGCTACGTTGTTCATGTTCATACCGAACATCAGACAGCGCACGTTCTTGGCGTCGGCAACACCTGCTGCTACGCGGGCCCAGACGGCAATCTGCTGCTGAGCGGCAGCGTCCTTCCAGTAACCACAAACCACCTTGCGGGGAACGCGCATGCGGGTGCAGATGTGTCCAAACTCGATGTCACCATGAGCCGACTGGTTCAGGTTCATGAAGTCCATATCCATGGTCTCCCAGGGAATCTCAGCGTTGTACTGGGTGTGGAAGTGGAGGAGGGGTTTCTGCAAATCCTGCAGACCCTTGATCCACATCTTGGCAGGCGAGAAGGTGTGCATCCAGGTGATGATACCCACACACTTGTCGTCGTTGTTGGCAGCCTTCATCACAGTCTCTACTTCCTTGGAGCTGTTGGCAGTGCCTTTGTACACAACCTTGATGGGGATGATGCCGCTATTGTTCAGACCATCGACCATCTCCTTTGAGTGGCCGTCAACGGCAACAACAGCGTCGCCTCCGTAGAGCAACTGCGCACCAGTTACCCACCATATTTCTAAATTATCAAATGCTTTCATTTCCTTGTGATTTAGTGATTAGTGTTTCTGACCTTTCTGGCCGTAGTAGGCGTTGGGGCCGTGCTTGCGCATGTAGTGCTTCTCAACCAACAGCGGGTTCATCGTCGTGTTGGGATTGACACAGAATGACACGAAGGCCATCTTGGCACACTGCTCCATGACCTTGGCGTTGTAGACGGCATTGTCGGGAGAGGTACCCCACGAGAACGGTCCGTGGTTCTTGACGAGCACAGCGGGTGTGTGGTCGGGATTGATCTTGCGGATGTTCAGGATCTCGTCGACAATAACGTTACCTGTCTCCAGCTCGTACTGTCCCTCGACTTCCTCCTTCGTCATATCGCGTGTGCAGGGAATATCCTTGTAGAAGTAGTCGGCATGGGTGGTGCCGATGTTGGGGATATCCTTGCCTGCCTGTGCGAAAGCAGTAGCATAGGTGGAGTGGGTGTGAACGACACCCTGGATGTTGGGGAACGCCTTATATAATACAAGGTGGGTAGGGGTATCGCTCGACGGATTCAGGTCACCCTCGACAACTTTACCACTTTCCAGGTCAACAACTACCATGTCCTCGGCTTTCATCTCGTCGTAAGAGACGCCGCTGGGCTTGATGACTACCAATCCCTTCTCGCGGTCAATACCTGAGACGTTGCCCCAAGTGAAGATGACCAGTCCCTGTTTTACCAGGTCCAGATTGGCTTTGAATACTTTCTGTTTCAGTTCTTCTAACATGTTACTATAGTTTGAAGTTAGTACCTTCGTTGAAGGCGTTTTTGTTGAAGCGATAGAGCGAGGCACCACGCTTGGAACCCGTCTTATCGATAAGGTCGGTCTTCTCGATGAAGTCCATTTCCTTGATACGCTTACGGAAGTTACGCTTGTCGACCTCCTCGCCGTTGACAGCCTCATAGAGGCGCTGCAGCTGGGTGAGGGTGAACAGACCTGGGAGCAGCTGGAAACTGATGGGCGCAGTACGAATCTTCTGCTGCATCAGCTTGCGGGCCTTGAGAATCATCTCCTTGTGGTCGGAGAACATCTCTGGAAGTTCCTCGATGTTCACCCATTCCACATCGTGCTCGGCCAACAGTCTCTGGTCGTAGTCCTTCACGTTGATGAGGGCGTAGTAACTGACGCTGACTACACGTGCACCCGGGTCGCGGTCGACACTGCCGAAGGCTCCCACTTGGCGCATATAGACGTTGCGCAGACCGGTGAGTTCAAAGAGTACGCGGTCGGCAGCCTCGTCGACACTCTCCTCGTTGCGTACGAAACCTCCATAGAGGCTCCATGCGCCCTTACCGGGGTCCATGGCTCGGTGACCCAGCAGCACCTTCAGCTTGTTTTGTTCGAAGCCGAAGATGATGCAGTCCACCGAGACAAGGATCTTCTGGTGTTCAATATAATACTTG
Source organism: uncultured Bacteroidales bacterium (assembly GCA_902800925.1). Taxonomy (GTDB): domain Bacteria; phylum Bacteroidota; class Bacteroidia; order Bacteroidales; family Bacteroidaceae; genus Prevotella. The sequence continues at coordinate 21,691 of CADCGD010000029.1, read as the reverse complement.
GTCATGGTTGCTACTGATGGATTACCACAATGCAATATACAGGATGGTCAGAATGGCAATAACGCCAAAGGCACCCCAGTTGAAAATATTGTCGGTATGGAATATCTTCAGGTCGATAGCTACCAGCTTCGGATCTTGTACCTTGTCGAGGGCATTAGAGCGCAGGTAGATAGCGATGGTTGCCGTGATGGCAGCAAAGAAGATCATAGCACCCTCGAAGCCGTGTACGTGGAAGACTTCCACGAAGAAACCAGCAACGAACAGTACCAGCGATACAGCAGCAACAACAAACATGATGTTGCTCCAGAACAACTGAGTCTTGATGGTGTGCTCGTCAAGCTCGTCGGCAGGAACAGACTTCTTGCTCTTCAGTGAGATCCATACGAACAGAATGACCAGTGTGATGAACACGATACCTGAACGTACCAGGAACGGCATGTCGGGGAACGCGAACTTATAGATGATAGAGAACGCGAAGGTACCGATGGCGCAGACAACAGCTGCAGTACCGCTGGCACGCTTCCACAACAGACCAAGACCGAAGATAACTACCACACCGGGATATACGAATGCTGAGTACTCTTGGATGAACTGGAAGGCCTGGTCGATACCACCCATCAATGGGTAAACGGCGATGAGGGCGATGATCAGAGCGCTGACAGAGGTCAGACGACCAACATTCACCAGACGACGCTCAGAAGCGTTCTTGTTGATGAACTGCTTGTAGATATCCATCGTGAAGAGGGTAGAGGTAGAGTTGAACATAGATGCCAGTGAAGAAATCACAGCAGCAGCGAGTGCAGCAAAGCTCAGACCCTTGACAACAGTAGGAGTGAAGTTACGAATCAGGAAAGGATAAGCATCGTCAGAACGTGTGATGGCACCTGCCAGCGACTCGCGGAGTCCTTCACACTCAGGAGCATTCATGATATAGAAGGCACAAACACCAGGGATACAAACGATGAACGGAATCAAAATCTTCAGGAAGGCAGCGAAGACCATACCTTTCTTAGCCTCGTCGAGTGACTTGGCAGCGAGACCCTTCTGGATGATGTACTGGTTGAAACCCCAGTAACCCAGGTTGGTCAGCCACAGGGCACCGAAGATAAGCACGATACCAGGATTGGTGAAGAACGGGTCGTCCTGTACAACAGGATAAGCATCGACATTTCGTGTCACCACAAGGTTGAAGTGCTTGTCGGCAGGATCTTGTGCCAGATAGTCTTTGATATGGCTCAAGGCATCCCAGGCACCACCAAGGCCCATCTCGTCGCCAATAACTGACAGAGCGGCATAAGCAGTAATCAGACCACCACCAACAAGGAAGGTCACCTGCATCACGTCAGTCCAGGCAACAGAGGCCAGACCACCATAGATAGAGTAGATACCTGCAATGAGGAACAGCGAGAGGATGATGCACATACGAACCTGGTCAATCTCCATGCCACCAACGTTGATAATCATGTCGGTAGGCAGACCTAGGATCTGCTGGATAGCCAGGGCACCCAGCCAAGCAACGGATGTCAGGTTGACGAAGACATAGAGGAACAGCCACAGCAGTGAGAAAGCCAGTCCTACACCCCAGTTGTAGCGCTCGCGCAGGAACTGAGGAATGGTGAAAATCTTCTTTTCAATCATCAGCGGCAGCAGGAACTTACCCACTACGAGCAGGGTGGCAGCAGCCATCAGCTCGTAGGCAGCAGGAGCAATACCTGATGCGAAAGCAGATCCAGACATACCGATGAACTGCTCAGCAGAGATGTTGGCAGCAATCAACGATGCACCAACAGCCCACCATGTCAGGGTGTTACCTGCCAGGAAGTAGTCAGTAGATGATTTCTCTTCACCCTTCTTGGTACGTGACAGGAACAGTCCCATACCAACAAGAATGACAATGTAAGCGGCAAAGACCAGATAGTCCGCCATTTCGAAGCCGTTATTACTTAGCGCTTCAATAATTCTGTCCATAAATTCTTTGTAGTATTAATTAATTGTCAATAATTTATTCTCAATTATTTGATAGAGAAAGTGTAAGAAGCGTGGCTGAAGTACTTCTCACCGGGCTTCAGCACGGGACTTGCCCACTCGGAATGGTTGGGGCTGTCGGGATACTTCTGACTCTCCAGACATACGCTGACGTGCTTCGGATACTTCAGACCATGCTTGCGGATGATGTCGGCATCTTTGCCAACACCTTGGAAGTTACCTGAGTAAACCTGTACACCAGGCTCGTTGGTGCGCATCTCCATGAAGATACCTGTCTTAGGAGAGTAGAGTGAAGCACATACCTGAGTGTCGTCACCAGCGGTGTTCAGACAATAGTTGTGGTCGTAACCGGTAGCGTTGGCAACCTGGTCGTAAGTAGAGTTGATAGAGTCGCCAACGGCATGTGGTGTACGGAAGTCCATAGCGGTACCCTCTACGTCGCGAATCTCGCCAGTTGGGATATACAGCTTGTCAGAGGCTGTGAACTTGTCAGCATTGACATACAGCACCTGATCGTAGGCAGCCTGAGTGAAGTCACCAGAGAGGTTGTAGTAGTTGTGGTTGGTCTGGTTGATGATGGTCTCCTTATCGGTAGTAGCCTCCCATACCATGTCAAGGGTGTTGTCGGCAGTAACCTTGTAAGTGGTAGTAGCGGTAACCGTACCAGGGAAACCGTTCTCGCCATCTTGAGCAACGATGGTCAGCTTCAGGATAGAGTCGCCAATCTGCTCAGCGTCGTACACCTGGTTCATCCAACCAGTGGTGCCACCACCATGCAGACAGTTAGGACCGTCGTTCTGCTTCAGCTGATAGGTGCTGTCGCCCAACTGGAACTGACCGTTCTTGATGCGGTTGGCATAGCGGCCTACGCTAGAACCGTAGTCAGAGGGAGAATTCAGCGTGTCAGCATACTGAGCAATGTTGTCGAAACCGAGTACAACGTCAGTAGGTTTGCCATCCTTGTCGGGAACAACCAGCGAGACGATACGACCACCATAGTTAGTGATGCATACCTCCATACCGTTCTGGTTCTTCAGCGTGTAGAGCTTGACGGGCTTCTCGTTGATAATAGTGTCGAACTTGGCAGGGTTAAGACCCGATACCGTGAGGTTCTGCTCGGGGGCAGAGCTACAAGCAGTAAGCATAGCAGCAGCTACGCCCACAGCACAAAATGTTGCTTTTAAGCCTTTCATTTTTTTGATGTTTTAAGTTGTAAGTCAAATTTTGGGTGTAAAATTACAACTTATATTTGATATGACAAAATAAAATACCAAAAAAATGCGCTAATTAATAAATATTATTAAACTTTTATCGACGAATACTACTCTTCTTTAGGTTCTTCCGCCGCTGGCTTGTTATTGGGGAGGGCTTGTTGGTTGGCATTCTGGTGGGTTGGCTGACTGACGATATTACCTGTCTCGTCAACTGCCTCGACCATCTTCTCACCATCAACAGCCAGACTGTCAACAGAAAGAGAGTCGGAGTCGGCAGGAGCCTTGAAGTAGCCACCACAGCTGTAGTCGTTGGCAGACAAATCAGCAGGCTTGTCAAACTTGGCGTGATATTGCTTGAAGCGCTCGTCTTTCAGTACACTCTGCAGGAAATAACCACAGATGGGAAGTGCGGTGCGGTTGCCCTGACCTAGTTCGCCTGTACGGAAGTGAATACAACGATATTCGCCACCCACCCAGGCACCACAGACCAGCTTAGGTGTGGTACCGATGAACCAGGCGTCAGAGTGGTTGTTCGACGTTCCTGTCTTACCACCAAAGTCGGTGTCAGTTACATCATAGCCTACGAAGCCGCGCAGGCGTGAACTGGTACCACTCATACCACCCATCAGCAGTTGTTGAACCATGAAAGCAGACTTGCGGGATAATGCTTCTTTGCTGTCGTCAGGAGCAACGTAAATTTCTTTGCCGTCGCGATCGAGAATGCGTGTGACAAGGACGGGGGAACGGTGTACACCATTGTTGCAGGGCGTACAGTAGGCATTGACAAGTTCTTCCAATGTAACGTCGCTGGAACCCAGAGCTAAGGCTGGAGTGGGGTCGAGCTTACTCTTGATACCCATTTCGTGGGCAGTATTGGCAATGCGCTCGATGCCGCATTCCTGTCCCAGACGCACGGCAACAGAGTTGATACTCATGGCAAAGGCCTGCTTCAAGGTAATGTTTACACCTGAGAAATGGCCGTCAGCATTCGTCGGAGCCCATGTTACTTCTTTCTTCTGCTTGGCGTCATAGACCTTCATGGCGAAGTACTCGTCCTTGCGGGTGTCACAAGGGGTGATACCCTGGTTCATGGCCTCCGCATAGACAAACAACTTGAACGTTGAGCCAGGCTGGCGCATGGCAGTCACCTTGTCATATTTCCATGTCTTGAAGTCAATGTCGCCCACCCAGGCCTTTACATGTCCGGTCTGCGGTTCCATAGCCACAAAACCGCAATGCATGAAGTGTTCCATGTAGCGGATGGAGTCCATGGTGGATATCTCTTTCTCAATGGTGCCCTGCTCGTAGTCGAAGAGCTTCACCTTGTGAGGGAGATTGAGATAGTAGTTGATACTGTCCTCGTTGTTGTCGTATTTCTGCGCTAGCACCTTGTAGTAGGTGGTCTTCTTGGCCAAGTCCTCGATGAAATGAGGAATTTCCACATGACGCTCGTCCTGCCAAGGATTGGTGCTACCCCAATGGGCATTGAACGTCTTCTGTACCTGTTTCATCTGCTTGACGGCTGCCTCCTCAGCATACTTCTGCAGACGCGTGTCGATGGTAGTATAGATCTTCAGGCCATCCTTGTAGAGGTCGTAGCCGTTCTCGCTACACCACTTCTGCAGATGGTTCTTGACGGCCTCGCGGAAATAGAGGGCCTGTCCGTCGTAGTTGTTTTCTACACTGAAGTCCAGTTTTACCGACTTCACCTTCAACGTGTCGTAGGCCTCCTGAGTCAGATGGTTGTGCTTGAGCATGTTGTTAAGCACAACGTTTCGACGGTTCATGGAGTTCTGCGGATTGATGCGGGGATTATAGTAGGTGGTGGCCTTCAGCAGTCCCACAAGTACGGCAGCCTGATCGGCTGTCAGTTCTTTGGGCGTGGTGCCAAAATAGGTCTTCGCTGCTGTCTTGATGCCAAAGGCGTTGGAGCCAAAGTCGACAGTATTGGCATACATGGTCAGAATCTGCTTCTTGTCAAAGAAGAGCTCGATTTTCACGGCTGTAATCCATTCCTTACTCTTCATGATAAGCATTTTCACACCCGGTATCTCGCCCAGCAAACCCGTAGAATACTCTGTACGCACACGGAACATGTTCTTGACCAACTGTTGGGTGATGGTCGAAGCACCACGAGCCTCGTGATGGACGACATAGTCCTTGAAGGCAGCGAAAACACCTTGGAAGTCAATTCCTATATGATGATAGAAACGTTCGTCTTCTGTGTCTACCAAGGCTTCCCAGAAGACGGGATTGATGTCTTCGTAAGTGACGGGGGTACGGTTCTCGCTGAAGTATTTTCCAATGAGTACGCCGTCAGCGCTATATAGTTCTGATGCCTGAACCGTCTTGGGATTCATGATAGATGACATACCTGGCGAACGACCAAAGAGCCACAGGAAGTTAATGTCTACCATAAACAGGTAGAGCAGGAAGGCAAAGATAAACGTCAGGAAGGCGATAGCAACCTTTCTATACCATTTGTGACCTGCGTATAGGCTTTTGTACCACGGCCAGAAACCTTTGATGGCTTTCCAGCATCTATCCATGTATTTATTCATAGTGCGTAATATAATTCAGTATGTCTTGTATGTCGTCTGGGTGAAACCAGCGCATGTCTTCGTCACGCTTGTACCACGTCAGTTGTTTACGGGCATATCGGCGGGTGTTTCCCTTGATGCGTTCTACAGCTTCTTCCAATGGCCAGCGTCCGTCGAGATAATCGAACAACTCCTTGTAACCTACTGTGTTCAAGGCGTTAGTGTGTCGTTTTTCAACCAGTCCTTTAACTTCATCTAGCAATCCATCTGCCATCATTTGGTCCACACGTTGGTTGATGCGCTGGTAGAGTTCCTCGCGGTCGCGGTTCAGTCCAATCTTGATGATATGGAAAGGACGCTCCTTTTTCTGCTGGGTGCGGAACGAGGTGTACGTCTTGCCTGTCTGGTGACAGATTTCCAATGCATGGATGACACGTCGGTAGTTCTGGCGGTCTACGATGGCGTAGTGCTCAGGGTCCAGCTGTTTCAACTCCTCGCAAAGCGCTTCCAGACCTTCTTCTTTGTAGCGTCGCTTCATTTCCTCACGGATGTCTTCGCGAACGGTAGGGATGTCGTCTATGCCGTTGCACACGGCGTCTATATACATCATACTGCCTCCGGATAACAATTCGATGGGCGATGAAGACTCCTTAATGTACGACAACACCTCCTGTTCGTACATGGAGGCGTTGTAGTAGTCATCTATGCTTTTTGTGCCCACGAAGAGGTGAGGGGCTTGCTGTAGTTGTTCGTCGGAAGGTGCAGCAGTACCAATCTTCAGTTCTCTGTAGATTTGTCTGGAGTCAGCATTGATAATAGGTATGCCGTAGTGTTGTGCCAACTCTATGGTCAGCGCCGTCTTACCTACTGCCGTAGGTCCTGTTATCACAACCAGCGTCTTACTCACCTCTAACCACTAACTTCTATCGAATCACTCCGCGCTTGGAGTTCTCGATGAACGAGCAGATATAGTCAACCTCTTTAGAATCAGGATATTTTGCACGTGCCTCAGCGACACCGTCCTTCATGATTCCCTTAGAGTAGATGATACGGTAAGCATCGTGGATGGCGTCAATCGTCTCGTTAGAAAAACCTCTGCGACGCAAGCCAATCAGGTTGACACCTGCATAGCGGATGGGCTCCTTACCTGCAATGACATAGGGAGGAATATCCTGTGAGGTGCGACTGCCGCCCTGGAACATGATATAGCCACCAACGTGCAGGAACTGATGGAACAGGCAGCAGGCAGAGATAATGGCATTGTCGTCAACAATGACCTCGCCGGCAAACTTCGTGGAATTACCGATGATACAGCCATTGCCAATCTCGCAGTCGTGACCGATGTGCATATTCTCCATCAGCAGGTTGCCGTTGCCGATAACAGTCTTTCCCTTTGAAGCCGTACCGCGACTGATGGTGACATTCTCGCGAATAGAGTTGTTGTTGCCAATCTCGCAGGTGGTCTCCTCGCCCTGGAACTTCAGATCCTGGGGTTTGGTGGAGATGCTGGCACCTGGAAAGAACTCGTTATTGTTACCTATGCGGGCACCAAAATGAATGGTGACATTGTTCAGAAATTTATTGTTGTCGCCGATAACAACATTCTTATCGATGACGCAGAAGGGACCGACAATGTTGTTATCGCCAATCTTTGCCTCAGGGTCAACGACAGCCAGTGGATGTATCTGATTCATGCGCGTACAATATTAATATATAGTAATTTATTTGTTCTTGACAATCTGAGCAGTAAATGTTGCCTCAGAAACTACGTGGTCGCCTACGAAGACATAGCCTTTCATCGACGAAATGCCGTGACGAACAGGTGCCAGCAGGTCGACCTTAAAGATAAGTGTGTCTCCAGGAACAACCTTCTGACGGAACTTGACGTCATCAATCTTCATAAAGTAGGTTGACCAGCGCTCCGGCTCTTCCAGCGTGTTCAGCACCAGCAGACCTCCACACTGCGCCATTGCCTCAATCTGCAATACGCCAGGCATGACAGGCTCCTCAGGGAAGTGTCCCTGAAAGAAGGGCTCGTTGGAGGTTACGTTCTTGATGCCGACAATGGTACTGGCTCCTAGTGATATTACTTTGTCAACCAACTGCATGGGATAACGGTGAGGCAACAATTCGCGGATGCGGTTCACGTCCATCACCGGCTCCTCATTGGGGTCGTAGACGGGGGCCTGGATTTCGTGCTTGCGAATTTCCTTGCGCATCTGACGGGCAAACTTGTTGTTGATAGTGTGTCCAGGACGGGTAGCAATGATGCGACCCTTGATGGGCTTGCCGATAAGCGCCATATCGCCAATGACGTCGAGCAGCTTATGGCGTGTGCACTCGTTCTCCCACACCAATGGCTTGTGCTGGATGTATCCCAATTCAGTAGCATCGCGATGCTCTACGCCCAACATGTCAGCCAGTGAGTCCAGGCGTTCCTGTGTGGTCTGACGCTCGTAGATGACGATGGCATTGTCCAAGTCACCACCCTTAATGAGGTTGGCCTGCAACAGGGGCTCGATATCACGAACGAAGACGAAGGTGCGTGCTGCAGCTATTTCGGTGGCAAAGTTCTCCATGTTGTCGAGTGTGGCAAACTCCGAGTTGATAATCTTCGACTCGAACGAACACATGGCAGTAATCGAGAATTCGTCGTCAGGCAGAATGGTAATACATGAACCTGTATTCTCGTCCTTTACCTCAATCTTCTTACGAATGATATAATAATCCTTGGGAGCATTTTGCTCTTCAGTACCTACTTCCTTAATTTTCTGGATATACTGAATGGCCGAACCGTCCAGAATAGGAAACTCTGGTCCGTTGACCTGAATCATACAGTTGTCTATGCCCAGAGCGTAGAGAGCTGCCAGTCCGTGCTCTACTGTCGACACGCGGGCATCGCCCTTACCCAGTACAGTACCGCGCTGAGTATCGATGACGTTTTCGGCGATGGCGTCGATGACGGGTTCGCCTTCCAGGTCTATGCGCTTAATCTTGTAACCAGTATTCTCTGGTGCCGGATTAAAGGTAACGGTCAGATTCAGACCCGTGTGCAGTCCTTTGCCAAACAGCGAAAAACTACCTTTCAGCGTCTTCTGTTTCATAGTATTTGTCTTATTTTGATTTCTTTAATTCTTCTATTTCCCTGCGTAGGGCTGCAATCTCCTTGTACATGTCAGGCAACTTGGCATCGAGGGCACGAGCCTTGAAGTACATCTTGGGGTTCACGGCAGGGGCACCGATAAGCTGTTCACCATCGCCCTTGGTGTTGCTGATGACACCAGCCTGAGCACCTACGAAGGTCTTGTCGGCAATCTTGATATGGCCAGAGAAACCAGCCTGTCCACCCACCATACACCAAGCGCCAATCTTCGTCGAGCCAGCCATGCCGACCTGAGCAGACATAACGGTGTTCTCGCCGATTTCGCAGTTGTGGGCCACCTGAATCAGATTATCCAGCTTCACACCCTTGTGGATGATTGTCTGGCCCATCGTCGAACGGTCTACGCAGGTGTTGGCACCAATCTCCACATCGTCCTCTATGACTACGATACCTATCTGCGGAATCTTATCATAGCCCTCCTGGTTAGGAGCAAAACCGAAACCGTCAGCACCAATCACGCTACCAGCATGGATGGTGACGTTCTTGCCAATCTTGCAACCATCATAAATGGTGACGTGGGGGAAGATGCGTGTGCCATCGCCAATGGTTACATTGTCGCCAATATATGCAAAGGGAGCGATATATACGTTTTCACCAATCTTTGCCGACTTCGAGACGAAGGCTAACGGGTCAATACCCGTCTTCTTGGGCATCATTGAGGCGTACATTTGTAGCAGTTTGGCAACGCACTCATAGGCATTTTGTACGCGGATAAGTGTGCAGCTTACGGGCTGTGTCAGTTCCACATCCTCGTTGATGAGCACCACGCTCGACTTGGTGTCGTAAATGTAAGCGGTATATTTCGGATTAGAGAGGAACGAGATGGCTCCTTCCTTACCTTCTTCAATCTTTGCAAAAGTGTTGATTTTGGCATCAGGATTGCCCTCAACACGACCGTTAATCATGTCAGCAATTTGCTTGGCTGTAAACTCCATAGTATCTATTTTGTTTTAATAAACGCTGCAAAGTTACAAAAAACTCAGCTAAGTACCAAATTTTTTTGCCTAAACTCGCTGATAGCAGAGGTAATATTTACGTATTTTCTTCGAAAGCAGTTGTACGTTGAGTATTTCCGATGCTTCGGCGATGTCTTTAACAGTACCGTCCTTATAGAGTATTCCAATGCTGTCGTCGTCGGGATTGTACATGTCTTTACCTATCTCTGTCAACGACATAAGGTGACGTGTTTCCTGCTCGCTGATGCCCATGTTTTTGGCTATCTGCTGACGAATTTCGTTAAGATGTTCCTCTGTAGGTGGCTCCTCGGTAACCTCCACTTTGAACAGACGACGATCCACCAAATCAGTGGCCAGCGTGGCTAAGATCTTGTCGTCGTGGTGGCGCCATACCTTCAAGGCACTCCAGATGTCCGAGTCGTCCAGTTCGGCATACATAGCCAGAGCCTCTTCATGGGTAGCAAACCATTGTGCATCGACGTCGTTCTGGAGAAAATAGGCCAGGGCAGGGGAAGCAAACACTTCGCGCCTCTCTCTGGCCAGTTGTTTGGCACGATTCAGGGCATTGACAAGAATCTTCTCGTAACCTACAGTGGTCTTGTGCAGATACACCTGCCAGTACATCAGTCGACGTGTTGTCAGGTAGTTCTCTATAGAGTAGATGCCTTTGGCGTCGACCACCAGTCGGTCGTCGGCCACATTGAGCATCTTGATAATGCGTGCACTACCGATGTTGCCCTCTGTAACGCCTGTATAGAACGAGTCGCGACGCAGATAGTCCAGTCGGTCCATGTCCAGTTGACTGGATATTAGTTGATGGAATATTTTGTTAGGGTATTCATCCTTGAAGATGCTTATCGCCAGGTTCAGCTGTCCTTTCAGGTCACTGTTTATCTGTTCCATCATCAGCAGCGAGATGTCCTCGTGCGAGATTCCGTGTATCAACGTGTTCTCCAAGACATGCGAGAAAGGGCCATGCCCAATGTCGTGCATGAGGATAGCTGCTTGTACGGCCTCAGCCTCCGAGTCAAAGATGTAGATACCCTTCTCTGTCAGCGACTTCACGGCTTCCGACATCAGGTGAAAGGCTCCTAGCGAGTGCTGAAAACGCGTATGGCGGGCACCAGGATAGACCACTGAGGCCAGTCCCAGTTGTACGATGCGGTTCAAACGCTGAAACAACGGGTGTTGTACAATATCATAGAGCAGGCCCCTTCTGATTTTAATAAATCCGAAAACGGGGTCATTGATAATTTTATGTTCATTCATAATGTCCGAAAAGAAAAGGAAGAAGTGTTTATTCCTCTGCGTTGGCTCCGTGTAAGATGATGCTGGTGGCCCCCAGCGTGAATAGTGTTCCGTCTTCTATGACGCGACGCTCGCGAGGCGATAGTTCCACGTCGCCTACAAATGTGCCGGTATTGCTGTTGTTGTCCTTTAGCGTATAGCGCAGGCCACCACGTTTGTCGCGTGAAACGGTAATGGTACAGTGGTTGAGGTCCACGCTGGGATCCACTGTCTCGAAAGCAGTATTGATGGGGTTGCCTTTCTGGTAACGGCCAATCACATTGTCGCCCATCTGTAGGGGGATGACCTGCTTGTAGTGGAACACGTTCTCAATGACAACGATACTGCCATATGGACTGTTGGCTGTTGACTCCTGACTGTTGGCATTCTCTTCCTTCTGTGTTTCACGTAACTTGCTGACACCCATACGGATGCCAAACTCCTTACCACACTGGTCGCACTTGAATACCAACGACTGGCCAGCCTCATAACGAGTCTCGTCAAAAATAATATAGTTATCGCACTTAGGGCATCGAACGCGCTTCATGGATTATTTTTAACCGTTAATCTATAACCAATAACCGTTAACCATTAACCATTAACCGTTAACCATTAACCTTCTTGTATACCCAGGCCTCGTAGAACTCCTCCTGCATGTTCATCTTGTTGACCACACGATATGCCTCAGCCTCACTAGCGAACTCGCCACTGACTACGCGTACAACATTATTATTAATATACACGTAGGCATCGGGGTACCCCTGCTTCTTCAGTTTCTCAACATACTGCTCGGCATTGGATTGCTTGACCTGACTGGCTACGATGATGCAATAGGTGATGGTAGCTTTTGGCTTTTCTACAGTCTCGTCGGCAGTCTCCTCTACATTAGAATCCTTGTCTACTGTTGGTTTTGCTGCCGTCTCGGCAACAACAGGTGCCGTAATAGCTGGCAGGGTAGTGTCTTGTGGAATGAGCTTATAGAGAATGCTGTTCTGCAAGTGACTCATTGCCTCTGTGCCCAAGTCGCTGTTGGTGACAGGCGTGGCAATAAAGAAGAAGGCCACTACGGCAGCTGCAATCGCTACGGCGTTGCGCACCCACGACATCTTAATGCTGATGGCGTTGTCAGTATCGTCGTCGTCAGTGAATTCAATCAATTGCGGTTCTTCGTGAGTGGTCTGTGGGAGGACAACCTCTTCAGCAAAGGTTTGGGGAAGACGGACTTCCTCAGCAAAACCACTGTCTTTTAAGCGCTTGAAGGTGAAAGAGCCCAATCCGTAGAGTTCTGGTGAGAGAATGCCTGACTCGCAAGGCGTAAACTCATAGTTGCCCTCTTGGTTGACGGTCAACTCGCCAAGATCCTCCAGATAATAGTGCCCCTCGCTCTCCAGACATTCCTTCAGTTCGGCTACCTCGTTTTCGATACGACGCAGGGCTTCAGGGTAGGAGAGGTCATAGGCTTCGACATACGACTGCACTAATATAGAGTCGTTCATGCGCAACTGAGGATTGAATCCCAAGGTGCGCAAAGGTGGAAGAAATAGTCTATCGGATGCGTCATAACGTGCTGACTCAGCATGGGTTATGAAACCTCCGAATTCTGGAACAATAACGCAGTCGTTCGACAGAAGTAGTATTTCTATATGTTTTTGTAACTCTATCACGGTTGCAAAATTACAACAATTTTTGGAAATGACAAACAAAAATCGACGAAATATCTAAAAAACTTTCATAATCTCATTTTTTATTACTACTTTTGCAGAGGAAAATAGACAAAATAACTGCTATGGAGTTCAAGAAAACCGCTATCGAAGGAGTGTATGTAATTGAACCTCGCGTATTTAACGATGCGCGCGGCTACTTCTTTGAAGCTTGGAAGAAGGAGGAGTTTGAGAAAAACATCGGTAAGATTGACTTTATTCAAGACAACGAATCGAAGTCTTCCTACGGTGTCTTGCGTGGCTTGCATTATCAGAAGGGCGACTTTTCGCAGGCCAAACTGGTACGCGTCATCAAGGGTAAAGTGTTGGATGTTGCCGTAGACATCCGCAAGTCTAGTCCCACCTTTGGTAAATATGTGATGGCAGAATTGAGCGACGAGAACAAGCGCCAGTTCTTCATTCCCCGTGGTTTCGCCCATGGTTTCCTGGTGCTCAGCGATGAAGCCATCTTCACCTATAAGGTAGATAACGTTTATGCTCCTCAGGCTGAGGCAGGCATTCGTTGGAACGATCCTGACGTGGGTATCGAGTGGCCTATTGATCCGAAGGACGTGCTGACCAGCGAGAAAGATCTTGTGCAGCCTTTCTTACGCGATGCGGAAGTGTTTGAATAACAACTTATTATCAGATTTATGAATATAGCTATTGTAGGAACTGGTTATGTTGGCTTGGTATCAGGTACATGTTTTGCTGATACTGGCGCTAATGTAACATGCGTAGATGTTGACGCTCAGAAGATTGAGCGTCTGAAGAATGGTGAGATACCCATTTTCGAGCCAGGTCTCGATGAATTGGTGAAAAAGAATGTTGCTGCTGGTCGTCTGAAGTTCACCACCGACCTGTCCAGCGTTCTCGACGATGTACAGATTGTCTTCTCTGCTGTTGGCACCCCTCCCGACGAGGATGGTTCTGCCGACTTGAAATACGTGCTGCAGGTGGCTCGCACCATTGGTCAGCACATGAACAACTATCTGGTTGTTGTCACCAAGTCAACGGTACCTGTGGGTACTGCCGCCAAGGTGCGCAAGACCATTGAGGAAGAGTTGGAGAAGCGTGGCATGAAAGGCTTTGAGTTCGACGTAGCCTCTAACCCAGAGTTCCTGAAAGAGGGTAATGCCATCAAGGACTTCATGTCGCCCGACCGTGTGGTAGTGGGTGTGGAGTCTGAGCGTGCCAAGAAGGTGCTGACGAAGCTCTACAAACCCTTCCTGATTAATAACTTCCGCGTCATCTTCATGGATATTCCTTCTGCTGAGATGACGAAATATGCTGCTAACTCGATGCTGGCCACCCGTATCTCGTTCATGAACGACATTGCCAACCTCTGCGAGCGCGTAGGTGCCGATGTGAATATGGTGCGTGCAGGTATCGGTGCCGATACGCGTATTGGCCGTAAGTTCCTGTATGCAGGCTGTGGCTATGGTGGAAGCTGCTTCCCCAAGGACGTGAAAGCCCTCATCAAGACAGCCGACCAGAACGGCTATTCCATGGAGGTGCTGAAAGCTGTGGAACGTGTCAACGAGAAGCAGAAGACGATTTTGTTTGAGAAACTTATCAAAGCCTTTGGTTCCAAGGAGGCGCTGAAGGGCAAGACCATCGCTATGTGGGGTCTGTCGTTCAAGCCTGAGACTGACGATATGCGTGAGTCTACCGCCTTGGTGATGATTGGTCTGTTGTTGGAGGCTGGCTGTAAGGTGCGTGCCTACGACCCTGTTGCCATGAAGGAGTGTCAGCGTCGCATTGGCGATAGCGTAGTCTATTGCAATGACATGTACGACGCTGTGCTCGATGCCGATGCCCTGCTATTGTTGACAGAGTGGAAGGAATTCCGCCTGCCTACATGGGGCGTCATCAAGAAAGCCATGCACCAGCCGCTGGTCATCGACGGACGTAACATCTTCGACGCCGAGGACATGGACGAGAACGGCTTTGAGTATCATTGTATTGGTAAATGAAGAAGAACAACGGATTAATTATTACATGTGTGCTAACGTTCGCCATCTTTGTTGGATGCGGACAGAAAACAGCAGATCAGCTTCCTGAGAGTCAGGAAGCCAAGCAGTTGCTGCAGGGAATATGGAGTGATGAAGAGACCGAGAACCTCGTATTTCAAATGCGGGGCGACTCGGTCTACTATCCCGATTCCACCAGTATGCCCGCCTATTTCCGTGTCTACGACGACACGCTGTACATCGGTTCTTCTGCCCGCTACCACATCGAGAAACACACAGGACATCTGTTGTGGTTCAAGGGGGGCGATGGCGAACTGGTCAAACTGGTGAAAGGCGATGGCGAAGAAGAACAGGAGACCTTTGAAAAGAACAAGGCCCAGATTCTCTCTTTAACGGACGTGCTGAAGAAAGACACGGTGGTGAGCTACAACGGCAACCGTTATCACCTTTATGTGGCCATCAACCCCACGAAGTATAAGGTGGTGCGCCATACGCTCAACGAAGATGGATTGGACGTAGAGAACGTGTATTATGACAACATCATCCACCTGAGTATCTTCCAGGGCGACCACCAGCTCTTCTCACGCGACTTCCGCAAGCAGCAGTACCAACAGCGTGTTCCTGCCCAGTTCTTCGACCAGGCTGTGCTGAACAATATGGAATATTCCAATGCTGACGAGAAAGGACTGCACTTCAACGTATCGCTGTGCACGCCTGGCGATGCCAGCTGTTATCTCATCGAGCACGTTGTCTCGTTAGATGGACAGTTATCAACGGAATTGATTGAATACTAGGCCATGAGAGTTACGTTGCTGCAAACCGACATCCAGTGGGCTCACCCAGAGGAGAATATCCACAACGCAGAGCGCATGATGGCCGAGAACCCTGGCAGCGACCTCTATGTATTGCCAGAGATGTGGAGCACGGGCTTTGCCACCGAGCCCCACCATATTGCCCACGAAGAACACAATAACACAGCCTTGTCGTGGATGCAGGATGCTGCCCAGCGCTATCATTGTGCCATCAGCGGCAGTGTGGCTGTCCATCTGTCTGACGGCACCTTCCGCAATCGCCATTATTTTGTCGACGGAAGGCTAGGGCAGACCTCTTACTATGACAAGCACCACCTTTTTTCTTATGGTCACGAAGACCAGTATTTCACACCAGGCAACGACCACCTGATTGTCGAGTATGAAGGCTGGCGCCTGCTGATTCTGACCTGCTACGACCTGCGCTTTCCCTGTTGGAGCCGTTATGCCACAGGACGTGAATACGATGCCATTATCATTGTCGCCAACTGGCCCGACTCACGTCAAGAAGCCTGGCAAGTGCTCACCCAGGCACGAGCCATTGAGAACCAGAGCTATCTTGTAGGTGTCAACAGGGTGGGCGACGACACCAAGTGTCACTACATCGGAGGTAGCGTCGTCGTCGATGTCACTGGCCATGTTGTTGCCCGTTGCAGTTCCTCTGTAGAGGCGCTGACTTATACCCTCGACCAGGAAGAATTAGAGCGTCGTCGCAGCAAATTCCGCGTTTTAGACGACAGAGACTAAGGAATTCACAATTATTCTCTTAAAACTTGTTTAAATCTTTCGTCGTTTGACAGAAAGTTCGTACCTTTGTGCGGTTTATAAAAATAGTAAAAACGCGTCAGCGGGCTTAAAAATGCCCTTAAACGCAAAAATCGTGAAATTGTAAATAGTAAAATCGTAAAATAGTAAAATAGTAAAATCGTAAAATAGTAAAATCGCAAATCGTAAAATAGTAAAATAGTAAAATATAGTAATGGATCAGACATTTGACAACGACAGAATTGTAAAAATCAACATTGAGGAAGAGATGAAGTCCTCCTACATCGACTATTCGATGTCGGTGATTGTGGCTCGTGCCCTCCCTGATGTTCGCGACGGTTTCAAACCCGTTCATCGTCGCATCCTGTATGGTATGATGGGTATCAACAACGTTTCTACCCAGCCCTACAAGAAGTGCGCCCGCGTCGTCGGTGAGGTACTTGGTAAGTATCACCCCCACGGCGACTCTTCCGTATATGGTGCTTTGGTGCGTATGGCCCAGGAGTGGAACATGCGCTACACGCTGGTTGACGGACAGGGTAACTTCGGTTCAGTAGATGGTGACTCACCGGCTGCCATGCGTTACACCGAGTGTCGCCTCTCGAAGATGGGTGAGCACATCATGGACGACCTGGAGAAGGACACCGTCGATATGGTCAACAACTTCGACGACTCTTTGGTAGAGCCCTCTGTGATGCCTACCAAGATTCCTAACCTGCTGGTAAACGGTGGTAACGGTATTGCCGTAGGTATGGCTACCAATATGCCCACCCACAACTTGGGTGAGGTCATCGACGGCTGCTGTGCCTATATCGACAACCCCGATATCGACACCGATGGACTGATGCAGTTCATTCCTGGTCCCGACTTCCCCACAGGAGCCTACATCTATGGTCTGCAGGGTGTGCGCGACGCCTACGAGACTGGTCGCGGTCGTATCGTGATGCGTGCCAAGGCTGAGATTGAGTCTACCGAGACCCACGACAAGATTGTCGTTACCGAGATTCCTTATGGCGTCAACAAGGCTGACCTCGTGAAATATATCGCCGACCTCGCCAACGAACACAAGATTGAGGGCGTGGCCAACGTCAACGATGAGTCTGGCCGTCAGGGCATGCGTATCGTCGTCGACTGCAAGCGCGATGCCAATGCCAACGTGCTGCTCAACAAGCTGTTCAAGATGACAGCCCTGCAGAGCTCGTTCTCTGTCAACAACATCGCACTGGTCAAGGGTCGTCCCCGTCTGCTCAACCTCAAGGAGTGCGTCAAGTACTTCGTTGAGCATCGTCACGATGTGACCATCCGTCGCACCAAGTACGACCTGAAGAAAGCGCAGGAGCGTGCCCACATCCTCGAAGGATTGATCATCGCTGTCAACAACATCGACGAGGTGGTACACATTATTCGTAATAGTAAGACTCCCAGCGATGCTCAGCGCAACTTGGAGCAGCGCTTCAATCTGGACGAACTCCAGTCAAAGGCTATCGTCGATATGCGTCTCAGCCAGCTCACTGGTCTGCGCGTCGACCAGCTGCACCAGGAGTATGACGACCTGATGAAGCTCATTGCCGACTTGGAGGAAATCCTGAACAACCCCGAGCGTTGCAAGCAGGTTATGAAGGACGAGCTGCAGGAGGTGAAGGAGAAGTATGGCGATGCACGTCGTACGGAGATTATCCCCTTCGACCACGAGTTCAATGCCGAGGACTTCTATCCCGACGATCCTGTGGTCATCACCATCTCCCACATGGGTTACATCAAGCGTACCCATCTCGACGAGTTCCACGAGCAGAGTCGTGGCGGTATGGGTTCTAAGGCTGCACGCCATCGCGACAATGACTTCGCAGAGTATATCTATCCTGCCACCATGCACAACACCTTATTATTCTTTACACAGAAGGGTCGCTGCTACTGGCAGAAGTGCTACGAGATTCCTGAGGGCGACAAGAACTCGAAGGGTCGTGCCATTCAGAACATGCTCAACATCGAGCCCGACGATGCCATCAATGCCGTACTGCGCATCAAGAACTTCAACGATGACGAGTTCCTGAAGACCCACTACGTCATGTTTGCCACCAAGCAGGGTATCATCAAGAAGACCCGTCTCGACCAGTATCGCAACGTGCGTGCCGCTGGTGTGCGCGCCATCAATATCAACGAGGGCGACGAGGTGGTAGGCGTTCGTCTGACCAATGGCCACAACGAAATCCTGCTGGCCAACCGCAATGGTCGTGCCGTACGCTTCGACGAGAACGATGTCCGCACCATGGGTCGTGTCTCTACGGGTGTTATCGGTATGCGTCTCGATGGTGGCGACGACGAGGTGGTAGGCATGGTATGTGTCAACGACCCGCAGACGGAGACCATCATGGTGGTATCAGAGAACGGCTATGGCAAGCGCTCTGAGGTCGAGGACTACCGCAAGACTGCCCGTGGTGCCAAGGGTGTGAAGACACTCGCCATCACTGAGAAGACTGGTCGTCTGGTAGCCATCAAGGTGGTGACCGACGAGAACGACCTGATGATTATCAACAAGTCGGGTGTGCTCATCCGTCTGAAGGTCGCTGATGTGCGCGTCATGGGTCGTGCTACCCAGGGTGTCCGTCTCATCAACCTCGCCAAGAAGAACGACACCATCGCCAGCGTCTGCAAGGTGATGTCCAGTCAGGAAGAAGATGTAGAAGAGGCTGAAGTGCTGAATGAGGAACTCCCCGAGTCGGCTGCTGCCCCTGAAACAATAGAGAACAATGAAGAATAAACTCACAACCAAAATTAAAGACTTATGAAAAAAATGATGATGATGGCAATGATGCTGGTAGCCAGTGCTACCGCCTTTGCCGGTGACAGCGACGCCCTCAAGGCCGTCATGAAGTCAAAGAACTATGCTGAGGCAGCTCAGCTGATGAAGCAGAATGTTGGTCAGATGGCCAACGACGCTGAGAAAGCCAAGGCTTACAATCATCTGGTAGACCTCGCCATGAACAAAGTTGTCAAGCAGACATCTATCATTGCCGAGAATCAGCTGGGCATGCAGATGGGTCGTGCTGCCAACGAGATTGTGCCTTACGACACCCTGGGACTGGCTGATGCTATCTGCGAGGCCATCTACGATGCTATCGAGTGTAACAAATACGACCAGCTGCCCAATGCCAAGGGTAAGATTGATCCTAAGTTCGCTGAGAAGAATGCTGCCCGCATCTGGGCCGTTCGTTCACACCTGGTGAACATTGGTCAGGAGCAGGCTCACGGCGAGACCAAGGACTTGGCCCTGAAGTATTGGGGTGCATTTGTTGACTCTGGTACCAATCCGCTCTTCGATGCTCAGAACCACGAGGCCGAGAAGGAGTACTTCGGACAGGTTGCCCTCTTTGCTGGCCGCTATGCCTACGAGGCTAAGGACAATGCACGTGGCGACCGCTACATCGCTATTGCCAAGCAAGACCCCTCTCAAGTGAAGGACGCTTACGCTACTCAGCTCTACTACATTCGTCACAATCTGACCAACCATGCTGACACCGTAGCAGCCATCAACAGACTGAAGGAACTCTATGCAGCAGAGCCTGAGAACGACGCCATCATCGATGCCCTCTACACCATGTACGATGGCCAGCGCGACCGTAAGGCCCAGAACGACCTGCTCGACCAGCACCTGGCTAAGTTCCCCACCAGCTTTGTTGCACTGGCCAACAAGGGTATCCTTGCTATGGGTGAGAACAATGCCGAGAAGGGTGCCGAGTGGTTGCGTAAGGCTGCTGAGGCTAAGCCCGACAACCCCGTTGTCTTCACCTACCTGGGCATCTGTCTGAGTTCACTGGCTGCCACCACTGAGGATGGTGCCAAGAGCAAGGACTACTACAAGCAGGCCATCGAGGCTTTCGACAAGGCTAAGGAGCTGGACCCCGACAAGCAGATGTCTAACTGGGGTTACAACCGCTACCAGGCCTACTACGGACTCTATGGCGAGGACGATCCCCGCACCAAGGCTGCTGAAGCCGACAGATAATTGTTTATCGTTTAGGGTTAAAAATAAAGACTCAGAGGGGTTTACCCTTCTGAGTCTTTTTCTTCTCTTTACATGCAGCTGGCTACTCCCAGCGTAGTACCCAGTGCGGTGAGTATCGTCACAATGATGTGAATCACCGTCTTCCAAAACTCCTTGTTCTTCATACTTCAATACAACTTATTCTTTAACTACAACTTCTTTTATTTTTAACGACAATACTTCTTTTGTTTTTAACGACAACCTAGACAACAAAGACAACTTTTTTTCTGCGCATCCTTTTTTATTTTAAAGACAACTTAGACAACTTAAACAACTTTTTAGCTGCGCCATGATTATTTTTCTTGGACTCCGTAGACGCGGTTGCGTCGTAGGCTATTGTTATAGTTGTCCTTAGTTGTCCTAGTTGTCTTTTTAATAAAAACCCACCCGGTTGTCTTTTAACAAAAAACTCCCGGGTGGTCGTTTAAGGCTCGGGCTCCTCGTCCTCCTTGACAACCTTGTTGTCGGGCAACTCTTGGCAGGTGGCTCCCTGCAGGAACTGCTTCACGCGGTTGCCGGCATTGTCGGTGGTGCGCTCAGGGGTGAACACCACGTGCAGGTCCTCGATGTTGTCGCTGACGGTGAAGGCCTTTGCCGAGCGGGCACCCTTGCAGTTGATGCCGATCTTGAACGAGCCGAAGCCGTCCAGTGTTGATGCACGACGTGGGCACCATGCGGGCATACCACTTTCCACTTCTCTTAGTTCCGACCGACTGGTCCTGATGCAAACGATAAAATACTGGCATAACTAGTAATTTTTTTAATGGTTAATACTTTGGTTAATTTTTTTGTTTTTGGAAAGAAATGATGGGAAATTATGGAAAATTTCTTTTCATCTCGTTTCCGTCTTGTTTTTAGGCTTATTTGGCCTCCGTATCAGGCTGATATGGCGCCGTATCAGGCTAATACGCATCGCTATCAGGCTGTCTCGTGGCGCCGTGAGACTACCTTGATTTTGACAATGCAAAGTTACGAAATTTATAGGAGACTTTCAAATAATATCGCCAAAAAGGCACGCAAAAAGACACGCCAGGCTGTCTAGTGGTACAGTTGGTACAGATGGCAGTTTATTTTGAGAGCCATATTTCGCCTCAATTATACATTACTAATATATATAATATATATATTATATATATTAGTAAAAATATTATACAACTTGTAAACTGTCAATTTTGACGTCTTGCACATGAAGTGGGAAAATGATACCTTTGGGCTCGTTATAAGAATGAGACAAATGGTATACAGTTCAAAAGATT
>CADCGD010000028.1:28360-30342 GCA_902800925.1 uncultured Bacteroidales bacterium | reverse complement strand
GAACTCACGCTTCAGACGGTCGATGATGATGTCGAGGTGGAGCTCACCCATACCTGAGATAATGGTCTGACCACTCTGCTCGTCGGTACGAACGGTGAAGGTGGGGTCTTCCTCAGCCAGCTTAGCAAGACCGTTGTCGAGCTTGGCAACGTCAGCCTGTGACTTAGGCTCTACGGCGATAGAAATCACAGTGTCGGGGAAGGTCATAGACTCCAGTACGATGGGCTTCTCCTCGTCGCAGAGGGTATCACCAGTACGGATATCCTTGAAACCTACACCTGCGCCGATATCACCAGCGTCGATAGAGTCCATAGGAATTTCCTTGTTAGAGTTCATCTGGAACAGACGGCTGATACGCTCCTTCTTGCCTGAACGGGGGTTGTAAACGTAAGAACCGGCCTTCACGCTACCAGAGTAGACGCGGAAGAATACCAGACGACCCATGTAAGGATCGGTTGCGATCTTGAAGGCAAGAGCTGAAGTGGGCTCGTCCTCGCTGGGCTTGCGACCCTCTTCCTCGTCAGTGTTGGGGTTGGTACCCATCACCATCTCCACGTCAACGGGAGCGGGCAGGAAAGCGCAAACGGCATCAAGCAGGGGCTGAACACCCTTGTTCTTATAAGAAGAACCGAGCAGCATAGGTGTGCACTGCATCGAACTCTGCCTGCAGGTCAGCGGGGATGTCCTCAACATCATACTCAGCACCCATGGTCTCGTCGTGCCACAGGATAGCCTTCATCTTGATGAGGTCTACCAAACCCTTGAAGTTCTCCTCAGCACCGATGGGCACCTGGATAACAACAGGGTTAGCACCGAGGATGTCCTTCATCTGCTGAACAGTCTCGAAGAAGTCAGCACCTGAACGGTCCATCTTGTTCACGTAACCAATACGGGGTACGTTGTACTTGTCAGCCTGGCGCCAAACAGTCTCAGACTGAGGCTGTACACCATCGGCAGCAGAGTAAGTAGCAACAGCTCCGTCGAGCACACGCAGTGAACGCTCTACCTCAGCGGTAAAGTCTACGTGTCCCGGAGTATCGATCAGGTTGATCTTGTACTCCTTACCACCCCACTTCCAGTTACAAGTGGTAGCAGCAGAAGTAATAGTGATACCACGCTCCTGCTCCTGGGCCATCCAGTCCATTAGAAACGGAAGTGAGCGAATGCACGGTTAGCCTCAGCCATGCGGTGCATATCCTCCTTACGCTTGAAGGCACCACCCTGGTTGTTGAAAGCGTCCATGATTTCAGCAGCCAGCTTGTCAGCCATAGACTTACCGCTACGCTTGCGAGCGAAGCTGATCATGTTCTTCATAGAGATGCTCTCCTTACGGTCGGGACGAATCTCAGTAGGTACCTGGAAAGTAGCACCACCGATTCGGCGGCTCTTTACCTCTACCTGAGGAGTGATGTTGTCGAGGGCCTGCTTCCAGATCTCCAGAGCTGACTTCTCCTCGTTCTGCATCTTACCCTTAACGGTCTCGAGTGCATTGTAGAAAATCTCGTACGAAATGGACTTCTTGCATCGTACATCAAGTGGTTCACAAACTTCGACACTTTCTTGTCGTTGAAGACTGGATCGGGAAGGATCACACGCTTCTTTGGTTTTGCTTTTCTCATTTTAGTTGTTTGAATTAATGTCTGCTTGGGGCTGTTTTTTCTAACGTCTTCAACGCTCGCTCATGAGCATTTACTCAACCTGTCTATAACAATTCTCCAGCAAAACGGATTTTTTCTTTTTTTGTTTTGGTAGCGATGGGAAAACCATCGCTCACAATCCTATAAGGCTTTCTAACCCTCTCCGGTTATTACTTCTTAGCCTTAGGACGCTTAGCACCATACTTAGAACGACGCTGAGTACGGCTTGCTACACCGGCGGTATCCAGAGTACCACGAACGATGTGATAACGTACACCGGGAAGGTCCTTTACACGACCGCCACGAACCAGCACGATGCTGTGCTCCTGCAAGTTGTGTCCCTCT
>CADCGD010000028.1:0-28350 GCA_902800925.1 uncultured Bacteroidales bacterium | reverse complement strand
CAACGAGCACCTTTCTGCCTTTTCTTACCAATTGTGAAATTGTAGGCATAATTGTTTGTTTTTTAATGAATTATATTTGTTGTGTTATATTCCACTTGATCATACACGCCCACATATACACCTCGCACACAGGGCGCTTTTGGGCTGCAAAGGTACTAACTTTTCCTAAATCCACCTAATATATAAGAGTTAAAAAGACGCTTACCTAATGTTTTTTAACATTAAATAAGCGTTTTAACAATAATTAGCCTGTAAATGTCGGCTTCTTAGTACTTAATTCTCTTGTCCAACAGGGAAAGGAGCTATCGTTCTAGACTCCTTATTAGGTATTTTGATGGCACCAAACTCACGCTCGTAACGAACGATATTTTCTTGCAGGGCAGCCAGCAAGCGCTTGGCGTGTTCGGGGGCCAGGATGACACGACTCTTCACCTGTGCCTTGGGAAGACCGGGCAGTACACGGGCAAAATCGATGATGAAATCAGAACTGGAGTGGGTAATGATAGCAAAGTTAGCATACTCACCCTGAGCAACCTCCTGAGGAAGCTCTACCTGCAATTGATTCTTATTGTTGTTATTCTCACTCATAGCTTAATTGGTTTTATGTGAATAATATAATAATGTACGCGCGAAGAAATTATCAGTCAGCGAAGTTAACTAGGATAGATAGCTTTCATTCTGACATATTTTTAATATACGGTAATTCTGGAAGATTCTCGAAGCCATAGAAGCGCTGGGCATTCTCGCCCAGGAACAGACGTTTGTTCTCGTCCGTCAGTTCAGCAGACTTCTCGACAAAGTCGTATGACATACGGTAGGTAATGGCGGTAATGGTACGTGGATAGTCCGAACCCCACATCAGTCGATTCCACCCTACCAAGTCGGCAGCCTCACGAATGCGGCGCACAGCCGTGGGGAAGGGATAGAACTCAGGATTATACAGCCACGTGATACCACCCGACTCCACCATGACGTTGTCGCCCTCACGAGCCAACAACACCTGACTGCGGAACGATGCGGTGGTAGGCATGCCGAAATGACCGATGGCCACCTTCAACTGCGGACACTCCTGTATCACCTCAGCCATCTGTGCCACCTGTGCCTCGTCATCAGCCAAGCACATCGACAGCACCAGACCCTCTTGTTCCATCAGTTTGAAGACAGGCATCAGTGTCTGCAACGGTTCGTGCATGCGATGACCAGGGAAGGCAATACCTTTCAGACCAGCATCGATGACACGCTGTGCCTCATCAACGTTCCACGCCATGCCCATACAGAAGAAACGGTCGGGATAGCGACGCTGTACATCAGCAAGGTAGTCATTTTGGTTGCCATCGATGACCTCTTGCACCACCACAGCAGCACCTACCTGTGCATAGTTCATGTTCGAGAGGAACACCTCAGCAGTGTTCTGTCCGTCAATCATAAACGGTGGCAACATCTGCACCTCCTCGTCCATGAAGATGCTACGACCGTTCTTCAGGGACAGGATGCGCTTGCCATCAACCGTCGTATTCTGCTTCAGCCACAGGTGACTATGTGCATCGATTATGAGTTTGCCCATGTTACACGCTGTTGGTCGCCAATGATTTCCTTTACTTTACGCACCAGATCCCAATCGGGTTCGCTGTTTGCCCACTCGATATTACGACGCACATTGTCGGGATTGGCCGACGAGAACAATGTTGAGGCAATGCGGGGATTGCTGACGCTATATTGCACGGCCAACTTCTCAATAGGATACCCCTTGGATGCACAGTATTCAGCAGCCTCATGACAGACCGCCACCAGTGGTTTCGGAGCAGGATGCCAGGCAGGTACACCACGCTGAGACAACAGTCCCATGCTGAGTGGTGAGGCATTGATGACACCAATGCCCTCTTGCTCGAAGAATACGAGATAGTCTTCCAGTGCATCGTCATTCAACGTATAGTGACAGAAGTTCAGGATGCTCTCCACGGTACCCTTCTCACAATGCTCAATGACCCACTTCAGGTTCGGTAGCTGCAGGTCGGTGATGCCCACATGACCCACGACACCCTTTGCCTTCAGTTCGCAGAGTGCCGGTAGTGTTTCGTCGACTACTAACTGCAGGCCACCCGGCAGTGCAGCCTGAAACTCGATATCATGCACATTGATTAAGTCAATGTACTCTATGCCCAGACGCTCCATGCTCTCGTACACACTGTCGGTAACACGCTTCGCGGAGTAGTCCCACGTATTCACGCCATCCTTACCGTAGCGACCCACCTTGGTGCTCAAATAGTATTTGTCTCTTGGAATGTTGCGTAAAGCCTTACCCAACACGGTCTCAGCCTTGTAGTGGCCATAGTACGGACTGACATCGATGAAGTTGATGCCACCCTCAATAGCAGCCTCAACAGCTGCAAAGCTGTCACGCTCGTTAGTCTCACGGAAAACACTGCCCAGCGACGAGGCGCCAAAGCTCAAGTGGGATATCTTCATCCCTGTACGTCCTAATTCTCTGTATTGCATATAGTCGAAGGTTTAATGCCTTTTTTGTTAGTCGACTGCAAAGTTACAAATTATTTTTCACTCCACACGCTTTTTCCTTAAAAAGTCTTTCCTTTCTTTGTTTTCTTGAATCTTTTGCCTAAATTTGCAAACAGATAAGCAACAGAACAAACTAACAGTTACATTCAAAACTACAAATTGATGAAAGTTATAAAGAATAAAGAGGTTGGTGGCGAGCGCCCACTATTCGGACTTCACGACACCCGTCTGGAGAACATCACCATCACCGATGGAGAGTCGGGCATCAAACAGTGTCAGCGCATGGAGGCAGCTAACTGCCGTTTCTATGGCAAATACCCTTGGTGGCACGTCGATGGCGCCTTGATAGAAGACTGCTACTTTGCTGAGGGTTCACGCTCAGCCATCTGGTACACCAACGACCTCGTGATGCGCCGTTGTCGCATCGATGGTCCTAAGTTCTTCCGCGAGATGAAGAACGTGGAGCTGGAGGATGTAGAGATCATGGATGCCGACGAGACCTTCTGGAAGGTGGACGGTCTGCGCCTCAAGAATGTCAAGTTGCATGGGGGCACCTACCCTTTCATGTTCTCTAAGAACATCTATGTAGACCATTTGGAGAGCGACGCCAAATATGTCTTCCAGTACTGCCAGAACGTAGAGATCCACCATGCCAACATCGTCACCAAGGACTCCTTCTGGGAGTGTGAGAACATTACCATTTACGACTCCGTGCTCGATGGTGAGTACCTGGCATGGCACTCCAAGAATGTCCGTCTGATCAACTGTCAGCTGGCTGGCGAGCAGCTGCTATGCTATGCCGATAATTTGATTCTCGAGAACTGCACCTTCGACAAGGCCTGCGACCGTGTCTTTGAGTACAGCACCGTCCAAGCCGACATCCATGGACACATCGAACATATCAAGAACCCAAGCAGTGGTCATATCGTTGCAGACTCCATAGGGTCTGTCACCCTCGATGAGTATGTCAGGGAGCCTAACGACTGTATCATTGAGGAAAGGCAATTCAATGGATAATGTCGAAACTTCGAAACATCGAGATAACGAAACTTCGAATATCGAAACATCGAAAGAAATGAAATACAACTTTGACGAAATCATAGAGCGACGTGACACGGGCTGTGTCAAGTGGGATGAAATGCCCAATGCCGATGTTATTCCCTTGTGGGTAGCCGACATGGATTTTGCTGTAGCACCAGCCATCCAAGAGGCCGTGCGCAAACGTGCTGAGCACCCCATCTACGCCTATACGCTGGTGGGCGACGACTACTACGAGGCCATCATCAACTGGTTTCAGAGACGTCACGGATGGACCATCGCACGTGAACATATATTATATACTATCGGCGTTGTCCCTGCCATCTCCTGCACCCTGCAAGCTCTCACCATGCCTGGCGAGAAGGTTGTCATGCTCAGTCCCGACTACAACTGTTTCTTCAGCAGCATCCGCAATAGCGGCTGTGAGGTCAGCGAGAGCGTGCTGCAATACAATGGCCACAGTAACCGTTTTGAGGTCGACTGGGAGGATTTCGAAACACGCTGTGCCGACGAGAAGACCACCATCTTCCTGCTCTGCAATCCCCACAACCCCACAGGTCGTGTGTGGCATCGCGACGAGCTACAGTTGATGAGCGACATCTGTCGTCGCCACCAGGTGCGCATCGTCAGCGACGAGATCCATGGCGAGCTCATCATGCCAGGCAACACCTTGGTACCGATGGCTACCGTCGATGCTGACGCCATCATCCTCAACTCTCCGTCGAAGTCGTTCAATACCGCTGGCCTGCAGATTGCCAACATCATCTGTAGCGACCCTGCTACGCGTCGTCGCATCAACCGCACCATCAACATCAACGAGGTGTGCGACGTCAACCCCTTCGGGCCTGTCGCGCTTATCGCTGCCTATAACGACAGCGAACAGTGGCTCGACGAGCTCAACGAGTACCTGTGGGACAACTACACCGCGCTTTGCGATTTCGTCGCAAAGCACCTGCCCCAATGGAAAGTCATGCCTATGGAGGGTACCTACCTGGCATGGGTCGATGTCTCCCTTTGCTGCGACAGTGTAGCAGCCTACTGTGACGACATCCTTGAGAAAGCAAAGGTGTGGGTGAATCCTGGTACGATGTATGGTCCACAGAGTGGCAAAGGCTATCTCCGCATCAATCTTGCCTGTCCACGCAGCCGACTGCTAGAGGCCCTTTCGCATATTGCGAGGGTGATGTTCTAGTATCTGCTTGCGCAGCGTCGACATGTCGATGTGCGTATAGATCTCCGTCGTACCGATATTCTCATGTCCCAGCATCACCTGGATGGCACGCAGGTCAGCACCACCTTCCAACAGTGCCGTAGCAAACGAGTGGCGCAACGTATGGGGCGAGATGGTCTTGGTGATGCCCGCCTCCGCTGCTTGCTGCTTGATCATGATAAGTATCATGGTACGTGTGAGGTGTGCGCCACGACGATTCAGAAATACATAGTCTTCCTCGCCAGGTTTGATGGTCATGTGGTTACGATCGTCAAACCACCACTCTAGCTCCTTGAGGGCCTTGGGCGAGATGGGCACCAGACGCTCCTTGCTACCCTTACCCATCACACGCACATACTGTTCCTCCTTATAGAGATTGGTCAGCTTCAGGTTTACCAGTTCCGAAACGCGCAAGCCACAAGAGAACAGCACCTCGATGATGGCACGATTGCGATGACCCTCCCATTTGGATAGGTCGATGCTGGCCTCCAAGGCATCCACCTCATCGGGTGTCAACACCTCAGGCAAGTGGTGTCCTAAGACGGGCGACTCCAACAGTTCCGTAGGATCGTCTTCACGATAACCGTCCAGCTGAAGGAAACGATAGAAGGAGCGCACACCACTGAGTATGCGACACTGCGAACGCGGATGGATACCGATGTCATGCAGTCCTGCGGCAAAGTGCTGCAGGTCGGTCAGCTCCACCTCCAACGGATGCTTGCCCTCCTGTCCCAGATAGTCCAGTAGTTTCTGCAGGTCGCGGACATAGGCATCCAGCGTATTCGGCGAGTAGCCACGCTGCAGTTTCAGGTATCGCTGATAGGCACGAACGATATTTGTGGACGTTTTCTTGCTTGTTTCCATACTTTTTCTTACCTTTGATTTCATCGAAGGTACTCTCGTTCAAAAAAGCTCAAATTAATTTGGCTTTTTATTCACTTATTCGTACCTTTGTGGCGGCAAAGATAATCATTATTTTTGAAATATGAAAATTTTAATCGTCAATGGTCCTAACCTCAACTTGCTTGGCGTCCGCGAACCAGGCATCTATGGCTCGTCATCTTTCGAGCAGTACCTGCCTCAGCTGAAGCAGCAATACCCCACTATCGACATCGAGTACTTCCAGAGCAATATCGAAGGAGAGCTCATCAACAAGATGCAGGAGGTAGGCTTCTCGTACGACGGCATTGTGCTCAATGCTGGTGCCTACACCCACACCTCAGTAGCCCTGCACGACTGCATCCGCTCGCTGAAGACTCCCGTCATCGAGGTACACATCTCCAATGTCCACCAGCGCGAGGAGTTCCGCCACCACTCCATGATCTCTGCTGCCTGCAAAGGTGTCATCTGTGGCTTCGGACTCGACAGCTATCGCTTGGCGATAAGCGCCCTTCGGGCTAGTGAACAGTGAAGATTGAATAGTGAACAGTGACTGTCGATGAGTACATCTTGAATCATATTGAGCCAGAGCCCGAATACTTGTATAAGCTCTGGCGTGCCACCAACATCCACATGCTGCACGGCCGCATGGCGTCAGGCCATCTGCAGGGCCGTCTGCTGAAGATGCTGGTGCAGATGATTCGTCCCAAGAACATCCTCGAGGTGGGCACCTTCAGTGGCTATTCCGCGCTCTGCATGGCTGAGGGACTGGATGCCGACGGACACCTCTACACCTTCGAGATCAATGACGAACAGGAGGACTTCACCCGTCCGTGGATTGAGGGGTCGCCTGTTGCTGACAAGGTGTCGTTCATCATTGGCGACGCCATCACTGAGGCACCCCGTCTGGGTGTCACCTTCGACATGGCGTTCATCGATGGCGACAAGCGCACCTACCGCGAGACCTACGAGATGGTGCTCTCCATCCTGCGCCCAGGTGGTTTCATCCTTGCCGACAACACGCTATGGGACGGCCATGTCGTCGACCATGCCTACGATCGCGACCCACAAACCAAGGGCATCGAGACCTTCAACGACTTCCTCACTCACGACGCCCGTGTCGAACAGGTCATCCTGCCCTTACGCGATGGTCTGACGCTCATTCGCAAACGCTAAATAGCCGTTTGTCAGCAAAAAGCATGCTTTTTTGCATTTTTTCTTCGCAAAATGTTGCATGTTTCAATATTATTATGTACTTTTGCTTACTTTTTGTAAGTAAACGATATCAACAACCACTATACTATGGATAAAATTGACAATCTCGACAAGAAAATCCTGAACATTCTGTCACAGAATGCGCGCATTCCTTTCAAGGATGTGGCAGCAGAGTGCAACGTGTCACGTGCCGCCATCCATCAACGTGTACAGCACCTCATTGAGAACGGTGTCATCATGGGCAGCGGCTTTGACGTAAACCCCAAGAGTCTGGGCTATTCCACCTGTACCTATGTGGGCATCACGCTGGAGCGTGGTTCCATGTACAAGGACGTGGTAGAGTGCCTGCGCCATATCCCCGAAGTCGTAGAGTGTCACTTCACCACAGGCCCCTACACCATGATGGTCAAGCTCTATGCCCGCGACAACGAGCAGCTCATGCACCTGTTGAACGGACGTCTGCAGGACATCCCTGGCGTAGTGGCTACCGAGACGCTCATCTCCCTGGAGCAGAGCATCAAGCGCGATATCCCCGTACATTTCGAAGACTAACAGAATCAGATGACTACAAATCCTTTTGATTGGCAGTCGCAACTCGTTGCGTCGGCCTATGCTGCCTTTCCAGAAGCTCCGCACAAACCCGTCATTGGCATAACGGGCAACTATGGTGAACTTACCTGTAAGCTGGCCGAGGGCTACTACAAGTCAGTCGTGCGCGCTGGCGGTGTACCCGTCATCATACCGCCCTTGAGCGATACCAGTGTCATCATCAACACCCTGGAACACCTCGACGGCCTCATCCTCAGCGGTGGTGCCGACTATGACCCGCACTATGTGGGCGAAGAGCCCTGTCCGCTGCTGGGCACCATCAATGAAGAGCGCGACCTGCCCGAGTTGTTTATCACCCAGCTGGCCTACAATCGGCAGCTGCCCATCCTTGGCATCTGTCGTGGCATCCAGACGCTGGCCATGGTGCTGGGTGGCCATGTCCGTCAGGACATCAGCGACATCTGGCAGCACAACCACTCGCAAGAAGAGGCACGCCATGTAGCCACCCATAGTGTCACTGTAGAAAAGGACTCCCTCCTCTATAACATCTATAGCGGTAGCAAACTCTTCACTCTTCACTCTTCACTCTTCACTTTGGAAGTCAACTCCTTCCACCACCAGGCTGTCGACGACGCTGGCCCTCGCTTCCGCGTCACCGCCCGCTCTGACGATGGCATCATCGAGGCCATGGAGAGTACGGAGTATAAGTCGATACTGGGTGTGCAGTGGCATCCGGAGTGCTTAGAAAATGGGGGACCCATTTTCAGCTGGTTAGTGGGCGAGGCCATGCAGTATCGTCAGACCTGCGACACCCATCGTCGGGTGCTGACCCTCGACACCCACTGCGACACGCCCATGTTCTTCCCACAGCATGTCGACTTCGGCACGCGCGACCCCAAGCTCCTTGTCGACCTGCACAAGATGGCCGAGGGTCATCAGGACGCCACCATCATGGTGGCCTATCTACCGCA
The DNA here is from genome assembly GCA_902800925.1 of uncultured Bacteroidales bacterium. GTDB lineage: Bacteria > Bacteroidota > Bacteroidia > Bacteroidales > Bacteroidaceae > Prevotella. The sequence continues at coordinate 19,974 of CADCGD010000028.1, read as the reverse complement.
GACCATGCCGCTTGACGAGCATCCCAAGCAATATACTGACGACATCTTCGACAAGATAGAGGCCATCGTCGCCAAGCATAGCGAGCATGTCGCCATCGCCCGTACGCCCGACGACCTGTGGCAGCACAAGCACCAGGGCAGAAAGAGCATCATGCTCGGCATAGAGAACGGCCATGCCCTCGAGGGCAGCCTCGACAACCTGCGCCACTTCGCCCAGCGTGGCATCGTCTATATGACGCTGTGCCACAATGGCGACAACGACATCTGCGACAGCGCACGTGGCGAGCACCGCCACCATGGCGTCAGCGCCTTTGGTCGCGAGGTCATCAGCGAGATGAACCGCCTAGGCATCATGGTCGACCTCAGCCATGCTGGCGAGGAGAGCTTCTACGACGCCCTGTCGCTCAGCAGCACACCCATCGTGTGCAGCCATAGCAGTTGCCGTGCACTCTGCGACCACCCACGCAACCTCACGGACAATCAGATGCGGGCCCTCGCCCAGCATGGTGGTGTCATGCAGGTCACGCTCTATCATGGCTTCCTGGTGAAGGACGGCGATGCCACCCTCGACGATGCCATGCGCCACTTGGAGCATGCCATCGAGGTGATGGGCATCGACCATGTAGGACTGGGTACCGACTTCGACGGCGATGGCGGCATCCGTGGTCTGGCCAGTTCAGCAGAGTTGCTGAACTACACCCGCGAATTACTCAAAAGGAAATTCTCGGAAGCTGACATCCAGAAGCTCTGGGGTGGCAACTTCCTGCGCGTCATGCGCCTTGTGCAACAAAGTCGCGCTTAGCTGAATATTACTTGTATCAACGTCTGTCCGACGGCCTGCAGCGTATTCTTGTCAATATGCTGCATGTCGTCGCTGATGGTGTGCCACGTGGGGCCGAAGCTACTCTGCTCACAGTCCGGATAGTGGTTGATGATGTCGATACACGGAATTCCTGCCTTCTCGTTGACAGGTATATGGTCGTCCGTCACGCCACCGCCATCCTTTGCGGGGAAGTAGCTGCCGTAGCCTGCTGCCTGGGCGGCCTGCCACACCTTCTCCACGATGTTGCGGGCATACTTCATCGAGAAGTATTCGCGATAGAAGCGGGCACTCTGTCCACCCACCATGTCGAGCAAGATGCCGTACTGGTAGCTGTTGGCTATGGACTTAGGACATTGCTCTGCCCAGTACTGGGCACCCAGTGCCCACGAGTCTGCATCGCCATCGTTCTCCCATTGTGGTATGCCCCAGTCTTCCGCATCAAAGCAGATAAAGTCGACAGCCATGCTGGCCGAGTCGTTCTCTTGTAGCAGACGGGCTATCTCCAGCATCACAGCAACCCCCGAGGCGCCATCGTTGGCAGCCATCACAGGCTTGTGCCAATTGGCAGAGTCTGGGTCGTTGTCTGCCCAAGGGCGGCTGTCCCAGTGGGCACAGATCAGGATGCGAGGGCCTGTTGTCTGCTTCTGGCTCTTGGCAATGATGTTGGTGCTCTTCAAGATGGTGCCGTCGTAGCCCTTCAGGTCAGCCCTCTGCAGCTCTACCTCGCAGCCATAATGGCGGAACTTCTCCGCAATCCACTCGCCACACTTCTCATGTGCCTCACTATTCATCGTGCGTGGGCCGTACTGACACTGTGCCGCACAGAACGCATAGGCCGAATCGGCATTGAACATGACGCTCACCGCCTTCTGCTCCTCACTCTGACTCTTCTTCGTCGTGCCGCAAGCTACCAGCAGCATCGCAACGACTATATACCAAATATTTTTCACTCTTAATTCTTAACTTTTAACTCTTAACTACAATTGTCCTGCTTCCACCATCAGCACCACGCGCTCTGTCAGGCGGTCTACGCCCTCAGGGTCGTACTCCTTCTTCAGCGATGCGCCGAAGGCCCAGGCGAAGGCCTGGTAGAAACCAGCCTTCACGGGTCCCAGGAAGGCCTGCACCAGCTCATAGCCCGACGAGTGGCTCTCGCGGTATATCAGCTTGATGAGTAGCTTGCCCTGCGAGTATGTCAGTTTCTTCATGCGTGGCTTATACTCCTGCATGACACTCTTCTCCACCCTCTTCATATGCTCCTCACGGGCCTGCTTGGTAGGCAACGTCTCCAGATAGGCCGCCGTTTCCATCATGATCATACGCGCCTCCTTGGCAATGGGCAGCACCGTCTTCACGTTCTTCACCAGTCGCATGTAGGCGCCCTGCTGTTTCTTGCTACTGAACGTCACGGGAGGGAACACGTAGACGTTGTTCATCTCCATATACTGAATGCTGTCACCGTCTTCCAGCACTTTCCCCACCCGCACAGTGGGTACGAAGGTCGGACTGTCCATGTCCACCTCCTGCCGCTTCTTGTCCTGCGCTTGACAACCCAGCACAAACAGCCAGCAAACAACAGCTAACAACAACTTCCGTTTCATGTTCGTGTAATCGGCAGCAAAGGTACACCTTTTTCCGCAAACAGCCAAGACTTCCCATCCTTTTCTTGTCAAAAGGACTCATGGGGACTGAACCCCTTAATCCTAATAAGCTAGTTACGAAAGTGAAATAAAGTTATACAATCGGAAAAGCGTACATTATTTTTGGTTTTTCGAACAATTTGCAGTATCTTTGCGGTCATGAAACAGCTTGTTCTCGTGGCAGCATTGTTTTTAAGTGCCTTGTGCCACGCCCAAAAGAATCCACCGATGCGCCTGTGGTATGACCGCCCAGCGCAATATTTCGAGGAGTCGTTGCCCATTGGTAACGGCCGACTGGGTGCTTTGGTGTATGGTGGCACAGACAGCTGTATCGTCTACCTGAACGACATCACGCTATGGACTGGAAAGCCCGTAGACCGCTATGAGGGTACTGGCGCTGCCCAGTGGATACCCAAGATCAGGGAGGCCTTATTCAAAGAGAACTATGCGAGGGCAGACTCGCTGCAGCTGCATGTGGAGGGACACAACTCGGCATACTACCAACCACTAGGCACACTGCTGATAGAAGACCTGAACAAAGGCAGTATTAGTGGCTATCGGCGCACACTGAGCCTAGACTCGGCAGTGGTCAGCGACCATTTTTGTCGTGACGGAAAAACCGTCACGCGCACTTACTTCGCCTCCGTCCCTGACAGCCTCATCGCCATCCGACTGACAGGACAGGTGAACATCCGCCTCTCGCTGACGGCACAAGTGCCCCACAAGGTGAAAGCCAAGGGCAACCAACTGACACAAACGGGACATGCCGTAGGCGACCCTATGGAGAGCGTACACTTCTGCACCATCCTGCAAGCCACCAACCAAGGCGGCACCATCATGTCCAGCGACAGTTCGCTGACTATCCGCGATGCCCAGGAGGTGGTGATATACATCGTGAACCGCACTAGCTATAACGGCTTCGACCACCATCCCGTGCGTGAAGGAGCCCCCTATCTGGAGAAGGCCCTTGACGACATCTGGCACACGAAGAACTACACATACCAGGACTTCCTGCAGCGCCATGTCAGTGACTACCGCCAATATTACGACAGGGTACAACTGCGGTTGGGGTCGTCGTCACAAAATGACGACGCACTGGATGTGCCTACCGACCGCCTGCTGAAGGAAAACCTGAATGCACCCTATCTGGAGACACTCTACTTCCAATATGGTCGCTACCTGCTCATCAGCTCGTCTAGGACCAAGGGTGTTCCTGCCAATCTGCAAGGACTATGGACACCCCATCTATGGTCGCCCTGGCGTGGTAACTATACCATGAATATCAATCTGGAGGAGAACTACTGGCCAGCCTTCGTGACCAACCTGGCAGAGATGGCTGAGCCCTTGAATGGCTTTGTTAGTGCACTAGCAGAGAACGGTCGCTATACCGCCAAGAACTTTTATGGCATCAACAAGGGCTGGTGTGCCAGTCATAACAGCGACCTGTGGGCGATGACCAATCCAGTAGGTGAGAACAGAGAGAGCCCGATGTGGAGCTGCTGGAATATGGGTGGTGCATGGCTCGTAGAGACGCTGTGGGAGCGTTACCAGTTTACGCAGGACAAAAACTACCTCAGAAACGTTGCATACCCGCTGATGAAGGGTGCTGCCGACTTCTGTCTGCAGTGGTTGATAGAGAACCCCAAGCACCCTGGTGAACTCATCACCGCTCCGTCGACATCACCCGAGAATGTATATATCACTGACTATGGTTATCGAGGGGTGACCTGCTATGGCGGTACTGCCGACCTCGCCATCATCCGCGAACTGCTGCTCAGCGTTATTGCTGCAGGCAAAACCTGCGGCGACAACGTCACTGCCTATCAGAAGGCCTTGCAGCGCTTGCACCCCTATACCATCGGCAAGGACGGTGACCTGAACGAGTGGTACTACGACTGGAAAGACCCAGACCCCACACATCGCCACCAGAGCCACTTGATAGGACTGTATCCTGGCTCTCATCTGACCTCTCACCCCTCACCTCTCACCTCTCACCTCTTAAAGGCGTGTGAGCAGACCCTCATCCAGAAAGGTGACGAAACGACGGGGTGGTCAACAGGCTGGCGCATCAACCTGTGGGCCCGACTGAAGAACGGAGAGAAGGCCTACCAAATATATCGCAAACTGCTGACACCCGTGGAACCAGAAAAAGGCGGTTCCCCCAACTATGTCAATGGCGGTGGCACCTATCCCAACCTGATGGACGCTCACCCACCCTTCCAGATTGACGGTAACTTCGGAGGTACGGCAGGCGTCTGCGAAATGCTGATGCAGTCGACGTATGCCAATGGCAAAGCAACCATAGAACTCTTGCCCGCCTGTCCAACAGCATGGAGCGAAGGTAAGGTCAGCGGCCTCTGTGCACGTGGCGGCTATGAGATCAGCTTCGAATGGAAGGGTGGCTACGTACGCTCAGCCACAATGAAAGCACGCAAAGCTGGTACTATCACCTTAAAATATAATAATCAAAGTAAAACATTTAGTATAAAAGCAGGGCAGACATTGCCCATCAAGACATGGTAAACAACAACATTATAGACACAACACTGGAGCAGGCCCGTAAATGGGGCGATGCTCTGTTTCTGAACGATGGTCTGGCACTGACCACACAAATAGCTCGTGCACACATCTCTAGAGAGCCTCAGCGCATGAACTTCATCATCATGGCACTGTGCTGTAAGGGACAAGCCACCTATAGTATAGACACACGCGAACAGTCTGTCATGCCTGGTGACCTGCTCTTCATCTCAGAGCGTCACATCGTAGACAACTTCATGTCATCGAGCGACTTCGAATGTCAGTGTATCATGCTGAGTACACAGTTCTATCACGGTTTTGTACAAAACGTCAAGAACGTCTCATCGCTCTTGCTGTTCTCCATGAACAATCCCGTAGTACACCTCACTGTCCAGGAGAAACAGACCTACAGCAACTACTATGAGACCATCCGCAGAAAGATGGCTGACGAGAGTCACCACTACCGCACAGAACTGGTGCAGGCACTATTGCTGGCGATGTTCTATGACATGTCGGGTGTCATCTACCGCATTGAACAGAGCTCTGCCAAGAAGCAGAGTCGCGCAGATGTCATCTTCGCCCGTTTCATCGCACTGCTACAGGAGAACTTCCGCACAGAACGTCGCGTAAGCTGGTATGCCAAGCAACTGGACATCACCGCCAAATACCTTTCGGAGGTAGTAAAGACCGTGAGCAAGCGTACCCCTAACGAGTGGATTGATAGTTATGTGGTGTTGGAAATCCGCGTACTGCTAAAGAACTCTCCCAAGAGCATTAAGGAGATTACAGAGGAACTGAAGTTCCCCAACCAATCGTTCTTGGGCAAATACTTCAAGGAACACGTAGGCGTCAGTCCTTCGGAGTATCGAAAAGGCTAGCAACCTCGCAGAGCTCTTGATACCACGCCTCGCCAAAGCGGCGGACAAGTGGTTCCTTTAAGAATTTATATACGGGAAGGCCCAGCGCCTTCCCTTTTTCTACGGCATCACGGCAGACATCCCAACGGTTGTAGTTCAGACCTATCAGGTTATTCCCAAAGTTTTTCTCACGGATGGGATACAATGAGCAACTGATGGGTTTGCAGAAGTGCGTCTTACCATTGCGATAGGCTTTCTCCAAGGCACACAGACAGTTGTCGCCATCATAACAGGTAAACACACAGTCCTTACCACGCACGATACTGGTAACCATATCACCATCCTGGTCAGCATAGGCTACACCCTGCTTGTCAATAACACTCTGGGCAGAGGCAGAAAGGTCGGACCATACGGTATCGAGACAATCTTCTATGGCTGCTATCTCGTCGAGGGTTACTGGCGCACCGGCATCGCCCTCTACACAACAAATGCCTTTGCACTTCTCGTAGTCACAGCAGAAACACTCAGTAATGATTTCAGAGGATATCAAGATACCTCCAACTTCCAGTATTGGTGGGATATTTTTTACCATACAATAGGGGTTAATCCATTTTGTTCAAGATACTGATTGCAGCGGGAGAACTGGTGCTGACCAAACCAGCCACCACGATTAGCAGAAAGTGGTGAGGGATGGACAGACTCCAGCACGAGGTTACGCTGCTTGTCAATCATATACGCCTTAGAACGAGCATAGCCACCCCACAACATATAGACCAAGTGTTCGCGATAAGTCGCAAGGGCACGAATGGCGGCATCAGTGAATGTCTGCCAACCCAGCATGGAATGACTGTTGGCTTGATGGGCACGGACTGTCAGCGTAGCGTTGAGCAGCAAGACTCCCTGTTCTGCCCAACGCGTCAGATTGCCACTCTGAGGAATAGGCGTTCCTAAGTCTTGCTGTATCTCCTTAAAGATGTTCTGCAAAGATGGCGGAAACTGTATGCCATCCTGCACAGAGAAACTCAAACCATGCGCCTGACCTGGTTCGTGGTAGGGATCCTGACCAATGATGACCACCTTTACCTTATCGAAGGGACAGAGGTTGAAGGCGTTGAATATCAAAGCACCTGGCGGATAGCAGGTCGTGGTGGTGTATTCCTGACGCACGGAACCTGTGAGTTGTTGGAAGTAAGGCTTCTCAAACTCCTGTTGCAGGTACTCTTTCCAAGTAGGTTCTATCTGTACATTCATAGCATATTATTTAATCAGGTGATAAGTGCCGCCGGCCAATGGTTTGACAACGCCCTTCATCTCCAAAGAGAAAAGCAAGGCAGTGAGTTGACCGATAGCAATATTGGTACGAACACTAAGCATGTTCAACTGCAGGTCGTTGGTCTGCTGCAGCAGGTCGACAATGCGCTGTTCATCAGCAGTAAGATCAGGAAACAGCTGACGCTCGACAGCTTCAGGTTGCATGGCGACGGTCTGCCACCCCATAGACTCCACAAAGTCGTCAGCAGAGGTGATAAGAGCGGCCATGTTGTTACGGATAATCTTGTTACAACCCTCGCTGGCAGACATCCCCACAGCACCAGGGAAAGCATAGACGTCGCGGCCGTATTCCTGAGCGATACGACAGGTGATAAGTCCCCCACCCTTATAGGCACTCTCCACGAGAATGGTGGCATCGCTCATACCTGCCACAATGCGGTTACGCTGACGGAAATTGTTGGGCAGAGCTTCCGTCTGACTCATATACTCCGTGAGCAGACCACCCTGACGAATCATCTCGATAGCAGTATCACGATGGCGTGGCGGATATATCTGGTCGAGGCCATGGGCTAGTACACCCACCGTCTCAAAGCCATTCTCCAAAGCATTACGGTGAGCGCAGATGTCAATACCATAGGCCAGTCCACTGACAATCAGTACATCGGGTACTAAGCGTTTAAGGTCGTTGACGAAATGGTGTACCAAGTCTTGACCATAGGTGGTACAGTGGCGTGTGCCTACGATATCAATGACGTGAACTTGGTTGAGGTCAGCAATACCTTTATAATACAAGACCAGCGGAGCATCGTCACACTCAGTAAGACGCTGTGGATAGTCGGCATCGTTCAAGCACAGGGCACGGATACCACCCTTTTGCATGAACTCCATCTCTACGGCAGCACGCTTCAAGGCATCGTCCCAGTTCTTCATCGACTCACGCAGACGCGGTGTGGCATCAGGCATAATGTCGCCAAGGTCATCTCGATGGTCATAAACAGCCTTTCCTCCACCCAGTGTACGGTAAAGCAACAGGGCTGTCTGGAAGTTGAAGCCCATCATGCGCGTCAACGCTAAGGTATAATAGATCTCTTCTTCTTGCATGATTTATAAAATAGTTAGTAACTCACTAGGATGACTGATGAAACGGGTAGCACCATGTGCTATCAGAAACTCACGGTCGCGGAAGCCCCACAGAACGCTGATGCACGGCATGCCACTAGCTACTGCTGTCGCGATGTCAACATCGCTGTCACCTACATAAACTGCCTGCTCACGAGAGACACCTAACTGTCGTAAAGCTTCGTTGACAGTATCGGGAGCCGGCTTCTTACGGATACCCTCCGCCTCATGTTCCCCAATGGCCACCTCAATGCTATCGGCAAAGAAGTGCTGGCAAAGTTCTTGAGTAGCTGCATAGAACTTGTTGCTGACTACTGCCGTCCGATAGCCACGTTGGCGCAGGACTTCCAACATCTCCATGATACCATCATAGGGATGTGTCGTGTCTAACGAGTGCTGCATATAGTGCTGACGGAAGGTGGCAAAAGCCTCTTCGAATCGGGGGTTAGCGGCACCATCGGGTACGGCACGCTCCATGAGCAAGCGTACACCATTGCCCACAAAGCGCCGCACATCATCAATGCTGTGCTGGGGCATATCGCAAGCCTTTAGTGCATAGTTGACGGATGCTGCCAGGTCGCCTAAGGTGTCGAGTAACGTTCCGTCGAGGTCAAAGATAAACGCTTGAAGCGTTTCTTTCTGTATATTTTCTGTCATCACTCCTTTGGTAGATAGGGTGCAAAGACGCGGTCGTAATCCTCACTGCCTGCCAGTCGACCATTGACCAGACAGACCAGTGTGATGTCACCACGGAAACACATCGCCTCATCAGAAGCACGGAATATGTCCTGATGGAAGATGTACTTAATGCCTTGTTTCTCCAGCCACAGACGCGAGATAAACTCGTCGTCACAGCGTAGCGGGGTCTTATACTGCAGATTCATGCGCGCCACGACAGCATCAACGCCTTTCTCGTGCATCTCTGCAAACGACAGTCCACAGTGTTTCAAAAACAGGTGACGCGTATGCTCTGTATAGTGCAGGTAGTTGGCATTGTTGACAATACCCTCTATGTCGCACTCATAGTCACGCACCTCCATACGTGTTTCAAAAATGTATTTACTCATCTCTCAATTATCATTTATCAATTTTCAATTAGCGCGAAGCGCGCAGATATTCATATCCAATGCGACAGCGCAGGCACTCCTTCCTATCGCAATACTCTTTCTTCAATTGGATAAGGGCCTGTGAGTCGCCAGCGCTCTTGACGTCCAGTCCGCACTCCTTCCACATGCGGATGATGTGGTTGTTCTCAGCCTTTAGCTGCTCCAGAATATCGAAGGCACGGTCGCAGAGTTCCTCCTTCATGCTGTGGCGCCCATAGGCGAAGAGCATGGGTACACAGGTGTTGATCATCAACAGATTGATGGAGAACGGCGACAGGTGCTTGGCATTGCGGAAACTCTCAGAGCCAAAGGTGTAGTGTGTCTCCCAATAGGGGGTCACCTGGGTGCTTAGCATCTCGGCCATGGCGGGCATATCCTTGCAGTCGATAAGTGCTGAGAGGCCTGCTTTACGTTGGTAGTATAGGTTGGCCAACTGGGCAATGCGGATGTGGGGGAAGTTCTGGGGACGCAGTCGCAGGAAACGCCACAGCTGGGCATCCATCGGCATCAACGAGAACTTATGTGCCAAATACTGATACTCGTTGCGTAGCTTGCTGAAATAACCCTCATTGAGTGCATCTTTCTGATAACGTTCAGGAATGGCATTTAGTTCCAATAGTCCTGCCTGTCCCATGAAGATTGCTTCTATCTGGAACAGGTCATCGCGATGCTTGCCAACGGCCTGCAAGGGAATGTGTCGTGCCCACTCCTCGAAGGCATCACCATTGATGCCAAAACCGTAGTTGCGTGCCATCGTCTGGAAATAGGCGTCTTCCCACGAGCCATCACGCTGTTGGACACGCTGCAGGATGGCTATCGTCTTCTGCTCTAAGCGCTCGGTCTGCAAGGCAGCCATCCATGAGTGAACGGTCAGGCGTGTTAAATTGGGAATGATACGGTAGCAAGGTGGATAGGCATCGGTACGCAACAGTTCCTCGTAGTTGTCATGTACTGATGGGGGAACCTTCAGACACATCTGCGGAACAAAATGGCCCGACTGCATCTGTACGTCGCGGTCGGCAACGCCCACCACATGCAGCACTACATTATTATAATGCTCATCGTGGTCGTGGCCATGCAGATACCAATCGCTGGACTTGTCATGAATTTCTACATTGCCCACCCACAGTGTGCCATTGATTTTCACCTTCGCATTGAAGAAGTCTGGCCCACTATTGCGATTGTGCAATCCTGGGTCTATGACCTCTACCTCCTGACCGTCAGTAGTGTGCAGCCCTCCTATGGGCCACATTTTGTGTTTCCAGCAGTAGTGAAGTAACTGTTCCATTAACGAGTAAGCTGATATTCAAACGGCATGGCAGGCATACCTTTCTTATTATAAATGCTGGCACGGGGAGCGTCTTTCCAAGCATAGCGCACATAAACGGGCTGGGCAATGGGTGACAGGAAACGCACCTCGGCGCCCTGGACTGTAGCTTCTACATTCATGAAACGTTTGTCGGCACCAGCAACCTCTACCTCATAAGCTACACCTTCTTGCATGGGCTGGTCAAAAATGACAGTAACGGTATTATCTTTCACTGAATGTCCAACAGGTTGAGGTGAGAGAGCTGGCCACTCTCCATAGGCTACACGGTCTAAGCAGAGAGCTACTCGTTCTGCAGCTTCTTTCTTACGTAGCGGGTGAATATCAACGGTTTCACCGAGATCAATGAGACAAGCGGTCTCTGCATATTCATCACCAATGGTTGCCTGGCGCTGAGCCTCACGTAGACGGGCCCAATTGCTATTGACTGGATTGGCTTCATAAACAATAGGACGTGGCATACCCGTCTGTTGACGTCCATCATGGTTAGCCAACTGCACGATGCAGAAGGGCAATGACTCGTCATTCCAAAGTGCACGCCAGCTACCCATGAGCTTCTGCAGATAGTCACCATAAGGAGCAGGATTGCCCGTGTTCGACTCACCTTGATACCACACGATACCGCTCAGAGCGTATGGTGCCAAAGGATAGAGCACAGCATTATAGAGCGTTGTGGGCAGATTCTGCAGACTGACATCACCACTGGGACATGAGGGCATATCGGCACCGGCATGCTGCAACCACTTGTTGCTCAGCGCGATAACATCCTTAGGCATAGGGTTCTGACTCTGACGGTCGACACCAAAGCACAGCATATAAGGTTTCTCAGGGATGAAATGTACCATACCATACTTATTAATAAAGCGAATGGTAATAACATTGTCGCCTTCACGAAGCAGTCCCTCAGGGATGTCATAACGACGAGGAGGATACTGGTAATAGGTACGTCCCACCTGCTGACCATTGACATAGGTGATATCGGCATCAAACAGCGTACCGAGCAACAGACGGGCAGGCTGTCCGGCATGTGCCTTGTCAATGGTAATATGCTGACGAAGCCAAGTGGTTCCCGTTCCTCGCCATCCCCAGTTGTTCTGGTCGATCACCTGCCAGTTGACATCGTTATAATCAAGGGCGGTAAAATGTTGGCTGATGCCTGGGTCTTTCTGATCTAACAGTTCATTCCAACGACGGTCGGCCAAGTTGTTGGCCTTCATCTGGGCTGCCACATACTCCGGATTGTCATAGAGACGGGTCTTCTCCAGTAACTGCGGATAGTCCTTAGCCAGACTATCGGCAGGAAGCCATGCTTCAATGGGTGTTCCTCCCCAACTATTGACAATCACACCCTGCGGCACACCCGTCTTCTCTTGCATGCGCTTACCTAAGAAAGTACCCAGCGCAGAGAACTGCCAAGCATTATCCTTGGTCAGCGGTTTCCATGAGGTTGGCAAGATATCATCCTGCACACTATGGGTATTTGTCGTGTTACGAACACGGAATAAACGAATCTTATTGTTGTTAAAATGCTCGATTTCATCAATATATTGTGGATAAACACGCTCGATAGTTACGTCGATATTTGACTGTCCTGAACAGAGCCAAACATCACCTACGAGGACGTCTGAGATTTCTCTTACCTCTCCTTCCTTACCTCTCACCTCTAAAACATAGGGACCGCCAGCTTTTGTCTTTGGCAAGTCAATGCGCCAGCGACCTTGGCCGTCAGCTGTTGTGGTATATTGTTTCTTCTGCCAGCGTACTGTTACCTGCTCCTGAGGGTCAGCCTTACCCCACACGGGAATAGGTTTGCCGCGTTGTAGTACCATGCCCGACTGAAACATTTGAGGTAACACGATTTTAGCATCTGCCATAGAGAAGCCTACTAATGCTAATAGAAGAAGAAAAGATTTTCTCATGACGGTATAATGATTAGTTGTGAGCACAAAGGTACAAATTAGTGAGCAAAAAGCCAAACAAATCACGTTTTTTCCGTATTTGAAACAAATAATGTAGTTTTTGTAACATGCAAAAACATCCATTTCAACAGAAAAACAGTATCTTTGCACCAAAATAAAATAATCATTTAAAACAACCTAACAACAATGGCAACTAACGAAACCCAAGAAGCTAAAGGATTTTACAAACTTTCCTGGCTGCAACGCATTGGTTTTGGTTCTGGCGACTTGGCTCAGAACTTGATTTTTCAGGTAATATGCACTTACCTGCTGTTTTTTTACACTGATATCTATGGACTGACACCTTCAGCAGTGGCTGTCATGTTCCTCGTGGGTAATGTGGCTAACGTCATCTGGGACCCCATCGTAGGTACCCTCATCGACAAGAGCAACCCACGTTACGGTAAATACCGTTCGTATCTGCTGTATGTAGGTATTCCTCTTTCGGGCTTTGCCATCCTATGCTTCTACAATGGTTTTGCTCCATCGCTGATATATGCCTACGTGACCTATATCTCCATGCAGTTGCTCTATACGTTTATCAACGTACCTTATGGAGCCTTGAACTCTTCACTGACACGCGATACTGATGAGATTACCATCCTTACGTCAGTACGTATGTTTATGGCCAACCTCGGTGGTCTGGCAGTAAACTCTGGTCTGCCCCTGTTCATCGCCCTGATTGCTGGTGCACCATCAGATAGTCTGCCAAAGGATCCTTCTGCATGGTTCACCACCATGACCATTTACGCCATTGTAGGTTTCTGCCTACTTGCCTTCTGTTTCTCACAGTGTAAGGAGCGCGTAGTGATGGATGCCAAAGCCACTGAAGATGTGAAGGTCAGCGACTTGTGGATGGAATTCCTCCGCAACCGTCCCTTGCGCGTCCTTGCCTTCTTCTTCATCACCGCTTTCGCAATGATGTCAGTAGGTAATGCTGCTGGTGCATATTTCATGAACAGTAACCTGCACGGCTCAGCTCAGGAGTTGTCTATCTTCATGGCCTTGGGTTCTGCTCCTGCTTTCTTGTTCATGCCACTCGTTCCTTGGTTCAAGCGCATGGTCGGCAAGAAAAACATGTTCTATCTCTTCCTGGGTGCTGCCATTGTTGGCATGGGTATGCTTTATTTCATTTCAAAGATGGATCAGCCCAGTATGATGATGATTTACGTGGCACAGTTCATCAAGAGTACTGGTGTCATCGTGGCTACCGGTTATATGTGGGCACTTGTTCCTGAGGTTATCTCTTACGGTGAGTACACCACTGGTCGTCGTATCTCAGGTATCGTCAACGCTCTGACAGGTTTGTTCTTCAAGGCTGGTATGACCTTCGGTAGCATTGTTGGTCCTGCCGTATTGGCATACGTAGGTTATAACAGCAAGACTATCGACCAGACTCCTTTTGCTGAAGAGGGTATCCTGTGGCTGGTATGCGTCATCCCCGCTATCCTGCTTGGACTCGCTATGTTCATTATCTCTAAGTATGAATTGACTGACGAGGTCATCGATGATATCAATAAGAAAATTGAAGCACGTAACAAGTAAAACATGAAAAGACTCCTCCTATCCGCTATGGCCATTGCTACGCTGAGCAGCGTATCGGCACAGGGCCTTAAAGATGCCGTTGGCAAATACTTCCTGATGGGTGCAGCTGTCAACCAATGGCAGAGCGACGGACAGGTTCCTCAGGCCGATGCCGTTCTCAGCAAGCATTTCAACTGTGTGGTAGCAGAAAACTGTATGAAACCAGAGGTCTTGGCACCTGCTGAAGGCATCTTCGACTTCCGTGTTGCTGACAAGTTCGTCAACTACGCCCAGCAGTTGGGGCTGAAGGTAAACGGCCACTGCTTGGTATGGCACTCACAGGCCCCTGACTGGTGGTTTACCAATGGCTATGCAGCCAGTCCTGTATCTAAAGAGGTCTTGAAAGAGCGTCTCATCAAGCACATCAAGACCGTAGTAGGTCACTTCAAGGGTCAGGTCTTCGGTTGGGATGTTGTCAACGAAGCTATCGAGGATGACGGTTCTTTCCGTAAGTCAAAGTACTATAACCTTTTGGGCGAAGAGTTCATCGAGATTGCTTTCCGTGCAGCTCATGAGGCTGACCCCGACGCAGAGCTCTACTATAACGACTATTCAATGTCAGGTGAGAAGAAGCGTGAGGCTGTTTGTCGTCTGGTCAAGAACCTCAAGGCCAAGGGTCTGCGCATCGATGGTGTAGGCATGCAGAGCCACAATGGTCTGGACTATCCTAACCTCGATGAATACGAGAAGAGCATCGATGCCTTTGCTGCTTGTGGCGTGAAAGTGCTGATTACGGAGCTCGATATCAATGTGCTGCCCAACCCTCAGGGCTTTGGTGGTGCTGATATTGCCCAGAACTTCGAACTACAGCAGAAGTACAATCCCTATACTGCCGGACTCCCTGCTGACAAGCAGAAAGAGCTCAACAAGCGTTGGATGGACCTGTTCAAGATCTACTACAAGCACCGCGACCAGATTGGCCGTGTCACCTTGTGGGGTGTCTGCGACGAGAACTCTTGGCTTAATGGCTGGCCTATCAAGGGACGTACCAACTATGCCCTGCTCTTCGACCGCCAGTATCAGGCCAAGCCTGTTGTTAACGACATTATCAAACTATTTAAATAAGTACTATTATGGCAAAATTACCACGTTATCTTTTCCCAAGTGACTATATGGCTGACCCTTCAGCCAATGTATTTAACGGACGCCTGTATGTTTACCCCAGCCATGACTGGGATGCTGGCGAATGTTTCGACGACGACGGCGGACACTTCCAGATGCGCGATTATCATGTGCTGTCATGGAATGATGTAGAGAACGATGAAGCTACCGACCACGGAGTAATTCTCGATGTAGACCAGGTAAAGTGGGCCGAGAAGCAGATGTGGGACAATGACGTTGTCGAGAAAGACGGCAAGTACTACCTTATCTTCTCAGCGAAAGGCTATGATGGCGTATTCCATCTGGGCGTAGCTGTTGCCGATAAGCCTGAAGGTCCGTTCGTTCCTCAGGAGCAGCCTATCCGCGGCTCGTTCTCTATCGACCCCAGCGTCTTCAAGGATGACGACGGCAAGATCTACTGCTACTTCGGTGGACTGTGGGGTGGACAGCTGCAGTGGTGGCATGCTACCTATCATGGCTTTGAGGCTATCCCTGGCAAATACGGTGATGACAACGGTCTCATTGACCTGGGTCCTGCTCCCGACCATAAGACACAGCTGTTTGCCAAGCCCGACGCACCTGCCATTCCCAGTGCAGTAGTACGCATGAGCGATGATGTGCTGCAGTTTGCAGAGGCTCCACGTCCTCTTATCATTGTTGACAAGGACGGACAGCCCTTGAAGGCTGGTGACCCCCACCGCTTCTTCGAGGCCAGCTGGATGCACAAGTATAACGGCAAGTACTACCTCTCCTACTCTACTGGTGACAGCCACATGCTGTGCTATGCCATTAGCGACAATCCCTATGGTCCCTTCACTTACCAGGGTGTTATCCTCGATCCCGTTGTAGGATGGACCACTCACCACTCTATCGTAGAGTATAAGGGTCAGTGGTACCTGTTCTATCACGACTGCGTGCCCAGCAACGATGTCACACACCTGCGCTCACTGAAGGTTCAGCGCCTGTTCTACAATGAGGACGGCACTATCCAGAAAGTGATCAATGAGTAAGAATATAACTAACTTATTACAATATCAACTGTTGCAGTCGCTCAGGAGCAAAGAGCTCTTGGGCGACTTCTTGTATCTGCATAGCTGTAATAGCATCGATGCGCTCAAGCAGTTCGTTGATATCACGCTCACGACCATAGTGCAGATAGTTTTTGGCAATGTCGAGCGCAAACTGTTCTCGATTGTCACAAGCTATGGCTATCTGTCCCTTCAACTGACGCTTGGCAGCAGTCAGCTGGCGTTCAGTCAGCGGGTGCTGCATCACCTTGTCTAGTTCACGATGAACCAGTCGAAGACAGCGCTTGACATCATGGTGGTCACAACCGAAATACACTGACCAACAACCCGTATCGCTATAACTGGCCATAGCACTCTCAACCGTATATACCAATCCGTTCTTCTCACGCAGCGACAGATTCAGACGCGCATTCATCCCAGGTCCGCCCAACAGGTTATTCAACAGATAGAGCGGCATGCGTCGTTTATCATCATAGCTGTATGCCTTGCTACCCAGCATGACATGGGCCTGATGATGCTCTTGAGCAGCGGACGCAGCCATGACAGCCTGTGGAAAAGAAGAAGGTTGTTGAATAGCCACTCGATTGTTTCGCTCACCTATCTGCTCCATACAGCGCTCCAAACGCTTCACCATTCGCGAAAAGTCCACATCACCATAAGCAAAAAAGATAGCATTGCTGGGACGATAGTAACGCTGGGTAAAGCGACGAGCATCCTCACTTGTAAACGACAGCACTCGCTCGCGTGTACCTAATATATTATGCCCTAACGGATGGTTCTGGAAAATCATATTCTCGAACTCGTCATAGATAAGTTCTGCAGGAGAGTCATTATAACTCTCTATCTCATCACAGATGACATCCACCTCATGACGGATTTCCTCCTCAGGGTAGACACTACAGAACACGATATCACAGAGCAGGTCGACAGCCCTGTTCAGATGGTCTTTCAATATAGCGGCATAGAACACGGTATCCTCCTTATTGGTAAAGGCATTCAGGTCACCGCCCACACTCTCCAGACTATTCAATATCTGCAGGGCAGAGCGCTTCTGAGTACCCTTAAAAGTTGTATGTTCGCAGAAATGAGCCAACCCATCCTCACCCAGCGCCTCCTGACGGGCACCGGCATTGATGCCGATACCGCAGTAGACCACCTTTGATTGAGAGGGCAAATGAATGATGCGTAGCCCATTAGCAAGCGTTGCTGTATTATACTTTTCCATAATCGGCTGCAAAAATAGAAAATAATTATGAATTATCGCAGTCCTGCAATAACTTTTTTGGAGTTAGCGGTCACTTCAGTTGGTTACGAATTGTAACCAACTCATGATCTTGCCGTCAGCAGCTTTCATTTTCAAAGCGTGACAATTTGTCACGGTTTCATTTCCTTCATCCTTTAGCCTTTGTTTCAACTTCCTCCAATATGATTGAGGGTCTTTACTTTCCGTCAACATCCCACACACGTCGACGATAGAGAAGTACCATTTCTGCTTCTCATCATCCCACTTTGTTCGAACTTTCTGTTCTCCAAACAGCTGAATCAATTCTTTTTCTGCCATATCGTTTTCAATGCTGCAAATTTACTACTTTTTTATTAATATAGTATGGAAAAAACGAAAATGTTACATGCTAAAGGATAAAAAAGAAGGAAAAGATTAACACCTCTTCCTTCTTATTTCAGGATGTCAGTCGCCTGTCCCATGTGGCATACTCTGCTGAGATTAAGCAAACAAATCTAATCGGAGCCTTTGTCCTATTCACAAAGCATATCAACCAATACACCTCACTCAGCGAGCGTCCCACTCCTCAAATTCTAAAAGATATTCTTAATTGGTATGAAACAGAAGAAATAGTTAGAAGTCTTTCGATATAGGTTAAAAGTCACTGCCAATTCTCCCGCTTCTTAATAAACAGGACTTGCACATCAAGAATGCAAATCCTGTTTGTATTGGGACGGGGTTTTTATAGAGGTTCGTACTTTCTGTCCGTGTGGACAAGTTGCAGGTGATCAGGCTGCCATACTTTTCCCCGTATACCTCTGTTATTCGTCAAGCAGATCACTAAACATCAATCGTGTCCTGAGCTTTCGAGGATTCTTTATTCGCTCTTCACGTTCCTCATCGTCCTTAGGCGGCTTCGTGTAGAAATCTTCGTCAATCTCACGAGGGAAAAGTGGCTTGAAACCATTATGCTCATAGAAATGTAACACGTCAGGTTCATTCTTAGCATCAACAATTGCAAAGCGACACCCAGTCTTATTGGATTCATCAAGGAACCACATTCTGATAAAGTCCAAGACCTCAGATCCAATGCCTTTCCCAGAGAACTGAGATGCAACAGCTAAACGGCCAACAAGAACACCTGGGTAACGAGTAAGCATCTTTTCGCGATTGGTGATGCCCCACATGGCATTGCGTCGGCTACTCGGCAAGTCATAGATACGGATGACAGGCAACAATAGTCTGTAGGTCATCCTTCATTCGAAAGCAATATGACTTTCCCATACGGTAACGGGTATAGTCCAGCGCATCCTTTCGGAAGAACTCGTCCATATCGTCATCGCCACATACAAAAGGATGACACTCGGAAAGAATGCCATCTGTCAGTATGTTGAGTACACAGTTTTCTTCGAGAAACGCCATTGTGGAATCAGTAATTGATGTTCGACCTCTCAAGAATCGTGCGCATAGCTTGATAGCGAGGATCTGCCTTCAGATCTCGCTTCGGACGCATGTCATACTTGAGTTCCGTTTCGTCTGCCATCTCACGGAAACGACGAGCTTCGTCACCGTAGAGTGTGGGAATTGCTTTGATTGCTAATGCCATTATTGTGTCTCCTTTTCTAATTCTTGGCGCAAAGTTACGATATTTTTCTGAATCGACAATGCTTTTGCCAAGAATAATATAATTATTTTGAGTTTAGTACGTCTCTTTGCTATATATACGCAACACAAACTAAACTTTCTTTTCCCTTAAGGTTGGCCTTCTTCTTTTCTTCATCGACAGCACGGACATAGATTTCTGTGAATCGTAGGCTACTATGACCTAACAGACTGCTTACCACCTTGATATTGGCACCGATCAATCACGGTGACAGGTTTTTGATTGAATGAAGAAAAAGTAAACGATGAAGAACATAAGGCTACGACACTAAAGGAGAAGAACTCCACATCCTCCTATACTCCGTAGACAAAAAGATATTCTACGGAGCCAAGGAGGTAAAGGAGAACGCAACTCCCGTGCGCGGGATGGGCGTTCCTTGCGATGGGAATAGCTGATACAGCGATGAGAACAGCTGATACGGCGGCGGGAACAGCTGATATGGGAAAAAGTGGTAGGACTTTCTGAAAAGTCGTACCACTTTTTGGTGGGAACAGCTAATACGCACAAAATTCTCTAGAGAATTTTCTGCGTATACAGCTAACTCGTCATCGGCTACAGCTGTCTCATGACTGGGACAAGCTAATACGCGGAGGGAGCAGTCTGTCTCTGGCGTATATATAATGTACATGCGCATGGGCGCGGCGCACGCGAGAGGTTTTGGTTCTGCGTCAATTTGGGTGGTAATTCCAGTCCCATTTCATGCTACTATAGAGGAGTTTTGCTCTCAGGACATCGGCATTTGCCCTGTTGAACATGC
>CADCGD010000027.1 GCA_902800925.1 uncultured Bacteroidales bacterium | reverse complement strand
GAAAACCGTCGCTACCCTCCACGAAGGCTCAAAGGATGGTCGCGCTTACACAAAGGTTATCAAGATGGTTAAGAGCCCCAAGACTGGTGCTTACATCTTTGACGAGCAGATGGTTCCCAACGAGGCCGTTAAGGACTTCTTCAAGAACTAATTGTACTATTGAAATATGATGATAAGGCTGCAAATACATGTTGCAGCCTTATTTTTTTTGAAATCCGTTTGCTTTTTTGAAAAAAAAACACTATCTTTGCAGGATTGAATGGTAAACAAGCGAAAACGGATATGAACAAAAAGACATTAACCCTATTATTTTGTGTGCTTCTCGGCTGTGGCATTGCTATGGCAGAAGATGTCCAGAAGAGTGAACTTCAGCAGCGTGCTGAGGCAATAGATGCCAATAAGAACATCGCTTCTGCACGTTCAACTTACATTCGTGCTTTTGAAGACTATGCAGCCAAAGGTCATATTCGACAGGCTGCTGAGTGTGGTGCCAATGCCACAGCCTTGTATTATAAGGAGAATATGTATCAGGAGGCTTTTGACCTGCTGCGTAACATAGATCAGACTATCAATTCCAGTAGTAATTCGTCAGGTACGGAGAAAGCGGCAGCTCACTATATGACCAGTCGTGAGCGCATGCAGATGTATATGAAGATGCGTCGTCCTGCAAACACTCTGGAACACTTGAAGTCTATGGAGAATTATGCCAACCAGTCGGGTGATGAACAAGTGAAGAACGACCTGCTCTACAATAAGACGGTTTATTACTATGCCTTTGGTCAGACTGCTGAGGGCAATGCTGCTTTCAAGGAGATGGCCGACAAACTGACCAAGTCGAAGGAGTACGACAAGGTTGATGAGGTTTACCAAACCCTGATTGCCAATGGTCGTAAGAGCAACAGCGCTAATCTTGTGGCTCAATCGTATAAGGGCTATATGGCCTGGAAGGACTCTACCACTGCTTTGAAATATGCTGATGAGATAGCTGCTCTGAAGAAGCAGATTAGTGATAACGAGGCATCGATAGCCGAGAAAGACAGTTCGCTGACTACTCGCATGGGCTTTATCATTGCCTTGGGTGTGCTGGCAGCTGCATTGGCTGCTGCATTGGTGATTGGTGGCATTATCTTGCTGCGTTTCATCCTGATGACACGTAAACAGAAGAAGAATATTCAGCTATTGACGGAAAGTAACGCTCTGAAGGCTCAGTTTATTAGTAATATCGCTGCACAGTTGGAACCGACCTTTAAAAAGCTCGATAGCAGTGTTCCTGAGGTGAAGGCACTCTTGTCTTTCTCTGAGCATATCCAGACACTGTCGGCACTGGAGAATTCTATGGATGAAGCAGTAGAGTTAGAAGAAACTTCTGTTCCACCGTTCTGTGAGGGCCTGATGGCTCAGATTCAGTCGAAGGTGAAGGCTGATGTGACGCTGACAACAAATGCGCCAAAGATGAGTGCAACGATTAACAAAGAGTATGTGTCACATATCCTGTCTCATCTGCTGGCTAATGCTGCTATCTACACACCTGCAGGTGGCACTATTTGGCTCGACTTCAAGAAACGCAGTGCCCATACCCTTCAGTTCCTAGTATCAAACACGGGTTCTACTATTCCTGAGGAGAAACGCGACGATGTATTCAAACCTTTCTTGGAGATTCGTAATCTCACCGAGGGCGATGGCTTAGGACTGCCAATCTGTAAGCAGATGGCCCTGAAGATGAATGGTGACTTGGATATTGACCCTGAGTTTACGAAAGGTGTGCGCTTCGTATTGGAGCTCCACGTATAAGAGAATAGTAAATTGTAAATAGTCAAATAGTAAATTAACGAGGTGGGTATTTTCGGTTTTTTTAGTAAGGAAAAGAAAGAAACGCTGGATAAAGGCTTGGAGAAGACCAAGACTAGCGTATTCGACAAACTGGCACGTGCTGTAGCTGGTAAGTCGAAGGTGGATGACGATGTGCTCGACAACCTGGAAGAGGTGCTGATTACCTCTGATGTGGGTGTTGAGACTACGTTGAAGATTATTGAGCGTATTGAGGAACGCGTAGCGCGCGACAAGTATGTGTCAACCAGTGAGTTGAATGCAATCCTGCGCGATGAGATTGCCTCGCTGCTGGCAGAGAATAATTCTGAGGATAACGACAATTGGGATTTGCCCGGTGATCATAAGCCTTATGTGATACTGGTTGTTGGTGTCAATGGAGTAGGTAAGACCACGACCATTGGTAAGCTGGCTTGGCAGTTTAAGCAGGCTGGCAAAAAAGTCTATCTAGGTGCTGCCGATACGTTCCGTGCTGCTGCCGTTGAGCAGATATGCATCTGGGGCGAGCGTGTTGGTGTTCCTGTTATTAAGCAGCAGATGGGTTCCGACCCTGCCTCGGTGGCTTTTGATACCCTGCAGAGTGCCAAGGCCAATGGTGCCGACGTGGTGTTGATAGATACAGCAGGTCGTCTGCACAACAAGGTGGGTCTGATGAATGAGCTGAAGAAGATTAAGGACGTCATGAAGAAAGTGATGCCTGAGGCCCCCGATGAGGTGATGCTCGTGCTGGATGGCTCTACCGGACAGAATGCCTTTGAGCAGGCTAAGCAGTTCTCAGCAGTTACCAATATCACCAGTCTGGCTATCACCAAGCTGGATGGTACCGCTAAGGGTGGTGTCGTTATTGGTATCTCTGACCAGCTGAAGGTGCCCGTGAAGTATATCGGACTTGGTGAGAAGATGGAAGACCTTCAACTCTTTAATAAGCGTCAATTTGTTGACTCGTTGTTTAAGCATGAATAAGAAGCCAACGATAGATATCATCACGCTGGGTTGCTCCAAGAACCTGGTAGACTCGGAGACCCTTATGGGACTCTTCGAGGCTCATGGTTATCGTGTCACCCATGATTCGGATCATCCACAAGGTGACATCGCTGTCATCAATACTTGCGGTTTCATTGAGGATGCCAAGCAGGAAAGCATTGACACCATTTTGGAATTTGTCCAGGCTAAGGAAGAAGGAAACCTGCAGAAAGTCTTTGTGATGGGTTGTCTTTCAGAGCGTTACCTTGCGGATTTGGAGAAAGAGATTCCTGAGGTTGATGGTTGGTATGGCAAGTTCAATTACAAGCAGTTGCTGAAGGATTTAGAGGTTAGTGGTGAAAGGTTAGAAGATAGAGATTTCCACCGCCACGTCACTACTCCCAAACACTATGCTTACCTGAAGATTGCTGAAGGGTGCGATCGCCATTGTGCTTACTGTGCTATACCTATTATTACTGGTAAGCACCAGAGTCGGCCGATGGGCGAAATTCTTGACGAGGTACGCTATCTGGTGAGTCAGGGAACCAAGGAGTTTCAGGTTATTGCTCAGGAACTGACCTACTATGGTGTGGATATCGATGGCAAGCAGCATATCGCTGAACTTATTGAGAAGATGGCGGACATAGAGGGCGTGGAATGGATTCGCCTGCACTATGCCTATCCGGCCCACTTCCCCTGGGATTTGTTGCGTGTAATGCGAGAGAAGAAGAATGTCTGCAATTATCTGGACATCGCCTTGCAGCATATCAGCGACCACATGCTTGACCGCATGAAGCGCCATGTGACGAAGGAGGAAACCTATGAGTTGATACGTCGCATGCGTCGTGAAGTGCCAGGCATTCATATCCGTACCACGTTGATGGTGGGTTTCCCGGGTGAAACGGATGATGACTTCCATGAACTTATTGAGTTTACCAAGTGGGCTCGCTTCGAGCGTATGGGGGCTTTTGCCTATTCGGAAGAGGATGGTACCTATAGTGCCAATCACTATGAGGATGATGTCCCTGCTGAAGTAAAACAGCAACGATTGGATAAGCTGATGCGTATCCAGCAGAATATTAGTGCCGAACTGGAAGCTGAGAAGGTTGGCAGTATTATGCGCGTCATCATTGATCGTGTGGAAGGTGATTGGTATATCGGTCGTACGGAGTTCTGTTCTCCAGAGGTAGACCCTGAGGTGCTGATACCTATCACCGAAGGACTGACTATTGGCGAGTTCTATGATGCGCGCATCACGGATGCGGAAGAGTTTGATTTATACGCGACAACAAAGATATGAATAACAAGGAATTTATAGCAGAATTGGCTGAACGTACTGGTTATAGCACCAAAGATACTCAGAAGTTGGCGGGGAACCTGATTGATGCGATGGGTGATGCCTTTCAGGAGGATAACGCTGTGCTGGTACCAAACTTTGGTGTCTTTGAAACTAAGAAGAAGATGGAACGTGTCATGGTGAATCCTTCTACGGGACAGCGCATGCTGGTGCCACCTAAACTCGTATTGAACTTCAAACCCAACCAGACTTGGAAAGATAAACTGAAAGGAGGACAGTAAGCTATGGGAAAACTGACAATACAAGAGGTTGCCAAGATTCTCATTGAGAAAAATGGCTTGGGCCAGCGAGAGGCTAACCAGTTTGCTACAGAGTTCTTTGCAGTCATCCTGAGTCGTCTGCAGGATGGTGAAACGGTTAAAGTGAAAGGACTTGGTACTTTTAAAATTATCAATGTCGAAGCCCGTGAAAGTGTTAGTGTGCGTACTGGAGAGCGTGTGGTTATCGATAGCCACTCGAAGGTATCGTTTACACCAGATACAGTAATGAAAGAACTGGTTAACAAACCTTTCTCTCAGTTTGAAACCGTTGTGCTGAACGATGGTGTGGAATTCGAAGATATGCCGGATGACGTGGTAGAAGAAGAAACACCTGTTGTTGAGGAGCCTGTTGCTGACGAAGAGCCTGTTGCTGACGAGCAAGTCGTTGAAGAAGAAAAAAACGAAGTTGCCGAAGAGCCTGTGGCTCTTGTGGTTGAAGAACCATCGGTTGAGGAACCTGCTGTTGAAGAACCTGTTGCCGAAGTACCATTAGTTAAGGAACCTGTTGCTGAGGAATCGGAAGAGTTGATTAACTTCTATGAAGAAGAAAAGCCAGAAGAACGTTCTTGGGGACGTTGGTTGCTGGCAGGATTGGTAGCGTTGGCTTTGGTGATTGCTGCAGGCTATGGCGGTTATCAATATGGTCGTCAGCAGACGGCAGTACTTCCTGATACAGTATTTGTAAGAGACACTGTTTATATGGCAGAATTGCAGGATTCTGTTGAAGTAGGAGAGTCTGAAGAGGCTATCATCAACGAGATAGCTGCTACACCTGTTGCAAAGGAGGAACCTAAGGAAGCTCCTAAAGTAGAACCTAAAGTGGAACCCAAGAAAGAGGAACTTGACCAATGGTCTGCTAAGGATGAACGTGTTCGTCTGGGTGCATACCGTATCGTAGGTTTGTCTCATGAGGTAACCGTGCTAGAAGGTCAGACCTTCTATAGCATCTGTCGCGCTCATCTTGGTCCTGACATGCAATGCTATGTGGAAGTGTATAATGGACTGCCTCAGAATCCGCAGATCAAGGCTGGTCAGGTGCTGAAAATTCCTAAGCTGGAAGTGAAGAAGCGTCGTAAGTAGATTATAATAACTTTAATAAGATTGAAAAGTTTCTTAAAATGTAAGTTTTAGGAAACTTTTTTAATATTATGGCTGAAGCTATTGACATCCGTGAGTTGAATGTACGGATAGAACAACAGAGTGGATTCGTCACAAATCTGGTGACGGGAATGGATCGTGTAATCGTTGGTCAGAAGCATTTGGTAGACTCCTTGCTGATTGGCTTGCTGAGTGATGGCAATATCCTCTTGGAGGGTGTTCCTGGACTGGCTAAGACGTTGGCTATCAAGACACTATCCCAATTGATAGATGCTACGTATAGTCGTATACAGTTTACTCCCGACTTGCTGCCTGCCGACGTAACAGGTACCATGATCTACTCGCAGAAAGAAGAGAAGTTCCAGGTAAAGAAGGGTCCTGTATTTGCCAACTTCGTATTGGCTGATGAAATTAACCGTGCCCCAGCCAAGGTGCAGAGCGCATTGCTGGAGGCCATGCAGGAGAAGCAGGTAACCATTGGTGCTGACACTTTTGAGTTGCCTAATCCTTTCCTGGTGATGGCTACTCAGAACCCTATTGAGCAAGAGGGTACCTATCCGTTGCCTGAGGCGCAGATGGACCGTTTCATGCTGAAGGTGGTTATCGGTTATCCTACCATTGAGGAAGAGAAGAAGATTATCCGCGAGAATATCGCTGGTGCCCTTCCCACCGTTACTCCTGTGACTACGGCTGCTGAGATTATCAAGGCCCGTGAGGTGGTTCGTGAGGTATATATTGATGAGAAGATTGAACAGTATATTGCTGATATTGTCTTTGCCACCCGCTATCCCGACCGTTATGGACTGAAGGATATGAAGGATATGATTTCCTTTGGTGGTTCACCACGTGCCTCAATCAACCTCGCCAAGGCAGCCCGTGCCTTTGCTTTCATCAAACGTCGCGGCTACGTGGTTCCTGAGGATGTGCGTGCCGTTGCCTATGACGTTTTGCGCCATCGTATTGGTCTGACCTACGAAGCTGAGGCCAGCAATATCACCAGCGAGGAGATTATCTCTAAGATTATTAATAAGGTCGAAGTGCCCTAAAAGAGGTGAGAGGTAAGAGGTAAGAAGTAAGATGGAGACTTCTGAAATATTAAAGAAGGTACGGAAGATAGAGATCAAGGCCCGTGGCTTGAGCTCGAACGTCTTCGCTGGGCAATATCATTCTGCCTTTAAGGGTAGGGGTATGGCCTTCAGCGAGGTGCGCGAGTATCAGTATGGCGACGATGTGCGTGATATCGACTGGAATGTGACCGCCCGCTTTCATCGTCCTTATGTGAAGGTTTTTGAGGAGGAGCGTGAGCTTACCGTGATGTTGCTCATCGACGTCAGTGGTTCACTGGACTTTGGTACGCAACGCCAGATGAAGCGTGACATGGTGACAGAGATTGCTGCTACCATTGCTTTCTCGGCTATCCAGAACAACGATAAGATTGGTGTGGTGTTTTTCTCAGACCGTATCGAGAAGTATATCCCACCCAAGAAGGGTCGCAAGCATATTCTGTATATCATCCGCGAGATGCTTGACTTCCATCCTGAGTCCAAGCGAACGGATGTGAAGCAGGCTTTGGAGTTTCTGACCAGTGTGGCTAAACGCCGCTGTACGGCTTTTGTCTTGAGTGACTTCTATGTACATCAGGACTTCTTGCAGCCGCTGCAGATTGCTAACCGCAAGCACGATGTCGTTGCTCTGCAGGTCTATGACCTGCGTGCTCGCGAGTTGCCAAATGTGGGACTGATGCGTGTGGTGGATGCCGAGACAGGTCATGAACAGTATATCGATACCAGCAGTCGAAGCCTTCGTCAAGCACATGAACGCTATTGGAAAAATCGTCAGCAGCAGTTGCGCGATACAATGACCAGAAGCAATGTTGACTTGGTGAGTATTGCCACCAACGAAGACTATGTGAAGGCCCTGCTGATGTTGTTTAAACAACGTAGTTGAATGAAAAGAGCATTACTTATAATATATCTGATAACCAGTGTTTTGGCTTCGTTTGCGCAAGCAAGTGTTGAAGCCAAGATTTCGCCCATTGAGATGATGATTGGCGAGCAGGCACAGGTAACCATCAGCGTCCAGGCCGACGAGAATGCCAAGGTGGAATTCCCCACTTTTAAGCCCCGTCAGGAGTTGGTTCCTGGTGTGGAAGTCCTCGATGCTCAACGATCAACTGATCATACCCTCACATTGGTTCTTACCAGCTTCGACGGTAACCTTTATCACTTGCCTCCTTTCAAGGTGAAGGTCAATGGCAAGGAGTTGAAGACTGCCGATCTTGCCATGAAGGTTGTTGAAGTAGAGGTAGACACCACGAAGATGGATCAGTTTTATGGTCCTAAGGATGTGCAGGACGTGCCCTTCCAGTGGAGTGACCTCTCGCTGAGTTTCTGGCTGAGTGTTTTGTTGCTGGTGTTGATAGCCATCAACTACTATCTCTATCTGCGTCTGCGTGACAACAAACCAATCATCACACATATTAAGATTGTGAAGCGTCTGTTGCCCCACCAAAAGGCCATGAAGGAGATTGAGCAGATCAAGGCCGATAAGATGGTGAGCTCGGAGAATCCCAAAGAGTATTATACCAAACTTACTGATACCCTGCGTCGCTATATCGAGGAACGTTACGGCTTCTCGGCTATGGAGATGACGAGTTCGGAGATTATCGACCGTTTGATGCAGACCGATCAGCAGTCGCTTGACGAGTTGCGCCAGCTCTTTATGACTGCCGACCTTGTGAAGTTTGCTAAGTACTCGACGATGATTAACGAGAACGACGCTAACTTGGTCAATGCCATCGACTTCATCAACCAGACGAAGCAGGAGAACCAGCCTACAGAGACGGTTGAGAAACCGCAACTGTCGGAGGCCGACCTGCGTTCACAGAGCGAGCGCCGTGTGCTGAAGACCGTTATTTGGTCGCTGGTGGCAGTGTCTGTAGCCCTCTTCGGCTATGTAGTTTATAATGTTTATCAACTGCTGTACTGATATGGAATTTGCGAATAAAGAATACCTGTTTCTGCTGCTCCTGCTGATACCTTATCTGATATGGTATCTGATGTACAGGAAAAAGAGCGAGCCCACGATGCGCATGAGCGACACGATGGCCTATCGTTATGCGCCGCGCTCATGGAAGGTGACGCTAATGCCCGTCCAGCAGTTGTTGCGCATAGCCGTTTTCATATTGGTAGTGCTGGTGCTGGCCCGTCCGCAGACCCAGAACTCCTGGAAGAACAAGACCATGGAGGGTATCGATATCATGCTGGCTATGGACGTGTCGACATCCATGTTGGCAGAGGACTTGAAGCCCAACCGTATGGAGGCAGCCAAGCAAGTGGCTGCTGAGTTCATAGCAGGTCGTCCCAATGATAATATCGGACTGACGATATTCGCTGGTGAGGCTTTCACGCAATGTCCGATGACCACCGACCATGCCTCGCTGTTGAACCTGTTGCAGAATGTACGAACTGATATTGCCCAGCGTGGACTGATAGAAGATGGTACTGCCATTGGTATGGGACTGGCCAATGCCGTCTCGCGCCTGAAAGATTCCAAGGCGAAGAGTAGGGTAGTCATCCTGCTGACTGACGGTAGTAATAACCGTGGTGACTTGTCGCCTATGACAGCAGCAGAGATTGCCAAGAGTTTTGGCATCCGTGTCTATACCATTGGTGTGGGTACCAACAAGGTTGCTCCTTATCCAATGACTGTTGCTGGTGGCGTGCAATATGTCAATATCCCTGTTGAGATTGACACCAAGACGTTGAGTGGTATCGCTGAGGCTACCAATGGTGACTTCTATCGAGCTACCAACAATAAGGAATTGCTGCAGATATACAAGGAGATTGACAAACTGGAGAAGTCGAAGCTCAACGTCAAGAAGTTCAGCAAGCGCTACGAAGCCTACCAGCCGTTCGCCATCGCTGCCGCCCTGCTGTTACTGCTTGAGATGTTGCTGCGAATAACTGTATTTAGAAAGTTACCGTAAAATGTTTAGATTCGAAGACCCTATATACCTCTATTTATTAGCCGTCATACCGGTGTTGGCTGTGATACGCTGGCTGATGGTTCGTCAACAGAAGAAGCGTCTGCGCCAGTTTGGTGATCCCGACTTGGTGAAGGAACTGATGCCCGACGTGTCGCGTTTCCGCCCATTGGTTAAGTTCTGCTTGCTGCTGATGGCGCTATCCCTGCTGATTGTCATGTTGGCTCGTCCGCAGTTTGGTACGAAGATCAGTCATGAGAAGCGTACCGGTATCGAAACGATTATTGCGATGGATATCAGTAACTCCATGCTGGCAGAGGATGTCACGCCCAGTCGTCTGGATCGTGCCAAGATGATGGTAGAGAATCTGGTGGATAACTTCACCAACGACAAGATAGGCCTGATAGTCTTTGCTGGAGACGCTTTCATCCAGTTGCCTATCACCAGCGACTATGTGTCTGCTAAGATGTTCCTGTCGAGCATTGACCCGTCCATGATGGCTACACAGGGTACTGATATTGCTACTGCCATCTCGATGGCATCCCGCAGTTTTACCCAGGAGGAAGGTATTGGCAAGGCTATCATCGTGATTACTGATGGTGAGGACCATGAAGGTGGTGCGTTGGAGGCTGCCAAGGAAGCCAAGGACCGCGACCACCGTGTCTATGTGCTGGGTGTCGGTTCACCCAAGGGCGCTCCCATTCCCATTGGCAATGGTGACTTTATGAAAGATAATACCGGTCAGACCGTCATGACGGGACTTAACGAAGAGATGTGTCGCCAGATTGCCCAGGCAGGTGGTGGTGCTTATATCCATGTAGAGAACAACAGTAGTGCCCAGGAGAAGCTGGACGAAGAGTTGGACAAGTTGGCTAAGAAAGAGACCGAGACAACCATCTATAGCGACTATGACGAACAGTTCCAAGCAGTAGGCATCATCGCCCTGTTGTTGCTCATCATCGAGGCCTGTCTCATGGAGGTGAAGAATCCATTGCTGCGAAACGTCTCTTTGTTCAAGCGCAAGAAGGTGGCTACGCTCTTACTATTGCTGCTGGTTGCAGGTGCTGCCACAGCTCAGAGCGACCGTCAGCTGGTACATAAGGGCAACAAGCAATATCGTGCTGGCAACTATGCCGATGCTGAGGTCTTGTATCGTAAGGCTATCGAGAAGAACAACCGCAATCCGCAAGCGGTCTATAACCTTGGCTTGGCGCTGATGAAACAACAGAAGGACTCAGCTGCCGTTCAGCAGTTTATGGATGCTGGTAAGTTAGAGACCAATCCCTTGCGCCGTGCTTTGTCCTATCATAATGCTGGCGTTATTTGTCAGGGCAAGAAGATGTATGGCGAGGCTATTGACGTGTACAAGGAAGCCCTGCGCAACAATCCTGCCGATGATGAGACCCGCTATAACTTAGCGCTCTGCAAGCGTCAGCAGAAGCAACAACAGCAGAATCAACAGCAGCAGAAGCAAGATCAGAAACAGGATCAAAAGCAAGATCAGAAACAAGAAGAAAAGAAAGAAGAGCAGAAGCAGCAACAGCAACAACAGAAGCAGGAGCAGCAGATGAGTCGCGAGAATGCTGAACAGATGCTCAATGCTGCTATGCAGGAAGAAAAACAGACCCAACAGCGCATGAAGAAGGCTCAGCAACAGCAGAATCGTCGTAAGTTGGATAAGAACTGGTAATAGCGGGCTAAAGCCCTAAATGATAATTGCTAAGATAACGGATAATATAATGAGATATAATAAAACGATAATGAAAAATAGATGGATGATATTGTTTTTATCATTTATCATTTATCAATTATCAATTAGCCCCGCAGGGGCGCAAACACTTACTGGTCGTGCTCCCTCGCAGGTTGCTGTGGGTGAGCAGTTCCGTTTGACCTATACTATCAATACCCAGGATGTGCGTGGTTTCCGTGCCGGCAATATCCCTGACGAGTTTGAGGTTCTGATGGGCCCCAGCACATCTACACAGTCGAGTTTCCAGATGGTCAACGGTCACACGTCTAGCACGTCGTCCGTCACCTATACCTATATTGTGGTGGCCACGAAGAATGGTTCGTTCACCATTCCTCCCGCCCATTGTACTGTCGATGGCAAGACCGTTACCTCTAACGAGATACACATCAAGGTTAGTGGTCAGGCCCAGCAAGGTGGTCGCCAGCAGAGTCGTCAGCAGAGTGGGGGCAACGGTGAGTTGCGTCCTGCAGGTACAGCTATCTCTGGCAGCGACCTCTTCATTCATGTCAGCGCCTCTAAGCAGCACGTTCGTGAGCAGGAGCCTATCCTGTTGACCTATAAGGTGTATACCCTCGTCGGACTGACTCAGCTGAGTGGTAAGATGCCCGACCTGAAGAGTTTCTACACTCGTGAAGTCCCCCTACCTCAGGAGAAGAGTTTCAAGATAGAGACCTTCAATGGTCGCCAGTACCGAACCGTCACGTGGCAGCAGTATGTCATGTTCCCGCAGGCTACCGGCAAGCTGGAGATTCCCGCTATCACCTATGATGGTATTGTTGTCCAGCAGAACCGCAACGTCGATCCCTTTGAGGCTTTCTTCAATGGCGGTTCTGGCTATATTGAGGTGAAGAAGCAAATCAAGGCCCCTGCCATCACCATTCAGGTTGACCCGCTGCCCCAGCGTCCTGCCAACTTCTCAGGCGGTGTGGGCTCGTTCAATATTTCTGCCCAGGTTGATAAGACCGAAGTCAAGGCCAATGACCCTGTCAATCTGCGTGTCGTCGTGTCGGGTGTGGGCAATATGAAACTGCTCAAGCAGCCTGTTGTCAAGATGCCGAAAGACTTCGACAGCTACGATGCCAAGGTCACCGACAAGACCAAGTTGACGGTTAATGGTTTGGAAGGCAGTATCGTCTACGATTTCCTTGCTGTGCCCCGTCATCAGGGAACCTTCGAGATTCCTGCTATCGAATATACCTATTTTGATACGAAGGCCAACGCCTACAAGACGTTGCGTACCGAACCGTTCACACTGAAGGTGGCCAAGGGTGACGGCCAGACCACCGTATCGTCGTTTGCCGGACAGGAGGATGTCAAGGAATTGGCCAACGATATCCGTTATATCCATACTGGCAACACCGCCCAGCATGGTGTTGACGAGTTCTTCTTCGGCTCTACGGCCTATGGCGTCTCGCTGGGTGTCTTGCTACTCATCTTCGTCTCGTTGTTTGTCGTCTTCCGCCGTCGTGCCATCGAGAATGCTAATCTCGTCAAGCAGCGTGCTGGAAAGGCTAACAAAGTGGCTGTGAAACGACTGAAGAAGGCTGCCAAGTTGATGAAGGCAGGCAAGTCTGGCGACTTCTACGACGAAGTGCTGCGTGCTCTGTGGGGTTATGTCGGTGACAAGCTGAACATGCCTGTCGATCAGCTGTCGCGCGACAATATCAGTCAGCAGCTCTCGGCTTATAACGTCTCTGAAAAAACCATCAGCCAGTTTATCGGTGCCCTCGACGAGTGCGAGTTTGCCCGTTACGCTCCAGGCGATGCTACAGGAAATATGAATAAGGTCTATGATGCTGCTATCTCTG
Organism: uncultured Bacteroidales bacterium; assembly: GCA_902800925.1. GTDB lineage: Bacteria > Bacteroidota > Bacteroidia > Bacteroidales > Bacteroidaceae > Prevotella. The sequence goes on along the minus strand of CADCGD010000027.1, from coordinate 20,872 downwards.
CCATTACGCAGATAGCCAATACGATGAAGAAATCAAAGAATACCACACCCCATATGGCTGTGTTGCTGCTGTTGTTGCTCCTGCCTATGACAGGCATGGCAGCCACCAAGGCTACCAAGGCGAAGGCCGACAGCCTCTATGCCGCTGAGCACTACCAGCAGGCAGCCCATGAGTATGAGGCCCTCTTGAAGAAGGGCATCTCGTCGGATATCTATTACAACCTTGGCAACTGCTACTACCGCATGGACGATATGACGCGTGCCGTGCTGAACTACGAGCGTGCCTTGTTGTTGTCGCCCGGCGACCGTGATGTGCGTCTGAACCTGCAGTTGGCACGTTCGAAGACCATCGACAAGATAGTTCCTGAGTCTGAGATGTTCTTTGTCACGTGGTACCGTTCGCTGGTCAACCTGATGAGTGTCGACGGATGGGCGCGTACTGCCATTGTGTCGCTTGTCGTAGCCCTCATCCTGGCGCTGCTCTATCTGTTCAGCGATAGGATATGGCTTCGTAAGTTGGGCTTCTTTGGTGGCATCCTGTTGCTGTTGACTTTTGCACTGAGCAACCTCTTTGCCTATCAGCAGAAGCAGGCCTTAGTGCACCGTTCAGGCGCCATCATCATCCATTCTGCCGTGAATGTGAAGAGTACGCCCGCCCATAACGGTACCGACCTGTTTATCCTGCATGAGGGTACCAAGGTGACGATTACCGACGACACCATGAACGACTGGAAGGAAATCCGTGTGGCCGACGGCAAGGAAGGCTGGCTGCAGACAAAGGACATTGAGGTGATTTAGGAGGAGTTAAAGGAGTTAAAGGAGTGGAAGAAATCATTCAGTTTGACAAGCAACTGTTGCTGATGGTAAATGGCAGCGACTCGGTACTTCTGGATTATGTCGTCCTGACGCTGACCAATGCCAAGACGTGGATACCTCTCTATCTGGGACTATTCTACGTGGTGGTGATGACGCACAAACCCAACTGGCGCGACATTCTGCTCATCCTGGCTGCTGCCGGACTGTGTGTACTGCTGGCTGGCACCATCGACGACACCATTGTCAAACCCCTGGTGGCACGCTGGCGTCCTACCCACGACCCACAGATTGGTGCGCTGGTCGATGTTGTCAATGGCTATCGTGGCGGCAACTACGGTTTCTTCTCAGCTCATGCGGCGAACACGTTCTCCATTGCCCTGTTCTTCTCGCTATTGATGCGCCACCGTCTGTTTGTCTGTTTCATGGTGGCTTGGTCGCTCATCAACTGTTGGACGCGCCTTTATCTCGGTGTCCACTATCCGGGCGACATCACCGTCGGACTCCTCTGGGGCGGTTTGGTGGGTTATGGCGTCTATCGCCTCTATTGTCGCGTCACCACACCTGCCCGCTACGACATGCACCATCTCTGGGTACCCATTGGTATCCTCTGCCTGTCTATCCTTTACGCTTTTATTAGCGCTGCCGTCATCGTTTATGCATGACACGTTCCTCTATCGTCTGGAAGATGACGAAGAGGACGGGAACGATGAACAGCAGAGCGATGGTTCCGATGACCATACCGCCAATGGTGCCCACGCCCAGCGAGTGGTTACCGTTGGCGCCTACACCTGTGGCCAGGGCTAACGGTAAGAGTCCGAAGACCATGGTCAGCGACGTCATCAAGATGGGGCGCAGACGAACGGCCGCAGCATCCAGCGCAGCCTCGATGATGCCCATACCCTGACGGCGACGCGTCGAGGCATATTCCGTCAGCAGGATGGCCGTCTTCGACAATAGTCCGATGAGCATGATCAGTCCTGTCTGCATGTAGATATTGTTCTCCAGTCCCCACATCCACGCAAAGAGGAACGATCCTGCCAGTCCGAAGGGCACGCTCAGGATAACTGCCATCGGGATGAAGAGACTCTCGTAGAGTGCACAGAGAATCAGGTAGATGAAGACGATGCAGAGCACGAAGACCAGCGCCGTGGTGTTCTGTGACGAAGCCTCCTCGCGCGTCATGCCACCAAACTCATAGCCGTAGCCTTCAGGTAACACCTCAGCAGCCACCTCGCGGATGGCGTCGATGGCCTGTCCAGAGCTGTAACCCTCAGCAGCCGTGCCGCCCACCTGTATCGATGGGAAGAGGTTGAAGCGCGACAGCGTCTCAGAACCGTAGACTCGTGTCAGCGTCAGGTATTGACCGATGGGCGACATCTCGCCCTGATTGTTCTTGACGAAAATGTTGTTCAGCGACTCCGTGTCCAGACGGTACTCTGGCGAGGCCTGCACCATGACACGATAGAGCTTGGTGAAGCGCACAAAGTTCGAGGCATAAGTGCCACCGACATAGCCACTTAGGGCTGACAGCACATCGCTGGGCGACACACCGCGACGCTTGCAGAGGGCTGCATCCACCTCCACGCGGTACTGCGGATATTTCAGCGAGAAGTTGGTGTAGGCACGACCAATCTCCGGGCGCTCGCCAAGGGCCGCAATCAATTTGTTCGTATAGCTCAGCAGGTCCTGAATGGTGCCACCCTGCTTGTCCTGCACGTGCAGTTCGAAACCGTTGATGCGTCCGAAGCCTGGCAGCATGTTCTGCGTGTTCACCTGAATCTTTGCGTTGGCAATGTCGGCGGTCCTGCGGTATATCTCCTGCACGATGCTCTGGTCGTCGTCGCCCTTGCCCGTGCGCTCGTCCCATTTCTTCAGCTTCAGCGTAAAGTTACCGTTCGATGACGACTGTTCGAAGCTGTTCGAATTGCCCGCAATGAGCGAGTAGATGCGCAGCTGTGGCAGGTCCTTGATGCGTTCCTCCACTTCCTTTAATATATGGTAGGTCTGCTGCAGACTGCTGCCTGGCGATGCCTGCACATTGATGAATACCGTTCCCATGTCCTCGTTGGGCACCAGTCCCGTCTTGGTAGTCTTCATCATCCAGCCGAGTACGGCGATGGCCACGATGACGAGGACGCCAGCCAGTTTTTTGCGGTTGATGAAACCAGTGACGACGCCCTTATAGCGGGTGGCGAGTGTCGTGAAGCCCACGTTGAAACGCTCCTGGAACTTGTTCAGCTTCGAGTCGCGCATGATGATGGCCGACAGGGCAGGGGAGAGCGTCAAGGCGTTGAACAGCGAGATGGCCACAGCAATGGCCATGGTCAGTCCGAACTGCGTGTAGAACGTTCCCGTGACGCCGCCGATGAAGCAGACGGGCACGAACACCGCCATGAACACCAGTGTGGTGGTGATGAGTGCGGAGGTGATTTTCTTCATCGCCTCTTCAGTCATAAGTTTAGAGTTTAGAGTGTAGGGTGTAGAGTTTGCTACCGCAGTCCCTTCTTCTTCCTGGGCGGTAGCAAACTCTACACTCTCCGTTCTACACTCTCCTTTTTCGTATTGGGCCTGCACGGCCTCTACCACCACGATAGCATCGTCCACCACCGTACCGATGACCAGCACGAGGGCGAAGAGCGTCAGCATGTTCAGTGAGAAGCCGATGGCGTAAATAACGGCCAGGGTGGCTATCAATGACACCACGATGGCAATGGCAGGGATGATGGTGGCGCGCCACGAACCCAGGAACAGCCATACCACGAGGATGACTAGCACGAGGGCTTCAAACAGTGTCTCCACTACGCTGGCGATACTGGCGTCGAGGAAGTCCTTCTTCGACTCCAGGTCCTCGATGACGATGCCCGGCGGCAGCGAGTGGCGTATCTCCTCCACCTCAGCGTCTATCTGTTTGATGATTTCGTTGGCGTTCGAGCCAGCCACCTGGTTGATGCTGATGTTGATGCCCGGACAGCCGTTCGTCTCACCGATGATGTTATAGTTCTGCGAACCCAGTTCCACGCGGGCTATGTCGCCAATGCGCAGCACGTCGCCGTCGGGCAGCGAGCGCACCACCAGATTTTCGTATTCCTGTTCCTCCTCGTAGCGTCCGCGGTATTTTAGCACATACTGGAACGTGTTGTCGCTCTCGGCACCCAGCGTTCCCGTTGCCACCTCGACGTTCTGCTCGTTCAGCACTTGCGCCACGTCGGCAGGCGTCAGTCCGTAGCGCGCCATCTTCAGCGGGTCCAGCCAGATGCGCATGCTGTAGTCGGCACCCATCACGTTCACCTCGCCGACGCCAGGAATACGGCTCAGTCGCGGTTCAATGTTAATCTTCGTATAGTTGGCCAGAAATGAGCGGTCGAACGTCGAGTCTGGGCTATACACGGCTATCTGCTTGATGTTCGACGTCTGGCGCTTGCGCACCGTCAGACCGCTTTTCACCACGTCGCTTGGCAGTCGGCCCTGCACCGTGGCGGCACGGTTCTGCACGTTCACCATCGCCATGTTCGGGTCGGTGCCCTGACGGAAGAAGATACCAATGGATGCCGTACCGTTGTTCGATGCCGACGATGTCATGTACATCATGCCCTCCACGCCGTTGATGGCCTCTTCCAGGGGCACGATGACGCTCTTCTGCACCGTCTCGGCATTGGCACCGGTGTAGCTGGCCATCACGCGGACGGTGGGCGGTGCTATCTCAGGAAACTGCTCCAGTGCCAGACGGCTCAGTCCGATGATGCCCACCAGCACCATCAGCACGCTTATCACTCCTGAAAGGATGGGCCTATCAATAAATGTTTTTACGTTCATTCTTATTTTTCGTTATAACGTTATAACGTGATTACGACATAACGACTTTATTACTTCACTTCTATTCCTTCCTTCAGCAGGCCGGCACCCTCGGCGATGATGGTGTCGCCAACCTGCAGACCGTCCTCCACAATATACTCCTTGCCGTTGTTCTGCGGAAACAGGGTGACGGCGGTGGCCTTCGTCTTGCCGTCCACCACGCGATAGACGAACGAGCGGTTCTGCAACTCGTAAGTGGCCTCCTGCGGAATGACCACGCAGTCCTTCATGTCTGTGGGCACCACCACCGTTGCCGATCCGCCGTCCTGCAGCAGATGGCTCGGATTGGGGAATGTGGCGCGCAGCATAATGGCACCCGTCGAGGCATCCACCGTACCGCTCATGGCGCTGATGCGGCCCTGCTGGTCGTAGTCCTTGCCGGTTATCAGGCGCAATCCCACAGCCGGTGCCTTGTCGATGAAGGCGGCGATGGAGCCGTAGCGACTGGTCAGTTCAAAGGCTTGGCGCTGGTTGATGCTGAAGTAGGCATACATCTCTGCATCGTCGGCCACCGTCACCAGCGGTTCACTGATGTTGCTGTTCACCAGCGACCCCACATGCCACGGAATCATCGATGCTACACCGTTCACCGGACTCTTCACCTCGGTATATGATAGGTTGTTGCGGGCGGCCACTTCCTGTGCCTTGGCCTGCGCCATGGCAGCCTCAGCCTCCAACAGGGCGTTGCGAACGGTCTTCACCGACACGTCGCTCACCACGCGCCCTTCCTTCAGCAGCGACTCGTTCTCGTAGTTCATGCGTGCCGTCTCCAGTCGGGCCTCCGCACTCTTGCGTGCTGCAATGGCCGACTCCAGGGCTGCCTGGTAGGGCACCTGGTCGATGACGAACAGCAGTTGACCCTTCCTGACGTTCTCGCCCTCGTTGATGCAGATGCGGGTGATGCAGCCGCTCACCTGCGGACGAATCTCCACAATCTGCCTACCCGTCAGGCGCGCCGAGTATTGCCGTTGCAGCGTCATGTCCTTCTTCGTCACCACCGTTGTCTTATACTGCTGGGCACCCTGCTCACGCTTCTTCTGCTGGCCGCACGACGCTACCAGCAGTCCGCAGCAGACTGCCGTGAGAGCACCCATAAACAAAGCTTTCTTCATATCGTTTCGTTTCTATGTTGTCAATTGCGACTACAAAAATACGAAAAATCTCTTATTTTCTCACCATTTCTCCCTCGCTTTTAAAAACAAATAACATATCGCGACGTGAGTGACATATTTTAACGACAACATTCTTTTAATAAACATCCCCGTTGTTGTCTTATCAGGCTGATACGCGTGCGGCTTAGCCTGATACGGAGTTGTATTAGGCTGATAACGATGCCATATACAGCTGTCTTGTGAGCGAAATTCTGCGCCGCTGATGTGTACCAAGTACGGGGAAAAACATCGGAACGAGGGGTTCGTGCATGTCTTTTGAGGCCTGTGAAAGGAGTAATTTTACGATTTCTGTGCCTTTGCCAAGCGTTGGCATAGCGGGCGCAGTCGCTTTACTGATATTGTATTTCATTGATTTACTGCTTTTTAGATGAATGAATAATGACTGAGCGTGACAGTTACAGTTGTGACAGTTCGTTTTTTGAAGGTGTCAGTTCTCTTAATATTATATATAACTATCTATATATTAATTAGTTATATAGTATTATAAGGTATGTTGTAACCCTTAATTTCTAATTGTCACAACTGTAACTGTCACACCATCGACCTGTGACTACCTATTCCTCTACCAGGCCCCCCAGTGCTATGCACAGTTCGTTAAATACCTTTTTCAGCGCGATTTCCCGACATTTGGAAAACATGCACTGCACCCCAAAGGCGTATCTTTGACTGGCGTCGAAGGCACTCTCATTAGAGAAAACTTAAATATAATTTGGTTTTCTACTCACTTAATCGTACCTTTGCAGAAAGAAAAGTGAAGAAGATGGAAAATATCAAGATATTCACAAGACTCATCAGCACGGAGCTGCACCTGCAGGAGCATGCTGTGGAGAACACGCTGAAACTGTTGGACGAGGGTTGCACCATTCCGTTTATCTCGCGCTACCGCAAGGAGAGGACGGGTGGATTGGACGAGGTGCAGATTACCTCTATTTCTAACCGTCTGGAACAGTTGCAGGAGATTGCCAAGCGCAAGGATACCGTTGTCAAGACGATTACGGAGCAGGGCAAGATGACGCCCGAACTGGAGAAGCGCATCAATGACTGCTGGGAATCGACCGTGCTGGAGGACATCTATCTGCCCTACAAGCCCAAACGCAGGAATCGTGCACAGGTGGCCCGCGAACAGGGATTGGAGCCATTGGCTCAGTTGCTGTTGATGCAGCGCGAGCAAGACCCGAAGCGTGCTGCCCAGCGCTTTGTGCGCGATGGATTGTCCGTCGCGGATTGTCTGAAGGGTGCCCAGGATATCATTGCCGAACAGGTCAGCGAAGACGAGCGCTCGCGCAACCAGGTGCGCTCGGCCTTCCGTCGTGAGGCCTTCATCGAGTCAAAGGTGGTGAAGGCGAAGAAGGACACAGACGAGGCACAGAAATACAGCGACTACTTTGAGTGGGAAGAACCCCTGAAGCGCTGTTCCAGTCACCGACTGCTAGCCATGCGTCGTGGTGAGAGCGAGGGCATTCTGCGCGTCAGCATTACCATTGACGACGACGAAATGGTAAAGCGGCTGAAGAGAAGCCTCCCCCTGCCCCCTCCAAAGGGAGGGGGAGAATGCCGACGACTGTTGGAAGAGGCTGTCGAGGACGGTTACAAGCGCCTGTTGCTGCCGTCGATAGAGACAGAATTCATGAACCTGAGCAAGCAGAAGGCTGACGAAGAGGCCATCCGCGTATTTGCCGAGAACCTGCGACAACTGTTGCTTGGTGCACCACTGGGTCAGAAGCGCGTCATGGGCATCGATCCTGGTTTCCGCACGGGTTGTAAGGTGGTCTGCCTCGATGCACAGGGCAACCTGTTGCACCACGAAGCCATCTTCCCTCATCCGCCCGTCAACCACCGCATGCAGGCCACCATGCACCTGCAAGACATGGTGAAGAAATTCCAGACAGAGGCCATTGCCATCGGTAACGGTACTGCCAGCCGCGAGACGAAAGAATTCGTAATAGAGGTGATGGGTGATGGGTGTTGGGTGTTGGATAATAGCAAGCAACCATCACCTAACACCCAACCCCCAACACCAAAAATCTTCGTGGTCAGCGAGGACGGTGCGTCCGTGTATAGTGCCTCGAAGGTGGCGCGCGACGAGTTCCCTGACGAAGACGTCACCGTTCGTGGTGCTGTAAGCATCGGTCGCCGACTGATGGACCCGCTGGCCGAACTGGTGAAGATAGACCCCAAGAGCATAGGTGTGGGACAGTACCAGCACGACGTAGACCAGACACAGTTGAAACACTCGCTCGACCAGACGGTAGAGAGTTGCGTCAACCTGGTAGGTGTCAATCTGAACACCGCCTCGCAACACCTGCTGACCTACGTCAGCGGATTGGGCCCTGTGCTGGCGCAGAACATTGTGGACTACAGGAAGGAGAACGGTGCCTTTACCAGTCGTGCACAACTAAAGAAAGTTCCTCGTCTGGGACCTGCCGCCTATCAACAATGTGCTGGTTTCCTGCGCATCCCCAATGCCAAGAATCCACTCGACAATAGTGCCGTTCACCCGGAGAGCTACCACGTGGTAGAGCAGATGGCGAAGGACCAGCATTGCAGCGTCAGCGACCTGATAACTGATGCCACCAAACGTTCGCAGATAGACATCAAGAAATACGTCACCGAAGAGGTCGGTATACCCACGCTGACAGACATCATGAAGGAACTGGAGAAGCCTGGTCGTGACCCTCGTGAACAGATTGAGGAGTTTGAATTTGACAGCAGCGTACAGACCATCGACGACCTGCACGAAGGTATGGAACTGCCTGGCATCGTGACGAACATCACCAACTTTGGTGCCTTCGTGGACATTGGCGTCCATCAGGATGGACTGGTGCACGTGTCGCAGTTGGCCGACCGATACGTCAGCGACCCCACACAGGTAGTCCGACTGCATCAGCATGTCCGTGTCCGCGTCATCGCCGTTGACCTGCGCCGCAATCGCATCTCGCTCAGCATGAAGGGTATGAAATGAAAAAAGCGGCCATCGCTGACCGCTTCGTGATCCGGTCGGGATTCGAACCCGAGACCCACAGCTTAGAAGGCTGTTGCTCTATCCAGCTGAGCTACCAGACCAGAGATTTCTTTCGAAATCGGCTGCAAAGGTACAAATATCTTGGCAAAATACAAAATAAAAAACGCAATTTCTTTCTATTTAAATGAATATCATCGAGATTTCGTCACTACAACAAGAAGGCTTGGAGGTGTTTAGCACGCTCACCGAGGCACAGTTGCGCATGGAGTTGGAACCCGAGAAGGGACTGTTCATTGCCGAGAGTCCGAAGGTGATTCGTGTGGCGCTGGATGCCGGTTGGGAGCCCACGGCCCTGCTTTGCGAAAGCAAGCATATTACTGGTGACGCAGCCGACATCGTGGAGCGGGTGGGGGAGATACCCATCTATACTGGCAATCGCGAACTGTTGGCGCAGTTGACGGGATATACCTTGACGCGTGGTGTGCTGTGTGCCATGCGTCGCAAAACCTTTCCGGCAGTAGCCGACGTGCTGAAAAACGCTCGTCGTGTGGTGGTCATCGAGGCCGTTACCGACACCACCAATATCGGTGCCATCTTCCGTTCGGCAGCGGCCTTGGGCATTGATGCCGTACTGCTGACACACAACACTTGCGACCCCTTGAACCGTCGTGCAGTCCGTGTGTCGATGGGGAGCGTGTTCCTCGTTCCCTGGACGTGGATAGACAGCGCTGTGACGCTCCACGACTATGGTTTCAAGACCGCAGCGATGGCCCTCTGCGACGACAGCATCTCGTTGGACGACCCACGGCTGAAAGCAGAACAGCGCCTGGCCGTCATCATGGGAACAGAGGGCGACGGACTGCCACAGCGGACCATCACGGAAGCCGACTATACCGTCAAGATTCCAATGGCCCACGGCGTTGACTCGCTGAACGTTGCGGCGGCTGCTGCTGTTACCTTTTGGGAACTGCGAAGATAAAAAGAATCAGATATTGATGCCGTAGCTCTGCTTCACCTCACTCATGACGAAGGTACTCTCAATGGATGCCAGGCTCTCTATCTCGCCCAGTTTGTTGAGCACAAACTCCTGATACTGCTTCATGTCGCGTGCGCGTACCTTTAACAGATAGTCGTAGGCACCCGACGTGTTATAGCACTCTGTCACCTCGGGGATGCGCTGGATGCGACGCACAAAGGCATCGGCTATCTCGTGGTTGATCTGCTTCAACTTCACCTTACAGTACACCTGCAGACCCAGGTCCAGCTTCTCTGGGTCGAGGATGGCCACATACTTCTTGATGAACCCCTTCTTCTCCAACCGTTTCTGACGCTCAAAGACGGGTGTGGGTGTCAGGTGGACAGCATCAGCCAACTCCTTGGTGGTCAGCTTGGCATTCTTCTGCAACGTTTTCAGTATCTGCAGGTCTACATCGTCTAATTTCATCATGGCTGTGAGGAGTTTGATGATTTGTACTTGACATCGACAGCATTCCCCTTGAACACATCGGCAAAGGTCTGTGGAGTGATGGTGACAGGCCCTTTCATGAATTCAGGAATGTTATAGCTGCGCAGGAACTCGCGATGATAGTTGGGGTCTTCGCAAGGCAGTTCGAAGGGCTTCGTGGCGTGGCCGTCCTTGTCGACATGAGCAATGAAAGGCCGCGTGAAGGTACCATCGTTTCGACGACTGCTGATGATAATCCAGCGACCGTTGCTCGACCACGAGTGATAGCTCTCTGTATCGGGACTGTTGACCTCTGCAAAGGGGCGAACCGTTCCGTTTGTCAGGTCCATCAGCCATAGGTCGGCATCGTGGTGCCAGATGTGGAAATAGCCATAGTGGCCCATGGTGAACAAGAGGTAGCGACCGTCGGGCGAGATGCGAGGCCACGTGGCGCTGCTGTCAATGGCAGCAGCATCGAACACCATCTCGCGAGGACCAAACTGGCGCGTCTTAGGGTCGAAGGACTTGCGATAGATGCTGTACTTCACCTCTTTGTAGCGCTTATATACCTCTCTACTCTTTCTGCCCGTGGTGTCCTGACGCTCAAAGTGGGCGCTGCAGTAGTAGAGCATCTTGCCGTCAGGTGCCCACGCTGGGAATACCTCAAACTCCGTATCGCTGTTCTCCAGGTTCATCACCTCGTCAGTCTCCACGTCATAGGCAATGATGTCGCTCTCCTCGTCGCACACCTCTACCTTGTTGGCATCGACGGTATGGAAGTTCTGGCTGGTCTTGTCAGTAGCATAAACGATGAGGTTCAGCCAAGGGTGCCAGGCAGGGTAGACACCAGCAGAGAGGATGGAGTCGTTGCGCATGTTCACCTTCTTCAGTTTGCCGTCATAGGCGACGACCGTTCCACCCAGATTCTGGCGGGCATGGAACTGCATGCGGTTGGGATTGTAGTTTTGATAGTGGTGACAGTTGATGCACTGGCCGTCCTTCTCGAAACCGCAGAGAATATTGTCGTAGATGACGCTCTCATCGTAGTTCTCCAGACAACGCTGATTAATGGTCAGTGCCTCGTAGGAGATGAACGAAGGGGCTATCAGACGATAACTGATATAGGGGTCGATGGAGTCGGGTGACACAAAGATGTCGAAGGGCTTGAAGCGGGTCCATTGGTCACCGTTGCGTGTATAGACATCAACGGTGATGGACTTGCCCTTGGCTTTCGCTGCCAACGCGTGCCACTTGTCGATATCGGGCTGTCCGTTGCAGACGATGTCGTCGTCGCCAACAGCGTAGCGGGCCACCATCTCGTCAACCTCCCCGTCGTATTCAAAACTCAAGGGCGCTATGTTCACAGGTATCGTCACCTGTGCATAGTCAGGGTAAATGGTGGGCAACTTGTCTGACTGGGTATAATCCGTGGGAACTGACGGACCACAGGCCACCAGCAGGAGAGCTGATGTGAGAGGTAAGATGTATGATGTCAGATGTGAGATGTATGATGTGAGTCTTTTCATATCGTTTAATATTCTGGAAGGTTTGCCATGATGTAATAATTATAATAGAAGGTATTGCTGTAGGGCAATCCGGTCTGTTGGCGGATGTCCTCTGCGTTCATGCCCTCGTACTGGCCAAAGACCTGGAAGAACTTCTCGAAGCTGTCCTTCACACCAGGGCTGAACGGCATCTTGTCGAGGTCAGGTCGTTCCTCCAACTTACCATAGAGGTAGGCGGCCTCCTGGTAGGCTACAGGAATAGGACCATTGGGATGCAGATGGATATAGACATTGAAGTGGTACCAGAATGTTTTAGAATCTCTGAACCACAGCGAGGCCAGCAGCGACTGCTCCTGGAAAATGGGGTCTTTGGAGTAGCTGTGGTTGGCCAACTGTCGCATGAGATAACGCTCTACGTAGCCGTTGTCGCTGTCCAACTCGTCCGTAAAGTGGAGCATGTGGGTAATGGGTTCCATCTCTTTGTCCTGAGCAATGAGCTTGGGATTGTTCAACATCGCTTCTGTCTTTACAGCCCAATCCTTATGGTACATGGTTTTCTTCAGGATGTTGATATACTTTCGGGCTACTGCCTGCTCGTTGTTCAGCACGGCACAACGTGCCAGGAGTTTGATATATTCTACGCGCCAACCGAACTCTACGCCCATCTCCGTACACAGACGGCTACAACTGTTCAACAGTCCATACTCGTAATAGACGAGCGGACCATTAACCAGCATCTGGCGCATACCAAAAGGTGAATCGTATTCTTTTGAACCATTGCGGTATTCATACATCAATTCGCCCTGACGCCCCAAACGCGACAAAGCGAGATTACGCATCATCACAATGGCTCGTGTGGGTTCATCGTCCTGTCGGGCTGCCTCCTGAAGAACACCTTCCCAATCGGTCTGGTCTATCAGGTGCATCATCTTCACCTCATGATGGAAGTTCTCATCCTTGTACCAGAAGTGTACGACACCCCAAGCGACAGCACCCAGCGCAACAGCCTGTACGGCCCAAGGCAACCACTTCTTGGTTGTAGGTTTCAGGTTACAAGTTTCAGGTTTCAGGTTTGTTGGCAGACAAACCATTATTAGCATGAAGAGTGCTAATAAATAATAAGGTGCATAGTACCATGGATACTCCTCGGTAATGAAGAATACGGGTAGTCCGGCATAATAGATATTGGCCAGATTGGTCTCGTGGTACACATAACGGTAACAGAACAGCGGAACGACTATCGCCAGAAGCACAGCTATCACCGTATGGATGGCTGCACGTCCACGAGCCATCAGTCGCCACGACCAGATACCCATTAGCAAGGTGGCAGCCAAACCGTAGATGCCCAGCAGCGGATAACCCACCAAACCTGTCAACACCAACCCGATGGTGCGCAACCAATATTTGTCAGGCATGGAACGGAAGCCCCACAACAGAGCCACTACCGATACTGTTGCAAGGGTGGTCAGGAAGAACTGTCCGCGCAGCTTCAGCATATATATCCAGTAGCCCAGGTCCACATTCGTCAGCAACAGCAAAGCCACAGGTATCAGCAACAGTGCCGTCCAACGGGCTGGAACAGCGAAGGTGCGTTTCAACAACCACAACAGCAACAACCACCAGCCGCTCAGCACAGTCACACCCAACCACGGGTTGTAGAATAGTTGGGTCAGCCACGTTCCCGCATAGGTCAGTATGCCAGCGGGCACCACCATCTGCTGTCGGAAGAATAGCGAGGTGTTCATAAATAGGTTCAGCTCCTGCACCTTCCATAGCAAATCACTCTCGTAAACGAGCAGTCCGCAAGCTATGGCAGCAAGGGCAATAATCCAGGTAATAGCGTATTTCATATATGTTTTTAGAATTTTATTCTGTTAGAAGCGGTTGAATAGTCACTTTCTGAAAAGATTTTCTTTTTCGACTGCAAAATTAGGGATATTTTCTGAATTACACAAGAAATTTGGTGGAAATTTCCAAGTGTAGTACCTTTGCATCGTCAAAAGGAACAAAAAACAACTTAGACAATAAAGACAACAAATATTATTAACAAATAAAAAAAAGAAAGGATAAGATTATGAGTACAAAGAATTACAAGTTTGAGACACTGCAACTCCATGTAGGCCAAGAACAGGCTGACCCCGCAACTGACGCTCGTGCAGTGCCCATCTACCAGACCACCTCTTACGTGTTCCGTAATTCACAGCATGCTGCCGACCGTTTCGGACTTCGCGATGCAGGTAATATCTATGGTCGTCTGACCAACTCTACCCAGGGTGTTTTCGAGGACCGTGTGGCTGCCCTCGAAGGTGGTGTGGCTGGTCTGGCTGTGGCCTCTGGCGCTGCTGCTATCACCTATGCTTTGCAGAACATTGTGCAGGCTGGTGACCACATCGTTGCTGCCGACAACCTCTACGGTGGTTCTTACAACCTGATCACCCATACACTGGCTACTCAGGGCATTAGCAACACCATTATTAATGTCAACGACCTCGAAGCCCTGGAAGCCGCTATCAAACCCAACACTAAAGTAGTATATGCCGAGACCTTCGGCAACCCCAACAGTGACGTGCTCGACCTGGAAGGCGTAGCAGCAGTAGCTCACAAGCACGGCATCCCATTTATTGTCGATAACACCTTCGGCACACCATATCTGATTCGTCCGCTGGAGCATGGTGCAGATATCGTCGTTCATTCAGCTACCAAGTTCCTCGGAGGTCACGGTACCTCTCTGGGTGGTGTCATCGTTGACGGTGGTAAGTTCGACTGGAAACAGAACGACAAGTTCCCCACGCTCTCTAAGCCCGATCCCAGCTATCATGGCATCGTCTTTGCTGACGCTGTAGGTGCTGCTGCTTACGTCACCCGCATCCGTGCCGTCATCCTGCGTGATACTGGTGCAGCCATCTCTCCCTTCAATGCCTTCATCCTGCTGCAAGGCGTAGAGACCCTGAGTCTGCGCGTAGAGCGTCATGTAGAAAACGCCCTGAATGTTGTTGACTTCCTCAGCAAACACCCGAAGGTGGCAGCTGTTCATCATCCTGCCCTTGAAAACCACCACGACCACGCTCTCTACAAGAAGTATTTCCCCAATGGTGGTGGTAGCATCTTCACCTTCGAGGTGAAGGGTGGACAGGAAGAGGCTTGGAAGTTCATTGATGCCCTGCAGATCTTCTCACTGCTGGCTAATGTGGCCGACGTGAAGAGTCTGGTGATTCATCCATACACCACGACCCACTCACAGCTCTCACCTGAGGAACTGAAGGAACAGCACATCACCCCTGCTACCGTTCGTCTGAGCATTGGTACCGAACATATCGACGACATCATCGATGATTTGTCGCAGGCACTTGACCAGATTTAAAAAAGAACACGAATTGCACGAATTATACGAATAAATTCGTAAATTTGCACCCGATATGAGAAACTTTATCTTAGCAGACAATCAGGAACTGACGCGCTTCGCCTTGGAGAGCCTGCTCCGTCAGGACAAGGAAGCAACCGTGTATCGCGCTTCTGACAAGGCTTCGTTGGTGACCTTGCTCAAGGAGCATGAGGCAGCCGTCGTATTGCTCGACTATACGCTGTTCGACTTCTCTGACGAAGACCAGTTGCTGATTGTCGCTGAGCGTTTCTCACTATCCGACTGGATACTCATCAGCGACGAGTTGACACCTCAGTTCTTGCGTCGTGTGGTCTACTCGTCCCACCAGTTCAGCATTGTCTTCAAGGACGGTCCCCTTCAGGAAGTCCGCGAAGCCTTGAAAGCCGTCGGCAATCACCAGCGCTACATCAGTCAGCGTGCCCTGGAGGTTATCATCAACCAACAGCAAAATGACGAGGATCAACACAGCATTCTAACAGAAACGGAAACAGAGATAGTGCGTGCCATTGCACAGGGCAAAACCACCAAGGAAATTGCTGCAGAGCGCTTTGCCAGCGTGCACACCATTACTACCCATCGCAAGAATATTTTCCGTAAACTTGGCGTTAACACTGCTCACGAAGTCATCAAATACGCCCTTCGTGCAGGTCTTGTCGACTCCTCCGAGTTCTACATCTAATCTCCAATCTTTGTTAAATAATCAAAAAGCATTTGAACCATTGCGTGTCGTATGTGTCTTATAATTGTATAAAGAACACAAAGACTTTCATGATACGATTCACGATGTTTCTCCTCTTGTTGTTCGGTACCTTGCGAGCAACAGCACAAACGACCTCCCTCACCGGTCGCGTTACCGATAGCGACACTGGTGAGCCCCTTAACCGCGCAACTATACAACTCTACCGACTGAGCCAACGTGGAGGTGTCCGCGACACTACGTTTGTCACAGGAACCTATTCCGATGGTAATGGCCACTTTGCGCTAAACCCATCGCCAGCCAACTATCTGCTTCGCATCTCTTTTCTCGGCTATAAGAATGTAGCGCGACAGGTGACTATAAGCAACCGTCCTACGGTCTTGGGTAACATCCACATGAAGCCAGATGCCATGCAAGTGAAAGAAACTGTGGTGACGGCCAACGTACCGAAAATGGTTGTTAGGGACGATACTGTAGAGTACAATGCCGATGCATTCCGTGTGCCAGAGGGTTCGGTCATCGAGGCGCTTGTCGAGGTATTGCCTGGTGCGAAGATTGACGACAATGGTAAGGTAAGCATCAACGGCAAGGATGTGAAACGCTTCAAGATGGATGGTCGTGACTTCATGACGGGCAACAACAATGCGGTAATGAAAAACCTGCCGTCATATGTGATAGACAAGGTAAAGGCCTACGATGAGAAGAGTGACCTGTCGAAGATGACGGGTATTGACGACGGCAACGACGACTTCGTATTGGAGTTCGTCACCAAGCGTAGCGCCCGTCGCGGTGTGCAAGCGAACCCAGACATTGGCTACGGTACAGAGGGACGCTACGGCATTCGACTGACAGCCATGAAACCTTTTGGTGATATGCGCTACACATTCATGGGTAATGCCAACAACGTGAACGACCGAAATTTCTCAGGACGCGGTGGTCGTGGACGTGGCAATAACAACGGACAGCGCGAGACGAAAACGGCCGCGCTGGACATCAGCTACGAGAAGCAGAACAAGCTGAAGGTGAGCGGTCGTGTGACGTGGAACCACGGCGATAACGACAACTGGAGCAGGACGGGTAGCGAGAGCTTTGTCATTACCCGTGGCGGTGCCTTCTCGAACAGCGTCAGCCAGAGTTACTCGCGCAACAACAACTGGACGGGCAACATGAATCTGCAATGGAAGATAGACTCTGTGACAACACTATCGTTCCGTCCAGACATAAACTTCTCCACGAACGACAACCGAGGCTACTCGCGATCGGCCTCGTTCAATGCTAATCCTTATGACTATGTTACCGACCCATTGAGCGACGAAGGACTTGACGAGATGCAACGTCGTGGTCTGGCAGTTAACAGTCGTCCAAACAAATCGCTTGGATACAGCAACAACAAGAACATCAACACACAGGTGCAGCTGCATCGCAGGTTGAGCAGGAACGGTCGAAACATTGCCCTGAACGGCGACTTCCGTTACAGCGACGGCAACAATCAGAACGCTAACCTGTCAAGGGTGCACCTCTATCAGGAGAAAGACCGCTTCGGCAACGACTCCACTTATCAGACAAACCGCTATACCGAGTCGGCTAGCGATGGACTGAATTACTCAATAGGCCTCACCTATACCGAACCTCTTCTTACTTTTAAGACTCAACAGGAAAATAACACCGAGCGGTCTGCTGGTCGCCAGCAAAGAAACAGAGGTCCCTTCGGTGGTGGCAACCAGCGCCGTTCGTTCGGTCAGCAAGGAGTATTCCTGCAACTGAGCTATCGCTTCAATTACAGCCACCAGAAAAGCGATCCTGCCACTTATGATTTCCCTGATTTCAGCGACGAGGCCTTCAATGCTGTTTTGCAGGATTATCGCGAATGGACGGCACTCTTCGGCTATCTCGACAACCCTTATGAGAGCTACCTGAGTACTGAACTGAGTCGCTACTCAGAGCGTACTGAGTACAACCATCAGGCCGACGTGCAGTTGCGCTATGTTCGCAACAAGATGAACATGAATATTGGCTTTACCGTGCAGCCGCAAAGGTCGCACTTCATACAGAATTACTTGGGGCGTCAGATTGATACTGTGCGGAATGTAACTAATATTTCGCCGACCCTGAACATGCGCTATCGCTTCAATCAGCAGACCAACCTGCAGGTACAGTTCCGTGGACAGAGTCAGCAACCGAATATTACGCAACTGCTTGACATCTACGACGATACCAATCCATTGAACATCACGATGGGTAACCCAGGATTGAAACCATCGTTCACCACCAACCTCACTACCAATTTCCAGATGATGCGTCGCACAACGTTCGTTACTGACAGTCTGGGTATGCAGATTCCAAAGGCGCAACGTCACTGGAGTTTCAACGTTAACGCAGGCTGGCGGACTACTTACAATGCCATCGGTAACATTGTTACTTACAATGAGAAAACGGGTGCTCGTACCACACGTCCTGATAATATCAATGGCAACTGGAGCGCTAATCTGGGTATGAGTTTCAATGTCGCTCTCGACACGCTGAACAGCTGGGACTTCAGTGGTGGTCTCAACGCCAGCTACAGTCATCAGGTGGGCTATGTCAACCCAAATCGTACGGCCACTGCTGAACGCAACGTTACACATACCTATAATCTGTCTCCCGACGTATCGCTCAGCTTCCGCAACTCGTGGCTCTACGTGTCGCTGAACTGTCGAACCACCTATGCACATACTGACAATCGTCTGCAGGCATCGAACAACCTCACCACGTGGAATTTCAACTATGGTGGCAACACGCGCATCACCTTCCCATGGGGCTCCAGTCTCTCTACCGATTTCCATTGCTTTAGCAGACGCGGTTACGACGACGAGACGCTGAATACCAATGAACTGCTGTGGAACGCCCAGCTGTCGCACAGTTTCCTTAGGGGTAAGGTGCTCACCATCATGCTGCAATGGTACGACATCCTACGCGAACAGACCAACTTTACTCGAACCGTCAATGCTAATGGTTGGCGCGATCAGGAGGTTAATGCCATCACCAGCTACGCTATGCTGCACGTCAGCTATCGTCTGAACTTCTTTGGTCGTGGCAATAATGGACGTGGCAACAACGGTCGAGGACGCGGACGCTGGGGCGATGACCCTGGTGGTTCTGACGGTCCTGGCAGACCTGGCGGTTGGGGCGAAGGCCCTGGTGGTGCTGGGGGAGGCTTTGGCAACCGTTTTTAATCCATTCGTAAAAAAAAGTGTCAATTTGTTTGCAAATTCAAAAGAATTGAGTATATTTGCAGACAAATATTCGACATTTCATATCTAAAACTTGATATTACATGACAATTACAATGATTATTCAACTCCTGATAGTGCTGGGTGCACTATGGATTGGCTCTCGTTATGGAAGTCTGGCACTGGGTGCCATTTCCGGTATTGGTCTTGCGTTGTTGGTCTTCGGCTTTGGCCTGAAACCAGGTACACCACCTACTGACGTTATCTACATCATCATCGCAGCTGTCACCTGTGCAGGTATCATGCAGGCATCGGGTGGTATGGACTGGTTAATTCAGATTGCAGAGAAGTTGCTGAGAAAGCATCCAGGCCGTATCACTTTTCTGGCACCACTTACTACTTTCTTTCTGACGGTGCTGGTAGGTACTGGTCACGTGGTTTACACGCTGATGCCTATCATCTGTGATATCGCGCTGAAGAAGGGTATTCGTCCAGAGCGTCCTTGCGGTGTGGCCAGTATCGCCTCACAGGTAGGTATCACGTGTTCACCTATCGCTGCTGCCGTTGTAGCCTTCGTCTCTATTTCAAATGCCAATGGCTTCGACATCACCATTCCCCGTGTGCTGATGATTTCCATTCCAGCCTGTGTGTGTGGACTGATGGCAGCAGCTACGGCTTCCTATCGTCGTGGTCTCGACCTCGACAAAGACCCGAAGTTCCAGGCTAAGTTGAATGATCCTGAGCAGTATAACTACATCTACGGTTCTAACGCTACCACGCTTGACAAGGAGATTCCCCAGTCGGCTAAGAATGCTGTATTTATCTTCCTTGCTGCATTGGGTGTTATTGTACTGTTCGCCGCCCTGCCACAGCTGTTACCCTCTTATGCTACCGTTAAAGTTGTCAAGGGAGCTGGTGACGTGATGATTGTCGGCGGAACCAAGATATCTGCGGCTGCACTCGCTAAAGCAGGTATTGTCGCTACTGGTCTGACAGAGACAGGTTCGATAGCCCTGAAGATGAACCTTGTCATCCAGATTGTTATGATCTCTGCTGCTGCATTAATGATTATTTTCTGCAAAGCTGCTCCCAAGAAGGCCGTGGCTGGTCCAGTATGGCAGTCGGGTATGGTGGCTGTCGTAGCTATCTATGGTATCGCTTGGCTAGCAGATACTTATTTCTCGAACTACATGGATGAGATGCAGGATATGCTGGCCGATGTCGTAAAGGCTTATCCCTGGAGCATCGCCTTTGTATTCTTCATGGTTTCTGTTCTCATCAACTCTCAGGGAGCTGTAGTGGTGGCCATGTTGCCGTTGGCTTATAAGCTCGGTATTCCTGGTCCGGTTCTTCTTGGTGTACTGCCTGCCGTTTACGGTTACTTCTTTATTCCTAACTACCCAAGTGATATTGCTACTGTAAACTTCGACCGTTCGGGTACAACTGTTATTGGTAAGTACTTGTTGAACCACTCGTTCATGATGCCAGGACTCATCTGTGTCACCACATCGACAATTGTAGCATATATTCTTTCGTTGATATTCTATTAAAGAGGGGTAGGGTAAGACTCCATGAAGTATTCATAGAATACAAAATAAAAAAGAACCGCCGGATTCACATCCGACGGTTTTTCTCTCAATTTCTTTTGAGTTCGTGCCTGAATTACTCAGCAACAGTGCTATCAGCAGCAACAGTGTCAGCAGCTACAGTGTCAACATCAGCGCTATCAACAACTGCGATTGAATCTGAATCAACAGCCTCAGCCTGAGCGGTCTTGTTACCACAAGAAGCGAAAGAGATAGCTGCAACAGCAACGAACATAAATACTAATTTC
>CADCGD010000026.1 GCA_902800925.1 uncultured Bacteroidales bacterium | reverse complement strand
TATACCATGTAATGTTACGTGGTATCAATCGCCAGGATATCTTTGAAGAGCCAGAAGACTATTGGACTTTTATCAAGATATTGTCCACGGTTCAGGAAAACTTAATTCGTGACGTAATGATTGAGATTGGTTCGGGTCCTCGACAGATGTCTCGAGTCAGCGGAATGTCCTACAATATCATCCAGTATATGTGGAAAAACAATGAAGAACAATGATTCAAAATTCAATCAAAAACCTGTCCCTCTGATTGATTGGAGCGTCTCTTTTCTTATATAGACATGGACTAATTAATACTTAGCCTCTCCGTCTTTAATCTCAATCCTTCTGCTATAGATTTCCTTACCAGCACTATTTGTAATGTAAATCTTAATAGTGTAAATAGCGTTTACATCATTTTCGCCTTTCGTAGGAAATGAGGCAGCAAATGAAGGCATAGTAGTATCAAGAGCCTTAATAACAGCATCTTCTGTTGCAGTGTCTGTTCTCTTGATAGCATCGCAGAGCTGATTAACCTGCGCTACTGCTCCATCACTAAGATTTCCCTTATCAACTAATTTTGCTTGAATAGTATACATACTCAGAACAGGTGAAGAATTATTATCATCATCACCACAAGACTGCACACACATGCCCATCACTGCTACCAGCAGCATAAGCATCATTGACTGAATTTTCTTCATAATTTACTGTTATTAAATATTAAAATCGCAGCAAAGATAGTCATTATGTCTGAATAATGCAAATTTTTATCCAAGAAAAATTACCTAACGCACCAAATTATTTGGCATTAATCTCTTTAATCAGTCTGTCTGCATGTCCCCAACGGTCCATCATGAACAGCATGTAGCGGACATCGACATTGATGGTACGTGCCTGATTTCGCGTTGTCTGTTTAATATTTGAATGGGATGACTTGTAATGCGTTGTTCAGTTTGACAGTTTCCTTCATGGTGTAGTACCCCTTCTTTGCAGCACTGTAGTAACGTACCTCTACCATTTCACCTGGCTCACGACTGAATACCGTGCCCTTGAAACCTGGCCACAGATCACTGCTGATACAGATGGCACGACATTCGCTGCCTACGAAGAGGAATACCAGGTCATCGGCAATCTCGTCATATCCCGGTTCGCCAGGCAGTGAGACGACAACTTCTGTCTGATAGGGATACTTCGCACTGCCATCACCCATGGTGAGTACGATGTTGGACTTGTCGTCCTCGCCTGATTCGGGGATGAAGGGCATGTTGTTAATTGTGAATATCTGATGAAGCTGGGCACAGTAGTACTTCACCTCCATGAGCGTTTCAATCTCCTCGTCATCGCCCTGTATATAGAGCATAAACTCCTTGTTGAGATTGATATCGCTCACACCACGGCAGGTGCCGTTCATGAATGCTGCCATCTGATCTCCTTCAGAGGCAAACGCTTTAAATTGCTCATCAAACTGGACACCCAACACCATGCCCCGATAGCCGTAGGTGAAGGGGTCTGGATCTTTCCAGTCTGCAGGTACTGCCATATTATTCCATATCCAGTCGATGGCCCATGTGGGCTTCTCTGAGGGTGTGAACACACTCTCAACCGTGGCCTCTTCGTCGGGATTAGCAGGTGACTGCGAGCCGTCACTGTCTGATGAGCAGCCCCACCAAAGGGTGAGGACTGCCATCACTATAATGCATGATTTATAATTCATAATGCATACTATTTATTTCACAACTTGTTTTTTACCATTATAGATATATACACCGGGCTGCGCAGGAGCCTGTTGCAGTTTGACACCTTGCAGTGTGTACCAGCCATCCTGTGGCAGGTGGTCAGTCCGTACGAAGCTAATCACGGTGGGCTCATTGGGACTGCCGCTGATGGCATTGGGCTCGTAGACGAGCACGTCGCCCGTAGTAGCAATGATGTCACCGTTGCGCTCAATGGCGAACGAGACAGGCTGCTTCTGCTCACCGGCAATGCTCATATAGTAGACGGCAGAACCGTCTGCCACACTGGTCGTACCCACAATCTCTGCACCGTTCATGGCCAGCAGGCGGTCACCTTCCTCAACGTCTATGCCGTCAACGGTAGCCGTCAGCGACATGGTGTTGGCATATTCGGCAAGGTCTTCAGAGAACTCGCGGCTTTGCGCACCATTATCCTCGAAGAACATCGCGTTCGGTTCATAGAACGGATAGGTGAAGCTCACCGTGGTCTCCTTCTTACGGCAGAGCATGTAGCCCTCGCCAGGTTTCATGTAGCGCAGGTTACCCTTCCAGCCTTTCGAACCGTTGCTGCCGACGGTGAACATCGCAAATTCAGTACGGTTCTTCACCACGTCACCGTCCTCTGCCTCGTCGAAGTAGTCTGCCAGGGCGGTGGCTATCGGCAGATTTAGCGTCGGCGTGTATCCAATACTGTTCCATCCTTTCTTCACTGTCATCTTACGGTAGATGGGCTGTCGTAGGATGCTACCGGCAACCTCTATGCTTCTGGCTTCCATCGCCTTGATGCGGTAGCTCTGTGAGATAGACAGCATGAAGTTGCTGACACCATTAGTACCCTTGTTTGATATCCAGTCGCCCGCCTCATAGCGCAGTACCAGTGTTTTGGCATCGTCCACAATCATGTCACCGTCCATCCAACGGTAGCGGTTCAACATCTCCTTGCCAGCGCGGAAGTTGTTGCTGTAGACATTGAACGATACCCAGTTCCAACCTTTCACGAGGTCAATCTGCTGGATGTATTCGTCTTCGGCACGCAACAAGATGGGGTTCTTGGTGGTACCTATCGTACTGTTCGGTTTGAAGTAGATCTTCTCCGACGGGGTAAGCATCATTGCCTTACCTGTGCGGTAGTGCCACAGCTTGAAGGTCAGCGGATGCTCGTTATCCACCTCTTCCTCGTAGACGGTGAGATAGGCCATGCCTTCGTCAGTTGTCACGTCGTAGTCTACATGGATGGAACCCAGACAATGACCTTCGTAGTCGAAGACACCTACCAGGTCACGCGAGTCGGTGACGATGTCATCCTTAATCTGTATGCGAGCCACGATGTTCATCGAATACTGCGAACGGTCGATATTCGGCTGCCACTGGGGCTCTTCGCCCTCCACTTCTATGTAGACGGAGAGAGGCTCAGCCAGTCCGTCTTCATCTGTCAGGTAGATGATGTCGTCGTATTCACCCACATTGACATCCTTGCTGATGCTGAAGGTTATCTCGCGCTCCTCCTTTGCTGCAATCATATCGGTGGGAACATTTACGGATAACCACCTCGGCAGGTTATTAATCGTGTAGACATGGTTGACTCCGCTGTTGTTGATGATGTTCACTGAGAAGGTTGCTTCAATACCAGAGGGCACACCCTTACATTCCAAGGTGCGACGACTCCAGCGTAGTGGATTGCGATCTACGAAGAGCGAGATAGTGTTGGGCGATGCCATGACATTACCGTTTTTGTCGGGTATGTCGCTGACCGTGACGTACACATGGCGCTTGTTGATGCGGCTGTCCAGTTCGTCAACAGTCATCATCAGCTGATGGTTCGAACCCACATAGCTGAATTTCAGTTCACGCAGTTCTTCGTAGGGCTGTACGGGGGCTCCGTTCGCTTGGTCAATGTAGGTCATGATAACATCGGGCGACAGGACGAAGACCGTATCGTTGCGCTCACTGACATTACCGTCTGCATCGAACTTCACGACCTTGTTCTTGGCGTATGGTACTAGGAGTAGTTCACCATTCTTCTGGCGTTCCTGACGACAGAAGTCAAGATAGGTGATGAGTCCTTTCTCCTTACCGCTGAGTCCCTTTCTTCCGTAGCGCTCAACAAGTGTCACAGGCAGAGCCTGTTCGAAGAGCGTCAGTCCGTCGATGCCTCCCGACAAGGCGTTCTGCTGGTGCAGTTTGTCATTGTCGGCACCTTGCTCAGTCCATACCATGTTGCCTAAGTAGAAGTGGTCGCCACCCATACCGCCGATATGCTCGGTCGAGAAGGATGCCTTCTGTGTGAAGTCTACGTAGATATTAGCTATCTGGCGAGCATGATTCATCGTCATGGCATAGTGATGCCATTTGTTGTCGCTGAAGGTGGTGCCTAACGCGTGTTCCACACCGTTAGCACGGTACTTCAGTGTGTCGGCCTCGAAACCTATGAAGAAGCAGTTCTCAGCTTCTACGTCCGTAGCGCGGCCTGAACCATTGCTCAGCAGGGCTCCACGGCCTGACTCGTTGGTCTTGAACCAGAACATCAGCGTGTAGTCTTGTTCGCTGTCGCGTGTGAAGAACTCATTGCGCAGTTTGAGACCCTTTGTGCCGTCAGACTGCTGCTGGTTGAAGTCGAGTTTCAGCGACATATTGCGTGGCATACTCCAGTCGACGTTGTTCAGTCGCAGGTGTGCACCCTGTGCCTGATCTTGGGCAATGCTGCCCGCACCCTCATTCATGGGATAGTAGTCTGACAGTCCCATCTCGTAGCCCGTCAGCAGCTTATTGCCATAGCTGTTGAGCAGTACGAGGTCCAAGGCACGGTTCCAGATACGTCCTTGCAGCATCCGTCCGGAGTAGAAAGAGCGCTTGGTGACGTCCGTCTGGTTGGTGGCACCAAAGACAATCGTTCCGCTGCCAGCGTAGGAGACGTCCTCCGTCTTTGCTTCCAGCGCGTTCGCATATAGCAAAGCAGTGTGCTTATCATTGTCAATCACCAATGCTACGCGTGTGAAGGCATCAGTGCTGATAGGCGTCTTGCCCTCCATGGTCTTGTCGTCTATGACGGCACGCAACAGTCTCTCCTTGGTGAGCCACAGCTGTAGCTTATGGCCGTCGGTACCATGCGAGAAGATAGGCATCTCTTTGTTGGTGCCGTCGGGTTTCACCATCACCTCGATGGTGACGCTCTTGTCGCTGAAGTTACGGCGTGCATCGCTCTCAGCAGCACCACTACCGTTGAACGACAGCGAGACAGACTCCTCAAGGGCATTCTCGTTGGTTTCGCCCTTCACCTCGAAGTTGGTGGTGGGCTGCAAGTAGTTGTACTCGATGGGTTCTGAGAAGCTGAAGACGATGTCCTCGCCGACGTCGAGTACGCCGTCCTTCGGTTCGGGAGTGCTGAAGAGCTGTGGACGGCGCGTGTCCTTGACACCCGTGAGCACCTTCGAACTATTGGTCAGGTAGCCATTGCCATTGCGGCAGAACAAGACGGCACGCAGGTCGTAGGCTTTCTCCATGACTGTGCCCTCACCGTAGAACTTCGTGGTGATGTTACCATTGGCGGGTATCATCTCCTTCGTGCCACTGGCCATCTCGTAGTATGTCGAGTCGGCATAGAAACTGCAGAGGTTCGTCCAGTAGTCATCGCCACGGGTGCTCTCCTTATACTGGAACTCAATGTGGTCGAAGTTCTGCTGGTTGCGGTTGAAGTCGCTGATAATGATGGGCAGATACCAGCCCCGTTTGCTGTCGTAGGGCGCATCCGTGTTCATAATCCATTTGTCGCCCGGATTTGTAATGCTGATGTTTCCGGCCTGTTGCAGGAAGTGAACACTGAAAGTAGCTTCCTGCCATGTATTGGTATCATCCAGCGAACCTAGGCGCAGTCGCAGATTCTCATAGTCGAACGCCTCACTGGCATAAACCTCGATGGTCTTTTCGGTGACCTGTCCCGGCAGCACTACCACGTTGCGCTGAGTGCCAGCCAACGGCATGCCGTCCATCATGATTTTGGCACCGTTGGGGTTCGAGTTGTCGCGCATGGTGAGGCTAAAGTAGGGATAGTAGGCTTCGGGCTGCTCACTCTCGTTGGTCAGATACAATTTGAAACGGGCTGGTTCACCAAACGGTACACCGCTTACGCTCTGCTTGTCCATCTTGATGACGGGGTTCTCCATCTTCTTGGTGCGCTCATCAAGGATAGAACCGGTATTGTAGAACATCGTACGGCGCTCATCCTCCCACGTGCGCAGGGTGGCACCAGCACGGGTGCGGTAAATGAAGCCGCGCTTCTGCTGGGTGTTGTTGCGCAGATTACTCTCTTTGTTGAAAATCTGCTTAACAACCTCGTGATCATAGTCCACAAACTTGTCGTTGACAAAGACATCGTTCCAGTCAGACTTCCCTGTATGGTTTATCGTTGTATCGGCATAATAGACATCGAAGTTCAGATGACTCAGACGGTCCATGCTGATGGTGAAGGTCTCCTTGCGGGAGAACTTCTCCGTCGTGCCATACTTCGGAGTGAAGTTTGCCGACAGAACAGGCACAACACGCAAGTGCCACTTCCAACCCGTCATCGTTACTTCATGCTCGTTGTCTCCATTCTTGTTGCCTTGGTCAAAGTAATTTTTGAGGAGGCCATTGAACAATTTGCTGAGACCGAAATTGGCGATGGTGGTAGCAACGGAATTGAAGGCAATACCCAGGCCAGCCATGGCATCTGCGTAGGTGGCACCATACTTGAAGTCTGTGGTGATATTGGTGTTACTGTCCGCAGCCGATAATTGGCTGCTGAACTCCTCGCTATAGGTCAGACCCGTGGCACCGTCGACGTCGAAGTTCTTCATCAGCGTGCGGGCCTCCAGCTTCTCACGCTCGTTCTGGGCTATCATGGCTATCCAGTACATCATGCTCTGGTAGTAGTCCATCACCTCGTCGATATCGGTAAGGGTGCTTCCGGCAGGCCTGATGACCACATAGTTGACGCCATCCTTGGCTTCAAAATCGTCGTAGTTGTAGAACGTCTCCCACTCCTTGTCGCCTTTGTTGAGTTGTTTGCGGGTGTTCATGACAGCAAAGTAGGGGTCGTCGGGCTTACGCAGCGACAGATAGACGGGTTTGCCCGTCGCATTGGCCTGACGCTGAGCCTCGGCCTTGGTACCTATGAACATCATCGAGCGACACTGCTCCTCCATCTCTGGCAGCATCTGCTTGATGATGTACTGCTGCGAGTGGGCAAAGGTCGACTCCAGTTCCTGACCCACGGCCATCGTCTCACTGCGTACCAGATAGACCGGTTTCTTCGTTAGGGAGTCTATGCCCTGGGCGATGACCTGCAGTCGGCCGGCCTTCTCTGCGCCCTTCATGGTCTGATAGATGCTGTCGTTGATGGCGCGGATGGCTACGGCGGGTTTCATGATGATGTTGGTGTTCAGTCCCATATAGACGTCACCGTCGGCACCGACCACATAGTGGTTACTGCTCGTCGAGATGTCGGTATTTGCCGTCATCGTGTAGTTATAGGCCAATTCCGAGTTGTTGTTCCATACCAGTGCAAGGTCGACGTTGAAGGCGCTGTTGGCCTTTTGCCATATACCGGCGCCTACACCCGCCCAGGTATCCCATTCGGTTCCGATACCCACATCCAGCGTGGCACCACGTTGCATCTTCATGGTGAGGTTGAACGTCGATGTCAGCGTAGAGCCCTTCGACAGCTTGGCGCTGGAGCCACAGCCTGGCGGGTCGCGCAGGATGTCGACCAAAACAGGCTTGCCCACGCTCATTACATCGCGTGCCGTTGACATTGGTGCGATATTCAAGATGTACGCGCGTAGGGGGTCAGCCTCGTAGTGTGTGCCGTCCATCTCCAGTGTCATGGTCACCGTGCGCAGCGCCTGCTTGCCTGTTATCAGATAAGGAATCTGCTTAGCTGCCAGTTGGTAGGTATATTCACCCACGCTGTCCAGTTCGATGACGTCGCAGTGTGTGCTGCTGACGAAACCGTTCTGGATGGTGACACGTCCACCCGATAGACGTACCACGTCGATGGTGTCGCTCTGCTGGTTGTTGTTATAGTAGTAGCGCTCGGTGGCAGAGATGCGAAGCGGATAGGTACGCTCGATGTTGAAGACGGGATATCCGAAGGTGTAGTCGGCACGCATGGAATCCCTGACGCCCACGGGCCAGCCCTTCTTGCGCACGGGACGTACTAGTTCTACCTTCGTGGATGTGCCATCGAGTCCCTTAGCGGTATAGTAGCGGTTGCCCAGATAGTCGAATGTGTCGTAACCTATCTGCTTGTAGCCGATGTTGACGGGCGCGTGGTAGATACGGTTATACTTGGCGTGGTACTTCACCTCTACCTGTGTGAGGTCTTCGCCGTTGGTGGTGCGCCACTTGCCTTTCACCACATCGGTATGGAGCGTCAGCGAGTCGGTCAGGTCGATGACGTCGCTGGTATGTCCGTCCTGGAAGAGGGTAGCATAGCCGCGGGCGGTAATCTGCTCAATCTTCCACTTGACGGGTGGCAGGTAAACCACGTACTCACCCGTACGTACGTCGGGCGTTACCACTTTTCGTGAGATGGTGGTGTGGACCGTCGTCTTGTAATCCTTGCCGTCGTGGCTCTGGTGTGGGAATTCCTCGTCGTTCTCCTTGCGCTGGGTGTCCTGGATGTCCCAGACCAGTCGCGAGGCACGGTCGCCCTCCAAGGTGAATACCAGCCTCAGGTCGTCACCCAGGTTATTGCGTGACAGCGAGTTGTCCAGCGGGAAGGCCTCCTGGTCCTTACCACCGGCCACACGTCCGATGAGTTTTACGCGCGTGTCGTCGTAGAAGTATACGCCCGCCTTGTCGATGGTGAAGTCGTGCTCCTTCTCCGAGGTATTGTTGCCCTCGTAGTAGAATCCTTCCTGATAGAAGGTATGCCCATCCTTGGCGGCCTGGATAGTATGCTTGCCAGGCAGCATGCGGAAGGAAAATTTACCCTCGAAGTCGGTTGTCACCTTGCCGGAAGCGGTACGTACCTCGCGTCCATCGACCAAGAACGACACGTCCTGTACGGGGATGCTGGTGCCGTTGTAGAGCACAAAACCTGCAAAGCGCACGCTGTTCTCTACGTAGAACACCACGTTGTTGATGAGGTTGGTGCCGGGCTTAGTGCCGAAGGTGATGATCTTCTGCTCAGAATAGCCTTTCAGGTTGGGTGCCAGACGGTAGGCTCCTGAGAAGCTCTCGCCCCAGTAGGGCAGACCCTCCTTGCGGAAGTAGCCGCTCTCGTCGGTCTCAGCCGTTTCCTGGATGCTGCCGTCTGTGGAACTGATGTTCACCGTGATGCCCGGAATGCCCGAACCATCGGGGAAGCGCACAAAGCCTGCTATGGTACCTTTCTCGCTGCACTGGCCGGGAATGGTGTCCGTGCTCTGATAGTCCATGCCCTCGCAGTTGTTGGCCGCCAGCACGCAGTAGTCGTACTTGTGACGTGGTGCGGTGGTCTTGTCCTCATACTGCGTGTCAGTAATCTGAGTGGCTACGGTCTCCCACGCATCCTTTGCCTTTGCCTGGTCTCGGCGTTTGACGATGAAGTAGTCGATGGCTCCGCCGTCCGTGGTCCACGTCAGTACTACAGAGCTCTGATGCGTCGCGGCCGACAGTGAGCTCTTGTTGATATGGCCGTTGTTCTCGTAGAAGAACGCGTCAACTGGCGTCTCCACATTAGTGAAGTCGTAGCCCACTATCGGCAGCGGTGACTCTTTGGCATTGACCACGATTCTGGGGTGGTATTTCGTACACGAGCGGTGCAGCACCGTCTCCAGCTGTCCTGCTGCAATCTGTTCGGCAGTCAGTACGGTCGACGTCTTGCCGAGGCTCTTGCCTTCGCGGTTGGTCATGTCTATCTCCAGGCGCATCTCAGCACGCTCGTCCCAGACAAAGTTGTATTGTTGCTCATCTTTCGCGTAGTTCCACTTGATGAGAATCTTCGACTCGTTGCGGTTACTCCAGTCGGCAGTAGCTTGTATGGGGTGCAACAGTGCCAGCTTTTGGAATACGGGCGAGATGTTGTTCAGCGTCGGATTATTAGTAACACCCCACAGTTGCTGCGTGGAGGCGCGCAGGACTCTGTACATCACTTTCGGCTTTCCGGAGCTGGCGTCGATATAGTCCTTGGTGAGCGACGAGACGAGCAGGGAGTCTTTGAACGAGTAACTCTCCTGGTCGACATCCACCATGATAGAACCGATGTCCCTGAAGTCGTCTTCCAAGCCTGGCAGGGAACGCTGGATAAGGAATTGGTCGCCGTCGAGAATGTCAGGGTATTTGAGGTCGCTGATTTTCCAGTTGAGAATGACGGCCCCTTGCTGGTCCACTGTCGCTGTGAGGTTGCGGCTGTCGTGCATCATGGGCACGTCGTTCAGGGTGATGGAGACGGTATTGCTGTTGCTGGTAGGCCAGTCGGGATTGCCCAACTTGTCCTTGTCCCATGTGGCCATGACGATGCCCGCATTGATGACCACCTTCTTGTGGGTGTCGTTAGCCGGCAGCAGCACGAAGCCCGCATAGTTATTGTCTTTCAGGGTAACCTTGGCCATCTTGTTCTCTTGGTTGTCGCTGCCGGTATAGATGGCTTGCAGCCAGCTGATGGCATGGTCGCTGACACACGGTATCTTGATCTTGCCCTCCTCGCCGGGGTCGGTGCCGATGACGGCATCGTAGGCCTCAAAGGCAATCTCGTCGAACTCGATATTGCCGATGTCGCGGGTGTAGTCCTCATAGTGTCCTCCGTCGTAGTACAGTTTTCCACTGACGGTCAGCATATACTTCTTGCCTGCCACTGATGACGGATAGTACCAGTCCAGTTCGGCATAGCCGTTGCCTGACGTGCGTCCCTTGCCGTCGTTGCGGTAGAAGTAGAGATGCTGCTTCTCGTTACCGGTGACGAGGCAGAGCTTCGGAGAGTACTGCTGTGAATTGGTCAGGAAGAGTACCGACTCCTCTGACTGCATGCTCTGGAAGTATGCACGGACATAGTCGAGTGTATTGGAACTGTACTCCTCGTCAATCTTGAAGATCTCAATCTTCTTGCCATCAGCGTCCTTGAGACTATAGACCGCTTCATGCAACGTGCGGAAGGGGTCGTAATCGCTGGTGAGCAGTTTGAAGTGCATACAACCGCGCGCACTTGTATTGTAGGTAAAGGCCTCGCTCGGTGTGTCGAACAGTCCTTCACCCTTGTTGGAGTAGCGCACATGCATATAGATGTCGTCGCCACCAGCCCCTCGGTTCAGGTCATCGCCCACGGAACCCACTGAGGTCGAGTTAAAATACACACTGGTGACGACACGGTGGTCGGCAAACTCGTGCCGGGTGTAGAACAGGTGGATGGAGGCACCGCCAGCATTACTGTTCAAGTCACCCTTCATACCTTTGAAGTGGTCGCCGCCCGTATAGGGTGCGAGAATCCATTCCACACCGTCACCGTCGGTGAACTTTTCCTGGTAACTGCCGTGCACCACCTTCAGGTCAGTGATGAATCCCTGCGAGGGTGTCTCTGTCGTGGCCTGCTTGTAGAGCAGGTAGATGTAGTCACCACCTGCTCCATCGTTCAGGTCACGGTCGTAGCTCTTCCATCCCTCTTGGTTGCGTACTGACTTGCTGCCGCCAGCCACCATCACGTCGGTAAAGAACTCCGTCCAACCAGCCCACAGACCTTGTGGCAGCAAGAACAATAGTCCGGCCAGTATTGTCACTCTAGTAATTTTCATGTTTTCTCAGGGTATTTAGTTGTTTATTATCATTTCGCATTGATCTCCTGGAGGAGTCGGTCGGCATGGCCCCACTGGTCCATCATGAACAGCATGTAGCGCACATCGACATTGATGGTACGTGCCAGCTGGCGGTCGAAGAAGATGTCGCTGGCCAGCGAGTCCCAGTTGCCGTCGAAGGCCAGTCCCAGCAGTTCACCCTTACCATTGAAGATGGGTGAGCCACTGTTTCCACCCGTGATGTCGTTGTTCGAGAGGAAGCAGAGCTGCATGGTGCCAGTCAGCGGGTCTGTATACTTGCCGAAGTCCTTCTGTGCCATCAGCTCATGCATGACGGGCTCGGCAAAGTATTCGAAGTTCTGGTCGGCCAGCTGCATCTTGTCCCACAGCGAACGGGCCGTGGTGTAGTAGCCAGAGGGTTTCCCGCCCAGTGTGTATTCGCCAATCTGTCCGTAGGTCATACGCAAGGTGAAGTTGGCATCCGAGTAGTTAGGCATATCCATCTCCATGCGCAATACGGCGGCACATAGCAGCTTCTCCTGTTCGTTAATCTCCTCGTTCAGCGAGCGACGGGCCTCATTCAGTTTGGCTACGAAGTCCGACAGGTCAATACTATATTGCACGCCCAGGTCTTTCTTGTAGCTCTTCTTGTTGAAGTAGATAGGCTTGCCCTGCATCAGTATCGACTTGTTGTAGAGGGCATTGACATACGCCTCGCAGTCACCATGGAACTTCTCGTCGATGGTCTTGTACAGGTCGGGTAGCCACTCAGCATCCGTCACCTGTTCGCGGTAGTTCTTGATGAGAGCTGCCAGTATCTCGCAGTCGGTGGCCTTGTCCCACTCCGAGCTGTTGTC
Source organism: uncultured Bacteroidales bacterium (assembly GCA_902800925.1). Lineage (GTDB taxonomy): Bacteria > Bacteroidota > Bacteroidia > Bacteroidales > Bacteroidaceae > Prevotella. The sequence continues at coordinate 35,620 of CADCGD010000026.1, read as the reverse complement.
GTTGAACTCATGGTATTGTTTCTTGGGCTTGTTCTCAGGCCCCTTTACAGGCATGCCCCAGCTCAGGCGCCAGGCACGCAAGCTCAACTGTTCCTGTGCAAAGAAGGTCTCTGTGAACAACGTGCGGATACGCGTCAAACCCTGACGCTTCTGGTACAGCTTGGCCATCTTGTCAAAGTCCACCTTCTCGATTCCTGTATTCTTAGCGGTGTCCTGCCACTGGCGGATGCGAGCCTCGAAGTCACGCTTCTGCTGAATCAGTCCCGTGCTGTCAATACACTTGTTCATGCCCAGTGAGTTCTTCCAGTAGTTGCTGGACTGTGCATATTTTGAGTCGTACATGATGCGGATAGCCTCGTCGGCACGCATGTGGCGCAACATAATCTTCTGTTTGATGTCACGCACCTGGGCACGTGGTGCATTGGCGGCGTCGCGACGCTCCTGGATACCGTAGCTCGATAGGTAGCGGCTGGTGCTGCCCGGATAACCCATAATCATGCAGAAGTCGCCAGGCTTGTAGCCATCCATGCAGACGGGAGCCCACGACTGCGGGTGATAGGGTACGTTGTCCTTCGAATAGTTGGCAGGACCGTTGGTCTTCGGGTCGGCATAGATGCGGAATACGGAGTAGTCGCAGGTCTGGCGGGGCCACATCCAGTTGTCTGTCTCACCACCAAACTTACCCATCGACTTGGGAACGGTGAACACCAGGCGCACATCGTTGAAGTCGCGGTAGGTCGTCATGTAGTACTTGTTGCCCTCATAGAACGGCTTCACCTCTACACGCAGGGTAGAGTCCTTTGCACGGATGTCCTTCTGCCACGCGTTCTCGATGGAATCAACGAATTCTTCCACGTCTTTCAGTTTCAGCTTGTCCATACCCAGTTTGTTCAACTCGTCTGTCACGTCCTTCTGTTCTATCATGAAGCTGACAAACAGGTCCTCGTTGGGAAGTTCCTCGGCAAAGCTCTTAGCATAGAAGCCATTCAGCAGGTAGTCGTGCTCCACAGTAGAGTGCTCGCGGATGGCGTCGAAGCCACAGTGGTGGTTGGTAAACACCAGTCCATCGGGTGATACGACGACGCCTGAACAGAAGCCTCCGAAATTGACGACGGCTTTCGTGACAGCGTTATCTGTCTGGTACAGTTGTTCTTTTGACAGCTGGAAACCATACTGCTGCATCTGTTGAAAGACAGCATCCGGCAGGTTGTAGAGTGTCCACATACCCTCGTCGGCGTGTGCTGTTGTCATGGCTAATGCAGCCAATAAACTAATAAAAATCTTTTTCATTAACTATCGTGTTGTTTATTATTTAATGATGAATTTACGTCCGTTCTTAATATAGATACCTGGAGCCAAAGCGCCCTGCACGGCCTGACCATTCAGATTGTATATCTGTTGCGACTGCTGACGACTTTCCATAGGAATGTCTGCAATGCCTGTCTGAATTTCTGGTTGCTCTATCTCCGTCACGTAACTGCTATAAACGTTGCTCTTGGCAATGGTCGGGATATTCATGGTGAATACCTGTTGACTGCCGTCTGGATAGCGACCCACGGTCTCGTCTGTTTTCATCAATGTATAGACGAGATGATCGCTCCAGCTCTCGTCAGCAGCTGTCAGCAGCATGTCGCCACCATCGGCGTCCAGTTTGAACGAAGCGTGCAGCTGAGACTGTGGATCTAGCTTGTCACACCATACGACAAGATATCCATGAGCAGGGATGATGGTGCTCGTCTGCGTATTCGACTTGCTAATCTGATACTTCTTGGGCTTATTCAGGTTGTCACTTAGGTACATACCTTCTACATCGATGGGCTGGTCAGTAGTGTTGTACAGCTCTACCCAGTCGTTGCGCTTGAAGAATTCATTGACATAGATGTCGTTGGCAGCACTCACCTCGTTGATGCGTACGGGAGTAAGCCCCTCAGCAGCGCGTTGCTCAGTGGATAGTGGGGTGAATAGTGCAGTCAGACTGATGTTGCTGTCTGTTACGTCAATGACGGCATCCGTCAGGATGTCTTCGTCGCTGCTGGCGCCAACCGATGTCTCCAGTTCGCCAGCCCAGAACAAGTCACCAGAGGTGTAGCTGGTGTTGTGAACTTCCACGGCAATAACGTTTTTACCTTTCCTGAACAGTGATGGATTCAAGTCAAGGGTACCTGTGAAAGGTTCATCAGCAGCATAGGTCTTTGAGAATGTGTCGTAGTTGACGGTACCCTGATTCATGTTGATGCGTCCGGCCTCCTGACCGTTGACCCATACCACACATCCGTCATCCACCTTATAGTTCAGTTGGAATTGATCCGTAGCAGCTGGAGCGCTTTTCAGTGTGAATGACTTACGGAAATAGGTTGTGGGGTTCTTGTAATTGGCATCAGAACCATAGCTGACGGTAGTGTTCACACCGTTCATCTTATAGCCCAGCGGTGCTGTTCCCGATTTCCAGGAGGTATCGCTGAAATTGACGGCCTGCCAGTTGGCAGCAGCCTCACCGCTGTCGTAGTATTTCCATGTGTCGTTCATGCCAAAGACTTGGACAAGAGCCCCAGAGGATTTCTTCCATCCGTCGAAGGTGTAGCCAGCAGGAGCCTTAGCCTCTAACTGTACAGGAGCGAAGAGCTTGCCGTTGAATGAGGCATAGGGCACCTTGATGCCGTTGATACTGATGGTTGCATCGTCCACGTCGGCAGCAAACTGTACGCTGTGTTTCTTCACGCCGCTAAGTTGCATGGGTGAGTATTGCTGCAACTGGGTCGTCAGGTCTTCCGAGCGTGTCTCCAGCTTGTTCTTGATCTTATTCGCGCTGTTGTCTGGCGACATATTATCATACTGTGACATGGGGCGCATGGCATCGGCCAGCTCATTGATGATAGCTGTGGCACGATGTTTCTCGAAGACGCTTCCTGCCATGATGCAGAAGGTATCTATGAACTTCTTGCGATATTCATCGTGCTTCAGCAGGTTCTTGAACAGCTTGACCATCTTTACATGACTATAGTTGTCGAGTGAGGATAGGCGGTGATCCCATGCGTTAAAAGCATAGTCGAGATCAAACAAGACAAAACGGAAGCGTCCGTCGGCCTGGCTGCGGTAGCCCTTGACGTTATTATCGGGCCAGTCGTCATTGCCAAGATATAGTTCGGCAGCCATATAGTTGGTAAACTCATCGATGTCGAGCAGTGTCTTCACCTCGTCATAGACGCCAGCCTGATTGATGTTCTCGCTCAGTTCCACCAGGTGGTTGTACGCTTCATCGGTACCGTTGGTAAAGGTGCTGTTCTCAAACATGTCGATTTCTTCGTCGTCATAGCCAAAATTCGCATAGACGAACTTGTCGTTATTGGGCTCACGTAGGTTCAGTACCCCCTTGAAACGCCCATTGACATATTCTGCCACCTGCACAAAGCTTTGTACGTCGATGTCGATGCCTGAACGCTGGATGATCGTTTGCAGGGCAGGGTCCATGAAGCGTGAACCAGACCAGACATCGTTACCGCCGTTGCGTACCAGTAGCGTCTTACTGCGGATATAGGGTTTCTGTGGGAAGAAGACATAGTCGAAACGGTTCTGCCCATCGAATACCTTGTTGGACTTGAGTTTCATGGAACGTGGATTCGCTGTTCGCGTCCAACCGCCTGATACAGCGATGTTGACATCCTGGTTGAAGAGCATGCCCTCCGTAGGACTGATATAGCTGAAGTTGACAGGACGGTCCCATGGCTGGTTCCAGTTGACGGGCTCGTCACTGCCGTTGCCCGTAATACCATTGGTACCCTTCACGTCGATACCCCACGTGTTATCGGTGAAGTAACGCTCATCGCCAACGATAGAGATGATGGGGATGGTGTAGTTATTGCTTGTCTTGATAAAACTGCGCGTGACAGGGACACTGGGCAGATACCCTTCTTTGAAGAGGCGGAATACATAGTTTGCTGTCTGCGACACGGTGAAGTTTCCTGTCTTACTCTTCTTGCAACTTCCTGAGGCGACAGTTGAGGTGGGTACGCTACAGTCGGTAGTGTACATCAGCGTAGCACCCTCTGGTATGTCCACATGGAAAGATATCTGTTCGTTGATAAGCTGACTGCCTACACTGACTACAGGTGCATTAAGTCTCTGTGAGGCAAAGGTCGCTGTGGCATTGGTGGCTCCAGGAGTGGCATCAGCCGTCCAGTTCCATTCGTTGTTGCCGTCAGTCGTACGAGCCCATGCCGTACGGCTATACGCCTGAGGATAGGTTACGCTGGTAATGAGTTGCCCGCTTTTATTGCTTAGATAGATGGTGCCGCCATCGCAGTCAAGCTTAAAGGGGGCCTGGTCGCTTTTGATATCATCAGACCCCAGCCAAACGACCTTGAATCCCTTGGCAGGAACACTCCCCATGTTGCTGGGCATCTTCCAGCGAGTCAGATTGCCGCCATCATCGCTGAGGTACATACCCGCCAGGTTGATGGCTGTCGTATTGGGGTTGTATAGCTCTATCCAACTGTCGAAGTTGGTGGCAGGACTCATCACGACACCGGCATTCGATGCCATCACTTCGTTGATGACGAGGTCGTCGGCATGAGCCGTGGCGAGTGTTGACGCTGCCAATAGGGTAAACAGTATTCGTTTCATGAGTTAGTGGTTTTATGATTTCTTGAAATATTTTCCAATAACGGGAAGACTCTTTAGTGGTAAGTCTTTGTAGATGATGTAAGCGACAAAGAGCACGATGAACAGGGTGTTGAAAGCCAGTGCACCCACCATAGGCCACTCGCTGCTTAACTGCATCAGGCAGAAGCACGCCACAGTAATCAGCACATAGAGGAACATATCCTTGACAGGATAGGGGATGGGGTTCTTCTTCTGTCCGACGATGTAGCTCAGCACCATGGCCGTTCCATAGCCTGCCACGCCGCCCCATGCACAAGCCCAATAGCCGTATTGGGGGATGAAGATGATGTTGACGGCAAAGAGAACCAGACAGCCTGCCAGCGAGAACCACGCACCATAGATGGTCTTGTCGATGAGTTTATACCAGAACGACAGGTTGAAGTAGACTCCCATCATGATCTCTGCTGCCATGACGATAGGTACCACACCCAATCCCTCACGATAGTTAGCGCCTAAGATGTATTGTAGCAGCGGCATCCATCCCACGACACACAGGTAAGCCAGCAGTGTGAAGATCAGGAAGTACTTCATCGCTGCTGCATAGTATTCGGTCTTGTCGGCATCCTTCGACTTGGCAAAGACGATGGGTTCGTAGGCATAGCGGAACGCCATGGTTATCATGGCCATAATCATGGCAATCTTCACACACGAGCCGTAGTCGCCCAGCAGGATGTTTGCTTGTTCCTCGTCGGGATATACCAGAGGGAAGAGAATCTTGTCGGCCACTTGGTTCAGGATGCCAGCGATACCCAGTATCAGGATGGGCCATGAGTAGCTGAACATCTGGCGCAGCAGTTGTCCATCAAACTTCCACTGTATCTTGAATAAATCGGGAATGAAGAACAGGGTGATGAATGCGGTACACAGCAGGTTGATGAAGAAGACGTAGAATACCGATGTCTTGCCGAGGACGACAAAATACAGCACATTCAGTCCGATGTTAAAGACGATGAACAGCATCTTCAGTGAGGCAAAGCGCACGGCACGCTTCTGGAAACGCAGGAAGCTGAACGGGATGGCCTGCAGGGCGTCGAGGGCTACCACCACACCCATCATTAGCAGATAGTCTGGGTGCTCCGTATAGCCGAGGGCGTCGCTGATGGGACCGATAAGTCCAAAGAGCAGCAGCAGGAACAGGGCAGTTAATGAACCCACCACGGCCATTGCCGTTGTGAACACCGTGTCGGGCTTGTTCTTCTCGTCGTTGGCAAAGCGGAACAAGGAAGTCTCCATGCCGAAGGTCAGCAGCACCAGTATCAGCGCCACATAGGCATAGACATTCGTGCTGATGCCATAGTCGCCCGTCTCGTGTGGCATGTAGTAGGTGTATAGCGGTACCAGCAGGTAGTTCAGAAACCTGCCGACGATGCTCGATAGTCCGTAGATGGCCGTATCCTTGGCCAGTGATTTCATGTTTGCCATAGTTTCCCAAAGTGTGTTTTAATCATCAGAAGCTGCTCAGCCATGCCTTCAGCTCCAGCATCATCTCCAGATGGTAGGCGAACGACTGGCGGATGCCGAAACCGTGACCTCCTGAGGGGTAGATATGCATGCTGGCAGGCACCTTGTTGGTATACAGTTCCTCGTAGTAGTTGAGGCTGTTGACGGGGGGCACTGCCTTGTCGTCGTGGGCCAGAGCCAGGAAGGCGCGTGGCGTGTGGTGACCTATATGCTGCTCGTTGCAGTATTCGTTTACCAGCTTGCGCTTAGGCTTCTTGCCCAGCAAGTTGTCGCGTGAACCCTGATGGGTCACACCCTGCTCCATCGAGATGACGGGGTAGAACAGTATCTGGAAGTTAGGCAGGGCGTCACCCGTGGCATGGGTGGCAACGGTAGAGGCCAGATGACCACCTGCTGAGAATCCCATAATTCCTACATCCTTCGTGTTGATATGCCATTCCTTGGCATTGCGGCGTACCAGTCGCATCGTCTCTTCGGCATCTTCGCCAGGCACCTGCCAGACACCGTGGGGCATGCGGTACTTCAGCACTATCAGGGCAATACCCTGACTGGTGAAGAACGGTGCCCACTCGTGACCCTCGTGGTCCATGGCCAGATGGGTGTAGCCACCGCCAGGACAGCACACTACGGCACGTCCCGTTGCCTTTTTCTCGTTGGGCAGGTATACCCACACCTTCGCCATGTCCTTCGGGTCGTTGTTACTCGTCTTCGGACCTTCTGGCCACAGGTTCATCTCTATCGGCTTCTGTGCCGCAGCGCTCATCGCCACTAACATCATCGTCATTAACAGTAGTTTCTTCATATCGTGTCTTGTTGTGCTTTATGAATGATGCTGTTTACCAACCAGTATCGTCTGATGCTGTTTCTGTGCCGCCGTCGGTGTAACCCCTTACGTTATAGGGTTCGCTGCCAGCAAGGAGACGTTGTTGGTGCAGGATTTTTACCTCGCACATAGCGGGTTGCTGATATCTTTTCTTCATGATGCTGTCTTCGCTTTACCGATTCTAATGTCAACAGTATACTGCATGCCAGCTTCCCAGGTGCCTGCTGGCAGGCTGAGAGTCTTGGTATTTGATGTGGTTCCACCAGCCTTACTGTAGGTCACGTCAATCTTAATGCCGCTTTTTGATTGTGGAATGAAGAATAGCCATCCGCAGGGCAGCAGTTGCTTGGCTTTAGTGACAGTAATGTCGCCGTTTGTCAGCGTATAAATTCTTTTACTTTCGTCTTTTTTCCATTCGGGCGAATACCCATATTCTCCCCAGCCAGTGCTGTAGCTGTATTCCGCACGATTATACATGCCTCTCAGTATGATGCTGTTTACCGTGTAGGAGGCATCCTCCTCCTGATAGACATAAAACTGCACAGCGGCACAAGCGTGGTCGAAGGTCAATGACACTTTGCCGCCGTTGTCGTTATAGGAGATATTCTCGTGCTTAGCTACGAGGAAATCCTTCTGGACGAATGCGTTTTCGTCCATTGTGAACGTTACGTAGGGAGTACCTTCGTTCCACTGAAACGTGCCACCGTCATGGGCATAAAAGTTGATTTTTTTGTCTTTCTCGTCTCCCGTAGGCCAAGTAGCAGTGCTCCAGGTGTCACCAGTCTTTGTAAAATCATTGTCCCATGCATCTGTGTAGTTCATTGTGAAATTACTCAGCGATGCTGTAGTAGTTGCAGCTGCCGTACGTGTCATTTCTCGTGCATTGGCACTTTCGTCCTGCATGGGATTTTCACCTACCACGACGGTCAGGAGGCGGGGTGATGGGGCATCGGGTGGAGTGTTCACACCATCGTCACTATCCCCGCAGGCGGCAAGGGCAATGACGGAAAAGAGGAATAATAGTTTTTTCATATCGTTTATCATGTTTTTTTATATTTTATATAAATCTGCTGCAAAGATACGCATTTTTTCTGATATGAGTGCAAATTCCTTAAAAAAATGAAAGAAGCGTGTATCAGCATCTGCTACATGATATACACTTTACGTAAACGTTTGAGTGCTAAAATAATTGGTCGTTGGGGACATGGAAACTAAGAAATATGTACTTTTGTGGGCAGAAAACAAAAAACTACTAATGATGAAAAAACTACATTTCTTTAAGAAAACAGCAGTCCTCTTGTATATGGGGGTATTGACAGTGATGCCCGTTGCGGCTAATGACATCCATGTTGCCACTACTGGCGACAATAATAATGCGGGTACGCAGGATGCTCCGTTGCTCACCATCGATAAGGCCATGGAAATCGTGCAGCCTGGCGACCGTATCTTGGTGCACGAGGGTACCTACATGATTACCAAGCGTATCAAGATTCCTGCACTGAATACCAATCCTGACCTCCGCTGTGAGCTGCGCGCCTGGCCGGAGGATGCCGTTGGCAAGGTGATCATCGACGGCACGAACATGAATCCTTCGTCAGAGATAGAGTTCAAGCAGTCGCGCTGCATCTATGTCAACCACGAGGCCAACTACTGGACCTTCTACGGCTTGGTGCTGCAGAATGCCAAGGACAATGGTATGAAGATAGAGGGCTCTTACAACATCGTGGAGCGTTGTACGTTCCGTTGGAATAACGACACGGGCCTGCAGATAGGTATGTTCAAGGACTTCTCCATTGAGGAGACCAAGTCGTTCCCCATCAGTGGCAAACCGACCTTTAACCCCAATTTCAGCTATTGTCGATATAACAAGGTCATCAACTGCGACTCCTACGAGAATGCTGACCTGAAGGCGTTCAGCGGTACTGACGACGGTGGTGATGCCGATGGCTTTGCCGTGAAGCTCTTCCCAGGTCCTGGCACAGAGTTTCATGGTTGTCGTGCCTGGACCAATTCCGACGACAACTGGGATCTCTACATGACTTATCATCCTGTCGTCATCGACCACTGTTGGGCATGGCATGCCGGCTATCTGCCCAATGGCAGCGAGGGTAAGAACGGCAATGGTTTCAAACTCGGTGGCGGTGGCTCTGCCGGCGGTGCCAACTTCGACCATTCGGTGGGTGCTCATGTGTTGACCAACTGTGTGGCCTTTGAGAACCTGCACAAGGGCTTCGACCAGAACAATGCCTATGAGGGCATGTATATCTTCAACTGTGTGGCGTGGGGCAATGAGTTCAACTACCGCTTCCCCACAGAGTTCAAATTTGGCACAATGGATATCCACAACTGTATAGGGTGGGGCGCTACGGCCGAGAAGAGTGGCAGGAAGATTGGCAACCACGAGTTCCTGTCGCCCGACAAAGCTGGCTATCAGGACCCTACAGCTGGCACGACCTACAATTCATGGATTGAGATAGACGGCTGCAATCCCATTAAGGAAAGCTACAAACCTGATGGCGGCGACTATACTCCTGAGACGCAAGACCATAGCGGCGAGTTCCTTTTACTGTCTGTCGCTGACTTCATGGCCGACCGCGAAAGCGATGGTTCATTGCCCAACAATAACTTTGCCCGTCTGAAGCCCAGCAGCATCTTCAAGGATAAGGGTATGCCTGTTGTCGGCTTTACGCCTGCCCGTAAGATGACAGAGGCTGAGTGTCTTTCTTATATCGAAGGACTGAACGAGTACGTCACTGCCGACGACATCTATATCCCTTATAATGACGATGCCCCTGACTTCGGAGCCTTCGAGCTGGACGGTGTGCCTGTTCCCTATGTTGTTCCTGACAAGATTGAGGTGAAGTGCCAGACGGCCAACTCCTCACAGGAAATTGTTGAAGGTCAGCCGATGGCTGATATCGTCTACGAGCTTAACGATGTTGCTACGAATGTGGTCGTCGAGGGACTCTGCACAGGACTTTCCTACGTCTTCGATGCTGTCAGCCATACGGTGACCATCAGTGGTACGCCACAGACCAATTGTACCTTCAAACTCATCGCCACAGGTAATGAGGCAGAAGGTGTGAAGCCCTACACCACCACGGGTAACATTGTCCTAGTCACTCCTTTCCGGGTGCTGACGGGCGACTGGTATCACTTCCAGGATGCTTGGGACGCACTGCCTGTCGACCTGCAGGGCGTGCTGGAGATGATTCCTGGCAGCAGCAATACCACGTCTTACGATCCTGAGAAGACAGAGAGTGGCGGTAGCGTTCCTGGTGGATGCACCATGGGCGGTTTTGATATCGGCAAGAACAATGGTGGTATCCGTTGGAATCTTTCTGGCGGCGTGCTGCAGCTGAAGGTTAACCTCCACTTCACTGGCGACCGTACCTTTACTGTCAAGTGGACGCTGGCCAATGGTCAGTCAGGGTCTTACACTACTGAAAAAATGAAGAAGTCCACCCTGCTGGAGTGGGATATGATTCAGGTGGCTGGCATCAGTGAAGCCGAGGCCAAGCAGATTCGTACCATTGAACTGTTGAATGCGACCTCTAGTGGCGGTGCCCGAGTTTACGATATGTATGTCCGTGTGCCTGATGCGTCTGCCACTGCCATCACTACCGTGAAGACGGTCAACAGCCATGACCGCACTCGGAAGCTGATGGAGGCTGGTCGTGTCGTTATTCTGAAGAATGGCGTGCGCTACAATCTTCAGGGCCAGCAACTTTATTAAGAAAAAAAAGACTCAGGGGGTGTGAAGTGAACCCCTTGAGTCTTTGTTTTTAGAATTTGATGTTGACAGCTTGGTCGCTATTGTTCAGCGTGAGCGGGTCCTTGATGGTGCTTTAGTTTCCTCATAAATGTATAGTATTGGTTATAATAGGACAAAAGTATAAAAAACAAAAACTAGTATATATTAAGGTAGACTTTTGTATTTTTTAACACAAATGCTGGATGAAAGTATTAATTTATTGTAAAATAATGTTGTTTTTCAGAAATAAACAGTAAATTTGCAGATTATTATGAAAGTCAAAGTCCTGCCGATAATAAGTGCCCTGTTTCTCGTCATTATTATGGCGATTCAGTCTGCAGTGTCGTACCACCATACGAAGGAGAATCTGTTGCATCAGATTGAGGACAGGATGGAACTGGCCCAGAAAGACATCTTTCCAACCGCTTCGCTGCCTGTTGAGAGTCTGCTGGCAGAAGTGAAGGCGTTTATTGGGGATGCTGAACAGGTAGATGTTATTACACTATTGGTAATCAGTAAGATAAACAATATTTGTAGTCGAAACAAGAGCGAACAATGACAAGAATAGATCTAAAAAGAAAAATGAAAACCATGTGGAGGGGAATCACGATTATCATCGTGGCTGCCGTCCTGAGTGAGGTGGTTAGTGTAGGTACATATTACTATATTAAATATGCGGTAAGTTGGCGGATGTCAGAGCAGACCAGTAAGAACCTGAAAGAACTGGAACGCATCAACAATATGAAGGCAAGGGTAGAGTCTGCTGTCATGGCCACAGTGACTGCTGTGGAAGAAAAGATAGAAGACCGTAAGGAGATATACAGGATTTGTGCTAAACTCGTAGACCGTAATCCGCACATCATTGGAAGTGCTGTGGCTTTGGCCCCTGGTTATTATTCGAAGGATGAGTCGGCCTTTGCGGCCTTTGCTTACCAGGTTGTTGACGGCTCTGCCGTGATGACTAAGCAGTTGCCCTATGACTATCAGCATTCAGAGTGGTATGCTTATTCGATGGAGAAGGACACGGCGTGGTGGAGTGAACCGTATAAGGATACTGGTGGCTCGGATATGCTAATTTACACCTTCTCGGCACCGATACACAACCAACGCCATGAGTGCATTGGTGTGCTGACGGGTGATATCGACTATAAGGAAATGGTGTTTCACCGCCCTGGGGAAGAGGCGGAGTTCGGGCGCCTGTTTATGTGGATATTCTTTTCACAGACTGTTAGCATCGTGCTGATTGTGTTCATCGTATGGCGCTCGACCAAAAGCATCCGTCTACTGAACAAAGTGACGGCTGTACAGGATGTAATGACTCGCGAACTGCAGATAGCCAGTAACATACAATCGTCAATGCTTCCTGTCACACCCAATCAGGAAAACATACGCCATCAGGTTGATGTGAAGGTCAAGCTGCTCAGTGCTAACGATATCAGTGCCGACTTCTATGACTATCTCTATGTCGGTCGCTCCATGGTGTTCTGCCTGGGCGATGTGCCTGGCTCCAATGTGCGCGCGTCTATTGTCATGGCTATCACACGCAGCGTGTTCCGTACCGCCGCCATGTCTGTCAGCAATGCAGATGGGGTGCCATCGGCTGTAGCCATCATCAAGGCTATGAACCGTTCGCTGTACTCCTTTAACGACAGCGAGATGTTTACCACGATGTTTGTGGGTGTGCTCAATCTGGACACGGCAAAACTCACCTACTGCAATGCTGGTCATCCGTGGCCAGTGATGCTCTCGCCCAATGGCGACCTGCGTCCCTTTGAGCTTAAACCCAACGTCCCTGTGGGAATATTGGAAGATTACGACTACGAGGAACTGCATGTCACACTCACCAAGGGCTCCACGCTGTTCCTCTATACCGACGGCCTCTATGAGACGGAGAATTACCGCCATGAGGTATTCGGACAGAAGCGTATGATGGCCCGCCTCACCAAATCGGCCGAGAGCAATGAGTCGCCACAGAAGGTCATTGATCGAATGGTTACTGCTGTTGAGGACTTCCGTGGTAATACACCACGTCGTGACGATGCCGTGATGGTAGCCATCAGGACATTATAAACAAAAATAGAGTCCCAAACTTTCGCTTGGGACTCTTGCGCTTCAGGATGGGCTTGAACCAACGACCCCCTGATTAACAGTCAGGTGCTCTAACCAACTGAGCTACTGAAGCAGGGTGCTTTCTTTCGATTGCGGGTGCAAAGGTAAGGAGTTTTTTCGAATTGCGCAAACTTTTTGGCAAAAAATTTCACGATAAGCGTATTTTTTTGTACTTTTGCCCCGTAAAACGAGTAGAAAGAGTACAAAAACAGATATGAAGAAGACATTTTTAGTGATATTGCTGTGTGCAGCGACTGTTGTTGGCGCATGGGCACAGGAGCAGAAAAATGCAGCCTCTGGTTCAAAGAATCACAATTTGGAGGTAGCGAAGAACCTGGACATCTTCAATGCCCTCTATAAAAATCTGGACCTGATGTATGTCGATACCCTAGATGCTAACAAGGTATTGAAGACGGGTATTGATGCCATGTTGCAGTCACTGGACCCCTATACGGAGTTTTATCCTGAGGAGAAGCAGAAGGAGTTGAAGCAGATGCTGACAGGTAAGTATGCCGGTATCGGAGCCTTGGTGCGCTACCACCAGAAACGTAAGCAAGTGGTCATCGAAGAGCCGTATGAAGGTATGCCATCGTCGGAAGTGGGTCTGAAGAAGGGCGACGTCATCCTGCAGATTGACGATACGGTGATGACGGACAAGAGCGTCAGCTATGTCAGCAGTCACCTGCGTGGCGAGCCTGGCACAACGTTCAAGCTGAAGATTCTGCGTCCTTCGACGGGCAAGAAGATGGAGTTCAAGATTACGCGTCGCAGCATCAAAATGCCTGAGATTACTTATTATGGTATGCGCGCTAATAAGATAGGCTATATCAGTCTGAGCACATTTACGGGCGAGCCCTCCAAGGCCATGCGCCGTGCGTTCCTTGACCTGAAGAAACAGGGTGCTGAGAAACTAGTGCTTGACCTGCGTGGTAATGGTGGCGGTTCGTTGGCAGAGTGTGTGGAGATCTTGAACATGTGGATACCGAAGGGTGTGAAGATTGTGGAGACCAAAGGTAAGATGAAGCGTGCCGGTGCGGAGTATAGGACCCGCCTGGAACCCATCGATACCGTGATGCCGCTGGTAGTCTTAGTAAATGGTGAGACGGCTTCGGCCTCGGAGATTACCTCTGGTGCCCTGCAGGACCTGAAGCGTGGCGTCATCATCGGTACTAGGACCTATGGCAAGGGACTGGTACAGGTACCGAACGTTGACCTGCCCTACAACGCCAATCTGAAGCTCACCACCTCGCGCTACTACCTGCCCAGTGGTCGTGGCATCAAGATGAAGGAGGGTATCACGCCCGATGTGGAGGTGAAGCCGGACACGTTGGCGAATATCACGCTCTATCTGGACCGTCTGGACTCTACGGAGGTGATGCTAGACTACGTGGTCGACTATATTGCCAAGCACCCGACGATAGTGCCTGCTTCCGTCTTCCATCTGACAGACGCCGACTATCAGGACTTCAAGCAGCGTGTCATCAAGGCTGGCTTTACCTATGATCAGGTCAGCAAGAAACAATTTGAGGAACTCATCAAGACGGCTAAGTTTGAAGGGTACTATGACGATGCCAAGGAGGAGTTCGAGGCGCTGAAGAAGAAGATAGACCATCACGACCTGAGTCGTGACCTGGATGCTCATCGTGAAGAGATCCAGCAGATGATAGAACAGGACATCGTATCGGCTTATTATTTCCAGGCCGGTCAGATGCAGGTGGGGTTGAGAACAGACAAAGCGTTGCGTGAAGCGGAGCGTATTCTGACTACTGACGGCGAGTATGAGAAGCTGTTAGGACATGCACAAAAAGTGGCGAGTGAGCAATCTGTCGATAAAAACGACCCAATGAGCGTTAAATAATCCAAAAACAGAAAAATTTCCCTGTGGATATTTGCAAAAGTCAGAAAATTGTTCGTAACTTTGCAGTGCACACAACTAGTAATTTTAATCTATATTTATCATTTTCCTCGGTAGGGAAGCTGTCTGTGAAGATTGCTTCCCCTTTTCGATTGTGCTTCTAATCCTTCATGAGCAACTCGCTGAGCTCACGCATGCCTGCCGATGCACCCTTCTGGATCTGGGTGATGTTTCGACTGCCCGCACTGATGGGATTCGGGTCAATGATGTAGACGGGAACACCTGGACGGACGTAATGGATGAGGCCCGCAGCAGGATAGACAGCCAGCGAAGTACCGATGATGATGAAGATGTCGGCAGTTTGTGCCTCCTCGGCGGCAACAGTAATCATAGGCACTGCCTCGCCGAAGAAGACAATGAACGGACGCAATAGCGAGCCGTCGCCAGCCTTTGTGCCTGGTACGACCTCACAGTTCTCTGGGGTTAGCAGCTGCTGATAGCGTGGGTCGTCAGGGTCGTTGCTCGAACAGACCTTCATCAGTTCACCATGCAGATGGATGACCTTCGACGAGCCTGCCTGCTCGTGCAGGTTGTCTACGTTCTGTGTGACTACCGTTACGTCGTACTTCTCTTCCAACTTTGCTACCAGCTGGTGTCCTTCGTTAGGTTTCACGCCCCAGCATTTCTTACGAAGCATGTTGTAGAAGTTAGTCACAAGGGTAGGGTCGTTGAGCCAGCCCTCATGGGTGGCTACCTGCTGTACGGGATACTCTTCCCACAAACCGTCGGCATCGCGGAAAGTCTTCAGTCCGCTCTCCACAGACATGCCTGCACCTGTTAATACGACAATCTTTTTCATAAGCTGCAAAAATATTGTTAAATATGATGCAAAGATAGAAAATAATTATGAATTATGAATTATGAATTATGAATTATTTGTACCTTTGCAGCCGATTTTATTATAATAAGGTATAAATAGACATGGATAAAGTAAGTTACGCTTTAGGTATTGGTATTGGTCACCAGTTGGCAAACATGGGTGGTCAGGAGTTGAATATCGACGATTTTGCACAGGCTGTCAAGGATGTTCTTGGTGGCAATGAACTGAAGATAAAGAGCAGCGAGGCCCAGAAGATTGTACAGGAGTTCTTTGCCGCTCAGGAAGAGAAGATCAACAAGCAGCGCCAGGAGGCTGGCAAGATGGCTAAGGAGGCTGGTGAGAAGTATCTGGCCGAGAATGCCAAGAAAGACGGCATCATCACCTTGCCCAGCGGTCTGCAGTATCAGGTGCTGAAGGAAGGTAATGGTAAGAAGCCTTCTGCCAAGGACTCTGTGAAGTGCCACTACGAGGGCTTCCTCATTGATGGTACTGTCTTTGACAGCAGCGTACAGCGTGGTGAGCCCGCCGTCTTCGGTCTTCAGCAGGTAATCGCTGGTTGGACAGAAGGTCTGCAGCTGATGCAGGAGGGTGCCAAGTATCGTTTCTTCATCCCTTATCGTCTGGCTTATGGCGAGGGTGGTGCAGGTTCATCAATTCCTCCCTATGCAGCTCTCATCTTTGATGTGGAGCTGATTCAGGTCATGTAAGACGTCGAAGCATCGAGTCATCGAGTCATCGAAACGTCGAAGCATCGAAATATCGAAACATCGAAATAAAAAAAAAGAAAAAAAACAATGAAAAAGTTTACTTTTGCTGCTATTGCAGCAGTTGCAGCCATCATGATTTCTTCATGTGGCAACGGCACTCCCAAGGCTAACCTGAAGAGTGACATCGACACAGTCAGCTATGCTATCGGTATGGCTCAGACTCAGGGTTTGAAGGATTATCTCGTAGGTCGTCTGGGCGTTGATACCGCTTACATCGACGAGTTCATCAAAGGTTTGAACGAAGGCGCCAACGCTGGTGACGACAAGAAGAAGGCCGCTTACTATGCTGGTATCCAGATTGGTCAGCAGATCTCTGGTCAGATGGTGAAGGGCATCAACCACGAGCTGTTTGGTGACGATTCTACCAAGACCATCTCTCTGAAAAACTTCATGGCAGGTTTCGTTGCCGGTACTACTGGCAAGGGCGGTCTGATGACTGTTGACTCTGCTTCTGTTGTTGCTCAGAACATGATGCGTAGCATCAAGGCTAAGATGCTGGAGAAGGAGTTTGGTCCTAACAAGAAGGCCGGTGAGGACTTCCTGAAGGAGAACGCCAAGAAGGAAGGTATTGTTACCCTGCCCAGCGGTGTACAGTACAAGGTCATCAAGGAAGGTACTGGTGCTATTCCCGCTGACACCTCTCGCGTAAAGGTTCACTACGAGGGTCGTACTCTGGATGGTAAGGTCTTCGATAGCAGCTACAAGCGTGGCAATGCTACCGACTTCCGTGCTAACCAGGTTATCAAGGGTTGGACAGACGCTTTGACTCACATGCCTGCTGGTTCTACTTGGGAGGTTTACATCCCTCAGGAGCTGGCTTACGGTGAGCGTCAGCAGGGTGCTGACATCAAGCCCTTCTCTATGCTGATCTTCAAGATTGAATTGCTGGAAGTAGATCCTAAGAAGTAATGAAAAAGCTATTCATAGTGGCACTCGCTCTCGTGGCGGGTGCCTCTTTGTCTACTATTCAGGCAGGCAAAAAGAACAAAAAGGCTCCAAAACCTAGTGTTCAACTGGTGACGGGTAGCGATTCGCTGAGCTATACTGCTGGTTATGTGCTGGCAGACATCGTACGCGACCGTTTCCTGGCTGGTCTGGGCAAGGAGGTAGAGGGCTCTGACGACTCTCTGCAGATGCGTATAGCCTATCAGGGTTTGATAGATGCCTTGAAGGGTGACACGGCGCTCTTTAAGAACCGTCGTGCCGAGGAGTTCCTGAACGGTCGTGTTGTTGCCATCCGTAAGGCTAAGGAAGAGAAGCTGAAGAAGGCCGGTAAGGACTTCCTGGAAGAGAATGCCAAGAAGGAGGGTGTCATCACATTGCCCAGTGGTCTGCAGTACAAGGTGTTAAAGCAAGGTAACGGTGCTGTTGCCAAGGCTAACGACAAGGTAAAGGTGCTCTATGAGGGGCGTTTGATTGACGGTAAGGTATTCGACTCTACCGACAAGCATGGCGGTGAGCCTGCAACCTTCTCGCCTAACCAGGTCATCAAGGGTTGGACAGAAGCTCTGTGCATGATGCCTGTAGGTTCTAAGTGGCAGCTGTACATTCCGCAGGAGTTGGCCTATGGCCCTCGTGGCGCTGGTGCAGATATTCCTCCCTATAGCACATTGGTTTTCGACGTAGAGGTCCTGTCTATTGAGGAAGAGAAAATAGAAGAAAAGAAATAAGACATGCAAGAAACAAGACAAAACAAGATAGCCCGTCTGCTCCAGAAAGAACTCTCGTTGATCTTTCAGGGGCAGACGCGTGCCATGCATGGTGTGATGGTGAGCGTGACGCGTACGAAGATATCGCCTGACCTGAGCATCTGTACGGCCTATCTGAGCATCTTCCCCTCTGAGCGTGGTGAAGAGCTCCTGCAGAACATTACCCGTAATGAGAAGCAGATTCGCTATGAGTTGGGCACGCGCATTCGTCATCAGATGCGTATCGTCCCTGAGCTTCGCTTCTTCATCGACGACAGTCTGGACTATATCGAGCGCATTGACGAGCTACTGAAAAAGTGAATTTCCCGTTCTTCATCGCACGGCGCTACCTCTTTTCCAAGAAGTCGACGAACGCCATCAACATCATCAGCGGCATCTCTGTGGTAGGTGTCGCCGTTGCTGCTATGGCACTGGTCGTCACGCTGTCGGTGTTCAACGGGTTCCACGACCTGGTAGCATCGTTCTTCACACAGATGGATCCCCAGCTGAAGGTGACACCCATCAAGGGCAAGACCGCCTTGGCCACAGATCCTATCCTGACCAAGATCCGTCAGTTGCCGGAGGTAGAGGTAGCTACCGAGTGCTTAGAGGACCAGGCGCTGGCTGTCTATGGCAATCGTCAGATGATGGTCAAACTGAAAGGAGTACAAGACAATTTCGACTCGCTGACGCATGTCCGTGAGGTGCTGGAGGGCGATGGTGAGTTCGAACTGCATGCAGCCGACATGCACTATGGCATTCCTGGCCTGGGTATCGCCTACCAGTTAGGCTTGGGCTATACCTATCAGGAACCGCTGAAGATCTATGCACCTCGCCGTGAAGGCCAGCTGAATATGGCCAATCCTACCGACGGTTTTGTGGAGGATGAACTCTATTCACCTGGTGTTATCTTCTGTATCAAACAGACAAAATACGACAAACAGTATATCCTGACATCGTTAGACTTTGCCCGCAATATCTTTGACCAACCCAATCGTCTGACTTCCTTGGAACTGCGCTTGCGTCCTGGTAGTGACTTTGAGGCGGTGAAAGAGAAGATGGTGCAGTTGGCTGACGGTCGTTTCCTTGTTCAGGATCG
The DNA here is from genome assembly GCA_902800925.1 of uncultured Bacteroidales bacterium. Lineage (GTDB taxonomy): Bacteria > Bacteroidota > Bacteroidia > Bacteroidales > Bacteroidaceae > Prevotella. The sequence continues at coordinate 16,525 of CADCGD010000026.1, read as the reverse complement.
CTACGAGCAGCAGGATGACACCTTCCGCATCATGAAGGTTGAGAAGCTCATGGCGTATATCTTCCTGACATTCATCCTCGTCATAGCCTGCTTTAATATTATTGGCTCGCTGTCGATGCTGATTATCGACAAGCGCAACGATGTCGTTACGCTGCGTAATCTCGGCGCCAGTGACCACCAGATTACACGTATCTTCCTCTTTGAAGGACGTATGATATCGTTGATGGGTGCTGTTATCGGCATCTTGTTAGGCCTCCTCCTTTGCTGGCTGCAACAGCAGTACGGACTGGTACGTCTGGGCGACAGCGAGGGCTCCTTTGTCATCGATGCCTATCCCGTGAGCGTGCATCCCTGGGATGTGGTTGTCGTCTTCCTCACGGTTATTGCCGTAGGATTCCTCAGCGTATGGTATCCCGTACGCTACTTCTCTCGCAGACTACTGCGCTAACCAATAATCATGAACCGTTAACCAATAACCGTTAACCCAGCACGACGTTCTCCACTTCAATGTCCTCGTGGAGGAAGATTTGGGCTTGTTCCTTAAATCTTTCAGGATTTTCGGTGGTCAGATAACGGGTCTGACCGTTCTTTGTACAACGCTGCTCCATATCTGGATGGCGCTGGAAATAGCTTTGTAGCGAAGTCGCTACATACTCTCCCTGTGCGATGATACGGATGCCACGAGGCATGTATTTGTGAATCTTAGGCAGTAGGAGCGGGTAGTGTGTGCAACCTAAGATGACGGTGTCTATCTGTGGGTCGAGGCGTAGCAGCTGGTCGATGCGCTTCTTGACGAAATAGTCGGCACCAGGTGAGTCAGCCTCGTTATACTCCACCAGAGGAACCCAGAACGGACAGGCGACACCGCTGACCTGTATGTCGGGAAAGAGCTTGTGAATCTCTAGGTTATACGACTCACTCTTGATGGTTCCCTCAGTGGCGAAGATGCCGACATGACGGTTGTGGGTCAGGGAACCAATGACCTCAGCCGTAGGACGAATGACGCCCAAGACTCGACGGTTGGGGTCGAGCTTGGGCAGGTCATTTTGTTGTATCGAGCGCAGTGCTTTTGCTGAGGCTGTATTACAACCCAGAATGACGAGGTGACACCCCATCTCAAAGAGTTTCTCTACAGCCTGACGCGTGAACTCATAGACTACTTCAAACGAGCGTGTACCGTACGGTGTGCGGGCGTTGTCGCCTAAGTACAAGTAATCATACTCAGGAAGCAGCTGACGGATGCCATGCAGAATGGTCAGACCGCCATATCCGCTATCGAAGATGCCGATGGGTCCCGGCGTTTTGCTAAGCATTATTTCTGCAGCTGTTCTATAACGGTGGCAGTGATATCTTCACCCAGTGAAGGGTTCAACCAGAGGGTGGCCTTCTCGTCGGTGTTGACGATGAAAGCGAAGCCACGCTCCTTGCCGATGGTGTCCAGTGCTGTTGCCAGACGAGCCTGTATGGGTGCCATGGCATCCTCCTCTGCCTGTTTCAGCAGACGCTGGCTCTCCTTCTTGAAGGCCACGTTCTTGTCGAGCATCTCCTGCAACTCGCTCTGGCGCTTCTGCAGGATGGTCTTCGGGAAGCTCTTCTGACCGTCGAGGAACTCTTCGTACTTCTTGTTGAAGTCGTTCTCTACGCGTTTCTGCTCGGCCTCATACTTCTCGCGCAGCTCAGCCATGCTGTTCTGCATAGCTGCATATTCCGGCATGGCTTGCATGACAATGTTGTAGCTCAGAAAGCCGAACTTTAGCTCGCCCTGTGCCATTGCGGGCATAGTAGCCAGCAGAAGGAGGAAAAGGATGAGTTTCTTCATACCTGATTAGATGCCGAGTTTCTTCTTGACTTCTGCGGTAACGTCGGTAGACAGGGTTGTAGAGATATAGGGAACACCACCTGCGATGTCCATGATATAAACGTAACCCCCTGCCTGACCGACAGCCTTGATAGCGTCCAGTACCTTGGTCTGAATGGCCTGCATCTTCTCCTGCTGAGCCTTGCCCAGTGCCTGCTGGTTGTCCTGGTAGCTCTGCTGGATCTTCTGGTACATATCCTGCAGTTCCGTCTGACGACGCTGCTTGATGTTATCAGGAAGGGTAGCCTGCTCCTTGTCGAAAGCCTCGGCCTTCTTCTGCAGTTCATCCTGCATGCTCTTCAGGTCAGCATCATACTGCTTGGTGAGTGCCTCAATCTCGGTACGTGCCTTAGCGAACTCTGGCATAGCCTGGATTACCTCCTGGGCGTTGACGTGTCCGAACTTCTGTTGTGCGTTGGCGGTGGTGAAACCGCAGAGTGCGCAAATAGCGCAGATAATCAATTTCTTCATAGTTTTTTTTCTTTATTATTTTTAATTTTCGATGTTTCGATGTTTCGATGTTTCGATGTTTCGATGTTTCGATATTTCGATGTTTCGATATTTCGATGTTTCGAGGTTTCGATGTTTAGTTGCTGTAGCCCAGCTTCGAGAGCACCTCGTTGCTGATGTCCACCTTGGGTGATCCGAAGATGATACCCGTGTCGCTGGCACGGTCCAGGATGAGCTGGTAGCCACGCAGGTCGGCAATGTCCTTGACGGCATTGTACACCTCTTCCTGAATGGGTGTCATCAGGGCCGTACGCTTCTTGAAGAGTTCACCCTCAGGTCCGAAGTATTTCTTCTTCAGGTCGGCAGCCTCTTTCTCCTTGGCGACGATGGCGTCCTGCTTGGCTTTCTTCTGTTCCTGCGACAGGAATACCACCTCGTTTTGGTAGTTTTTATAGAGCGTCTGCGCCTCTATCTGGATAGCCTCTACCTCAGCCTGCCACTTCTTGGAGATCTGGTTCAGCTGCTCGTTGGCACGTTCGTACGCTGGTATGTTCTTAAAAATATAGTCCATGTCCACGAGGGCGAACTTCTGCGCCCTTACAGGGCTAAATGATAATTGACAAATGATAAATGATAAACCTATCACCATCAACCATCTGTTTTTTATTACTTTAGTTAAATTTTTTTTCATATTCGTTTCTTCTTTATCAATTATCATTTATCAATTATCAATTAGGGCAAAGCCCGCATCAGAACTCCTGTCCCAGGATGAAGTGGAACTGGCTGCCACCCTTGTTGGTTGTAGAGTAGTAGGGTCTGTCGAAACCGTAGGCCCAGTCGATACCCATCAGACCCACCATTGGCAGGAAGATACGCACACCGATACCGGCAGAACGCTTGATGTCGAAGGGGTTGAAGTTGCCTGTTTCAGTCCATGCATTACCACCCTCTAGGAAGCCCAGACCATAGATGGTCGTGTTGCCCAACAGGATAGGATAGCGCAACTCCAGTGTGAAGCGGTCGTAGGCGTAGCCTTCTGCACGATACGGTGTCAGTGAACCATTATCGTAACCACGCAGACCTATAGTCTCCTCTGCATAGCTGGAGCTGTAGCCGCTCATACCGTCACCACCTACGTAGAAGGTCTCGAACGGTGACTTGTTGTACTTATTGTAAGAGCCCAGAAGTCCCATCTCTACGCGGGTCATGAGCACCAGACACTTCTGACCTTCCGTCAGGGCGGTGAAAGTCCTGGTCTTGAACTTCCACTTATGGTATTCTATCCAGCGGTATTTCTCCTGCAACTCTGCATTATAATGGTCGACATTCTTCGCATAGGTTTCTGCCGTGGCCAGGTTAGCATAGTCCTTGTCATTGAAGAGTGACCAGGGTGGCGTCAGGGTTACTGAAAGCATGAATTCTGAACCGCGGCGTGGGAATAGCTGGTTGTCCGTTGAGGTACGTGACAACGTAATACCCAGGTTGATGTTGTTACAGTTACCATTAGAAATCAGGAAGTAGCTCCAGTCACGCAGCATATAGCGGGTGTATGACAACTGTGTTGACAACTGGAAGTAGTCGTCAGGCCAGCGCAGACGCTTACCCCAACCGAGGCTTACACCAAACAGTTTGATGTACTTGTCCTCATCCATATAGGATGTGTAGTCGTAGTAGCCACTATTGTACGAGCCATAACCTCCATAATAGTTGTAGTAGTTGTTCATCCATGCCGAGTTGCGGTAGGTGCTAGAAATATCACTCTGCTTCGAGTAGAAGGCGCTGATGCTTAGTGAATTAGGACGCTTTCCGCCAAACCATCCCGTAGAGTAGCCTGCTGATACGGAGCTGTAGTAGCTACCGTTCGACTGGAACGACAATGACACCTGTTCGCCATCACCGATAGGCATGATGCCACGGTGCATCTTGTTCTTACCGAAGAGGTTACGCATGGAGAAGTTGTTCAGCTTCACACCGATACGTCCGATGATACCCGTTTGTCCCCAACCCAGCGAGAACTCCAGCTGGTCGTTAGATTTCTGTTCCAATTCCCAGTTGATATCCACGGTACCGTCGTCGTAGTTAGGCTTGATATCGGGGTTTACCTTCTCAGGGTCGAAATGTCCTATAGAGGCCAGTTCGCGTGCTGAACGCTGGATGGCTTCCTTGGAGAACAGGTCGCCAGGCTTGGTGCGCAACTCACGGCGTACCACCTCTTCGTATAGGCGGTCATTACCAAAGATGCGGACGTGACTGATATGGGCCTGTGTACCCTCCTGGATACGCATTTCCAGGTCGATGCTGTCACCCACGATGTTCACCTCGGTAGGCTCCAGCTGGTAGAACAGATAACCGTTGTTCCAATAGTAGTTACCTACGGCATCGTCGTCCTCCTTCAGTCGTTTGTTCATCAGCTTCTGGTTATAGACATCGCCTTTCTGCATACCCAACGCTCTGTTCAGGTAGTCGGTGGTTACCACGGTGTTGCCCACCCATGTGATATTACGGATGAAGTATTGCTCACCCTCGTCAATCTTTACATAGACTTTAACATGCTTTTCGTCAACGGTCCATACGGAGTCTTCCAGGATGGTGGCGTCGCGATAGCCCAGCTCGTTATACTTGTCGATAAGCATTGACTTGGCTTCCTCGTAGCGCTCCGGAGTGAATTTCTTGGGCCAGAACATGTTCTTGAACTTGTTGACCTCGTGGATCTTGCCGAAAGATCCCTTCTTGAACAACGAACCCGTAATCTTTTTCTTCGACAGCTTGTTGTTACCATCGAAAATAATCTCCTTGACCTTCATCTTCGACTTCTTGTCGACAGAGACGTCGAGGATGACCTCGTTCTTGCCCGTCACGTCGTCGCGCTGGGAAATCTCAATCTCGGCATTGTTATAGCCCTTGTCGTCGAAGTATTTCTTAGCCAGGATTTTCGCACGGTCAATCATGTTGGGTGTAATCTGACTACCCCTCATGATACCCAGCTTAGCTTCCATGTCTTCCTTCTCGCTCTTCTTCAGACCATAGTAGTTGATAGTACTGACACGTGGACGAGTGGACAGATGGATGCAGAGGTACACCTTGTTGTCTACGATGGAATCGGCAGAAATGGCCACCTTCGAGAACAAGCCATGCTTCCAGTAACGCTTGATAGCTTCTGTAATCTCTTGGCCAGGCACTTCGATGACCTGTCCGATAGCCAGTCCTGACAGTCCTGTCAGCACGTAGTCCTCATAGCCTTCCACACCTTTGACGGCCAGTCCGCCAATCTCCAGTTGGCGTGGCGTACCGGCATACGAGATGTCGGGATTGATGATGACATCCTGAGCTGTTGCGCGTACGCTAAATGATAAATGACAAATGATAAATGATAAACTTATCATCCATCCTTTTATCAGATATGTTTTTCTCATCTTCATTTAGCTATTCTTACTTTTCTTTATCAATTATCAATTAACAATTATCATTTAGGCCTTCGGCCGCTTCTACTTGTTTTTCCGTCTTGCCATAGCGACGCTGGCGCTTCTGGTAGCTCTCAATGGCCTTATGTAGGTCTGCTTCGTTAAAGTCAGGCCAGTAGGTGTCGCAGAAGTACAGCTCCGAATAGGCTATCTGCCATAGCAGGTAGTTCGATATGCGCAACTCGCCGCCAGTACGAATCAGTAGGTCGGGGTCTGGCATGAAGTTCGTGCACAGACGCTGGCTGATATACTCCTCAGTGATATCTTGTGGGAAGATGCCTCCTGTCTTGAGGTTCTTCCACTTCTGTGCGAGACTGGGATTGTCAATCTCTTCTCTGACCTCAGCAACAATCTCCCTGACGGCCTCGGTAATCTCCCAGCGGCTACTGTAGCTCAGCGCTACAACCATCGTCATGGCGTCGTTCTTGGCGGTGTGCTCCTCCGTCTCGCGCAACTTCTGCTGTACGGCGTCGGGCAGACGCTTCATGTCACCGATGACACGGAAGCGTACATTGTTCTTCATGAATATCTCGTCTTCCAGCGAACTGAGTACCAGTCCCATCAGGGCAGCAATCTCATCGGCAGGACGTCCCCAATTCTCGGTAGAGAACGTGTAGAGTGTCAGGTATTTGACCCCTAGACGGGTACACTCTGCCGTAATCCTGCGCACGGCTTCTACACCAGCCTGATGTCCGTAGCTGCGCTCTTTGCCTCGTTCGTTGGCCCAGCGTCCGTTGCCGTCCATGATGATGGCAATATGCTGGGGAATGTTGTTAATCTCTATCATTGTGACAAATTTTACATTTCGCCCATAAGTCGTAAGTGACCGACAGCCTCAATTGACTGTAACAGTCTGTATTCTTGAAGAGCCCGGAGCTCTTGATGCCGTAGGGGTCGGACACACCGTCCAGACGGTCGCTATTGGAGAAGTGCATAGCCCATTCCAACGCCATGTTCACACGGTCGGCAGCTTTGTACTTCACGCCAATGCCTATCGGCATGTTCATGGTCAGTTGTGCCTTGTCAGTCTTGTAGACGGTTGTTCCTAATCCTAAGAATATATATGGTGTGAGCCGTTGGGCTCCACGATATTCCATTCCTGTTCCGAAGGGCCAGAAATTCCATTCCAGCCGGAGTCCTACATCGCCTATCTTCCGAGTGAAGTCGTAATTGGCCCATTTTTCTGGTACATATGACGAAACGTCCTTTGCCGACCCCTTCAGCTTTCCGTAGCTGATGTTCATGGCCAGTGCCATGCGTGGGTTGAACCTATATTTGGCCAAGAGCGAGAACATCGGCTGTGGATTCTTGAAGATGTTACTGTTGAAGTCACCCTCATAGGACACCATACCGATGCCTCCACCGACTTCCAGTCGGTATTCCGGCTCTGTTTGCGCCACTGCGTGGCTAACGAATAGTGAACAGTGAATAGTGAATAGTATCGCTACTACGTATAACCGTTTCTTCATGACACTCTTCATTCTTCACTATTCGTTCTTCGTTCTTCACTCTTCACTATTCACTCTTCACTATTCACTAGCGAAGCGCTACTCCTCCCACGCCACTCTGTTCAGTCTGCCGCGCCATACTTCGCCAGTGCCTGCGCTGACAATCCATATGTTTCCTTCGTTGTCGGCAGCTGCCGAGAAACTGGTCGCCGAGTTGTCGAACTGGGTCGTTCCGTCTATCGGCGGCATGGTGTAGTTGACGTCTTGCTTCCAAGTGATACCGTTGTCGCGACTGCGCCAGAAGGCTATCAGCGGTGTTATCTCGTTATCATACGACTGTCCGCCAAAGGCCAGCAGTTCCTCACCATAGTAAACCAGCTGCAGGTTCTTCAGTGCCGGCAGTTCGTAGAGTTTATTTCCTGTGCGTTCCATGTAGGTCCACTGGCGTATCCAGGTGGAGCTGATGGTCTCGCTGCCTGATGCAGCCTCTTCAATGAGCTTCTTCAGTTCGCTGAGGATACCCACTCCGCTATAGTCCACGATACGGCGCCAAACACGTCCTTGCCATTCGTCGCCGATCTTCTTAGTGCCACCCATCACGACGTAGTCGGTGCTGTCGGCATATGCCATCGGATAGCAGGTGAAGGCATAGTCGTCGGTGGGCAGGTCTTCAGCATTGACATCGCTCTCGAAGTCTGCCGGTATCCACATACCCAAGTTGAGGTTGCCGCTGTATTTCGACATCAGCATACCGCTGGTAGACAGTGCATATACTTCCTGGCTGCTGGCGCCAATCAGTTGCTTGATGCTGGCCTCATCCAATACTTCGCTGTTATCCTCGTCCCAGGTGGTAAAGTCCTGGGTGCGATATACCTTTGTGCCGCACATGATATAGAGTGAGTCGATGGTGGCTACGGCGTTCTGCCAGGTGTTGGCATCTGCCGTGGTAGGCAGTGTGACGGGGGTCCATGCACTACCATCATCTGTGGTGTAGGCCGTTGTCGTACCACCCTCGTTGCCAAAGACGTAGAGTTGGTCGTTGAACATGATGGTGCGAAGATCGTTCATCACGGGGATGTCGGCCATCTTCTTCCAAACGAAAGAATCGGGGTTCTCCTTGTGTACGTTGACCTTCACGGTATAGTCGGTATAGCCGGCGCCGCTGCTGGCAATGACACGGAAGGTGCGGGGCGTGCTGAAGTCGATACTGTCACTGCTTGAGTGATAGGTCATGTACGTGCCGTCGGTACTGATGATGTAGGGCTGACTATTGTTGTAGGTAGTCAGTCCGCAGACGATATGGGCAGCGTCAGTGCCCATGGGTAGTGAGTCGCTGTTATAGATCGTACGGGTGACCTGATCGATGTGGAAGAGGTAATCGCTACCGCTAAAGGTGCTCTTCTTACCGTTGACATAACGGTTTACCGTACCCAGCGTAAAGGAGGTGATGGCGGCATCGTCATAGAGTGTCACCTGTGTATCGTCCATCTTGCTACATGCTGCCAGACTCTCTAAGAGTATGGCTATGAGCAGGTATGTTGTCTTTATCTGTTTCATCTAAATGAGTCTTTTTTGCAAAATTCCGTGCAAAGTTACGCACAATTCCCGAATTTTGAGCAATTTTCTACCTTTTATTAAGTAAAATATATTATAAAAGGATATTTTTTATGTTTTGTAAACAAAAAGCACGGTATGAATTACTCACTCCGTGCTTTGTTGTTCCGATGCTCTACCCAGATGTCGGGACGGTTGGTGATAATACCGTCAACAGAGAGGGCAGGGGCGTTGAGGTCTTCCAGCGTCCATAGTTTCACTTCCTTGCCGTGGCTATGGAGATCGTCTAGCAGGGAGTGCCAGATGCCATGATACTGGAAGTTGAAGGAGCGGACATAACTGTATTTCTCATAAGAGAAACGGCTGATGTGATAACCGTCAATGATCAATGGCAGCAGGGGCAGCTTGCAGAAGAGCAATTTCTCCAGACGTATGGAAGAGTCGAGCTCGTGGATGTGCTCCAGGGCAAAGTCGTTGAACGACTGCACGGTAACCCAATTGCTGGCTTTGTTCTGGTATATTTGCTCCAACAGTTTCTCCTCCAGCCCTTGATAGATATTGCGTGTGCGCTTAATCTCGATGAGCAACTGACAGGGATTGCCATTGCTGCGCACCTCTTGGAGCAGTTGAAAAACCTCCTCCAAGGTGGGTATGCGCTCATTGGTCTGGTTGCCGTTGCGGTCGACAATGTGTAACTGGCGTATCTCGTTGAGTGTCAGTTCCCGGATGAGTCCTTTGCCATTTGTCGTACGGTCTACGCTTTGGTCGTGACACACCACGACGTGTCCGTCGCGAGTCAGATGGATGTCAATCTCTATCATGTCTGCTCCAGCCTCTATGCCTTTACGATAGCAGGCGAGCGTGTTCTCGGGTGCTAGTGCAGCACCTCCTCGATGTCCAATGATAATCATGTGGTCTGTATTTGTTGTTGCATATTGTTCAGAATAGAAAAACGCAGGGATGAAGGGACTCAGCAGATAGAGTATGACGGTCACCAGTGCGCAAACAGTGTATATGAGTATTTTTTTCTTCATAGCTTTTTGTTGAAGAGATGTTTGACAAGCACCCTGACGCACTGCTCATACCATGCAAACGAGTTGTTAGCGCTAGTTGATGCCTCGATAGCCTCGACGGCGAAGTCGTCAATGGCTTCCACGTTGAGCAGTGTGTATATCAGGAAGTTGCCGAACTTATGGGTGAGCACATCTTGCAGCGATTCGCCGCTGGGGTGGTAGTTCAGCACATCCTCACGATAGGTCTTGGCACCAGGGAAACTGAGTCCGACGACCTCCTTCTGGATGAAGGTGTCTATCTCTGTGGGGAAATAGTGCTTGGCAGTGCTTAGCACATTACCTATCAGTTTGACGATGTCGTACTGATAGACACCGCCACGTTCCAGACTGATGGCGTCGATGGCATCGATGGTTTCCTGCGTATCCAGCCGTTCAAGGATATATTTCAGCAGGGGCAGAGCGGTCTGGATGTAGCCCATGTCGGCTATCAGCTCCTGGATATTCTCTATCAGGTGGATGAGCAGTTCCTTGTCTCGGTCGGCAAACGCTTTCTCGATGAGTTGGTAGAACACGGGAACGGCACGCTCGTCACCCTCCAATGTCTGTCCGTCGCCGGCATAGGCAACATAGACGGCAGCATACCAACTCATGATGTTACGCTTGTACTTGCCAGTGGCATTGGCTTCCTTGCTGCGACGCCCTACGAAGAGTCCGCGACATGTCTGTGTCCACTCCTCCGCCTCACGGGCATAGATGTCGAGGAGTTGTCGGTTGACAACTCGTTTCTGCGAGGCCAGCTGGTAGAGCACGTAGAGCATCGACATGCGACAGTAGTCGAACCATGGTGTCTGGCGGAATTCGTCCGAGAAGAACGTGGTGACGATGGGTTCTATGTTCTTCCAGTCGGACACACCCATGATAATCATCATGCGCTCAAGGACGAAAAGACTGAACGAGTCGCCGGTCTTGTAGGCTGACAGCACAAAGGGCTGCAGCTGCCGCCAGCGCTCTTCCTCTGCCTTGCATGCTGCTGACGAGTTGTCGCTGCCGTAGCGTGCATGGTGGTGGCAGAAACTCATGGCCTCTTTGACCATTGCTGGCTGCCACTTGCAACCTTGATATTCGTGGTTGCTGAACGTGTCTGGTTGCCAGAATGTCTGGTATTCCATAGCGTTGTTGACATAGTCCGACTGGAAGGTGACCTGTCGGCGCATGGCTATCTGGAACAGCGGCATGAACAGACGTATCAGCAGGAGGTTGGCTGTCAGGTAGTTGAAGATGGAACGTATCTCTGCCATCATGTCGCTGACGATGCCGTCGTCACCTTCTTTCTTGCGGCGTAGTGTGCTGTCGATAATCATCAGTACGGCCAGACGCGATGCCGTCTCTACATTGAATAGCGCCAGTGTGCGAGCTTTCTTCGACACCATGTTGTAGATGAGGTTGTGGCGCTTGATATTGGCATACATCTCCTTGACAATACGAACGGTGAGGTTCTCGCGAAGAGGGGTGTAGTCCAGTGTGTGGTGGTTGTTCGACAGGTAGTATGAATACATGCAGGCATCGTTGCGCACGTCGTAGATGGGGTCTGCCATAATCTTCCATAGCAGTGCCAGTGCGTCGTGGTGGTACAGCTGTTCGTTGAAGTAGTCGGTCAGCAGGATGCCGTTCACAATGCTTACCGCTGCCAGTTTGCGCAAACGTAGGATGCTGGCTTCGTTGTCGTCCTGAATCTCCATGATTTGGTTCATGAAGGCAAACAACTCATCTTCATAGTTCTCTTTAATCAGCGTATTGATGGTCTCGTTCACCAGCGACATCACGCCATAGTCTTCGCCCCATTGTGCCTCCAGCTCTATGATGATGTCAAACGATCCTGTTTTCAGACAGTGTTGTAGCAGTGCATTGCGCATGCAGCCGATGAAGACCACATTGCTCTGTCCTTGGTGCAGGGCGTCGACGAATGTCTGGGCGTTGATGGTGCTGTCCTGCTGACGGCGCAGGAAGGCGCAGCTGAGCACATATTCCAGGTAGCGCTCGTAGATGAACTGTATGTAACGCTCCTCGCCACGGATAGTCCGGCGTGTGACCTCCTTCAGAATGGGTCGCTCGGCTTTGTTGAGCAATTCGGCATAGGCAATGCTGATACCATCTTTCTTATAGATGAGTGAGGCCAGCGGATACAGTGCCGATGAGGGGTCATCGAGAGCACCTTTCAGCTCTGCCACAGCTATGCCGTCGATGGCCTCGCCTCGCAGGTAGCTGTCCAGCAGGTAGTCGCCCACCATCCCGATGATGTCGTTCTGGCGATTTCCTGCGTAGGAGTTGCTGATGCCTTCGGCAATCTGTTGGTAAAGGGCCAGCGATGTATAGCTGTTGGGACTGCTGTCGAGGTCGCGTCCGAGGAAAATACCTGCGGTGAACTTGAGGGTCAGTGGGTCTTTCAGACGCAATGTTACGCGACGGTCCAGTTCGCTGAACGGCGTATGCATCTGATAGAGCTGTTGGTAGATTTCGTAGGCGCGTTGGGTCTCTTCCTGGTTGAAACCTCGCACCTTGGCGTCTTCTGAATCGGTATTGAAAGACAATATGCGCTCTTCGCCAACCATCGGTAACACGACATTCTTCCAGGTGAAGACGCGACAAGTAAACAGTACCTTGAAACGTGGGTAGCGCTCGTTGATAAATAGGCGGCAGATGGCTTGGTAGAGGGCCAATGGACCCTCTGCCGAAGCTTCTTCATCGGCATATTTCAGACACTCGTTCAGTGCGTCGAAGAAGATATAGACATCGTGTCCAGCCTCTTCGGCCTTGGCGTGGATGTTGTCTGTCAGCCTGCTGATGTCCTTGCGCAGGTTAAAACCGAAAAGCTGTTTCAGGGTATTGTCAAGGGTGGCTGCTACGAAGTCAGACGCATTGAAGATAAGTACTGGCTCGTCAGCAGCGATGAGTTGCTCGGTCCAATAGGAAAGCTGATTGGTTTTTCCCTGACCTGCCTCACCGACAAGGGGGAATAGGGTAGTCTCGCTGTCCCAGAAGCGATGGAGCACGTCGGTTAACTGCTGACGCTCGACGAACAGCTCCTGGTTATATTTCTTTTCAGCGTAGACACGTTGCAGGTAGACGGCCGACTGGCGTTGCATATATTGGCGTATCTCGTTCCAGTTCAAGTCTTTAGCGATGTCGAACGAGGGTACGATATGCTGCAGGTCGTGGTCGATGGCGCTGTTCATGTCGTACGAGATGTAGGTCAGCGCATTCTCGTTAGACGAGAGGTAGCAGGCCTGCTCATCCTTCAGGGTATGGAAGACGTAGCGATAGTCCTTGTCGTTGACGAAGACCAGCGGATAGAGGTCGATGTCGATATGGTCGCCTTGAATGCCGTAGCGCCCCTTGCGAATGTCATACTGGCAATGGAACAACGGCTCCAGCGCTTGCAGCATGTGGAGCATGCGAGGCTCTAGCGAGCGTACCACTTCGGCATAGATTTCCTCCGACAGTGTGGTGCTGTGTCCTCTATATTCGTTGCGTATCTGTACGATGCTGGGTTCCGACTTGCTACCCAGCAGTATGTTCTTGCGTTTGACGTAGATATGTGCTGAGAAACTCTGGGTCAGCGGATGCTCTTCTAACGACTTCTGTGCAGCAGCCAGCAAGGGTGTCAGCAAGTCGTTCTGCCAGTCGCCAAACGACAAGGGACGCTTCTGGTCAATACGGTTGACGAAGGTCTCCAGCACAGGACGTACGGCGGGCTTCTCGTCCATCTCTCCCTGCAGCAGTCGCAGGAAGAGGAAGGAACAGAACGGTGTCGATATCTCGAAGAAATCGAGCAGGTGGTTCATGGCCTGCCCATAGCGCTGGTTCTTTACTGCTTGCTGTTGCTGACGGATGGGGTACGACAGGGTGAAAGGCAGATGCTCGATGGCATTGGCAATGACCGCTTCGTAACACTCGGCGTCTTGGACGTTATAGTCGTTGAGTAGCATGGCTTACTTTTTCTTGCGGTGAAACAGCAGGTATAATACACCACCTAGCAGGAGCAGTACCAGTAAGGTTACTGTGCGGTAGCCGAGAATGGTGCTTCCCAGATAGTCGGAGTAGGGATACATCTGGTCTAACAGACAGGTGAGATCCCAGATGGCAGAAGCCAGCGTGAGTATGGACAGACAGAATAGTAACGTATTGACCATCTTGTCGTTAGCAGCATCACGACGGCTCTTCTCCTTCTCGAGAACGCCAGCCAACTGCTCTTGTTCCTCGCCAATCTCCAGTCCCTTGTCTATTGCCTCGTTGAGTTCCAACGGCAGGAAGTTATAGGAGATTTTATGGAAGCAGCACCAGCGCTCAAACTGCTCATACTCTTCTGTCAACTCGCCAATCTCAGAATTGCTGACGTTGAGGAGTCCGCGCAGACGGGCAAAGGGAGACAATGACTTGCGAAGTGACTGTCGGAAGCGGGCGTTGAGGTTGAAGAGGTAACACTTCTGGAACAGGGCATGCAGGTAGATCATGCGAAAATAGGTGCCCTGCCAGTTGTCGATAATGCCTGGGGAGAGGCCATAGGCATGCATCGTGAAGGTGTCCATCAGGGCCAGGGCATCCCAGTTGCGGAAGACAGTAATCCGGTTTTCGTCCATGATACGTTTCAGGTAGTCCTCTGCTACGCTGTACTCGTCGGTCTCACCATCCTTGGTGACCTTCGAAAGTGTTCCCAGTTGATAGAGCAGCATCGAACGTGCTTCATCGTCTTCTGGGCGAAGGGTGGCGTCGGTGGTGTTGATGACTTGGTAGACGCGTAGCTTGTTGCCATTCTCCACGAGGGAAGACAGACTGTCTGGCATGCTACCTGTCAGTAGTTGGTACGCCGTTTTCAGGGGATTGATGGCAGTATCGATGAATGACTGATGTACGTCTGGTGTGTAGTAGTCAATGGCTCGCAATGAGAACAGGGTTGCCGTAAAAGCATTCAGGTCGTCAGCCTCTTGACTGATCTTCACAGAGAAGAGTACCATCTGTTGGGGCATGAGGTAGAGTGCCAGTTCCAGCAGTTGATAATCATAGTGCTGACCACGGAATTCAAGGGCTAACTGCTTGTTGAGGGGTAGGGTATAGGCAGTACATCCAACCTCGCCACCATAGCAGAAGTCCACGAATTCAGGATAGAACACGCGCTTGCTGCCTTCAATCTTGTCGGTGTCCAGCTGCTCTCGTTGCCAACCTTGTCTCGACAGTTGTTCATCACATATATCATTGCATCGGGTAAAATATCCGCAAAGATAGGCTATTTGTTGGTGATTCATAGGTTATATAGGGTTTTCTGGGAGCAAAACTACAAAATATTCTCGACATATACAAGGATTCTTGTAAGAAATGAAAATATAGGATAAATTATTTTTTTAGGTTCTGTAAACAAAAAGCACGGTATGAATCGCTCACCCCGTGCTTTTTTCTTAACGTATGTTGGTATTGACCAGCGTGATAACGCTCAATGCGGTAGCGATAGCCACCAGGGCCAATAACATCGTCGTTTGAAAATCTAATAACATAATCTTTACCTTAAAACTAATTAACTACTAACCTAACGAAAACAACTACAATCATCACGATTGCGAGTGCAAAGGTACGGAATAATTCAGCATTCAGCATTCATCATGCATAATAATCTGCAAATTATGCGCTTTTTATTGACCTGCATCAAAAAAAGCTGCGCCAAATGACGCAGCTTTCATTATTAATCGTGAATTGTCAATATTTTAGAGCTTTGGACCAGCAGCTACCAGAGCCTTACCAGCCTCGTTACCCTCGTACTTTTTGAAATTCTTGATGAAGCGGCCAGCCAGATCCTCAGCCTTCTTGTTCCACTCAGCTGCATCAGCGTAAGTGTCACGAGGATCGAGGATGTTGGTGTCTACGCCCTCATCGCGGATAGAGATACGCTTACCAGTACCGTTCCAACCAGTGTTTACGAGGTATGCCTTAGCACCGCTCTTCTCCATCTTCTTAACCAGCTCCTCAGCGTACTTTGTGGGGTGCAGCTCCAGGAATGCCTGGCCGAAGCAAGCAGAGAAGGTAGGAGTAGGCTCAGTGATACCACGCTCTGTACCAGCCAGCTTAGCGGTGAATCCGCTCAAGAAGTAGTACTTGGTCTGCTCTGGAGTCAGGATAGATACGGGAGGCAGTACACCGAATGCGTCAGCGCTCAGGAAGATAACGTTCTTAGCCTCAGGACCAGCACTCTTACCATTAACCTTCTGGGCAATCTTCTCAATGTGGTTGATAGGATAGCTTACGCGGGTGTTCTCGGTAACGCTCTTGTCAGCGAAGTCGATCTTACCATCCTCAGCTACAGTTACGTTCTCAAGCAGAGCGTCGCGACGGATAGCGTTGTAGATGTCGGGCTCAGACTCCTTGTCAAGGTTGATAACCTTAGCGTAGCAACCGCCCTCGAAGTTGAATACACCCTCGTCGTCCCATCCGTGCTCGTCATCACCAATCAGCAGACGCTTTGGATCGGTAGACAGCGTGGTCTTACCGGTACCAGACAGACCGAAGAAGATAGCAGTGTTCTTACCCTCCATATCGGTGTTGGCAGAGCAGTGCATAGAAGCGATACCCTGCAGGGGCAGATAGTAGTTCATCATAGAGAACATACCCTTCTTCATCTCACCACCGTACCAGGTGTTGATGATGCACTGCTCACGAGAAGTAGTGTTGAAGGCAACACAAGTCTCTGAGTTCAGA
>CADCGD010000025.1 GCA_902800925.1 uncultured Bacteroidales bacterium | reverse complement strand
GCACATCTGCAACTTTATTTAGTTAACTAATGTATTGATTATTAGGTAGTTAGTTAAATAATGCAACAATAAATTACCACCCAAATTGACGCAGAACCGAGGTTTTCAAAAAACACCTTTCACCTTTCACCGATAGGTCACAAACGCCCTGTACAAAGGCGTTCCGGCCTATCCGCATCCGGAATTTGCTTTCACACCGCTTTCACATCGCTTTCACATCGAGCGTACGAGGTTCGGTGAAGGTTCTGTGAAAGCGATGTGAAACGTCTTCGGGCCTTCGCGCCCACAGGAACCGCCCGCGAACCCCTATTTACAGGGACTTTCAGCGCAGGGCGTGAAAGTGAAAGGTTTTTTTTAAAAAACCATTTTCTGATCGTATGTAAACCAGAACAATCCCCTAATCTACCGATGGACAGATACCGATATAACAATTAATTCTTCATTAATTTGGTACTTCTCTTTTTTTCCCTTACCTTTGCAGACAAAAAGCTAAGAGTATGCGAAAAGTGATTGGAATCGGTGAGACGGTGCTCGACATTATCTTCCGTAACGAACAGCCTATCAGTGCGATACCTGGAGGGTCTACTTTTAATGCCATCATCTCTCTGGGACGTTCTGGTATTGAGACGGGTTTCATTAGTGAGACAGGCAACGACCGTGTGGGTCGAAATATCATCCAGTTCCTGCGTGACAATGGATGTAAAGCAGAGTGTGTCAATGTCTATCCTGGTTCCAAGTCACCCCTCTCTTTGGCTTTCCTCAATGAGCAGAACGATGCTGAGTATGTCTTTTACAAAGACCATCCCCACGATCGTCTGGACTTCAACTACCCTGATATCCAGAAAGATGACATCGTGCTCTTTGGTTCCTATTACGCCCTAAATGACGTCATCCGTCCACAGGTGAAAGGCTTTCTGGACTATGCCCACGAGCGTGGCGCCATCCTTTACTACGATGTTAACTTCCGTGCTTCCCACCAGCATGAGGTGATGAAGATTACCCCCAACCTGTTGGAGAATTTCGAGTTGGCAGACATTGTTCGTGGTTCGGCAGAAGACTTTGAAGTGCTGTTCAAGAAGCGTGATGCTCAAACCATCTACCGTTCGCAGATAGCTTTCTATACCAAGAAGTTCATCTATACCCAAGGGGCTGACGCTATCCATCTGTTCGCAGAAAACGGATTGCACAAAGAGTACCCAGTAGCCAAGATGGATACGGTAAGTACCATTGGTGCTGGCGACAACTTCAATGCTGGTTTCCTCTATGGACTCATCAAAAACCAGATTTCGCGCGACGATATGGAACACGGACTCAGCGAAGAGCAGTGGGATGCCGTTATCGGCTGTGCCCAGCAGTTCTCTGCGGAAGCCTGTCGCACGCTCAACAACTACGTCTCTCCTGAGTTTGGTGTCCAGCGCCAGCAGGAGTTAGCAAAAGTCCTTGCACAAGAAGAAATATAAATAAGAATTAAGAGATAAAGAATGTCATTAAAATGTGGTATTGTCGGATTGCCTAATGTGGGCAAATCCACCCTATTCAACTGTCTGTCGAGTGCCAAGGCACAGGCAGCCAATTTTCCCTTTTGTACGATTGAACCCAATGTAGGTGTTATCACCGTTCCTGACGAGCGACTCACCAAGCTCGCAGAGATTGTCCACCCTGGACGTATTGTTCCTGCCACCTGTGAAATCGTAGATATCGCAGGTTTGGTGAAAGGTGCCTCCAAGGGTGAAGGCTTAGGAAATAAGTTTCTGGGTAACATTCGTGAGACCGATGCCATCATCCATGTGTTGCGTTGCTTCGAGGACGAGAACATCACCCATGTTGATGGAACTATCGACCCCATCCGTGATAAAGAGATTATCGATACCGAACTGCAACTCAAGGACTTAGAGACCATCGAGGGTCGTCTGGCAAAGACAGAGAAGGCTGCAGCAGCAGGTAACAAGGACGCTAAGATAGAGGTTACTGTGCTCCACGCCTACAAAGAGGTGTTGGAACAAGGTAAGAATGCGCGTATCGTGGAGTTTGAAAGCAAGGACGAGCAGGATTGCGCCAAGAACCTCTTCCTGTTGACATCAAAGCCTGTGCTCTATGTCTGCAATGTGGGTGAGACTGATGCCAAATCAGGCAATGACTTCACCAAGAAAGTAGAGGCCCTGGCCAAGGAAGAAGGTGCTGAAGCCATGATCATTGCTGCTAAGACAGAAGAAGATATCGCTGAACTGGAGTCGTATGAAGATAAACAGATGTTCCTGGAAGAGTTGGGTTTGGAAGAGAGTGGTGTCAACCGCCTCATCAAGAAAGCCTACGCCCTGCTGAACCTCGAAACCTTCATCACCGCTGGTGAGATGGAGGTAAAAGCCTGGACGTACAAGAAGGGTTGGAAGGCTCCTCAGTGTGCTGGTGTCATCCATACCGACTTTGAGAAAGGCTTCATCCGTGCAGAGGTTATCAAGTACGACGACTACCTGAAATATGGCTCTGAAGCCGCTGTCCGCGAGGCTGGCAAGATGGGTGTAGAGGGTAAGGACTACGTCGTTCAGGATGGTGACATCATGCACTTTAGATTTAACGTATAAATTAGTTCATAGTTCACAGTTCATAGTTCATAGTTATGAAAGATAGTATTGTTAAAGACAAGAGCAAGGAATTTGCTCTTAGAATTATTAAACTATACAAATACTTAACAACTACGGCTGTAAACAAAGAATATGTACTATCAAAACAAGCATTAAGAAGTGGAACAAGCATTGGTGCCAACATTAAAGAAGCTTTACGTGGTCAAAGTCGGCCAGATTTTAGGGCTAAAATGAATATAGCATTAAAAGAAGCTTGTGAAACAGAATACTGGTTAGAACTTCTATTTGAATCTGAATATATTGACGAATCGTCTTATGCTTCCATTATTAACGACAATAGAGAACTTATTAAAATATTAACTATGATAGTTAAGAATACCGAATAAGGTGTTTTAACTATGAACTATGAACTATGAACTATGAACTCTTTATAATCTGGAACCCCAGCCTCAGCATAGGCCCTTTCCGCTGGTACTCCCTGTGCTGGCTGATAGGTCTGGCATTGGCCTATTTCGTGGTGAAGCGCTTGTATAAGGAGCAGAATATTAAGGACGAACTCTTTGATCCCCTCTTCTTCTACTGCTTCATCGGCATCCTTGTTGGTGCTCGCCTGGGCCATTGCATCTTCTACCAACCCGATTACTTCCTGACATCAGGAAAAGGCTTTGTGGAGATGCTGTTACCCATCCACTTCCTTGCTGATGGTGGTTGGAAGTTTACTGGCTATGAGGGTCTGGCTTCTCATGGTGGCACGTTAGGACTGATGATAGCCCTCTGGCTCTATGTCCGCAAGACCAAGCTGAGCATCTGGATGGTACTCGACAATATCGCCATTGCCACAGGTATCACAGCCTGCTTTATCCGCTTGGGCAACCTGATGAACTCAGAGATTATAGGTAAGGTGACTGACGTTCCCTGGGCGTTTATCTTCGAGCGTGTGGACAGCTATCCACGCCATCCAGGACAGCTCTATGAGGCTATTGCCTATGCTATCTTGTTTGCCATCATGTGGTGGTTGCACAAGAAAGGAATGTCTGTGGGGAAAACACAGACCACAAGCAATGTATTGCAGGTGGGCTCTGGCTGGTACTTTGGCTTCTGTCTGACGTACATCTTCACCTTCCGCTTCTTTATCGAGTACACCAAGGAGATTCAGGAAGCCTTTGAAGCTTCTCTGCCCATTGATATGGGACAGATTCTTTCGATACCATTTATCATACTCGGCACCTATTGCATGATAAGAGCCAAGAAAAACCAACCATTAACTTAAAAACTTCAAATATGTCAAAGAGACCTGTTTTCTATTTATTGATATTGCTTTTCACACTCCTGACAGGCTGTGAGGAGAATAATGAGCAACAAAAACGCATAGAAGCAGAAAACATGGTCTATGCGGCATATAAAGCCAAAGACTACCCTCGTATCATCACACTTGCTGATAGTTTCAGGACTAATGGCGGTTTTTCCGAGGGTAAAGCCTGCTATTGGTTGGGCTATGCCTACGATCGCATGATGCAGAAACGAATGGCGGAATTATATTGGAAAACAGGTATCGCCGCATTAGAGAATTCTACTGAAGATGAAGACGTGAGAGTCTATGCAGGCATCTCCAACAGACTGACTGGTTTGTTGAGTACATGGGCTGAATATGAGGCTGCCCTCAAAATAGCATTACCTGCTGTAGAACGGCTGAGAAGCCTGAAATGCGACACGTTAAGCGAATATACAAATATGCTCATTTATATCGGCTGCTGTCAGAGTCGCTTCGGATTAGACGAGAATAAATCCAACAAAAAACTTGAAGAGGGCTATCTCGCCCACCTTGATAATATCAAGAAACATCCCTATGCAACAAGCTATCGTGATGCTATCGTAGGTGTCATCAATATCTGTTACACCTATTTGGAAATGAAGGAATACGACCAGGCTATGGTGTGGCTTGACAGATTCAGCAATCTGATTGAGGGATATATGGAGCAGAAAGATGCACATGCAGACTATACAGATAAGCAATGGGCACGCTACAATATCTATCGTGCCAAAGCCTTAGAAGGTCTAGGGCGTAAGGAAGAAGCCGCCGAGGCCTACAAGCAGTTCCGAAAAACAGAATTCTTCCAAACTGCTGAGGGTAAGATTCTAGCCAGTGACTATCTGCAGTTAGCAGGACTATGGCAAGAAGCCGCCGATAACTTCAGAAGTATGGAGACACTGATGAAGGAATATGGTGTAGACTATTCATTGGAGAGTCTACAGAAAGTGATTCTCAAGAAATATGTGGTCAACAAGCAGGCAGGACGAATAGACTCTGCTCGTGACGTCAGTGTGATGATCGTAGAACATCTCGACTCTGCTATTACGCTGGCACGCCTTGCCGAAGCCCGTGAAAGTGCTGCTGTATATCAAAAACAACAAGAGATAACTGCCGAAAATGAACGCTATCAGCGCCAACGACAGATTGCGGGAATGATTGGCATGATGGCAACCATCGTATTCCTTCTCATCTACATTTTCGTGCGCCATCGTTATCATTCCCGTCTGAAAAAGGCACACAATGATCTGAAGGTTGCCTACGACCAACTTGAAGAGGCCACCGTTACAAAGGAACGTATGGAAAGTGAACTGCGCATTGCAAGCAATATACAAATGTCTATGATACCAAATGTTTTTCCCAAAAAGGATGGTCTGGACATGTATGCCTCGATGACAACTGCAAAGGAGGTAGGCGGTGATCTCTACAACTATCTATTGAAAGACAACAAACTATATTTCTGCATTGGAGATGTCAGCGGTAAAGGCGTGCCCGCCTCGCTCTTCATGACCATAGCTACTCGTGGATTCCGAACACTGGCCGCTATGGGGAAAAGTCCTGAGGAAATAGCCACCCGTATGAACCTCGAATTATCTGAGAACAACGAGGCAGGTATGTTTGTCACCATGTTCATCTGTATGTTTGATACAAAACTCGGAAGACTGGAATACTGCAATGCTGGGCATAATCCTCCCGTTATAGGCAATGCAGACGGACAGTTTTCTTTCCTCGACGTAGAGGAGACAAATGCACCCATCGGATTATGGCCTGAATTGGTATTTAAGGGTGAAAATATCGACAATTTCCATAACCGCTTATTGTTGTTATACACAGACGGTCTTAACGAAGCCGAAAACCGCCAGCAAGAACAATATGGGGAAGACCGTATTGTTAAACTGATAAACTCAAACTGCACTAAAAATACTCACGACATTGTCGAGGCTCTGAAAGCTGATGTAAACCTTTTCCGTGATGGAGCGGAACAAAACGATGACCTCACCATACTAGCTTTCCGCTATACCTGACTATTTCCCGCTCACGATCTTCTTGATGTCGTTAAGTTTGTTGAGTGCTTCGAGAGGCGTGAGGTTGTTGACGTCCAGACCAAGGATTTCGTCACGAACTTGACAGAGGACTGGGTCATCGAGTTGGAAGAACGACAGTTGCATACCCTCACGACTCTGCGCAATCTCTGCTGTGGGCTTGCCAACGGTTCCTACTTGGGCATTGTCGCTCTCCAATTGTTTCAGAATAACGTTGGCACGCTTCACAATGCTCTTGGGCATGCCAGCAATCTCTGCCACATGGATACCAAAAGAGTGTTCACTGCCCCCCTTCTCCAACTTACGCAGGAAGATAACCTTGCCGTCAGCCTCCTTCACAGAGACGTTGTAGTTCTTGATGCGCTTGAAGTTCTTCTCCATCTCGTTCAGCTCGTGATAGTGGGTAGCGAAGAGTGTGCGCGCCTGTGCCTTCGGATGCTCATGCAGATACTCCACGATGGCCCAAGCAATAGAGATGCCATCATAGGTAGAGGTGCCTCGTCCCAACTCGTCGAACAATACCAGCGAACGGGGTGTGACATTATTCAGGATGTTCGACGCCTCTGTCATCTCCACCATAAAGGTCGATTCGCCCAGGGAAATATTATCGCTGGCCCCTACCCTCGTGAAAATCTTGTCCACCAAGCCGATTCTGGCGCTTTCTGCTGGCACGAACGAACCAATCTGAGCCAACAGTACTATCAAGGCCGTCTGGCGCAACAGTGCCGATTTACCAGCCATATTCGGACCAGTAATCACGATGATCTGCTGACGCTCCTGGTCCAACAGAATGTCGTTAGGAATATAGCGCTCACCTAAGGGCAATTGTGTCTCGATAACAGGGTGGCGACCCTGCTTGATGTCTATCACATCACTATTGTCGATGACAGGACGCACATAATGGTTCTCCTCAGCCGTCTTAGCAGCACTCAGCAGACAGTCCAGATGGGCTATGACGCTGGCGTTCTGCTGAATCTGTGGGATAAACTCCTGGGCTGCAACGACGAGGTTGTTGAACAGGCGCTGTTCCAAGGACAGAATCTTGTCCTCAGCACCCAGGATCTTCTCTTCGTACTCCTTCAGCTCCTGCGTAATGTAACGCTCCGCCTGTGCCAGCGTCTGCTTGCGCACCCATTCTTGGGGAACCTTGTCCTTATAGGTGTTACGCACCTCCAGATAGTAGCCGAAAACGTTGTTATAGCCTATCTTCAGCGAGGCAATACCCGTCTCCTGGGCCTCACGCTCCTGGATTTGCAGCAGGTAGTCCTTGCCACTATAGGCGATATGGCGCAACTCGTCGAGTTCCGTATTGACACCATCACGGATGACGCCACCCTTAGCTACCAGCTGTGGTGGGTCGTTCTGTATCTCACGGGCTATGCGATCGCGCAACTCTGCACAAAGGTTCAGGCGCTCCCCTACCCTTTGCAACGCCTCGTTGGCTGTTTGCAGACAAGCGTTCTTGATGGGTTCGATGGCCTGTAACGCTACCTTCATCTGCACCATTTCACGAGGTGATACGCGACCAGTAGCTACCTTGGAAACGATACGCTCCAAGTCGCCAATATGGTGCAGCTGTTCATCGATACACTCACGGAAATTGGGTTCACGGAAGAAGTAGTCGACCACATCAAGGCGCTGGTTGATGGGCTTCTCTTCTTTAAGAGGGAATACCAGCCAGCGACGTAGCAGACGGCTACCCATGGGCGATACCGTGCGGTCTATGACGTCCAGCAGCGACTTGCCGTCTTCCTGCATGGTGCTGACCAACTCCAGCGAGCGGACAGTAAACTTGTCCAGACGCACATATTTGTCTTCCTCAATGCGTGCCAGCGTGGTGATATGTGCTATCTGCGAGTGTAGGGTCTGTTCCAGGTATTGCAGGATGGCACCAGCAGCGATGACACCATTCTTCAGGTGGTCTACGCCAAAACCTTTCAGCGACTTCACATTGAAGTGGCGATAGAGCTTCTGGTGAGCTGTCTGCTCCGTGAATACCCAGTCGTCCATCTCGAAGGTACACAGACGCGTGCCAAAGTAGCGCTCAAAGTCGTGGCGGTATTCGCGATTGTAAAGCACCTCCTTGGGTTGGAACGAACCAATAAGTTTCTCTACGTAATCGTAGGTACCCTCGCCTGTCAGGAACTCACCCGTCGAGATGTCGAGGAAGGCAACACCACAGGCACCCTTGCCGAAGTGTACGGCTGCCAGGAAGTTGTTCTCCTTGTAGTTCAGCACCGTATCACTCATCGTCACGCCAGGCGTCACCAGTTCCGTGAT
The DNA here is from genome assembly GCA_902800925.1 of uncultured Bacteroidales bacterium. GTDB lineage: Bacteria > Bacteroidota > Bacteroidia > Bacteroidales > Bacteroidaceae > Prevotella. The sequence goes on along the minus strand of CADCGD010000025.1, from coordinate 28,867 downwards.
GCCTCGCTTGACGAGCTTCTTCGTTAGCTTAGGGTCTTCCAGCTGGTCACAGATGGCCACACGCTTGCCTGCACGTATCAGTTTAGGCAGATAGGTGTCCAAAGCGTGGTGAGGAAATCCAGCCATCTCGTCGCCTTTGTTATAGCCGTTATTGCGATGCGTCAGCGTGATGCCAAGTACCTGAGAAGCGATGACAGCATCCTCACAATACGTCTCGTAGAAGTCGCCACAACGAAACAGCAACAGGGCCTCAGGGTGCTTCGCCTTGAGGTCGAAAAACTGCTTCATCATGGGTGTCAATTCCTTTGCCATAACAGCTGCAAAGGTACAAAAAAAGAACGGAACTACCAAGAGTTCCGCTCTTTTATTATTAGTTGTTTGCAGATGTTTACTTTTGTAGCATCTTCTTGCCGTTCATGATGACAACACCCTTGTAGCCAGCGTTAACCTTCTGACCAGCGAGGTTGTAGCGAACAGCGTTCTCAGCCTTAGCAGCGGTGATGTTAGAAATACCTGAAACCGGTGAGAATGTTGCTGTGATAGTTACATTCTTGGCAGGCATCTGGAATTCATAATAGCTGTTGTCTGCTGCAACATTTACAGTAATTGGAGTATTGTCCTCACAAGCAGCTGTTACGCTCTCAACCTCGAAGCCTTCCTTAGCTGTCACAGTAAATTTAACGTTCTTTCCTGCACCCTTATAGATAGGACTCTTCTCACTATCGAAAGAAATACCTCTTACATCACCCTTATTGCTATCGAAAACAGGATTAATCGTGAAGAGCTGAGTAATGTTCAGTGCGATAGTAACATTGCTGGCGGGCATGATGATATAGTGGCCTTCTTCGTCGCTACCTCCGATTTCTACTTCTTCGCCATTCTCGGCTGTAATAGTTGGCTGATTCATCTCCCAACCAGCATCTGTACTCATATCTGTCACATTAACCTTTTCGCCAGCAGCAGCTTCATACTTGTCAAGCGTAAGGCTACCATGCTCTGTGTTAGTGATGGTAATAGTGTATTTAGTTACAGCAGCTTCCTCTGCATATAACATTGGCAGGATTGCGCCCTCTTGTGCTTCGGCAAAGCAACCAATATTTGTATTAGCAGGAACGTACTGGATGAACTTTGACTTCTCCTTATTCGTAATCTTGAATGTTCCACCTTCCAGGGCCTCAACATCGAAATATTGTCCAGATGTAGGCGCAGCATTTACGTTAAAGTTATTATAATCACCTGACTGATAGAGATATTTTCCGTCGCTCTGCATGATGGTCCACCCATTTTCTGTAGAAGTGAAGGTAAATGCATTGTCAATGACGAAAGAAATCTTACCTTCTGTCTCAGTTGCATCAGCAACGAGAAGATTACCATAATTAGCTGTAATTTTTTTAGCTGCCTTCAGCCCATCCTCACCGACATTAACTACCAACAAATAGTTCTTTCCACTCTCAATGGTAGTGGCTTTAACAAAATTCTTATAAACAAGAGCTGGCTTAACGGTCAACTTATACTCTGCATGACCAGCCTCAAACTCTTCAGTTTCCTCAGATGTTGCAGTGATAGTAGTTTCACCATCTGCAACAAGGGTAATGGTTCCGTCAGCAGCAATAGTAGCAACTGTCTTATCAGAACTGTCATATGTTACAGCGAGATTGTTCTCGTTAGACAGAGTTGGGAAAGTATTGTCATCTGCACCAATGGTTACAGTTCTTGACGAAGTGCCCCACGTGAGACCTGCAGGCTTCTTAGTTTCACCTTGAGCCAACTTGATGTTATCAAGACGGATGTTAGAAGTTGTATTATTGGTAAAAGTAATGGTCAGTTTACCACTTGCACCTGTGATGGGATATACATAGTCATTACCCGTACCTGTGTTATCACCTATTGTACCACCTTCAATTGTGACGGTGAGCTTACCGTTTGCTTTAAAAGAAAGCGTCATATCGCCACTCTTATCGCCCAGATTAACCGTAGCAGCAAAAGTACCTAAAACATCAGGATTCTTAGCTTTAGTATTTTTCTTGCCAACCAATAGTTCTGGGGATTCACCTTGTGCTAAATTAGCCTCATAAATCTTCGTAGCATTTGTTCCATTGTCGGTGCATACATAATTATATGTACCATCTGAAGGAACGTCATCTGCTTTGTAAGACGAGAAGTCCTCAGACCAAATCACATCCTCGGCCATTGCATTACCAAAGCCAATCATAGCCAACAAAGCTACGAAAGAATAGCGTAAAATTTTGTTCATAAGCGTTTAGATTTAATTGTTAAATTATAAATGAGTAATATTATTGGCGCAAAGATACAAAGTATATTTGAGATTTGCAAATTTTATGCTGTTTTTTTCTTTATATTTAGAAAAGACGCTTATTATCTTACAACCTTACAATCTTACAACCTTACAAAGCATGCTTCCATATTAGGCAATGGGTATCTAATTATCAGTAGCATATCTTCTCAACTCACGGAAACGCACAATGTAAGAATGTAAGGTTGTAAGATTGTAAGAAATGGAGTATTTGCCACACAAGACAGGCTAATACGCGCACAGGACAGCCTAATACAGAGCTGGGATAGGCTGATACGCGCACGTATTAGGCTGATAATAGGGATCTCACTCTGAATTTTCGTGGTTTATTTTGTAGTTTCACGGAAAATGCGTAACTTTGCACCTTATAAATAGGAGAAAAACAAATAAAAACAAGATACAGTTATGGAATACAACTTCAGAGACATTGAACAGAAATGGCAGAAGCGATGGGTAGAAATGCAGACTTATCGCGTGACGGAGGACCCTACAAAGAAAAAGTTCTACGTGTTGAACATGTTCCCCTACCCTTCTGGTGCGGGACTTCACGTAGGTCACCCCTTAGGCTATATCGCCTCAGACATCTATGCCCGCTACAAGCGTTTGCAAGGCTTTAATGTGCTGAATCCTATGGGTTACGATGCCTATGGACTGCCTGCCGAGCAGTATGCTATCCAGACCGGTCAGCACCCTGAGAAAACCACTGTTGAGAACATCAACCGCTATCGCTCGCAGTTGGACAAGATTGGTTTCTCGTTCGACTGGGAACGCGAGGTGCGCACCTGCGACCCCATCTACTACAAGTGGACACAGTGGGCCTTCCAGCGCATGTTCAAGAGCTACTACAGCACTTCGTCCCACAAGGCTCAGCCCACCATCAAACTCATTGAGCACTTTGAACTGATGGGTACTGAGGACTGTCACGCCCTGGGTACAGAAGAGCTGCACTTCACCGCTGCCGACTGGCACAACTTCTCTGAGAAGAAGAAGCAGGAGGTGCTGATGAACTATCGTATTGCCTACCTGGCAGAAACGATGGTGAACTGGTGTCCGGCTCTAGGAACGGTATTGGCCAACGATGAGGTCATCAATGGTGTCTCTGAGCGTGGTGGATACCCTGTGGAGCAGAAGAAGATGCGCCAGTGGTGTCTGCGTGTCAGCGCCTATGCACAGCGACTGCTCGACGGACTGGAGGACATTGACTGGACAGATTCGCTGAAGGAAACCCAACGCAACTGGATTGGTCGCTCAGAGGGTACAGAGATGGAATTCAAGGTGGCTGACAGCGAAAAGCACTTCACCATCTTCACCACTCGTGCCGATACCATCTTTGGCGTTACCTTCATGGTGCTGGCTCCTGAAAGTGATCTCGTAGCAGAGCTTACTACTGCTGACCAGAAGGCTGAGGTAGACAAGTACCTTGACTATGTCAAGAAGCGCACAGAACGTGAGCGCCAGATGGACCACAAGGTAACAGGTGTGTTCTCAGGAAGCTATGCCATCAATCCTTTCACAGGCGACAAGATTCCTGTATGGATTTCTGAATACGTGCTCGCTGGCTATGGTACAGGTGCCATTATGGCTGTGCCTGCACACGACAGTCGTGACTACGCTTTCGCTAAGCACTTTAACCTGCCGATTATTCCGCTGATAGAGGGTGCAGATATCTCTGAGGAGAGCTTTGATGCGAAGGAAGGTACTGTGATGAACTCACCAGCAGCAGGAAAGACTACACTCGATGGTTTCTCGCTCAATGGTTTGAGCGTGAAGGAGGCCATTGCTGCTACGAAGAAATTCGTTACGGAGCACAACCTCGGACGCGTAAAGGTCAACTACCGTTTGCGTGATGCTATCTTCTCTCGTCAGCGCTACTGGGGTGAGCCATTCCCCGTTTACTACAAGGACGATATGCCCTACATGATTCCCAAGGAGTGTCTGCCTCTGGAACTGCCTGAGATTGACAAGTACCAGCCCACAGAGACTGGTGAACCCCCATTGGGACGCGCCAAGCACTGGGCTTGGGACACCAAGACCGATACAGTGGTCGATTGTTCCGCCATCGACAACAAGTCCGTCTTCCCCTTGGAGCTGAACACGATGCCTGGCTTTGCAGGCTCCAGCGCCTACTATCTGCGCTATATGGACCCCAAAAACGAGAAGGCTTTGGTTTCGAAGGATGCTGACGAATACTGGCGCAACGTAGACCTCTATGTTGGTGGTACAGAGCATGCTACAGGTCACCTGATCTACTCTCGTTTCTGGAACAAGTTCCTCTATGATTCTGGCTATTCTTGCGAGGATGAGCCCTTCAAGAAGCTGGTCAACCAGGGAATGATTCAGGGTCGCTCTAACTTCGTTTATCGCATTGAGGACGAAGGTCAGGACAAGGGTAAGTTCGTCAGCCTCAACCTGCGTGGCAACTACAAGGACACCACACCTATCCACGTCGACGTGAACATCGTATCAGCCGATGTGCTTGATATTGAGGCATTTAAGGCTTGGCGTCCTGAATATAACAACGCTGAATTCATCCTTGAAGATGGCAAATACATCTGCGGATGGGCTGTTGAGAAGATGTCGAAGTCGATGTTCAATGTGGTGAACCCAGACATGATAGTCGAGAAGTATGGTGCTGACACCCTGCGTCTCTACGAGATGTTCCTGGGTCCTGTAGAGCAGTCGAAGCCTTGGGACACCAACGGTATCGATGGCTGTCACCGCTTCCTGAAGAAGTTCTGGGCACTGTTCTATGGCAACTCTCGCGACAATGCTGAGGGTAAACTGCTCGTTGACGATGCAGAGCCCACAAAAGACCAGCTGAAGAGCGTCCATAAGCTTATCAAGAAGGTATCACAGGACATCGAGGTCTTCTCATACAATACCAGTATTTCTGCCTTCATGATTTGTGTTGGTGAGCTGGCTCAGCTGAAGTGCAAGAATCGCGAACTGCTGAAGACGTTGGTTATCCTCATGGCTCCTTTCGCACCACACATTGCTGAAGAACTGTGGGAGGCACTGGGAGAGCAGGGTAGTGTCTGCGATGCCAAGTGGCCTACATGGAACGAGGAGTATCTCGTAGAGAACACAGTCAAGCTGGGTGTGGCCTTCAATGGTAAGACCCGCTTCGATATGGAGTTTGCTGCTGATGCCGACAACCAGACCATTCAGGATGCTGTACTCGCTGACGAGCGTGCCACAAAGTATATTGACGGCAAACCTATCGTGAAGGTCATCATCGTCCCGAAGCGTATGGTAAACATCGTGCTAGGAAAATAAATGGTCAAATTGTCAATTGTAAAATTGTAAAATAAATCCATGACCATTCAGCACAAAATGATATTGAGTGAAGCCAGGGACTATATGTTTATAGCCCTTGGCCTCTTCATCTATACCATTGCTTTCACTGTTTTCCTGATGCCTTACCAGATAGTGGCAGGTGGTGTGACCGGTCTTTCGGCTATCATCTACTACGCCACCGGATTCCACCTGGAGAACACCTATATCCTCATCAATGGCATATTGCTGATAGTGGCGCTGAAGATACTGGGATGGAGGTTCCTGATGAAAACCATTTTTGCCATCTTCACGCTCTATTTCATGCTGAGGTTTGCACAGGATATCCTTCCTAAACAGGAGAACGGACTACCCTTCAAGTTGATGGGCGAGGGACAGGACTTCATGTCGATGATTATTGGCTGTGTGCTGACAGGCATCGCGCTGGCTACCGTATTCTTGAACAATGGTTCGACAGGTGGTACGGATGTCATTGCTGCATCAGTCAATAAGTTCCATCCAAATGTGTCGTTGGGCAACGTACTCATTGCTGCCGACTTCTGCATCATTGGCTCGTGTATGTTCTTCCCACAATTTGGCGACTACATGGAACGAGCCCACAAGGTGATGTTCGGCTTCTGCGTGATGGCGATGGAAAACTATACGTTAGACTATGTCATGAACGCCCGCAGACAGTCTGTACAGTTCATGATTTTCTCGCAGAAGTGGCAGGAGATATCCAACGCCATTGGTACGCAGATGAATCATGGTGTGACCATTCTCGATGGCCACGGATGGTACACAGGCAAGCAGATGAAGGTGCTCTGTATTCTGGCTAAGAAAAATGAGAGCATCAACATGTTCCGTCTCATCAAGATGATTGACCCCAATGCTTTTGTCTCGCAGTCGAGCGTCATTGGTGTCTATGGTGAGGGCTTCGACGAGATGCATGTGAAGGTCAAAGAACAAAAGAAGAGGAAAATGAAGATAGTTTTTGCCACCAATAACCAGAACAAACTGACAGAGGTACGCAAGATTCTGGGTAACCAGTTCGAAGTGGTGTCGCTCAACGACATTGGTTGTCATGAGGATATTCCTGAAAAGGGACAGACGCTGAAAGACAACGCGCTGATAAAGGCCCAATATGTCTATGACAAGTACCACGTCAACTGCTTTGCTGACGACACGGGTCTGGAGTGTGAAGCGCTGGGTGGTGCCCCTGGTGTCTTTAGCGCCCGTTATGCGGGTGGGGTAGGGCACGACTCTGAGGCCAACATGAAGAAACTGCTGCACGAATTAGCAAATAATAACAATCGTAAGGCACGATTCCGCACCGTTATCGCGTTAATAATAGACGGAAAGGTAACCACTTTTGAAGGCATCGTGAATGGTGAGATTATCACTGAGAAACGAGGTGGTGAGGGATTCGGCTACGACCCCATTTTCCAGCCAGAAGGGTACAACCAAACCTTTGCTGAGCTGGGTGTTGACGTGAAGAACCAGATAAGCCATCGTGCACGAGCCACCAAGAAGTTGGTAGAATACTTACAGGCTTTGCCCTAGTGAATAACGAATAGAGAATAGTGAAGAATAAAAGTATGAAAGAAAAACAATATTTTATAAAACAGGTAGTGTTAGTGGCACTATTCACTATTCACTGTTCACTATTCACTAGCCCTATAAGGGCGCAAATTGGTACTTGGCGCAACTACCTGTCGTATGCTGAACCCCAGCAGATACAGGCAGCAGGCAACGATCTCTTCGTGATGGCTTCTGGCGCTCTCTATCAGTACAACCAGAACGACCAGAGCATCTATACTTACGACAAGGTGAATGGCATGAGCGATGTGGATATTAAGCATATCCGCTGGTGCAAGCAGGCCAAGCGCCTTGTGGTGGTCTATAGCAACTCAAACATCGACCTAGTAGAGACCAATGGTAACATCACCAACATCAGCGACCTTTATACCAAGACGATTACAGGTGACAAGAGCGTCAGCAGCGTACGCATTGATGGCATCTACGCTTACCTCATCTGTGGTTTTGGCATCATCAAGGTTAACGTCCAGCGTGCTGAGATAGCTGAAACATATACGCCCAGCAATCCAGACTATCCTACCTTGTTGCCTGATGAAGACAACAGCGACTACGACAAATACATCGACCTAGTGAAAACCCTTCAGCCAGGGGGTCCGAAGTATAACTACATTGGTTTTATGAAATTTGTCAATGGAAAGATATATACCTGTAATGGTACTTTTTCTGATATAGGTAATATCCAGGTTTATGAAAACAACAAATGGAAGGTTTTCTCTACCGATGGCATTAGCGATGTGGCAAGTATTGACAATTTCAAAGTGAAATGTATTGCTATTGACCCTACATCTACTGACGAACATGTTTTTGCTGGCTCACGTAATGGTCTCTTTGAATTCAGAAACGGTGCGTTTGTAAAATACTACAACTGCAATAATAGTCCCATAGAAATATTTGATGGTAAGAGTATTAATTATCAAATTATTTCAGGTGCTATTTTTGATCAAGAAGGTAATCTGTGGTTTTTAAATAGTTCTGCTCCTACTGCATCGCTCATCAAACTGTCGAAAGACGGAACGTTTACCAAGTATAACCACAGCGAATATATGAAATATTCGTCTGGTGGCTTTAAAAATAAGAGTAATGCAGGATTGGGTAGCATGATGTTTGATAGTCAAGGAACATTATGGTTTACCAATGACAACTGGACACTGCCAGCCTACTATCAATACAACACCACAGACGATACTGTATTAGCTTGTGAGAGTTTCCCTAACCAAGACGGTACACTGGTTGAGGTAACAAATGGTGTGAGATGCGTCGCAGAAGAAGATAATGTTGGTATGTGGATATGTACCAGTGAAGGACCGTTGCTGCTGGAGACATCAAAATATAATGACAGCAAACCTGTATTCACCCAAGTGAAAGTACCACGCAATGACGGTACTGACTATGCAGACTATCTTCTGGCCAATACTGATATTACATCAATAGCTATTGATGGTGGTAGAAGAAAGTGGTTTGGCACAAAAAATAATGGTGTCTATCTGATTAGTGCCGACAATATGACGCAGGTACAACACTTCACGACGGAAAATAGTAAACTTTTATCAGACAACATCCTATCTATCGTGATAAATCCCACTACTGGTGAGGTATTCTTTGGTACTGACAAAGGACTCTGCTCGTATATTAGCGACGCTACAGAACCTAACGAGGAGATGACCAAGGATAATGTGTGGGCTTATCCTAATCCCGTCACACCCGATTATACTGGACCTATCACAATTACGGGTCTTTCGTATGATGCTGATGTCAAAATCCTTGCTGCCAATGGTGCACTAATAGCTGAAGGACGCTCAAATGGTGGTACCTTCGTTTGGGATGGATGTGATAAACAGGGTAGGAGAGTAGCCTCTGGCATCTATATGGTAGCAACAGCTACAAGCAGCGGAGAAAAAGGAACAGTATGCAAGATAGCCATTGTAAACTAAACATAGCGAATACTTTCCAAAAGTATTGGGGTGTTATCATAGCCTGTATCATAACGCCAGTATTGCTTTATGCTGTTTTACAAATACTTCCTACACACGATGACTGGACATCACTGACAACACCGGACTTCAGACCCTTCTTTATCAAAGAACGTTTCTTATTTTATGGCTATCATTGGAGGCCTTTTGACTCTATAATAGGCTACATTGCTGGACGTAATCCACAACTATTATTTCCTGCATTCAACCACCTCTTAGTCATAGCAGGCCACTTGTTATGTACCATTACTATTTATAAACTATTGTCTGTATTAGGCTTTAGTCAGTTTTCAAAGAATATCACTACCTTGTGCTTCTTTGTATTGCCTGCAACAATGGCTACTGTTACAGCTGTAGATAGTCAGAACCAAGTATTTGCACTAACTTGCGATATGATAGCCTTTCTCCTGTATATTAAGATGAAACAGGGCAAATACGTTGTCTGGATCATACTTATTTTCCTGGCTACACTATTCAAGGAGAATGGACTCATGTGGGCATTGATAGGTCCGATATTGGCTTTTGGATTTGATTTCATAGATCAGAAAACGCTAAAGAAAGACCTACTCATTGGAATAGGTATCATGGTGCTTTATGCGTTGGCTATCACCATTATGCCTAAGGATATTACTATCCATCCAGATTACGAGCCTGGAGTCATGAAGGTAGTCGCTAATGTAGTGAAGTTCCTGTTCTCCACATTCATTACCGTTGACTATATCTACCTCTTGCATGCACCAAGTCGCAATCTTTTGTGGGCTATTGTGAGTCTGCTCTTCACACTACCATTCCTTTACTTGATATGGGTAAAGAACATCCGTAACATGATAGGGAAGAAAATGCTGTGCATCCTGATTTCTATGGTGATAGCTGTAGGACCTCATCTGCTAACTGTATTCAGCATGATGCACACCTATGCAGGACTCTCCCTGCTGATGATAATGATGGCTTATGGCATAGATAACTGTCAGCAAACAAAGAAAAGCATCATAACGGCATTTATTCTCTTTTTGGGCGCTTCATTGACTATTGATGCACACCTAATCCATGAATCAATTAAATCGGGCCTTGTGGGCAAAAAAATGGCGCAAGAAGCCATACAAAAGACAGGAAAACCTGTTAAGTCCGTCTATGTCATCATTATTGAGGACGATTACCCCAAGCTTTCCTCTTTCTGTGTCATTCCCAACGAAGCCTTCGGGTGGGGTATAGCTGCACAGTATGAAACCAACTACCAATGGCCAGAAATCATTGAGGACACAACGATAGAGCGTTCTGCTGATGCCATCAGGAAAGCAAGAGAGTTAGGACTAGAAACATTAAACCAACAACAATACAAGTGTATTTGGATAGTTGATCATGAGCATATTGACGTTATTAAAAGATAAGATAAGACTTTTTACTGACAAGACTTTCATGAAGTTTGTCATGGTAGGTGTCATCAACACGATTGTGGGTACCACGATTATGTTTGTATTCTACAACGTGCTGGGACTCAGCTACTGGATATCGTCAGCATCTAACTACTTCTTTGGCAGTATTTGTAGCTACATTCTCAATAAGCACTTCACATTCCAGAACAAAGAACATGGATGGAAACCATTGTTCCGCTTTACTATCAATATTCTGACGTGTTACCTGTTGGCTTATGGCATTGCCAAGCCTGTGATGCATTGGATACTGAGTGGTTATAGCGTCACTATCCAGGAGAATGTTTCGATGGCATTGGGTATGTGTCTTTTTGTACTTTTTAATTATATTGGCCAACGATACTTCGCATTTAAAAAATCAACATCATTATGAAAACTATCACTATTCTCTTACCAGCATATAATGAAGCTGAATCATTTCCTTCTATCAAGGAATGTATGAAAACTGTCATTGATAATAACCAAGAATATGACTGGGAATTTCTGTTTGTTAATGACGGAAGTACGGACCAAACATTGCAACGGATGAAAGAGCTAAATGCTCAAGACAATAGATACCACTATATTGATCTGTCACGCAACTACGGCAAGGAGATTGCCATAATGGCAGGTCTTGACTATGTAAAAAGTGATGCTGTCATTATTATGGATGCAGACATGCAACATCCCGTCAGTGTAATACCTGAAATGCTGAAACATTGGGAAGAGGGTTATGACGATATTTATGCCCAACGACAAACATCCAATGAATCATGGCTGAAACAAAAAACTTCAAAACTGTACTACAAAATACTCCAAAAATCTACCAATATCCCTATACAAAAAGATACTGGTGATTTTCGTCTGTTAGACCGCAAATGTATTGATGCACTGAAGGAAATGCGTGAAACTGACAGAAACAATAAAGGTATGTTCAGCTGGATAGGTTTCCAGAAAAAAGGTATTTTCTATCAGCAGAATGAACGGAGATATGGTAAAACAAAATGGAGCTATTATAAGCTATTAAATCTTGCTTTGACGGGTATTACATCGTTTACTACTACTCCTCTTCGATTTGCATCAATCTTTGGTATCATTGTCTCATTATTGGCATTTCTATACCTCATTTATATTATCTTTAAAACGCTTATCATCGGCGACCCCGTACAAGGCTATCCTACATTGATGGTTACTATTCTCTTCCTTGGCGGTATTCAACTCATCGCCTTGGGTATTATAGGTGAATATCTGAGCCACATTTTCAACGAGACAAAGAAACGTCCTGGTTATTTTATACGAGAATATAAATAAAGGGTTAGAAATAATGACGCGCCTGTTTAATGGAATGATAACTCAACCAATACACAATAATCTGTCGTTTTTCCTCTTTCTATTTTTATTCGGCACTACGTGTGTCATTTTTGAACCATGGAACGGAAGTAGGATATTAGGTCTTATAGAACTATTCTTAGACCTATATGTCTTATGCGTATTTTTGATGATCTTTCCTAAGATAGGACGAAAATATATAAAAGTTATTGTCTCATTTATTTTGTATTTCATAGGCCTCATTGACATGTGGTGTTACCATGTACTACATATGCCAATAACAGCCTCATTATTTCAAGTCTTATTGCAGACTAATAAACAAGAAAGTCAGGAAGCTATAAGAGTTTATTGGGATTCAGCCGTTCTGTTTTCACCATTTGGTCTTCTTATACTGATAGCCACTATTCATGTTATTGTTAGTATATTTGGACTGATGAAGAAAAATGAAACTATAGATAAGCTACTTTTACCGCTTTGGAACAAAAAAGGAAATATAGTTTTATCGATAATACTTTGTCTCTGTTTCATCGTTAGTCTGCCAGATAAAGAAAGACTGTTTACAAGCTATATATTTGAATTGTCACTTGAAGATATTGAGAAGAAAGAGATATTCTTCAATGTCAATACACGTGCAAATATGTACCTACCAATCTATCGCTTTTATGCTGCTATAAAGGATATTCATCATTTCAATAATGAGATTGTACGCTTACCTATCATAGCAGATCAAACACAAGTCGATTCTTGCGCTTTCACATCACCTTTAATAGTACTCATTATAGGAGAGAGTTATAACCGCCATCATTCACAACTGTACGGATATTCCAAAGCTACTACTCCTTTTCAAAAAAAACGACTGGATAAAAATGAAATATACTTATTCAAAGATGTTGTTTCAGCATGGAACCTCACTAGTTTGTCTTTTCAAGATATGTTCTCTTTGAAAACGCAAAATAGTCCTGGCGAATGGTATGATTATCCACTTTTTACCACTATGTTTCGACGTGCTGGCTATGATGTTTCATTTCTTAGTAATCAGTATGTGTTATCATTAGAGGGACGACTGAGTGACTTCGTTGAAGATTTGTTTTTTAACGAAGCACATATGAGCAATATCCAGTTTAGCCATCGTAATAAAGAAACACACAATTTTGATATAGGTTTATTAGCTGATTATGACAGTTTAACACATACTTCTCAATATAAAACTTCCATTCCACAACTTACTATTTTCCATTTTCGTGGACTTCATGCTGCATTCAACGAACGTTTTCCTAAACAAAAAGCATTCTTTTCTGTTAATGACTATCAACGATGTGATCTTACTAATGAAGACAAACAAGTATTGGCAGACTACGATAATGCCATGCGTTATAACGATGAAGTTATAGAAGGCATACTATCTCGTATGGAAAATAAAGAAGCTATTGTTATCAATCTTGCCGATCATGGTGAACGTATTTTTGACTATGGCACTACCAATTATGGACGAAGTATGGTATTAACTCAAGAGAGTATATGTCAACAATATGAAATACCATTCTGGATTTGGTGTTCTAGTTCCTACAAAGAAAAGCATCCTGAGATTGTTCAGCAAATTATATCATCGCAAGAAAAACCTTGGATTACATCAAACTTGCCACATCTTATGCTTTTTCTTGCGGGCATTAGTAATCACAAATATTATCAAAGTTCGGCTAATATTCTTTCACCAGATGCAAAATGTATAAACCGAATTATCAGTGGAAAATATCTTTATATAACATCTAACTTTACAGGAAACTAGTAGTATTACTGCAAACCAAAGCACAACCTTAAGTATTTGTAGGGGCATCGTTCTACCAGTTTACTAATCATCACTGGTATGAATAGTCCTGACAGCAGATTGATGGCATAAAACAGTAACAATAGCTGTTCGTTATAGAAGAAATGCTTCCATAATATCAGTTCCACGAAGTTTTGAAAGGGTAGGGACATCAGATAAATCTGAAAGATGTATTCCCTGAAACTTGAAAATAGGTTGGGCAGATAGGTGCCTATCTTCAGGCATAGTGAACACATCATACAAATGCCTATGATGGAAGTCAGAAGACCCAATGAGAAGTAATAACAGGCAGCATATAGCAGTATGAGAAAACACAATGCTGGGATGCTGGTCAGATACTTATATAGCTCAAACCGGAAGAAGAAGATTCCAAAGAAGAAGTATACCAGGTAATGCTGTACTTCCAAAATATAGAATACGTTCCAACGACTTTCCAGGTCGGTATCAATAAAGAATATGCCACTACAGAACAATAAGAAGTATATCATTCGGTATTTGTTGTCGCATAGATAACGGAAGAGGGGATACAGCAGCATCAAAAACATCAGCACAGCTAAAAACCATAATGACTGTGACGAGTGACCCCGATAGTATACAAACGACTCTAAGAAATTAGTCCACGACACTTCGATAGGTGTCTTGGCAAACTGGTTAAAGACTAATTTAATAAGGTAGTAGACAACGACAAAGAAGACAAAAGGTATCATGATACGCTGGAACTTGTCCTTGTATAATGCTTTTGTCGATATGTCTTTTCGTATTCTGCTAAGATAGAGTAATCCCCCAGAAATAAAGATAAACAAAGGCATGCGTATAGGGTGGAAAGGAAAAGAGAGGGCATTGCAGAATGCATGATTCTGGCCTGTCGACATATCTACCAGTTGCACATGAACCATGACTACCAGCAAGATGTTCAGACCCCTCAAAACAGCCAACCACTCTATACGCTGCTTCATGGCATTAGCTTAACTCCAGCATTCTTTGTATAGGTTTCACAGCTTCTTTAGCTATCTCAGGATCTACCTCAACAGAAGGCCATTCATGCTTCAAGCAGTTGTAAATCTTCAAGAGTGTATTCATCTTCATATACTGACACTCGTTACAGCTGCATTCTAGGCCGCTCTCGCTGATTTCTGGAGGCACAGGGATAAACTCACTGTTTGGACAATTTCTCTGCAGCTCGTGCAAAATACCGGCCTCTGTAGCCACAATATATTGTGATGCACGGTTTTCCCGTGCATACTTTAGCATATCTGCTGTACTTCCCTTTACGTCTGCAACAGCCAATACAGGACCTTTACACTCCAAGTGAGCCATTACAATAGCATTAGGATATTGTTTCTTGAGTTCCAGTATCTTTGTTACTGAGAAGCGCTCATGCACATGACAGCCACCATTCCAAAGCAACATATCTCTGCCTGTTACCTCATTGATATAATTACCAAGGTTATAGTCAGGACCAAAGATAAGCTTTGCATCCTTGGGTAACTGATTCACAACCTTCTTAGCATTACCACTGGTTACAACAACGTCTGTCAGAGCCTTTACAGCAGCAGTAGTATTCACATAAGAAACAACCTGATAGCCAGGATGCTCATCCTTGAATTTCTTCAAGTCTTCTGCCTTGCAACTGTCAGCTAGTGAACAACCAGCATTGAGGTCAGGACAGAGTACTGTCTTCTCAGGAGAAAGCAGTTTACAGGTCTCAGCCATAAAGTGAACACCACACATCACCATCATCTTAGCATCTGTCTCTGCAGCCTTGCGAGCCAAAGCCAATGAGTCGCCTACAAAATCAGCAATATCCTGGATGTCTCCTATGGTATAGTAGTGTGCCAGAATAATGGCATCTTTCTCTTTACACAATCTACGAATCTCAGCCTTCAGATCTGTACCTTCTGCTACTGGCTCATCAACGAACCCTTGCTCTTTCCACTCAGTTTTCAACATAGCATTATTTTTATTTTTCCTTTTTTCTTTTTTAAAATAAAAGAGAATGAATAGGATGATGTGATGTTGATATTTGCAAAACTTTTATTGCTTTTTCTTGCATATTAAGATATCCACCTCTTATAACCAGCTATCCACAATGAGTGTGAATATTTACTGATTGATAATGAGTGAGATAACATACTTATCCACAATTCTCTTTTCTGGTGCAAAATTAATAAGTTTATATCTTTTTCAAGAAAAAAACAGTGGAAAAGTGATGTTTAAACCTGTTATTTATCCATTTTATCCACAAATTCAGTATGAACAAAAAGAAAACCTGTGAATAATAAACGCATTATCCACAGGTTTTCCACACAGTTATCAACAGTAATTTACTGTTTGATAGCATCGGCTATAATCTTTGCCATCTTCTGAGCTCCTTTTGCGTTTGGATGAATGCCATCGTTAAGCATAGTGTCCTTGCCATCGCCAAAAAGAGTATGCAGATCAATGACCTGAAGATTATACTCGTTGGCTACCTGCTGCTGGATAGGAATGATGTTGTTGGCAATGATGCTATCGTTTATGTTCCATGTGCTCTTGAAGGCAGGAATAGGTGTGCAGAGGAATATCTGTGGACCTTCGTTCTTGACAACCTGCTTCTTATTCTTCTTGCCTTTCTTGGCAGGCTTCAACAGGTCAGGGCGCAGGGTAGTAATCATCTGCTGGAGGTCTTTTTTGAAGTCGGCATTATACTGCCAGTTCTCTGGCTTAGAATCGTTGGTACCGAGTTTGATAATGACTATATCCGGCTTAAAGGCTACAGCATCTTTCCAGGCTTGCTCATTCATATAAGGGTGATCACCCTTGTTCAGCATCGTTCGTCCGCTGATACCAAAATTCTTCACCCAGTAGTCTTTGCCTAATGCATTCTGTAGTTGTGCAGGATAACCATTAGCAGGAGCAAAGTCGATTCCATGACCATCGGTAATACTATTGCCAATACAAGCTACCTTGATGGCATCTTTCTTTGGTGCAGGACGATTCTTCAGCCAGGTACCCAGATCGCTTAATAGTTGGTCATGATACTTAAACCAAGGTCCAAAACCAAATCCATGACTACCTGTAGGATAGATAAACATCGAGCACTCGTTACCAGCATTGTGCATAGCTTTGTAGTACTCCAAGCCATTGGTAACAGGATTGACTAATGGGTCGTCGCTAGCAGTAACAATGACAGCAGGAGGTGTTAAATGACGCTTTATATCATTATTGGTAGAGTACTTCTTTACTAACTTGGGATCTTTATGACCTTCCTCACCCAAGAAATTGATGCACGACCACTTGTGTGATTTAGGAACATCCATCGAGATGACAGGATAGAACAGGATGGTGAAGTTTGGACGAACATCGAAGTCGGAGAGGGTAGAGATGACGGATGCCAGATGGCCACCAGCAGAGAATCCCATGATACCCAAATCATTGGGATTAATATTCCAAACAGCTGCTGAGTCACGAATAGTACGAATACCTTTCTCTACGTCGCCAATAGGAATCGTGCGATCACCCTTTGGCAATCTGTAGTTAACAACAAAGTAGGAGATACCTTGCTGATTCAACCAACCATGAGCCTGTGTTCCCTCATGGGTATTCGACAACATAGAGTAGCCACCACCAGGAATACCTACAATGGCTCTACCTGTTGGATTGTCAGCCAGAAAACAGACCATATTGGCTTGTCCGTCGTCAGTAAGGTTAATGGTAAACTGTCTTGCTGTCTGGGCTTGCATGACCATCGTGGCAAGTAGCACAGCCATAGTTGTTAGTTTTCTCTTCATAGTTAAGAATGTGTTTAGATAATAGTTTGATAATGAATAATGTGCAAAAATAGTAAGAATTTCTGAACCTGGAAAGCTTTTTACTAAAAATAACACGAAATATACAGCTGATACGCTAGAAATTCTCTAGAGAATTTTCTCCGTATCAGCCTAAGCCAGCGCTGTATTAGCTGTTCTCGTGACTGGGATTAGCTGATAAAGAAAATGTGATATCATAAACTTTTTGCCGTTTTATTAGAATTTTTTTCGTACTTTTGCAGGCGGATATGAGAAAGGTTCGTACTATAGAAATGCAGCGCCTGACGATAGAAGAGTATCGTGAGGCTGAGAAACTGCCACTGATAGTAGTGTTGGACGATGTCAGGTCCATGTATAATATTGGCAGTGTGTTCCGTACGTGCGACAGTTTCCGCGTAGAGGCTGTCTACTTATGTGGCATTTGTCAGACACCGCCATCAACAGAAATCCATAAGACGGCCCTTGGTGCAGAGGAAAGTGTCAGTTGGCGCTACTTCAATACAGCATTGGAGGCTGTAGAAGAACTGAAAAAGAACGGCTATACGGTCTTTTCAGTAGAGCAGGTGGAACATAGTACCAAACTGCACACGTTCGTGCCTCAGCGGGGCTTAAAATACGCCATAGTGATGGGTAACGAAGTAAAAGGCGTCCACCAGGAAGTAGTAGACGCCTCAAATGGCTGTTTAGAGATACCTCAACTGGGTACCAAACACTCTATGAATGTCTCTGTAACAACAGGTATCGTTATTTATAAGTTTGCAGAGACGCTGATGCTGCTGAAATAATACTAAGATAATACCGCGTTTTATATAGCGACATACTTAGTGTGCCTCAAGCCAGTTATCGCCAAAGCCAGAGTCAGCAACGAGAGGCACAGACATGTGGAAGGCGTTCTGCATCTCTTCCAGAACGATACGCTCTACCTTTTCCTTCTCGTCAGGATAGACGGAGAAGTTGAGTTCGTCGTGGACTTGCAGAATCATTTTGGAGCGAATGCCTTCTGCCTTGAAGCGTTGGAAGATATGAATCATTGCCACCTTGATGATGTCGGCAGCAGTACCCTGGATGGGCGCATTGATGGCGTTACGCTCAGCAAAACCACGCACCACGCTGTTGGCAGAGTTGATGTCTGGCAAGTAGCGACGACGTCCGAATAGGGTAGTGACGTAACCTTGTTTTCTGGCTATTTCCTTGGACTTCTCCATGTAGTCGTGAACCTCTGGGAAGGTGGCGAAGTAACCATCTATCAGCATCTTAGCTTCGTCGCGAGGAATATCCAAACGCTCTGCGAGACCAAAGACAGTAATGCCATAGATGATACCGAAATTGGCACGTTTTGACTTCGTTCGTTCGTCGCGTGTCACCTCCTCGATAGGCTTCTTGTAGATGTTGGCAGCAGTAGCAGCATGCAGGTCTTTACCCTCGCGGAACACTTCTATCATCTGTGGGTCTTGCGAGAGGTGGGCCATCACACGAAGCTCAATCTGACTATAGTCTGCAGAGAAGAACAAACAGCCAGGTTCAGGGATGAAGGCCTTGCGAATCTCCTTGCCGTCTTCGCCACGAATAGGAATATTCTGCAGGTTGGGGTCAGAAGACGACAGACGTCCTGTGGCTGTGATGGTCTGATTGAAAGAGGTGTGGATGTGACCAGTACGAGGATTGATCAGCTTGGGAAGGGCATCGATATAGGTGCCAATGAGTTTCTTCAACCCTCTGTGTTCCAGGATGTCAGCCACGATTTCATGCTTGTTCTTCAGTTGTTGCAACACTTCTTCTGAGGTGACATATTGACCTGTCTTGGTCTTCTTGGCCTTCTCGACAATCTTCAGTTTATCAAACAGGATTTCACCCACCTGTTTGGGTGAAGCGATATTGAATTGCTCACCAGCCAGTTCGTAGATGCGTTGTTCTATCTCGTTCATGCGAGCCGTAAACTGCTTGCTGGTTTCAGCCAACGACTGGGTATCGAGACAGACACCATTCATCTCCATTTCTGCCAAGACAGGCATCAGGGGTATCTCTATATTATAAAAAAGGTCTTCACAATCGTACTTCTTCAACTCAGGTTCAAGTTTGTTCTTTAGTTGCAGGGTGATGTCAGCATCCTCGCAAGCATATTCATAGACATCCTTGGGGTCCAGGTCGCGCATTGAACGTTGGCTCTTACCCTTGGGACCAATGAGTTCGTCGATATGGATGGTCTGATAGTGCAGATAGATTTCTGCCATATAGTCCATGTTGTGACGAAGTTCGGGTTGGATGAGGTAGTGGGCAATCATCGTGTCCCACATCGGACCATCGAGACGGACACCATAGTTGCGCAATACTTCGAGATCGTACTTTAGGTTTTGTCCAACTTTGAGGATTTTGGGGTCTTCATAGAGCGGTTTAAAGATATTAACAATTTGCAACGCTTCTTCACGATTGGCAGGAATGGGCACATAAAAGGCCTTGTGTTCCTCGACTGAGAAGCTTAAACCTACCAATTCTGCGTCGATAGGAGTCGTCGAAGTGGTCTCTGTATCTAGAACGAAGAATTTCTTTGTCAATAAAAAGTCATACAATTTCTGTAAATCATCCTCATTATCAATGAGTTTGTAGTCGTGAGCCACCGTTTTTAGCGTCTCAAAACTCGAAAATTCTGGCTCATTCGTAGTGGGGGCAGCAAATTCTGCAAAGAGATCGAGTTGTTGATTAACAGGTTTAACGACTTTTTCAGGTTTTTTAAGAATCTTATTGGCAAGGCTCTTGAACTCCAATTCTTCCAACAATTTTCCAAGTTCAGCTTCGTTGGGTTCAGAAACCTTCAATTCGTCCATATTCAATTCGATGGGTACATCAGTTTTGATGGTGGCCAGGAATTGTGACATCTTGATATCGTCGATGTGAGTTTCTACTTTCGTCTTGAGTGCTCCCTTAATCTCATCTACTCGACGAAGCATCTCATCGATGCTGCCAAACTCGTTGATGAGTTTCACAGCTGTCTTCTCACCAACACCAGGACAACCTGGGAAATTGTCTGCGGAGTCACCCATAAGTGCCAAGAGATCGATGACGGCCCCAGTCGATGGAATGGCGTATTTTGCTTTCACTTCCTCAGGACCCATCGTCTCGTAACCACCTCCGTGACGAGGGCGGAAGATATAGACGTGATCACCTACCAACTGTCCATAGTCCTTGTCTGGAGTCAACATATAGGTATCGATTCCTTGCTTGCCAGCTTTTGTTGCCAAAGTGCCGATGACATCGTCTGCTTCGTAACCATTGACCTGCAGAATGGGAATATTCCAGGCTCGCAACAAGTCTTTGATGATGGGTACTGACTGCTTGATATCCTCAGGGGTAGCCTCACGTTGAGCCTTATAGGCAGGGTAGGCGTCAGAGCGGAACGTAGGCCCATGAGGGTCGAAGGCCACACCAATATGGGTGGGTTGCTCTTTCTTGATGAATGCGTAGTAGGAACGATAGATGAGCGCGTAGGCGTCTAAAAGGAATAACTTTTGCATAACGTTTTGGAAATTTCGTGTAAAATTACAAAGAAAATGTTGAATATCCAATTATTTTCATTACTTTTGCAACAAAATATAGTGTCACATGGATTATTTAAGCATCATTAAACAACCTATTGCAAGTGATTTGTCCGATTTCATCGCTCTCTTTGAACAGGCGATGAGTCATGAGGATGGTATGTTAGGTTCTGCCTTAAGCCACATTCGTCAGCGTGGCGGAAAGCGTATGCGTCCTATGCTGATGTTGCTGATGGCGAAGAACTATGGTGCTATTTCGCAGGTGACGCAACATTCTGCTGTGGGTCTTGAACTGCTTCATACGGCTTCGTTGGTTCACGATGATGTTGTTGATGAAAGTGGGGAGCGTAGAGGACAAGCTTCTGTGAATGCTACCTATAATAATAAGGTGGCTGTATTGGTGGGTGACTATATCCTTTCTACAGCGTTGTTGCATGTGTCGTTTACTGGCAATCAGGGCATTGTTCAGGAGTTGTCTGAACTGGGTCGTACACTAGCTGCTGGTGAGATTCTGCAGTTGTCGAACATTCAGAATCAGCAGATTTCTGAGGATGTTTACTATCAAGTCATCCAACAGAAGACAGCAGCCTTGTTCCAGTCGTGTGCTGCCATTGGCGCGTTGTCTGCTGGAGCAACAGCAGAGGACGTCAAGAAGGCTGGTGAATTCGGCAAAAACCTGGGTATCATGTTCCAGATTCGCGACGATATTTTCGATTATTTCGACTCCAAGGAGATAGGCAAACCTACTGGCAACGATATGACGGAAGGTAAGCTGACGCTGCCTGTCATCTATGCATTGAATAATACTGATTTTGACTCTATGCAGACATTGGCAAAGAAGGTAAAGGCTGGTACGATAAACCCTGATGAAATCGCTGTTCTGGTGGAGTTTACCAAGCAACAGGGTGGTATAGAGTATGCTGAACAGAAGATGGCTGAATTCAGCCAACTTTGTAAGGACTATATTGACAACAACGTAAAAGATAAGGCTATCAGGGATGCCCTGACAGCCTATGTAGATTACGTTGTTCAGCGTAACTATTAGAAGAACTTCACTTCCTTGCCAGCCAGATCGCTCAGGATGAGGTTTGGCAGACGACTGGTACCCAGACGGAAATAGTAGTTGGTGAGCCATTTCTCGCCCAGAATCTCCTCTACGATGCTGTAGTAGGTGAGGGCATCTTTTACGCTGTTGATGCCGCCAGCAGGCTTCAAACCAACCATGATACCTGTCTGGTCGTAATATTCCTTGATAGCCTGACACATGACATAGACAGCCTCTGGAGTAGCACCAACCTTTTCCTTACCAGTAGAGGTTTTGATATAGTCTGCACCAGCATACATCGACAGGATAGAAGCCTTCTTGACGTTCGACAGATTCAGCAGGTCGCCAGTCTCCAGGATAACCTTCATAGGAACATCACCACAAGCTGCTTTCTGCTCCCAAATCTCGTCGCAAACAGTCTCGTAGTCGCCTGACAGGAACTCACCAACATGCATCACGATATCTACGTTCTCTGCACCATCCTGGACAGCCAGTTTGGTCTCAGCAACCTTGATTTCGATAAGGGCCTGAGAAGAGGGGAATGCACCACTGACAACAGTAGGAATAACGCCTTCTACCTCCAATGAATCAGCTACCAGCTGAGCAAAACGAGGATAGGTAACTACAGTAGCTACGTGGGGCAGGTTAGGATACTCTTCTGAGAACTTGTTGACCTTCTCAACCAGCTTCAGTACACTCTCTGCAGAGTCCTGAGTGGTCAGGGTAGTCATACATACAGAGCCTAAAAGGAATTTCTTAACTTCCTCTGTGTCGTTCTTGGGAACGCGCTCGTCAATGATTTTCTTCACAGCTGCTGCTACAGCGGCTTCGTCAACATTGCAGTTGTACTTGGCTAACGCCTGCTCGTACTTGCTTTTCAATTCTTCCATAATACTAGTTTTTTAGTTAAAATAAGATTAGAGTTTTTCGTTTTTTATATGTCTTTCCTTATCTCTAAGGGTTTTCTTTTCGATGTTCTTTTTCAGTTCTTCTGTCAGGTCCACACCTGTCTGGTTAGCCAGGCAGAGCAGTACCCAAAGCACATCAGCCATCTCGTCGCCAAGGTTGTCTTTCTCGCCAGCCTTGAAGCTCTGATCGCCAT
Source organism: uncultured Bacteroidales bacterium (assembly GCA_902800925.1). Taxonomy (GTDB): domain Bacteria; phylum Bacteroidota; class Bacteroidia; order Bacteroidales; family Bacteroidaceae; genus Prevotella. The sequence goes on along the minus strand of CADCGD010000025.1, from coordinate 5,683 downwards.
ATTTGCGAGCCATCACACGAGCCAATTCGCCAACTTCTTCTGTCAGCACGGCCATATTGGTGAGCTCAGAGAAATAGCGCACTCCATATGTTTTAATCCACTGATCTACAGTATCTTGCGCTTCTCTTATCGTCATATTACTCTTTGTTTTTTGTATCCATACAGATGGTGACAGGACCATCGTTCAGCAGTTCTACTTTCATATCTGCGCCAAACTCGCCAGTGCCCACAGGCTTGCCAATGGCCTCGCTGAGCTGCTGGCAGAAAGCCTCGTAGAGTGGGATAGCGTGCTCATGACTGCCAGCGCCTAACCAAGAGGGACGATTACCTTTCTTGTAACTGGCAAAGAGGGTGAACTGACTAACTACCAGTGCCTCTCCATTGACATCCAGCATACTGCGATTCATGACGCCTTGTTCATCGTCGAAAACGCGTAGGTTAGCAACCTTTCTGACAAGCCATTCAACGTCCTCTTTGGTGTCCTCATTGCATACTCCCAAAAGTATCAGAAAACCTAGTCCTATCTCCGACTTTTTGATGCCATTGATAGTCACACTGGCCTTGCTGACTCTCTGTATTACTGCTCTCATTTTGCAAAGATAGGAAATAATTCTGATACAACCAAGAAAATCAGGCATGAAAATAGTCATAAACTATCTTTGCCTTTGCTTGACCAATAATTGTTGTGAGCTCAGCGAGTTGGGATTCACGTATTTTCTTAACTGATTTAAGGGCTTTTAGAAGCTCGTCACGCGTCTTCGGACCTATTCCCTTGATATTATCCAACTCTGAGTGTAAAGCATGCTTAGAACGCTGTTCTCGATGGAAAGTGATGGCAAAGCGATGCACTTCATCTTGCAGTTGAGTTAGCACACGAAACAACTCTGAGGTGTCTTTCATACCTATCACTCGTGGTGGGAAACCATAGAGCAGTTCATTGGTTCTGTGCTTGTCATTCTTGGCTAATCCTGCTATGGGAATATCAAGATTTAGCTCGTCTTGAATGACCTGTCTGATGACCTCCATCTGTCCTTTGCCACCATCGGCAACGATGAGGTCGGGTAGGGGTTCACCCTCTTCTATAAGTCGTCGATAACGCCTTCCAACTACCTCTTTCATGGAGGCATAATCGTCTGGTCCAACGACAGTTTTGATGTTATATTTTCGATAATCTGCCTTGGATGGCTTCATCTTTTTGAATACGACGCAGGCTGCTACAGCGTCTGATCCAGAGATGTTTGAGTTGTCGAAACACTCTATCTGATAGGGCATCTTTGGTAGGTGTAAAAGGTCTTGTAATTCCTTCATCAGACGTACTTGTTTCTGTTCTGGATTCAGTTTTTCTGCCTGCTTCAGACGATCGAATTTATACTGCTTTCCGTTCATCAGTGAGAGATCTAACAGAGTCTTTTTGTCGCCTCGCTGGGGTATAGTAATTGTCACTCCTTCCAGGTCTATGTCTACCTCTTCTGGAAGGATGATTTCCTTAGCATGACTCTTAAATCGTTCACGCATCTCGACGATGGCTAACTGTAGTAATTCAGCATCGCTTTCTTCGAGTTTCTTCTTGTATTCGAAGGTGAAACTTTGGTTAATCTGACCATTGGAAACGTGGATATAGTTGATGAAAGCAACCTTCTCGTCATTGGTAATACTGAATACGTCAACATTATCAATAGTATGGCTTACGACCTCGCTCTTAGCCACAAATTGCTCTAACAAAAGAAACCTTCTTTTAACCTCTTCAGCTTCCTCAAAACGCAATTCTTCTGCGAGTTTCATCATCTCTTCGCGCATGTCTTTCAGAAGCTGGCGAGTATTTCCTTTCAGTATCTCTCGTGCCCCATGAATGCCTTTTTGGTAATCCTCCAAAGACTGCTTTAAAATGCATGGACCAGCACAGTTTTTGATATGATATTCCAGACAAACCTGGTATTTTCCTTGTTTAATACCCTCTTCTGTAAGGGGTTGTCTACAGGTCCTGGGATGATAGAGTTTCTTGATGAGTTCCAGGACAGCATTCATGGCTCCTACATGGGAATACGGACCATAATAGGTTCCCCATTTCTTGTTAATATTTCGTGTGCTGAAAATACGAGGTAAAAACTCTTTGGTAATACAGATGCTAGGGTAGGTTTTTCCGTCTTTTAAGAGGACGTTATATCGTGGATTATACTTCTTGATAAGTGCATTTTCCAGTAGTAATGCGTCTTCTTCTGTATTAACGACTGTATAGCTGATATCCCATATCTTGGACACCAAAACCTTCGTCTTAAAACGGTCTACTTCAGCGTGGAAATAGGATGAGACACGACTCTTTAGGTTCTTAGCCTTACCTACATAAATTATAGTACCATCAGCATCATAATACTGATAGCTACCAGGCTTTTCGGGTAAGGCTGAGACTATGCGTTTCAGCTTGTCTAGTCGTGCCTCATTCTCTTCCTTTGTCATGAGCTTTGTTTCACGTGAAACATTAAACAGTTAGTAAGGTTGTAACTTCTACGTCGTCGAAGACATCTCTTCCATGTAATCCTTCATCAGTGATTTCAATGATGAAGTTAACCATAATGCCTTTTGGGTTGAATTTCTTCACGAGGTTGCATGCTGCTCGCATAGTTCCACCTGTTGCTAATAAATCGTCATGAAGTAAAACAACGTCTTTATCGTTGATTGCGTCTTCGTGAATTTCGATAGTGTCGGTTCCGTATTCTTTTGCATAGCTTTCTTGAACGGTTGCAGCGGGAAGTTTTCCCGGTTTACGTGCAAGAACAACCCCTGCGCCTAATTTCACAGCCAATGCTGATGCCATTACAAAACCACGGCTTTCAATACCCACTATCTTGGTGATACCTTTATTTTTGTATATCTCATAAAGCTCGTCAACCATAATTTGCAGACAAGCAGGATTCTTAAATAAAGTAGTAACATCGCGGAAGTTAATTCCCTTCTGTGGAAAGTCTGGAATACAGCGAAGATTCGCCATCAATGTTTTGTTGTTCATAATCTTTGGTTTTAACGTTATTTTGTTAGTACGATTCTCTAATTTGTTTCACGTGAAACCTATCTACCCATCAACACTAACATAGCATTAATGTCGCTGGGTGATACTCCAGGTATTCTGCTGGCTTGTGCCAATGTTTCTGGTTGTATACGCTCTAATTTCTGTCGTGCTTCCGTTGATACTGCAGTAAGATTGGGATAATCGAACTTGCCTTTTATTTTAATATTCTCCAAACGGTGCATCTTTTCTGCTACCATTCGTTCGCGTTCGATATACCCTTTATACTTGATATGTATCTCTGCAGCTTCTGCTATCTCTTCCTGACGATTGGGCAGTTGCGCTATTTTTTCCTTGAGTTCAGGAACAAAAGCATATAGTTTTTCGAAGTTCAGTTCTGGACGAGACACTAGATCTTCTAACTTGCAGCCGTAGACGAGTGGGGTAGAACCGATGGTTTCCAAGGCTCCATTGACTATCTTCGGTTTTATCGCAAAGGTGCGACAGAACTCCTCGATTTCTTCGATGGCTTGTTTCTTCTGTAGCCACCAGTCGTAACGTTCTCTTTTGGCGATACCTAGTTCGTATGCTTTTTCTGTCAAGCGAGCATCAGCATCATCCTGACGTAACAGAATGCGGTATTCTGCTCTGGAAGTAAACATACGGTAGGGCTCATCCACACCTTTTGTCACGAGGTCATCAATTAAGACACCAATGTAGGCCTCGTCGCGTTGTAGTTCAAAGGTATGTTTTGTTGCGACTGAGTCGCAACCTACGGAACCAGCCATAAGTGCTGCATTGATGCCAGCCAGTGTTCCTTGTCCGCCCGCTTCTTCATAGCCTGTGGTGCCATTTACCTGGCCTGCAAAGAACAGGCCATCAATGACCTTCGATTCCAAGGAGTGTTTCAACTGTGTAGGATCAAAGAAGTCGTATTCGATGGCGTAGCCTGGACGATATACCTTCAAGTCTCGTAAGGCAGGAATGTGTTTGAGTGCAGCAATCTGAACATCCATAGGTAGACTCGACGAGAACCCATTCAGGTACATCTCGTTGGTGCTTTCACCTTCTGGCTCTAAGAACAGCAGATGCTGTGGTCTGTCAGGGAAGGTAACAAGTTTGGTTTCAATCGAAGGACAATAGCGTGGACCAATCGATTGAATCTGTCCATTATAAAGTGGGGAGTCTGCCAGTCCGCTACGCAGGGTCTCATGAACCTGTTCGTTGGTGTAGCATACCCAACAGGGTAGTTGCTGAAGGGGTCGCTGCTGACCCATATACGAAAACTGATAATAGCCATTCTCACCATCCTGGCGCTCCATATCTTCAAAATGAATGCTGCGCTTGTCGATTCGGACGGGCGTACCTGTCTTCATACGAGCAGAACGAATGCCGTGACGTGTAATGCTTTCTGTGAAGTGAGGCACAGCAGGTTCAGCAATACGTCCGCCAGGAACCATCTTTCGTCCGATGTGCATCAAGCCATTGAGGAAGGTGCCTGCAGTAATGATGACAGCCTTAGCGCGTATTTCAGCGCCCCAGATGGTTTTGATGCCGACCACTTGTTTCCTGACGGGAGAACCGTCAGACACAGTTTCCACCAGCAGTTCATCAGCTTGGTCTTGCCAGATGTCGAGGTTAGGAGTGTCATCCAAAACAGAGCGCCACTTCCAGATAAACTTTCCTCTGTCACATTGGGCACGTGGACTCCAGACGGCAGGACCTTTCGAACGGTTGAGCATGCGGAACTGGATTGCGGTAGCATCTGTTACTAATCCCATCTGACCACCAAGTGCATCAATCTCGCGAACAATCTGTCCTTTTGCAATACCACCAATAGCAGGATTGCACGACATCTGTGCAATCTTGTTCATATCCATTGTTACCAGCAAGGTCTTGGCACCCATGTTAGCAGATGCTGTTGCTGCCTCACAGCCAGCATGACCACCTCCGATAACTATTACGTCGTATTTCAATATCATGTCAGAATGCGTCTTTTATATGGTCTATAGCAGGAGTTTCGTTCATCGTTCCCACTACAGTAATGATGTCAAAGCGGATATCCCTATCTATATGCCTGTATTTGATATAGTGGTTGGCGGCTTGTTGCAGGTGACGTATCTTCTGGTAGTCTACTGCCATTTCTGGGTCTGTAAACATACGGTTGCTACGTGTCTTCACCTCTACAAAGACTACTGTATCTCTATCTAGCGCAATGATGTCCAGGTCACGATGTCCTGACTTCCAGTCACGTTCTATGATGGTGTATCCTTGGCGTTCCAGATACGTAGCAGCAACGTCTTCGCCCCACTTTCCTAACTCGTTATGTGATGCCATAAAAGTGATTATCCTTTGTTTTGGTTGCAAAGTTACTAATAAACGAGGGAAAAGCCAAATTTATTTGAGCTTTTCCGAGTGACAGTAACTTCGTAAAGCCAGAGTTACTAATAAAATTTTGTATAAATTGCATATTTTCTAATGAAAACGTTTGCAGAATTCATAAATTTTGCGTAATTTTGTAGCCCCAACGTGCCCGCACGTACCTATTATCGAGTATTTATTATTAATTTTTAATTTCAATAATTTATGTGGTTATTTAATTCATCAATCGGTAGAAAGGTTGTAATGTCCGTAACGGGTATTGCGCTGATTCTGTTCCTGACATTCCACTGTTGCATGAAT
>CADCGD010000024.1 GCA_902800925.1 uncultured Bacteroidales bacterium | reverse complement strand
GTGACACGCCAGGCAGAAAAACCCGTTAAACAATTAAAAACAATGTACGCAATTGTAGAGATCAACGGTCAGCAGTTCAAGGTTGAGGAGGGCAAGAAGCTCTTCGTGAACCACATGAAAGATGTGGAAGCCGGTAAGACTGTTGAATTCGACAAGGTACTGCTTGTCGACAAAGAAGGTTCAGTACAGGTAGGAGCGCCCACCGTAGATGGTGCAAAGGTAGTTTGCGAAGTGGTAAATCCGCTCGTAAAGGGTGAGAAGGTTATCGTGTTCAAGATGAAGCGTCGTAAGGACTCTCGTAAGCGCAACGGTCATCGTCAGCAGTACACCCAGGTAGAAGTTAAATCAGTAATCGCTTAAAACAAAAGGAGAACAACATTATGGCACATAAGAAAGGTGTAGGTAGTTCTAAGAACGGCCGCGAGAGTGCAGCTCAGCGACTCGGCATTAAGATTTTTGGCGGTCAGAAGGTAGTAGCAGGCAACATCATCGTTCGTCAGCGTGGTTCTAAGCACAACGCAGGTAACAATGTTGCTATGGGTAAGGATGATACTCTTTACGCTTTGGTTGATGGAACCGTAGAGTTCCACAAGGGTAAGCGCGACAAGAGTTATGTTTCTGTAATTCCTGAAGCTCAGGCCTAAGAGAACACAAACAAATAATTTATTCCAAACAAACAAGAAAAGGGAGCCCATTTGGGTTCCCTTTCTCTATGTTTTAAAAGGCACAAAAAAATTGATTGTCTCACGACAATCAACTTTTTAATTAACCTTAATAATCTAATACCATGAAAAACACACTGCAAAAATACAACTATTTCTTACATCATGCAAGTTTTTGTAGTATTTTTATGTATATGTTTAACTTTATTTAAATTCTCTCCGACTCCACTTAAGCTTTATTTGCACTTTCTTTTCTTCTATTTGCTCTTCCATAGCAGGACGACTCAAGTAGTTGTTGCTCTCTAATGTGAGCACCATCTGATCTGGATCATACTGAGCACCATACCCGTCATAAGCTTCAGATAAGAACTGTCTTGTGGGTAATTGTTGCCAAGAAGTAGTAAAGAAAGAGATAACACTTTCGCGCATATCAGTACCATAAGTCTGAATCATGCAAATAACTTGACTATTGTCTGCATCCAAAAGACAAAGTTCTAGTGTTGAGGCATCATTCAGACGGAACAATGCATAATTGCTGGTAAGTTGGACGAGTTCACTCTTGCCGTCAAAAGCATTACGAACCTCCGCCTTCATATTAGCCTCACAAAAATCGATACAGTCCAGCCGGTTGTTATGCGTCAGATAAGCCATCAATGAATCAGGCATGCTTTTTAGCGCCTCGCTCATAGTAGTCTGAGCAAAGGCACCATTAGCAAGCATCAATGATAGGGCTATGAATAGCTTTTTCATCTCTAAACTATAAACTCTCAACGCTACACTTATCCCCTACCCGGTCTTAAGTCATGCACGCGAACGGCTTTTCCTTCGCTGACGGGAAGAGTACCCTTCTTGACGAGCTTCACACGAGGTGTGAGCAGGATCTCGTCCTTCAAGGCACGCTGAATATCCTTGGTCATATTTTGCAGTTCGGGGAATACATCGGTGTTCAAACCGTCGAGTTCAACCTCTACAGTCATGATATCGTTGTCGTCCTCCGTATCGAGCGTAATAAGATAGTTGCTACCCAAGCCAGGATACTGCACGAGAATCTTTTCTACCTGCATGGGGAATACGTTAACACCCTTGATGATAAACATATCATCAGTACGTCCCTTGATACGATCAATACGACGATGGGTACGTCCACACTTACACTCACCAGGAATGATACGTGTGAGGTCACGCGTACGGTAACGCAGGATTGGCATCATGGTACGGTCAAGCGTTGTCAGCACCATCTCACCGATTTCCCCATCGGGCACTGGTTCGAAGGTGTCAGGATCAACAATCTCGACAATATAGTTGTCCTCCCACAAATGCATACCATCCTGATATTTACACTCGAAAGCCACACCAGGACCGTTCATCTCCGTCATACCAAACGAGTTATAGGCCTTGACACCCAACATACGCTCGATACGACGACGTTGTTCCTCAGTATGAGGCTCGGCACCAATACACAAGGTATGCAGCTTAGTGCTACGAGGGTCTACTCCCTCTTCCTGAAACACCTCAGCCAAACGGATGGCGTAGGAAGGAATGGCGTGAAGGGCGGTAGTACCAAAGTCCTTGATGAACTTAATCTGACGCTTCGAGTTACCAGCTGCAGCAGGTACCGTCATAGCGCCCAGCCACTCGGCACCATACTGGAATCCAAGACCACCGGTAAACATACCATAGCCGCTGGAGTTCTGGAAGACATCACTCTTGCGGCAACCCACCATATATAGATTGCGGGCAATCATATTAGCCCACGAACAGATATCGTGTTCAGAATAGACAACAACACAAGGATTGCCCGTAGTACCACTTGTAGAGTGAATACGCACGGCATCATCCAAATTGCCACCTACCAATCCGTAGGGATAGTTGTCGCGCAAGTCCTGCTTCGTAGTAAACGGGATCTTACGCAGGTCCTCAAGACTATTAATAGAAGCTGCCGTAATGCCTAACTCGCCCAAGCGTTTCTTATAGAAAGGCGATTGCAGACAGACATTAATAGTGTCCTTCAGTTTCTTTACTTGCAGCTCTTCGAGCTGTTTACGAGGCATTTTCTCCAGTTCCGGCTGCCAGCACTCCCCATCGGGTTTGATGGTAGCCATGATTTTCTCATCGGTCATGTTTCTTTATGTTTATTGGTTTTATTATTGTTCTTTAGATAGTTGCATCATCATTATTGCAGCAAGACCCGCCGTCTCTGTTCGCAGGCGACTCTTGCCCAAGTGCACTGAGACAAAGCCATTGTCAACAGCACGACGTACCTCATCGATGGAGAAGTCGCCCTCAGGGCCAACGAGCACCAAAACATCATTAGTATCCGTGGGGTTGCGAAGTTCATCAAACAAGTAACTACGCGGAACCTCCTCGTAGCAATGAGCAATGTATTTACGACATGTCCGAGGCAAACGGATGAAGTCGACAAACGACTGCATATCATTGAGTTGCGTTACCCATGCCTTGCGACTTTGTTTGGTTGCTGCCACAACGATTTTCTCAGCACGCGGAATCTTGATGACACGACGCTCTGAGAACTTACAGTCCAAGAATGATATCTCATCGACACCCACCTCAACAGCTTTCTCCAGCATCCACTCCATACGATCCATCATCTTCGTAGGAGCAATAGCCAGATGAATATGTCCCTGCCATTGGCGCTCCTGTGGCAACACCTCTCTGATAGCATACTGGCAATGGTGTCCCTGTGCCAGTATTACCTCAGCACGATAGTAGTTGCCCTGACCATCCATCAGCATCATCTCGTCACCCTCTTTCAAGCGCAACACGCGGAGGGCATGCTGAGCCTCTTCATCGGGCAACTCCTGAGCTGTGGCTGCATCGGGTGCGTAGAAATATCGGACTTCTTTCATATTGTTTGGAGGTGAGCAGGCAAAACCTGCTCACACACTCTTTAATGCTTGATTTCGGTGATGGGTTTCTTTTCGGGTTTGAAGACCAACGCGAAGGTGATGCCTACCACAAGGGCGAAAGCAGCAAAGATAAACCAGCAGGTCTGCCACTCGCCAACAAGATAGCCACCTTCCCATCCACAGAAGCTGTTGACAATCTCACCAGCAGCCAGCGTACCGATGGTAGCACCAAGACCGTTGGTCATCATCATAAACAGACCTTGCGCAGAAGCTTTAATCTTTGGATCACACTCTTGGTCAACAAAGATACCGCCAGAGACATTGAAGAAGTCAAAGGCAACACCATAGACGACACATGAGAGGATGAAGAAGATAACGCCTGGCATGGCGGGGTCACCAATGCCGAAGAATCCGAAGCGGAACACCCAAGCAAAGAGTGACATCAGCATCACCACCTTGATACCAAAACGCTTCAGGAAGAACGGAATCATTAGGATGCAGCAGGCCTCACTAATCTGCGAGATGGAGGTCAGCATGGTAGCGTTATTAGCTGCAAAAGAGTCGGCAAACTCAGGAGTACCCTTGAAACTGGTCAAGAACGGACCAGCAAAGCCATTGGTCACCTGCAGACACATGCCCAACAGCGCTGAGAAGATAAAGAACAACGCCATCTGACGACGCTTGAACAGTTTAAAAGCATTCAAGCCCAGACTCTCAGCCAACGAAACCTTACCTTCCTTTTTCTCTAACTTGCACTCAGGCAATGTGAAACAATAAGCAAAAAGTACAAGGCTCAAGATACCCGATACAAAGAACTGCATGTAGGTGTATTGGAACTTATGCGCATTCTCGCCAAGAGTAAATCCGAAACCACTTTCATCGATGAAGGCGCAGTTGACAAACCACATGGTAGCAATGAAACCAACAGTTCCCAGCACACGGATAGGCGGGAAATCCTTGACGGTATCCATATTGTTATTCTTCAAAATGGCAAAAGCAGCTGTATTGGTCAGCGCGATGGTAGGCATATAAAAAGCCACACTCATCGTATAAAGTGCAATAAATAATGATTTATCCGTCAGCTCGTTACCAAAGCCAACTTGTTCGCCCATCCACCAGCAGCTCAGCATGAAGCCACCAGCCAACAGATGACAGAGGCCTAACAGACGCTGCGGTTGGATATACTTGTCGGCAACAATACCCATCAGCGTAGGCATGAAGATGCTAACAATACCTTGAATCGCATAAAACCAGGAAATCTTGTCACCCAAGCCTGCAATACCCAGATAGTTTCCCATACATGTGAGATAAGCTCCCCACACGGCGAACTCCAAGAAGTTCATGATTGCTAAACGTACTTTCGTATTCATAGTCTTTAAATTTTAAGTTAATAGTTTTCCTTTATAATAAGCCCGAAGACCATCATTTTGCTTTTTCAATTTGATGCAGCCCTGTAGCCACTCCGTCTGAGGTTCCTCCCTTTCTAAAGGGTGCACTCTTACTACGTAGCCCTGTTCCAATGTTATGACGCAGAGTGTCTTGCTTTGGCCCTCTGGTAATATCAATTCGTTGCAGGCTATCCGTCTTTGCGACTTCAGCAGCGACATTGTTTTCATATTGCTCTTGTATTACCTTGTTATGGAATCTGATGAGTTGAATCTGGCTGATGAACATCAGGCGACGGGCCTCCATCTCATCATCAACCTGAGGCATATAGATGAATCCACGCAGTTCTTTAATCTTCAACGTATTGTTGCTTGGAATGCGCAACTGCGAAATACCCGATATCGACACATGGTTCACCGATTGGATAACGCTATCTTTCTCGTACGTTGTCTTGATGCAGACAACAGCATCCTTCGAACCACTTTGCCAAATATGCTCCGTCATAAACTGGAACATAAACGAGTCGCCCAACATAAAGGTTGAGTCGGCCTTGACAACAAAATCAAAGCGGTTCTTCGTAGGACGGGGAATCAACAGCATTGCAGTCTCGTCGCGCCAGATGTTAGCCGTATCTCCCGTCTCGCTATATTGCGAATAACGATTGATATCACCCACCGAAGCGCCTAACTTCTTAGCATCGTTAGCCAAACGTTCGTGCACGCTCAGATAGATATCCTTCAATCGTTCCGCATGTGAATAGTAGTAAACGAGCGACGAATCAAAGTCCGCCTCCGTCACATGGTGCTTCTCCAAAACAGCCAGGAAATACTCCGTCTGCTTGTAGTCAACATTCTCGCTGCTATTTCGTGCCATCGCCTCTGCCACATGATACTCGTAGAGCATATCTTCCAGTTCATCAGGCTGGATATATTCTGATGGCACTTGGGGTTTACAACCCAAAGCCACCATGAGCATCAGGAAGAATATCGGGGCACTATGCTTCATTGGCTTTGACCTTTTTCTTGAACGATATCTCGCTGATTTCCTTGCGATAGAACAGTAACAAGAGTACGACACCTACCGAGATAGACGCATCGGCGAAGTTGAAGACGGGCGAGAAGAAAATGTAGGGATTGCCCCCCACAAACGGTACCCAATCAGGCCACGTAGTCACTATCAGCGGAAAGTAGAACATGTCTACCACCTTACCCATCAGGAACGATGCATAGCCTGTTCCGAAAGGTACGAAGTAGCTGGTATAGAACTCTGACGAGGCATTGAACACCAGTCCGTAGAACATCGAGTCAATCAGATTGCCAACGGCACCAGCAAAAATCATCGACAGACATACCAGATAGCCCCAACGCGCCTGACGCTTCACCTGACCTATTATATAATAGCCCAGCACAGAAATGGCTACCACACGGAAAAGGCTCAGCACCAGCTTCGAGCCTATTTCCATGCCATAAGCCATGCCGTTGTTCTCGATAAATACGATTTTAAACCACGACAATATCTCTATCTGCTCGTGTAGCGTCATGTTGGTCTTCACCCATATCTTGATAAGTTGGTCTACTAAGAGAATACCCACCACGATGAGTGCAGCCAACGTGCCACGTCTTGCTATCTGCTGTCTATCCATCAACTACTTCTTACCAGCCATCTTTGACTCCACGCTGAGTGTAGCGTGGGGAACAGCACGCAGGCGCTCCTTGGGAATGAGCTTACCCGTAATGCGGTCAATACCGTAGGTTTTGTTCTCGATACGGGTCAGTGCAGCCTTCAAGCCCTGAATGAACTTCTGCTGACGGGCAGCCAACGAAATCAGTTCTTCCTTTGACTGTGTGGCACTACCTTCCTCCAAAGCCTTATATGTAGGAGATGTATCATCCACATCGTTCGAGTCCTGATTCATCAGAACGCGCATCATCTGATCATAGTCACGCTTAGCTAGTGTCAGCTTCTCATTGATAATCTCACGGAACTCTTCTAATTCTTCGTCCGTGTAACGTGTTTTTTCTACCATAATACTTAGATTTTTGTTATTTTGATATTCAGATTAAAATCGTCAAATTCTACCGCCTGACCATCGTTAGCCTCCAACTTCAGGTCGTCGGCCAGCACCTGACGGGCAATATAGTCGCCAAAGGCCTCGACAGCCTTCGTTGATGCCTCGTTGGGTTCAATGCTCACGCGGATGTGGTCTGTTATTTCCAGTCCGCTCTTCTTACGCATGTTCTGGATGCGGTTCACCAGCGTACGAGCCATACCCTCGGCACGCAGCTCATCGGTCAGAGTAATATCGAGAGCTACTGTCAGGTTGCCATCGTTGCCAACGAGCCAGCCAGGAATGTCCTCGCTGATGATTTCAACGTCCTCAGACAAGATTTCATAGCTACCCAGCTGCAGCTTGCCGTTGGTCTCCAGTTCAGCAATCTGCTCCTGCGTCATCTCAGCAACAGCAGCAGCTACGGCCTTCATGTCCTTGCCGAACTTTTTACCCATGGTGCGGAAGTTACACTTCACCTTCTTCACCAGGATACCGGCACCCTCCACGAACTTCACTTCCTTGACGTTCACCTCTTGCAAGAAGATATTCTTCACCGTCTCGATGGCTTCGCGCTGAGCCTGGTCAACGGGAGGAATCATCAGCGTCTGCAGAGGCTGCTTTACAGCAATGCCTTCCTTCTTACGCAATGACAGTACGATGGTGGTGATGCGCTGAGCAATATCCATACGCTCTTCGAGGTCTTTGTTGACGAGAGCGGCGTTGAATTCGGGGAATTTGTCCAGATGTACGCTATCCAAAGCGCCACCGAGGTCCTTGTACAGCTGGTCTGCAAAGAACGGAGCGAACGGCGCCAACAACTTGGCAACGGTCATCAGACACTCATATAGGGTCTGATAGGCAGCCAACTTATCGTTGTCCATCTCCTTGCCCCAGAAACGCTTCTTGTTCAGACGAACGTACCAGTTAGAGAGGTCTTCATCGACAAAAGCATCGATGAGTCGGCCTGCACGTGTGGGATCATAGCCGTCCATCTCCTGCTGAACACCCTGAACCAGCGAGTTCAGACAAGAGAGAATCCAACGGTCAAACTCAGGACGCTCGCTGACAGGAATCTGTGGCGTCTGCGGGTCAAAGCCATCCACGTTGGCATACATCGCAAAGAGCGAGTATGTATTATATAAGGTGCCAAAGAACTTACGGCTGATTTCAGCCACGCCCTCTGGGTCGAACTTCAGGTTGTCCCAAGGTTCGCTATTGGTCATCATATAGAGACGTACAGCATCAGAACCGTACTTGTCAATCATCTCAAACGGATTCACCACGTTACCCACATGCTTTGACATCTTGTTGCCCTTGGCATCGAGCACAAGACCCGAAGAGATAACGTTCTTAAAGGCTACGCTATCAAAAATCATCGTAGCGATGGCGTGCAAGGTAAAGAACCATCCACGCGTCTGGTCAACACCCTCGTTGATGAAGTCGCAGGGGAAAGCAATGTTCTTGTCGATGAGTTCGGCATTTTCAAACGGATAGTGTACTTGTGCGTAAGGCATCGAACCAGAGTCGAACCACACGTCAATCAGGTCAGTCTCACGCTTCATGGGCTTGCCACTCTCGCTAACCAGCACGATATAGTCCACATACGGACGGTGCAGGTCAATCTTGTCGTAGTTTTCCTTGCCCATATCGCCAGGTACAAAGCCCTGATCTTTCAGCAGATTGCTCTTCATGAAGCCAGCAGCTACGGCCTTCTCCATCTCGTTGTACAGTTCTTCAACACTGCCGATGCAGATTTCTTCGCCGTCCTCTGAACGCCAGATTGGAAGCGGAGTTCCCCAGAAGCGTGAACGAGAGAGGTTCCAGTCGTTCAGGTTCTCCAACCAGTTGCCGAAGCGACCTGTACCTGTTGACTCAGGCTGCCAATTGATGGTCTTGTTGAGCTCAGACATGCGCTCCTTACAAGCAGAAGACTTGATAAACCAGCTGTCCAACGGATAGTACAACACAGGCTTGTCGGTACGCCAGCAATGCGGATAGTTGTGGACGTGCTTCTCAATCTTAAACACCTTATTCTGAGCCTTCAGGTCCATGCAGATGCTGATATCCAGCGTCTCGTCCTTGTCGGTCAGCGTATCGTCGTAGGCGTTCTTCACATAACGGCCTGCAAATTTATTCCACTCCTCAACGTTCACATAGTTCTTGACGAATTCTTCGTCGAGGTCTTCGATAACGAAATACTTACCCTGCAAGTCAACAACAGGACGCTCCTGACCCTTCTTGTCAATCAGCACAATCGGACAGATACCGGCTTTCTTGGCGACGAAGGCGTCGTCAGCACCAAAGTTAGGAGCAATATGTACGATACCGGCACCGTCATCGGTGGTCACATAGTCGCCAGGAATCACCTTGAAAGCGTCACCCATGGGTTTGATGGCGGGCATCAGCTGCTCATATTCCATGCCTACGAGGTCAGTACCTTTGTAGCGGGCCACGATGCGATAGGGAATCAGCTTCTCACCTTTCTTATATTCGGGCAGTTCACCACCGTCGGTGATAGCACCCTCAACGGGCAGATAGGCGTTCAGACGGGCCTCGGCCAGCACGATGGTGATAGGCTCAGCGGTATAGGGATTGTAGGTCTGCACAGCCACGTAGTCAATCTTCGGTCCTACACAAAGGGCTGAGTTGGCAGCCAGTGTCCACGGTGTGGTGGTCCAAGCGAGGAAGTATGGTGTACCCCACTGAGCCATCTCGGGCTTCGGATTCTTCATCTTAAACTGAGCGGTACACGTGGTATCCTTCACGTCGCGGTAGCATCCGGGCTGGTTCAATTCATGACTTGAAAGTCCCGTTCCTGCGGCTGGCGAGTACGGCTGGATGGTGTAGCCCTTGTACAGTAGACCCTTCTTATAGAACTGCTTCAGCAGCCACCACAGCGTCTCGATATACTTATTGTCGTAGGTGATGTAGGGATTGTCGAGGTCCACGAAGTAACCCATCTTCTCCGTCAGGTCACGCCACTCCTGGGTGTACATCATCACATTCTCACGACACTTCTTGTTGTAGTCCTCTGTCGAGATATATTTGTCGCTCTCCTTGTTGTCAATGTCGGCTTTAGTGATTTCCAGTTCCTTCTCGACGCCCAACTCTACGGGCAGTCCATGGGTGTCCCAACCAGCCTTACGCTTGACCTGAAATCCCTTCATAGTCTTATAGCGGTTGAAGGTGTCCTTGATGCTGCGCGCCAGCACATGATGAATTCCAGGGTGACCATTGGCCGATGGAGGACCCTCGAAGAATACAAACTGCGGACAACCCTCCCGCTCCGTCACGGAGCGCCAGAAGACATTTTTCTCCTTCCACATCTGCAGCACGTCATTGTTCGTCTGCGTCAAATTCAAGCCTTTGTGTTCGGCAAATTTCTTACTCATAAATTATCGATAATTCTTACTTATTTCTTATTGACGTGCAAAGGTAAGCATTTTTTCGCAAACCACAAAATTTCGCATGAGCTAAAATGTTAAAATGCGCAAATACATCAATTATTCAAAAGCGCGTCACATTGCCACTTTGCCACTTTGCCACAATAAGGAAGTGTCAGACAGCTACTGTTATCATGTTAAATTATTATATATTATAATATATAATAATTCTACAATACCATCTTCCCACCTCTTATGCACAATCGACTAAGCTTAATGTGGCAAAGTGGCAATGTGACAAAGTGGCGAGATACAGGCTAAAACGTGAGCTCAAAAACCTCATTGGTAACCTCCGTAACGGCAACAAAGTCAGCAACTCTAAGCCCTACGGCCCACACAACAACCCCTTGATTATCAACGACAACCAATTGGCGACGCTTTTCGAAAACAGTCATCTTCAAGTCGGTCATCAGGTCACTCAGCAGCTTCCTTCCTTTCATACCGTAAGGCTGCATCCAATCACCCTCTTCCACCCTACGAATAGTCAGCGGGAACTGCACTTTAGCAGCATCGAGCGTTGCAACACGGGGCTCTTTCGACACATAAACAGGCTTTTTACGCACCGAAAAACGCTTGTCTTCATCCAAAACATAGGTTCCTTCCTCAGGAATACGCATAGGTTTGAAAGGTTGCAGCGCAGGTTCAACTATCAAGCGACCACGATCTTTCAAGACGTCATAGCCCATCGCAGAGCTCACGATTTTACCCGTTTCTGCGTCCAGAATCTGACGAACCTGGTCACCGTTGAAACCGTACTTTTTGAGCCATTCAAATGCCAAATATTCACTTGAACCATAGTTTTCTAAGTCACTAAGATTCAAAATATTGCCACTATTAATATTAGCAATTGCCACATTTAATACTTGCTGTGCTTCAGCCAAATTCTCTGCCGTCCGCTGGATGTTTTCAGCGACGGCAGGATTGAGCCTTTTGAGCAAGGGGAGCACCGCTAAGCGCACCACGTTCCGCTGCACGTCGGCCTCCCAATTAGTGCTGTCCGTGACGTATTTCTGCCTTTTTTTAGCTAAAAAGGCCTCGATTTCTGCCCTCGAAACACACAAAAGCGGCCGCAAAATATTGCCGTTTCGCGGTTGAATACCCGTCAAACCACGCAATCCAGTACCACGCACAAGGTTCAGCAGTACCGTTTCCACAGAGTCATCACGGTGGTGAGCCACACAGATGCCAGCAGCCCCAATGTCCTGACGAAGCTGTTCAAACCACTTATAACGCAGTTCGCGAGCCGCCATCTCAATGCTCACCTTATGCAGTTCCGCATACTCACGAGTATCAAAATGAGCACGATGCAGTTCTACGCCAAGCCGCTGGCAGAGTTCCACACAAAAAGCTTCGTCCCTATCGGATTCATCACCTCGCAAATGAAAATTACAATGAGCGGCATGCACATTGAAATGGGCATTTTTTAGCAACAGCAATAACGCCACGCTATCAGCACCACCACTTAAAGCAACGATATATAATTCGTTGGGGTTAAGCAGATTATGTTTATCAATATACCGCTCTACCTTACTCCACATAGAGCACTAAGCCCTTCAGGTATTCACCTTCAGGATGATAGATGTTGATGGGGTGATCGGCAGGCTGATGTAGCTGATGCAAGATGCGCACCTTACGCTTTGCAAGGGCTGCTGCCGTAAATACCGCATTGCGGAAATGGTCCTTCGTGACCACTTGCGAACAAGAGAACGTGAAGAGAATGCCACCCTTCTCAATCTTCTCGAAAGCCTTCTGATTCAGGCGGGTGTAGCCCTTCAGCGCATTATGCAGGGCACCACGATGCTTGGCGAAGGCCGGTGGATCGAGAATAATCAGATTATAGTTAGAGCCAGCGCGTTCCAAATATTTAAAGGCATCCTCACAGAAAGCCTCATGGCGAGGATCACCAGGGAAGTTCAACTCCACATTCTGTTTCGTCAGTTCGATGGCTTTAGCCGATGAGTCCACACTATGCACCAATTCAGCACCACCACGCATGGCGTAAAACGAAAAGCCGCCCGTATAGCAGAACATATTCAGCACACGCTTGCCCTTCGAGAACTTCTCCAGCAACGAACGATTCTCGCGCTGGTCCACGAAGAAGCCTGTCTTCTGGCCTTTCAGCCAGTCCACACGGAACTTCAAGCCGTTCTCCGTAGCGATGTTATCATCAGAACCGCCCACCAAAAAGCAATTCATATCATCGGCCGTCATAAACGGTAGCGTCGTCTCACTCTTATAATAGATATGCTTTATGCGTCCCTCCATGACCTTGTTCAGCGCATGAGCTATCTCCTTACGACACAAGTGCATACCGATGGAATGGGCCTGCATGACAGCCGTCTCATCATAGACGTCGATAATCAGTCCAGGCAGGTTGTCACCCTCGCCATGAACCAATCGGTAGGTGTTATTATTGGGGTTGTCGGCAATACCAATGGCTTGGCGCATCTTTAAAGCCGATGCCAGGCGAGAATGCCAGAATTCATCGTCAATCTGCACGTCAGAGAACGTCAATACGCGGACGGCAATAGAGCCCTCCTGATAGTGACCAACAGCGATAAAATCGCCTGAATTGGCCACCACACGCACTACCTCGCCCTCTGTAATGCCCTCGTCAATACTGGCGATAGCACCTGAGAACACCCACGGATGGAATCTTTTGAGACTTTCCTCCTTACCCTTACGCAGCCGTACTTGTTTCATTATCAACAACTTTTATCAGTTCGTAATCGCCCGTCCGCTCCAGTCGCTGCAACTCTTCGTAGAGCATAATGCACGACCAGGCATCAGTAGCGGCATACCCTTTCTGTTTATCACTCAATATATCTGCCTCCCAATTGGTCAACTGCTCACGTTTGGAGATGCGCTGACCAAAGAAGTTAGCATACAACTTCTGCAGACTCATATCCTCAACACCCACCTCGCTGACACAGTTCTGCAAATCAACGAAGTTTCCTGCATTGAAATCGCCCAGCTTATGCAACGAGTTAAGGTCATCGCGCAATGACAGCCCGATTTTAGGCACTTTCGTGTCCTCTAACAGCCGTTTGACCGATGGCGACATACCCAGCTGGTTCAGACGGAAGAGAAAACAGACATCGTGGCCGGACACCTGCAACAGCGATACCTGATGAACTGTTCCTTTTTTGAACGATGGGCGTGTCTCGGTATCAACGCCCAAAATAGGCTGCGACAACAGGTAACGCACAGCTTTTTCAGCCTCCGTCTCTGTCAGAACCACCACGATTCGCCCTTCGAAAAGCACTCTTGGAAGGGTACTAATCTTGGATTTATCGTACTTGTTGTATATCTTTTTCTTCATTTGCGGTGCAAAGGTACGAATAAGTGAGTGAAAATGCAAATTAATTTGCAATTTTCCGAACGAGAGTACTTTCGACGAAGTCAAAGTTAGTCAAAAAATACAAAAAAACCGCCAATTTATGATGAAATCTAAGAAATTCTTTGTAATTTTGCATTTCATAATAATAAATAAGGTATGGCAAAAAAGAAAACAAGCAAGGCTTCCGAGAAAACAGCAAAAACGCTGCGTGAAGCTTTAGGCATCGACAAGATATTTTTCAACGAGCGTATCAACTTCGTGATAGGCTTCTGTCTGCTCATCATTGCAGGCTATCTGATATGGGCATTCATCTCCTACTTTGCAACAGGAAGTGCCGACCAGAGTCTGATAGAATCACCACGCGAGGGAGAAATCATGAACGAAGCCCGCGAGTTCCAGAATTCATGCGGCTCGTTGGGTGCCTATGCATCACACTTTTTCATCAAGCGGTGCTTCGGGCTCTCAGCATTCTTCATCCCTATCTTTATGCTGATGGTAGCCGTTACCATGATGCGCGCCTACAAGGTACGTCTGCTGAAGTGGTTCATGTCGCTGGCCATTGTGATGGTTTGGTCATCGGTAACGTTTGCTAAGTTCTTGGCACCATTTTTCGAAGATGCCTGCTTCAATCCTGGCGGCGATCACGGACTGTCCCTCTGCCAACAGATTGAGGGATTATTGGGAGTACCAGGTCTGACGGCCATCCTCGGTCTTTCGGCAGTAGCTTTCCTCGTCTATTTGAGCATGGAAACAGTCATCATTCTCCGCAAGGTTTTCAACCCCATGCACTACTTGAAGAAGATTCCCATGACCATCAATGTGGGTGGTGGCGACAGCGAAGACACCAACGAGACGCCAGAAGTGCAGCGAGTCTTCGACAACCCTGAAACAGAAGAAATAACCTTCTCGATGGATGACGATTCCACTGACATCAGGCATGAGTCCATAGAACCTGTCAACACACAGGAGTCTGACGAAGAGGACGCAGAAGAGACAACCGAGGACACCGAGTTTGTTATTGAGGAAACAGAAGAGGAAGAAAGCGCTCACGGCAAGACTGTTGTGGGTGACTATGGCGACATATCTACCCCTTACGACCCCAAGCGCGACCTGGAGAATTACAAATATCCAACCCTCGACCTGCTGGATCAGCGTGAGAGTGATGGTAAGCCGTTCATCGATATGATAGAGCAGAACACCAACAAGAACCGCATTGTTGACGTACTCCGCAACTTCGGCGTGGAAATCAGCAGCATTAAGGCTACCGTTGGTCCTACCATCACCCTTTACGAGATTACCCCAGCCCCAGGCGTCCGCATCTCACGCATCCGTAACTTGGAGGATGATATCGCCCTGTCGCTGTCAGCCCTGGGCATCCGTATCATTGCGCCTATCCCTGGCAAAGGAACCATCGGTATCGAGGTTCCAAACGCTAAGCCGGCAACGGTATCCATGCGTTCTATCCTCGACTCAAAGAAATTCCAAGAGACCACAATGGAACTGCCTTGTGCCTTGGGTAAGACGATTACCAACGAGGTGTTTATGTTCGACCTCGCCAAGGCTCCACACCTGCTCGTCGCTGGTGCTACCGGTCAGGGTAAGTCTGTTGGTTTGAACGCTATCATCACCTCTTTATTATACAAGAAACACCCCGCTGAGTTGAAGATTGTGCTCGTTGACCCGAAGAAAGTGGAGTTCAGCGTGTATTCAAATATCGAGAAACACTTCTTGGCAAAGGTACCCGATGAGGGCGAAGAACCCATCATTACCGATGTCACCAAGGTTATCCGCACGCTCAACTCACTGTGTAAGGAGATGGATACCCGTTATGACCTGCTGAAGATGGCACAGGCCCGTAACATCAAGGAATATAACAAGAAGTTCATTGACCGCCAGCTCAATCCGGAGCACGGCCACCGTTTCATGCCATACATCGTGGTAGTTATCGATGAGTTTGGAGACCTGATTATGACTGCTGGTAAGGAGGTTGAGTTGCCTATCGCACGTATTGCTCAGCTGGCTCGTGCCGTAGGTATCCACATGATTATCGCCACCCAGCGTCCTACCACAAATATCATTACTGGTACCATCAAGGCGAACTTCCCAAGTCGTATTGCCTTCCGCGTGGGTGCGATGATTGACTCGCGTACCATTCTGGACCGTCCAGGTGCTCAGCAGTTGGTGGGTCGTGGTGACCTGCTCTATCTGAATGGTGGTGAACCTGTTCGTGTACAGTGTGCCTTCGTGGATACACCAGAAGTTGAACGCATCAACGATTTCATCGCTAAACAGCAGGGTTACCCGATGGCCTTTGAGTTGCCAGAGCCTGACACGGACGACGGAGAGGCTGGCGAGAGTCGCGATGTGGATATGCAGCACCTTGACCCGATGTTCGAGGATGCTGCCCGTCTCATCGTTCGCGAACAAAGCGGTTCCACAAGTTTGATTCAGCGTAAGTTCGCCATCGGATACAATCGTGCAGGACGACTGATGGACCAGTTGGAGAAGGCAGGCATCGTAGGTGCTGCTCATGGTTCGAAGCCCCGCGAAGTACTTATCATGGACGAAACGTCCCTTGAAAACCTGTTATCACAATGGAAAGGATAATTACTTGTGCTCGATGGTTTACCCATCGAGGAATACTTGCCCTGCTTGCACTCATGACAGCATTACCCATGAGTGCCCAGACTGCCAAGCAGGTGCTTGACAAGGCTGCTGCCAACGTATCGGCTAAGTCTGGTGCCAAGGCATCGTTCTCAATAAAGGGTGACCAGTTCAATACCAGCGGAACCATCGCTATCAAAGGACGTAAGTTCCAAGCGACGACACCGCAGGCTACTATCTGGTTTGACGGCAAGACGCAATGGACCTACATGAAGAAGAACGAAGAGGTGAATGTGGCCAATCCAACGGAAGCGGAACTGGCTGCTATCAACCCTTATAACTTCATCTACATGTACCAGAAGGGCTACAAATATACGATGGAGAAGAAAAACGGCAGTTTCATCGTACACCTGACAGCTTCCGACAAACGTGGCATCCAAGAGATGTACATCACGATTAACCAGAAAACCTACATTCCATCACAGATACGCATGCGTCAGCAGAAAGGCTGGACAACCATCAACATCACCGGCTTCAAACAAAGCAAGCTGTCCGATGGAATGTTCCGTTTCAACTCAAAAGACTTTCCCAACGCAGAGGTAATAGACTTACGATGAACAAGTTACAACTTTTTTTTCTGTTACGCAAAAACGTGAAACTGAGCGAGAAGCGTAACGTCATGTTTGAAGCAAACCAGTACGGCAAACTCTTTGGTTACATTATGGTAGCCTTCTTGGCTGTCGAGTTTATTGCTTTAGGAACATTCTTCGGCTGGTTGGCAGCCAAGGAACAGTCGCCTGAAATGGTGCTATACTTCATGCCTTTCCTGCTCATACTCGACTTTGGTGCCCGTTTTGCTACCCAGCAGACACCGATGATGCTGGTAAAACCGTACCTATTGACACCGATTAGTAAATATAGTGCTATCGAGTGCTTCCTCATCCAACAACTGCTGGATGGTGGTAACTTCGTATGGATGACACTGTTCCTACCCTACACCTTCATTGTGTGGTGTGGTGGAATGACGGGATGGACAGCTATTGGTATGTTAGGTCTGCTGCATCTGATGGTGTTGGTCAACAGTCAGTGGTACTTGCTGGTGCGCACGCTTGTCAATCAAAGCATGTGGTGGTGGGCTTTACCTGCCGTCTTCTATGGTTCACTGATAGTACCGTTCTTTGTGCTCTCCGACAGTCAAATGGACGCAGTCTTCGATTTCATCGGCGATCTCGCAAGCGGTTATATCTTCTCGTGGTGGACGTTTGCCATCTTCGCCATCGTCTTTGTCATCTTATTTGCTGTCAACCGTCACTTGCAGATGTCGCTCATCTACGATGAAATCAGCAAAAAAGAGAAGACAAAGCTGAAACACGTGTCAGAGTTCCAAGCCCTGAACCGCTTCGGACAGATTGGAGAATATCTGAAACTGGAAATCAAGAGCACCATGCGCAACAAGGCCATTCGTGCCCGTTTCATTCAGGGTGTGTGCTTCATCACGTTCTTCTCAATGGCCATCGCCTTCCTCGACATCTATCGCACCAGCTTCGAGCGCAACTTCTTCTGCCTCTACTGCTTCGTATTCTTCGGCGCCGTCAACCTCACGAAAGTGATGTGTCCTGAAGGCAACTATATCGATTTGTTGATGGTGCATGAAGAGAACATCCTGACGCTGCTACGCGCCAAATACTATTACTATTGTGCCGTACTGCTGTTGCCTTTCCTTATCACGCTTGTCCCTGTCATCATGGGGAAGTTCTCGTTAATTATGGTACTGGCCTATCTGTTCACGGTAACAGGACCCATCTATTTCCTGCTCTTCCAGATGGCTATCTACAACAAGCAGACGTTGCCACTTAATGAGAAGCTGACGGGTAAGAACCAGATGGAGAACAAGTGGCAGATTATTGTCTCTATGACAGCGATGTTTGCTCCTGTTATTATCATTATCTTGCTGCAGCTCGTCTTCTCTGATGATGTCGCCTACTGGATTCTGTTCCTTAGTGGTTTGGCTATCACACTTACTGAGCCTTACTGGTTGCGCAGCATCTATCGTCGCATGATGCTGCGTCGCTACGAGAATCTGGAAGGATTCCACTCATCGAGGTAAAAGTGAAAAGTGAAGAGTGAATAATTTGCTACCGCTCCAATGAAGACTATTCTCATACAGGTAGGTAAGACCGTCAATAAGCACTTCATAGCCGGCATCAACGACTATGTGGAGCGCATAGGGCACTATATGCCTTTCGAGGTTGTCACCATTCCCGAACTGAAAAATACGAAGAACCTGACGGAGGAGCAACAGAAACAGGCAGAGGGTGAACTTATTCTCAAGCAGCTGCAACCCACTGATACCGTTGTATTGCTCGATGAACACGGCAAGGAGTATCGTAGCATTGAGTTTGCGCGTTGGCTGGAGCAGAAACAGCAGACCGCTCGCAGACTTATCTTTGTCATCGGCGGCCCTTATGGTTTCTCACCAGCTGTTTACCAACGTGCCAACGAACAACTCAGCCTTTCAAAGATGACGTTCTCCCACCAGATGATACGACTCACCTTCACAGAGCAGATTTATCGCGCGTGTACTATAATTAAAGGTGAGCCCTATCACCATGAATAGAGGTGAGAGGTGAGAAGCTAGGGGTGAGAGGTTAGATAAGGAGGCTTCCAATCTGATAAACTAATGCACTTACCACCCAAGCCAATCCCGTTGTATACAGCGCAGCAAAGCATGCCCAACGCCATGAGCCACTCTCGTTCTTAATGGCTACAATCGTGGCGATACAGGGGAAGTAAAGCAACACGAAAATCAGGAAAGCATAGGCCACCAACGGTGTAAAGTTGTAGGCATCGCCATAGAGCACACCGATTGTAGAGGCTACAATCTCCTTTGCTCCCACACCTGTCAGCAGACTGATATCAAGACGCCAGTCAAAGCCCTGTGGTGTGAACAAAGGTTCCATCAACTTTCCAAGCATGCCGATAAAGCTGTCTTCCAAGCATGGAGCAACACCCATCGTACCGAAATAGCCCAACGCCCACACAATGATGCTGGCAACAAGGATGACACCACCCATCTTCTTCAGATACTGTTTGCCTTTCTCCCAGGTATGGCGGAAGATAGCCTTTGTCGTTGGGAAACGATAGGGTGGCAGTTCCATCACGAATGGTGTATCTTCACCTTTGATGACCCATCGGCTCAGTATGCGCGCCACGATAACACTCATAACGATGCCTACCGCATAGAGCGATACCATCACCCAACTCTGATACTTCTGTGCAAAGAAGGCGCCAATAATCATGATATATATCGGCAAACGCGCCGAACATGACATCATTGGCAACACTAACATGGTAATCAGTCGTGCACGCCGACTTTCAACAGTCCTCGTTGCCATCACCGCAGGGACATTGCAACCGAAGCCCATAATAAGTGGGATGAACGACTTACCATGCAAGCCCATTTTGTGCATCAGCTTATCCATAATGAAGGCTGCACGCGCCATATAGCCAGAGTCCTCCATCAACGAGATGAAAGTGTAGAGTATCAGTATCTGAGGAAGGAATACGATAACGGCACCCACACCTCCAATGATTCCATCGACAATCATCGCCTTCAGCGGACCTTCATCCATCGTCTCGCTGACCCATTCGCCAATCAAGCCAACACCCGCATCAATCCAGTCCATCGGATACTGGCCCAATGTGAACGTCACCTCGAACATGACCCATAGTAAGGCGAAGAAGATGGGGAAACCAGCCCAACGATTAGTGATGAGCGCATCCAAGCGATGGGTGGTCTTATAGGTATCTTCCTTGACACCCACCACATAGCCCGCTTCATGCAAGGCACCACGGATAAAACCGTACTTGGCATCCATGATGGCTGTCTCGGAGTCATCGCCCGTCTCTTCCTTGATACGACGAACAGCAGTGTCTCGAGCCTCTATAATCTTATCGTAATCAGGCAGTTCGCGCAAGATGGCATCCACCTCTTTATCCATCTCCAACAACTTGATGGCCAGCCAACGCGTAGAATAGCGCATGCGCAGTAACTCGTTGTCTTTCAAGTATTTCTGGATATTATTAATACCATCTTCTATCTCGTGGTCGTGCTTGATATGGAAGTGGCGATAATACTGATCATGGCCCTCACGACTCTCAAAGATATGTATTACTTCACTAAGCAACTGGTCCAATCCCCTACCCGTCTTGAACGACGTGGGTACCATCGGCATACCCAACAACGAACTGAGCTTGTCCACATTGAGTTTGTCACCACGAAGCTCCAGTTCATCGTACATGTTCAGCGCACAAACCACACGCAGGTGCATATCCATCAACTGTGTGGTAAGATACAGGTTTCGCTCAATGTTCGAGGCATCAATAACATTCAGCACCACGTCGGGCGTATCATCGAGAAGCTGTTTGCGGACATACAACTCTTCAGGAGAATAGGCAGACAACGAATAAGTTCCTGGCAGGTCTATCAGACGGATGCGGTATCCCCCAAAGTGGGTATATCCTTCTTTCGCATCAACAGTCACACCGCTATAGTTTCCAACGTGTTCATGGGCACCAGAAGCGAAATTGAACAGCGACGTCTTACCACAGTTGGGGTTGCCTACCAAGGCAACAGTCAGTTCCTTGACACCAGTAATATTATGTTGTTGGTCGCGAGGTGTCGATGTTGACGTCATCGGATTTTCGTCAACGGAGCGAAGTATTTCGTAGCTAACCTCTATCTGTTCTGCCTCCTGACGGCGCAGACTGACCTCATAGCCCATCACCTTGTATTTCACAGGGTCTTGTAGCGGGGCACTGAGCAATGCCTCAATCTCCTGGCCCTTGATGAAACCCATCTCGATGATGCGCTTACGGAAGCCGCCATGTCCTTTTACCTTTACTATATAGGCTTTCTCACCTGTCTTCAGATCTGAAAGATGCATATCTTTTGCTATTTGACTGCAAAGTTAGCAAACTTTTTCCACACAAACGAATGTTTCTGTGGAAATACCTAAAAATAATGATGATTAACCCTTGACAGTTATTCGATATTGTTTATTGGTTTCACAAACTTCATCTCATGAAGAATGCGACGCTGGCGCTTCAACAGATAACTACTTGGCTTTGCCGAGTTGAAACGACGCGGATTGGGCAGTGAGACTGCAATCAGTGCACACTGCTGTTTGGTGAGTTCCTTGGCCGTGGTACCAAAATGCCATTGAGCCACAGCATCGGCACCATAGATGCCATCGCCCATCTCAATGCTGTTCAGATAAACCTCCATGATGCGCTCCTTGTTCCATACCAGTTCTATCAGTATGGTGAAATACACCTCAAAACCTTTACGCACCCACGAACGGCCAGGCCACAGAAAAACATTCTTGGCCGTTTGCTGACTGATGGTTGAAGCCCCATGACGCTGCTTTTCTGGATGCTTGATGTTTCGCATGGCAGCTTCTTCTATGGCCTTATAGTCAAAGCCATGATGTTCCAGAAAATGGGCATCTTCTGAGGCTATTACCGCTATCGGTAAAGAGGGGGATATCTCCTCCAAAGGTACCCAATGGTGGTGTAGTGTCAGTGGTTGTCCTTCACTCTTCTGTTGCGCCAATCTGATAAACATCAGGGGCGTATAATAAACTGGTAACCACCGCAATACGACAACAGAAAGAATAGTGGAGGCGAAGAACGCCACCACTATCCACATAATTGTTTTCTTGAATTTTTGAATGAAAGTCTGTTTCTGCTTCACTATCTATTATTCACTTTTCACTATTAATTGTTAACTAGCGAAGCGTTAGTTAGCCTGAGCCTGAGCTTCCTCAATCATCTTCTTAGAAGCATACATGTACACCTCTACACGACGATTCTGCTTGCGACCCTCAGCTGTAGCGTTGTCGGCAACGGGGTTAGTAGAACCCTGACCCTCAACACTCTTAATTTGAGTACCACTAACGCCACAAGACTTCAGGTAGTTGCTAACGCTGTTAGCACGGTTTACAGACAGAGGCTGGTTTACAGCGTCAGAACCAGTGCTATCGGTATGACCATAGATAGCAACATCGCAGTCCTTATTCTCGTTCAGCACCTTAGCGAATTGAACCAGAGAGTTCTTAGCGCTCTGTGACAGATCAGCCTTACCAGTAGCAAACAGGATACCAGAATCGAAGGTTACCTTAACAGCCTCCAGGCCATTAGCATCCTGAACGGTCTGAACCTGAGCGTTCTGAACCTGCTCAGCAGCCTTCTTAGCCTTGTCCATACGGTTACCAATAATGGCACCAGCACCAGCACCTACAGCACCACCAACAGCAGCACCAATAGCTGCGTTACCAGCAAAGTGACCAATCACAGCACCAAGGATTGCACCACCACCAGCACCGATACCAGCACCTTTCTGAGTGTTATTACAAGCAACTACCAAGCCCACACAGAGCAATAAAGAAAGAATTTTTGTCTTCATAATGTTTTTGTTTTTAAGTGAAACATGTTATTATGGTTGCAAAATTATAAAATAATTCCCAAAATTTTGAATTTATTGTATAAATCATGGCAAAAGAATTAAAAGAATTAACAAAAAGGGCTGATAATTATAGCCAGTGGTTTAACGATTTGGTCGTTAAGGCCGACTTGGCAGAGCAGAGTGCTGTTCGTGGTTGTATGGTTATCAAACCTTACGGCTATGCCATCTGGGAGAAGATGCAGCAGCAGTTGGATAAGATGTTCAAGGAGACGGGCGCTCAGAATGCCTACTTCCCCCTGCTCATCCCGAAGTCCTTCCTCTCTCGTGAGGCCGAGCATGTAGAGGGCTTCGCCAAGGAGTGTGCTGTGGTAACGCACTATCGTCTGCGCGCCAAGGAAGATAAGAGTGGTGTGGAGGTTGACCCATCTGCTAAGCTGGAAGAGGAGCTCATTGTTCGTCCCACCTCAGAGACCATCATTTGGAACACCTATAAGAACTGGATTCACTCTTGGCGCGACCTGCCCCTGATGTGCAACCAGTGGTGTAACGTCATGCGCTGGGAGATGCGCACCCGTCCTTTCCTGCGTACCTCAGAGTTCCTGTGGCAGGAGGGGCACACGGCTCATGCTACTCGCGAGGAGGCTGAAGAGGAAGCACAGAAGATGCTGAAGGTCTACGCCAAGTTCGCTGAGGAGTGGATGGCTGTTCCCGTTGTTCAGGGTGTGAAGAGTGAGACCGAGCGCTTTGCCGGTGCACTGGATACTTACACCATCGAGGCTATGATGCAGGATGGCAAGGCACTGCAGAGCGGTACCTCTCACTTCTTGGGTCAGAACTTCGCCAAGGCTTTCGAGGTCACCTATCTTAATAAGGAGAACAAGCCTGAGTACGTATGGGCTACCTCTTGGGGTGTTTCTACCCGCTTGATCGGAGCACTCATCATGACTCACTCTGACGACAACGGTCTGGTACTGCCTCCGAAGTTGGCTCCTATCCAGGTTGTGATTATTCCTATCGCCACCAAGCCCGAGCAGATGGAGCAGGTCAACAAGGAGGTTACTCCTATCATCGAGAAACTGCGTGCCAAGGGTATTACCGTGAAATTCGACGATGCCGATAACAAGCGTCCTGGCTTCAAGTTTGCCGACTACGAGCTGAAGGGTGTTCCCGTTCGTCTGGTACTGGGTGCTCGCGACCTGGAGAATGGTACCATCGAGGTAATGCGCCGTGACACGCTCGAGAAAGAGACCCGTTCTATCGAGGGTATCGCTGAATACGTAGAGCAGCTGCTTGACGACATCCAGGCCAACATCTTCAAGAAGGCCAAGGACTATCGCGATGCTCACATCTTCGAGTGCGAGAACTACGAGGAGTTCAAGGAGAAGGTGAAGGACGGTGGTTTCTTCCTCTGCCACTGGGACGGCACTGCCGAGACCGAGGCCAAGATCAAGGAAGAGACACAAGCTACCATCCGCTGCGTGCCTTTCGGCGTAGAGCAGACTCCTGGTGTGGATATGGTGACTGGCAAACCTGCTAAGGCTCGCGTCATTATAGCCCGCAGCTATTAATCGGTTAATGGTTAATGGTTAAAGGTTAAAGGTTACAAAAAAGCCTGCTCAAATCGAGCAGGCCTTTTTTATTTCACTATTCACTTTTCACTAATCACTAGCGATTGCAACGCCACACTTCGTACCTTTAGGTCGAAGAAGCGCTTACTGAATTCCGTTTTCGCGCAATTTCTGCTGCCACTTCCAGGCACTCTTCAGCACCTCTTCAGTAGGAGTCTCTGCCTTCCAGCCCAGTACCTTGTTGGCCTTGTCAACATTACCCCAAACCTGCTCGATATCGCCCTCACGACGTGGAGCATAAGTCCAGTTGACCTTGACGCCAGTAGCCTTCTCGAAACCCTGAACAACTTCCAGCGTTGAGAGACCCTTACCCGTACCGATATTGAAGATCTCCACAGCGTCACACTCAGGAATATCGAGCACGCGCTCCATAGCCTTCACATGTGCCTTGGCCAGGTCAACAACATAGATATAGTCACGGATACAAGTCTTGTCAGGGGTGTTGTAGTCGTTACCAAAAATCTTCAGCTGCTCACGAATACCCATCGCTGTCTGCGTAACAAATGGAATCAGATTCATGGGCACACCGTTGGGCAACTCACCGATGAGTGCTGTGGGATGAGCACCGATGGGGTTGAAGTAACGCAGGATAATCGACTTGATGGGAGCACCAGAGTGAATATAGTCGTGGATAATCTCCTCGTTGATCTGCTTGGTATTGCCATAAGGCGACATGGCCTTCTGTACGGGTGCATCCTCTGTCACGGGCAGATACTCCTGAGCGGGCTGGCCATAAACCGTACAACTGCTTGAGAAGATGATACCCTTGACATCATACTTCGGCATCAGCTCCAACAGGTTTATCAGCGACACCAGGTTGTTGCGATAATACATCAATGGTTTCTCAACACTCTCACCAACAGCCTTCGATGCTGCAAAGTGGATAATGCCAGAGATTTCAGGATACTTCTGGAAGATAGCTTCCATAGCCTCCTTATCACAGCAGTCTGCCTGTACAAATTCTGGGCGCACACCAGTAATCTTCTCAATGCCGTCCACAACGTTGGCATTTGAGTTAGAGAGATTGTCAACAATAACAACTTTATAGCCTGCCTCCTGCAGTTCTACGGTGGTGTGACTTCCAATAAAACCAGTACCACCAGTAACGAGAATTGTTTGTTTCATAGTTCGTAATACTATTTTTTGAAAAAAGCCCACTGGAGTTATCCAATGAGCTTTCTAATGTTCTGCGGTGCGTACGAGACTCGAACTCGTGACCTCCTGCGTGACAGGCAGGCATTCTAACCTACTGAACTAACGCACCAAGGTTTTTACAATTTGACGATTGCATTCTAACCTACTGAACTAACGCACCAGAATTGCTTCGTTTGTCGTTTTGCGGGTGCAAAGGTAATGAGAATTTTTGGATATACCAAACTTTTTCGCGAAAACTTTATAAAAATCTTTGCATTAATAAGGCATCGTGGTATTCTCGACCATCAAACAGCCACTCTTTTAGCATATTTCCTGCTGAAAAACCCATCTCTTTGAACAAAGCGACAGCGGCTTCATTTCGCACATCCACCACTGCATAGAGCTGGTGTAGATGGATAATACGCAGGGCATAGTCAAACAATTCACGGAGGGCTTCACGTGCATAACCTTGACGACGATGGTTTTGCAGGATGACAATACCAACTTCTGCACGCAGATGTTCTGGAGAGAACTGTACCAGGTCGACAATACCCACCGTTTCCCTCTCGTCGTTCTCCACAATCATCCTTACCTGACGGTCTGCATAGATGTCATCGCTGCTGCTGGCAATATAGTCGTGGAGCGTATAGCGGCTATAGGGCACATTCGTCGTCCCCACCTTCCACAGACTTTGGTCATTCTCTATCTGGTACAGCAAATCCAGATCCTCTGGTTCAATAGCACGTAGTCTCATCATCTCTTCCTTTTATATTTATTAGGATTGATAAAACGGTGCAGACGGTCCAGCATCATCTGCAACAAGGCCAGCGAGGCACGGAAATAGATGGCCAATTGTACTGGCAACGAGAAGAAGATGCTGAGATGCCCGTAGTGCTTGCGAAAGAATATCAGCATGGCCTGATAGAACGTGTGCACATAGCGGAAGCTGGACTTCTGCGTCGACTCGCCCTTATAATGGACGATGTCGTAGGGCAGGTACCAGTTCTGCCACCCACCCTTCAGCAATCGGTAGCTCAGGTCAATGTCCTCGCCATACATAAAGTAGTCTTCGTCCAACAGTCCGACCTCGTCAAGCGCCTTTCTGCGCAATAGGCAGAACGCTCCGCTGATGGCTTCTATCTGTCCAGGCTCGTCCCACGACAGATGACTCATATAGTAGCGATGCGTAAAGCCCAGCATCTTGAGCATAGACACCCACGGCGTAGGGATAGATCGGCGCGACTCTGGCGCAGGTTTCCCCTCACGAGAAAGCATGCGCACACCTGCCCCACCCGTCTCTGGGTGTTTGTCCATGAAGTCAAGCACACTGCGCAGCGTATTCTCATAGACCACCGTATCGGGGTTCAGCAACAGGACATATTCAGCGTCCGACTGGCGGATGGCCTGGTTGTTGGCACGTGCAAAACCAACGTTCTGCTGGTTGGCAATAGCGTGCACCTCCGGATGCCTGGTCTTCAGCATCTCTAGGGTATCGTCAACAGACTTGTTGTCCACGACCCACATCTCGCCATCAATGCCCTGCAGCGCTTTCTCGACGCTCTGCAGACACTCGTCCAGCAGTTTACTGACGTTGTAGCTGACAATGACTATGCTGATTTTCTTGGCCATACGAAGGGGAGACAGAGTAACAGGATAACACCTAAGTAGAAGAAAGGTGTCGTCTGATAGATGATGTATAAGATTGCGTTGACCAACAAGGGAACAACGATGAGTGCCAGTCTCAGCTTCCACGACTTCTTAAAGAGTCGCAGTCCCAGGTAGGCGCACACCAGCGTCAGCAGCTCCATGGTGGTGGTCAACAGGAATTGTATCGTTTCTGCGTTCATTGTTTTTCGTTATTCACTTTTCACTATTCACTTTTCACTATTCACTATTCACTATTCACTAGGGCGAAGCCCGCTATTCATTTGCCTTCAAATAATGTTCTGTTCAGTATCGAGCGCCCCAGCGTCACCTCGTCGGTATATTCCAGTTCGTCACCCACGCTGATGCCACGGGCAATAATCGTCAGTTTCACCTCCGTATAGGGCGCCAGTTTGCGAAAGATATAGAAGTTGGTGGTATCGCCCTCCATCGTCGAGCTCAGTGCCAGGATCACCTCCTTCACCCCACCCTGACGGACGCGTTCTACCAGCGACTCAATCTCCAAATCAGCAGGTCCTACGCCATCCATCGGTGAGATGACACCTCCTAACACGTGATAGAGCCCTTGGTACTGCTGAGTGTTCTCCACAGCCATCACGTCCTGGATATTCTCCACCACACAGATGGTTGTCGTGTCGCGTCGAGGATCGCTACAGATGGGACACACGTCGCTGTCGCTGATGTTGTGGCAGACGCTGCAGTGCTTCACCTCCTGACGCATGCGGGCAATGGTTTCCGTAAACTGCAGCACCTCGTCTTCCTCACGGCGCAGCAAGTTCAGCACCAGTCGCAGGGCGGTTTTACGCCCTATGCCTGGCAGTTTCGAAAACTGTGCCACTGCCTGCTCTAACAGCTCTGATGGGTATTGTTGTTGCGTCATGATTCTATTTCACTTAACTCTAACCACCTGAACGATTTCTCATCGAGTTCGTCGTTCAAGACGGGCAGTCGCTTGCTCAGTTTTGTTATCTCGTCCACCGAGGTCGTACCTCCGCAGAGTGCTTCTTCTATCTGTTTCTTCTCAGCCTCCAGGGCCTCAATGTCTTTCTCCAACTGTTCCAGTTCGCGTTTCTCCTTGTACGACAAGCGCCTGCGGTCATCGTGGCGATAGCTGGGCTTGGTACTTATCGCCTGGGGACTGTCCCCTCTGTGAGAAGCGGAGCGAATTACAGGGGGACTGTCCCCGTTATTCTTCAACCTCTCCCACTCCCTATACTGCGTATAGTTGCCTGGGAAGTCCTTGATTTCGCCCTGTCCCTTGAACACCAGCAGGTGGTCCACCACCTTGTCCATGAAGTAACGGTCGTGCGAGACCACGATGACGCAGCCTGGGAAGTCCTGCAGGTATTCCTCCAGAATCTGTAGCGTCACGATGTCTAGGTCGTTGGTGGGCTCGTCGAGTACCAGAAAGTTGGGATTCCTCATCAACACTGTACACAGATACAGTTTCCGTCGCTCACCACCGCTCAGCTTATATACATAATTATATTGTTGCTCTGGCGTAAACAGGAAATACTGCAACAGCTGCGAGGCACTCATCTTGCGACCGCTTCCCAGGTCTACATAGTCAGCAATGGCTGTTATCACGTCAATGACCTTGTCCTGCTCGTTAAACTGCAGACCTTCCTGCGAGAAGTAGCCGAACTTCACAGTCTCGCCTATCACGATGCGCCCTTCGTCCACAGGCACCAGTCCCAGCAACATCTTGACGAACGTCGACTTACCTGTTCCGTTACTACCCACAATACCCATCTTTTCAAAGCGCGAGAAGTTGTAGTAGAAGTCTTTGAGGATAACTACATCACTAGTGCACAAAGGGGTCGGTTCCGCTGTGCACTTTTTGAATGATTTCGATATATACTGGCACTCAAAAATCTTGCTGCCTATATATACGTTCGACGCCTTCAGTCTCAGCTGGCGCTCCTCCAGACGTTGCTTAGCCACCTTCTCCAACTCGTAGAACGCTTCCTCCCTGTAGCGGGCCTTGTGTCCACGAGCCTGAGGCTGTCTGCGCATCCAGTCCAACTCCGTGCGATACAGGTTGTTGGCACGCGCCACCTCTGCCCTACGATTGTCGATGCGCTCCTGGCGCTTCTCCAGATAGTAGGCATAGTTGCCACGATAGGTATAGATGGTGTGGTCGTCCAGCTCCAGGATGACACTACACACTCGGTCCAGGAAGAAACGGTCGTGGGTCACCATCAGCAGCGTGCGATTGCTACGAGCGAGAAAGCCCTCCAGCCATTCTATCATCTCCAAGTCCAAGTGGTTCGTAGGCTCATCGAGTATCAGCAGATCGGGCTCCGTCAGCAGCACGTTGGCCAGTGCTACACGTTTCTGCTGACCACCTGAGAGTTGGCCCATCGGCTGCTCCAAATCGCGTATCTTCAGCTGTGTCAACACCTGCTTGGCTTTCAACACCTTCTCAGGGTCGCCCTGGTGGTTGAAGCACGCATCCAGCACAGACTCCTCAGGGTCAAAGGCAGGCGACTGCTCCAAGAACCCCACCTTCAAGTCCTTGCGATATACAATATCACCACTATCGTAACCCTCCTTGCCAGAGAGTATCGACAGCAGCGTCGACTTACCCGTGCCGTTCTTCGCTATCAGTCCCACCTTCTGGCCTTCGCCAATGGAGAAACAGATGTCACGAAACAGCGTCAGGGCGCCAAACGATTTCGTCAGATGTTGTACGTCTAGATATGGTGTCATTCAGTGGCCTATGTCTTTTCTTCTTTTTTCGGCTGCAAAGGTAACACTTTTTTTCGAAAATAGAGGCTGACAAACCATAAAAGTTGTCAGCCTCTATTATTATGTATCCGATTGTAACAGTCAGACTGTCTACAAATAGCGTTTAATAAACATTTTCTTCAACAGGATACTTGTACCAGTCAGTGCTGTTGATTCTGCTGTTCTGACCCCACTCGTTGAATCTCAGGTAAGCGTCCTTGATGCAAGTCTTCTCCTTCGGCCAACGGAAAGCGTAAGGAATCATGATGCCATGAGGATCCTCACCTTTCTGCGACAGCTTGATATCCTTGCCCATCGTCACATTGTGGATGTAAGGCTGTGTTGCAGCGTTCAGGAAGCTGAAGTCCTTAGAAACAGTCACCTGATCGGTAACAGGATCTAAAGAGGTTGCACCCTTCACCGTGTTAATAAACGTATTGGTTGAAACGCCAAAGAGTGCATGAATCTCTGCGTCGTCCTTAATCGTTGCGCCATTGACATTTCTAACCTGCAACTGGTCGTAAGCACCACAAGCCACAATGCTGTACTCTACAGTGGTCTCGTTGATTCTGGTAGCCTTAATCACTACGTCGTTCATGTCGTAGTCACCCAGCTCTCTATCCTCAAAGCAGAAGGTGTAGAAGTCTCTATCGAACTCAGGAACAAACGAGATGGGGTCAATACCACCCTCAACCTCCAGAATGATATCATTGAAGTCGTCGTCAGTACCTGACTCGAAGGTGAGGAACAGTCTGTCTTCAACATTCAACCAACAAGCACGTGGACCGTCGGTTCCCAAATTAGAAGTCTTAAAGTTTGGCCAAAAATTAATCTTGTTGTTCAAACGACCGTCACCATAAAGCTCACCCTGTTTCCTTGGAGCTTCAGAGGTGGTCTTGGCACGAACCATGAAACCAATCTTGTAGCCTGCAGGGAATGCCTGACCAGGAGTGTTATAATCAGGCTCACCATCGCCCCAGTAAATCAGAGTATAGGAGGCACGTTTCTCAATCTTGTCGTCCTCAGTAGAACCAAAGTGCTGGTTGAAGGGGATAGCCTTATACTTAGGCAGGGCGTTCAGGAAGTCAACAGCGTTACCGCCTTTTGTAACATAGTCAGTCAAAGTCTCCTCCTTATAATAGTAGTAGTAGAGGTCAGAGTTCCACACCTCATTACCCCATCTTGTGGCCTGATCGCGCTTGTAAACGGGAGAAACCACGATAGGAGCATCACCAGTAGTGAGAGGATAAACCTTGTCGTTCACCAGCTTGCTTTCCATAATCTTTTCAAGATTTCTAACCTTGTTCTGGAAATAAGAGAAGACAAGGTCTCTGAACAGCTGGGTATATTCTGCGGAATAAGGCTCAGCCTTCTGCACCCATTTCTGATAAGCCTCGCCGCTCATACCATAGAGATACTGCTTTTTTTCTCCAAACCAACCGCGCTGGCTGGCAAACGACTCAAATGTTGAATCTGCGAAGAGCTTCATGCTTGAATAGTCAGGAGCAACAGCGGCTCTTCTTCTGGCAGCAGCACTCTTCTTGCCGGAGAAGTCGGCAACGCCATTCTTTACCTGCTTCATCATGCGATAGCCATTCACAACTGCAGCCGCATAGATAGCCTGATGGTCTTTAGGAGCATCGTAAACCAAGTTTACGGAACTGCCAACATTCGTTGCCTCATTCAGTTTCAGGAGTGAAGTCTCAATCTCAGTCTGATTGTCATCATTTTTTACCTCCTTGCTAATAAGCGCAAACAGCTGAACGTTTGTTGCACCAGCAGGAATACCTGAAATTGATACAGTACCTGAAGTTGTTGTACACCAGTCATGATTGGGGTCGAATTTAACGCCAAAGGCCTTTTCCACATTTTCAGCGACCGAATCCCTTGGGCCAGAAAAACCTTCATTGCTGGAGCAACCCGTCAAAACAAGAGCACCAATTGTAAAAATAAATAATCCTTTTTTCATATCTTAATGATTAAACTATAGTTTATTTTGCTGCAAATTTCGCGAAAAAAACGCACATGAAGAAGAAATTTACCTTATTTAACATTATTTTTTTATACGAATTCTTTCTTGTTAACATTATACAACATCATCGTTTTGCGCAAATTTTCGGTTTCATAACTGAGGGCAAAGATACAAATATTTTTTGAAATAATACACAAACGTGACTTCTTTTCAAATGATTTTTCAGCAGTCCCTTCAGCCTCACGGGAATGGCTTTGTAGAAAGGAGAAACGGCTGAAGGGAGAAGAAGAGTGCTCATGTAATAGTTGAGAAATACTGACGGATGGTTTCTGACCTTGGTCAACAGTATTACTGACATATGTCAGCAGTACTACTGACCAAGGTCAGCAACTCATCAAAGGTTATAGCCAGACGAGGGAAGGCTGTAGCCAGACGAAAGACAGCCATAGTCGGAAGAGTCCCCAAAATGGCAATATTTCTCTGGGGGGTTCGCTTGAAAAGCAGGAATCATGTCGTATCTTTGCAAATGGGAAAAGCAATTTTTCTCATGTGAAAAGTAATTTGAAAATAAAAATAAAGGATTTTCGACATGATAAAGTTATTCAAAACGATTCGCGAGATGCTGAAGGACAGTAGGTATCTCGCTACCATGAAGGAACAGAACGATCTGCTGCGTGCTACGCTTGAGAAGGAGCGCGAACAGAAAGTGGAGACAGAACAGGAGAAATACCAGAAGCGCAAGCAAAACTACCTGCGCCCCGTCAACGAGATGAAGGACTTTGTGCGCTCGCACTATGAAGTGCGCCACAATGTGGTGACAGATGTCTACGAGTACCGTCGTCGCGCAGATGGTCCGGAAGCACCGTTCGTAATGATTGACAAGCGCCAGTTCAATACAATAGCCAACGAGGTGGAGGGTGCCGACATCTTCTGTCTGGACAGCTTCGTCAGACGTAATCTGGAGTGCGACTTCGCCTACGACTACCATCCAGTGACAGACTATTTGAACAAGGTACGAGGACAGTGGGACGGTCAGGACCGAGTCGACGAATTGTTACGACGCATCTCACAGGACGATTACTGTCTGCGCATGGGACGCGTATGGCTGAGAGCTGTCGTTGCCCAGTGGTTGCACTATGACCAGGACCATGCCAATGCAGTGATGTTGCTGTTGGTAAGCGAGCGTCAGGGCATGCACAAGAGTACATTTGTGAAAAACCTGTTGCCACCCTGTCTGCGCGATCGCTATACCGACGATTTCTCGTTGGCTACGAAGGGTAATGCCCAGCGCAAGATGGTTGAATTTGCCATTATCAACATGGATGAGTTCGACAAGATGCCCGTAAAGAAGATGCCCGACCTGAAGTCGATGATGCAATCGCTGAAGCCCTCATTCATTGGTGCCTACAAGAAGAGTTTCAACCAGTTGCCACGTATTGCCTCGTTTGTGGGAACAAGCAATGAGCGCCAGCTACTGACAGACCGCACGGGGTCGCGCCGTTTCCTGATTCTGGAGCCTGACGACGTGATACGTACCGACCAGATAGACTACGACCAGTTGTATGCCCAATTAGTCAGCGAGGTGGAACACGGTGCACAGTATTTCTTCACAAAGGATATGGAGCAAGAGATGCAACAGCGCAACCAGCAATACTACCGTCTGGAACCTGTCGAGGAACTTATCAGCACCTTCTTCCGCAAGGCCAAGGATGGCGAGGAGCCTCGAGAGATGGGCAGTGCACAGATGATTAAACTGCTGGAGCGCCACAACCACAAGTTGATGAATCAGATGTCGCAATCGGTGTTTGGCAAGCACATGCGTCGGTTAGGATTCAGCGCCCACCATACGGAACAAGGGAATCTCTATAGGGTGATAGAAAGGTGAGAAGCTAGGGATGAGAAGTCCCTTCAGCCGCTTGGTCTTTGCAGAAAGGTATTCCAGGCGATGCTGAAGGGACTTCTTTTATTGTCAAACCGGTAATTAAATCTTATCGCCGTACTTCTTGTAGACATAAACGGCACCCACCTTTTCACGATGGTATTTGGGATATGGCTCGCTGACCAAGTCGGTAAGCATCTTGTCTGCCATATAGCGGGTAACACCAAACACACGCTGGAACTCACTACGGGTGATATGTCCGTTCTCACGACAGTAGTTGTCGAGACCGACCAAGAGCTCTGCCCTTGATACCTCACGCGAGTGCATAGCTAGGTTCTCGGCACGACGCATGGCCACCTGTCCCAGAATCTGTGACCTAAACTCCTTGTCGCACTTGAAGCCGATGCCCTCAACTATCACGTCGTTACCATTGATATCGTCTGGACTTGTGAAGCGCTTTCGATGCATGTGCCCATCAGCATCTTTCTCTTTACGCACACCCAGCTGCAAAAAGAACTGGCCAAGGCCCTTGATGCTGACAGTGTTACCCTGCATAAGATATTCGGCAATCTGGTCGCGCACGGCAGTAATGAGTCCCTTTACATCAGCACTAGTAAACGAAGTATTTCTCTCAATGACGTCAGCCAGGTCATCCTCACGTTTTATCATTTGTGAATTAACCTGACGCACATGATACAGCGTCTCGCCACTGATTGCATTATCAGGGGTTGCATACACACTGAAATTAATGGTATATTTCTCGTTAGCCATAATCAATTCATTATGCATTCACAGTGCCACAATGTGGGCAGGGACCTTTCTGACACAGTTTGGCACCACAATGGCCACAGCGATAGCGGTAGTGGGGATGGCGTTGGTAGCACCAAAGGGCAAAGGCAATGTAGGCCACGAGGAGGAGGTAGCCGACATAGTAGAGGGTGAAGATGGTGAAGACCACATAGATGACGGCACAGACGGCAGCAAGGCCTGAGAGGTAGAGCAGACCGTCGAGGGTGGACAGCTGGTGACGGACATCGTCGAGAACGGCAACACCGACGATGACGATAGCCCATACGGAGGCCACAAACAAGCCCAGGTGGAACGGCAGTGCGAAGGGGTTCAGCGAGGGATGGAAATAGTAGTGTCGCCACGACTCGGCACCAAACAATTGGATGGAGGCATAGAGCGTGGCGGACATGGCAATGAGCAGGCACAGTGCAGTGGGATAGAACGAGTCGATGTCGTGGAAATGGACGATGTAGGCCTTGCGACGCAACAGCTTGCGCATGGCGTAGGCACTGCCTACAAGGACACAGATGGCCATGAACACGAGGAGGTGGACATTGGAAAAGACATCGATGAACTGCGAGATGGGATCGTCGGGCGAGACACCAGCCAAGAGCTCGCTCTCACGAATCCAGCCCTGCGTAATCTGGTCGCGCGCCACCTTGACCCATACGGAGTCGATGGTGTCGGTAGGCACCATCTGGATGGCAGCAACGACGACGCGTTCGCCACGCACCACATAGAGCGTGTCGAACGCCATATCGGGCAAGGCATCGGCTAAAGGCAGGCGCTCGGCATTGACCATGAAGTTGTAGTTCTGCGTATAGTGATGCGTCGTAGAGAAGGAAATGGAGTCTATCTGGTGCTCCGTGAGGTCCCAGGCATCGGGCGACTGCTGGCCACGATTGTAGCATGCCGTCAGGAACAGCAGACAGAACACGATATATAACAATCCCCTACTCCGCATAGACATTCATCTGACAGTGTTTGCAATCGAACTCCAAGCGGAAGCGACGACCATCGCCCAGGCGCAGGAAGAGCGGATAACGATAGGTGGGTTTCTGACCTCCATGCTTGACGCAATAGCCCATGGCATACTGCAGGCAATGGCGGCATTGCATCAAGAGGGGAGCCTCCCCCTGCCCCCTCCAAAAGGAGGGGGTGTTTAGCTCGAAAGCCGTTGGTTCCTTGACACCGTAGAAGGCGGCTGCCGCATGGTTGGAGATGTTATAAAGATAGGGATAGTCGTAGTGAGGAACGGAATCAGGGAGATCGGGACGAGAATCACGGGCGGAATCACGGGGACAGGTTGTTTGATATGAATTTGAACCAAATTCAATCAAAAACCTGTCCCCATGATTCTGCTGATTCAGCGCAGCCAATAGTTGGCGGCGGAGGTCGGCCAACAGACTGCTGGGAATGAAGGCGTTGAAGTCGGAGGGCATCTCTACCCCACTACACTCGTAGGGCGTGCCACCCAACTTAGAAAGCTGGCGGATGATGTTATCGCGCTGCGGTTTCTCGGCCTGCTGGTGCTCGCACTGGATGGTAGCCGTAACACCCTCGGAAGCAAGCGAATAACCATCAGGAGTTGGTGCGAGCATCATCGTAATAGGAATCTTGCGCACACTGCTCTGACGCGCCAGCAAGCGCTCAAACTCCATATCGTTGTTGCGATAGAGGGCCATGCCTGGACGCAGGTTGCGAGGCATCTGCTGTGGGAAGAGGCGGTTGCCCTCGGCACGATTGACGCGGAAGCCCTCAAGGTCGTGCTCCTGATTAATGAAGCACAGTCCGTCGCCATTGGCAAAGGCAGCCGTACCAGCTACGTTGAACGAGTCGCGACGCATCTCCTTGACAGTGCCCACAAATTCGCCCATAGCCTTGGGCGTATCGGGCGAGAAGATGTCGGGCTGTCGACCATGCAGGAAATAGGTGGTGAAGCCGCGATTGAACGTCTTCTTGAGGTTGGGCGTAAACGTATAGGTGCAATGGCCTTTGGAGGCGCGACAGTATTTGTCTGGATGTTTGGCGATGATGCTGTCGAGACGCTGGCTATAGGCTGCCACGACGTTCTTGACATAGCTGGCATCCTTCAGGCGTCCCTCAATCTTAAACGACGTAGCACCCGCTTCAGCGAGTTCTTCCAAGTGGGCAGACTGGTTTAAGTCCTTGAGCGACAAGAGGTAACGCTGGTGTTCCAACTCACGACCATCGGCATCGACGAGGTCGAACTTCATGCGACAGACCTGTGCACAGGCACCACGATTGGCAGAACGGCCAAAGCAATGCTGCGAGGCATAGCATTGACCACTATAGCTGACACAGAGGGCTCCATGAACGAAGACTTCCAGCTCGACATCAGGAACCTGCGCGTGTATCTCGGCAATCTCGTCGACAGACAACTCGCGAGCCAACACTACCCTCTTGAAGCCAAGACCTGCCAACCACTTGACTTTCTCTACGGTGCGGTTGTCAGTCTGGGTACTGGCGTGCAACTGGGGGACAGTCCCCCTGTAATCCGCTACGCTACTCACATGGGGACAGTCCCCGTTCCGCAACATCTTCAGCACGGCCATATCCTGCACGAGGATGGCATCGACGCCTGCGGCAGAGAGTTCGTCGAGCAATTGACGGGTGGCCTCCAGTTCGTCGTCATAGATGATGGTGTTGACAGTAACATACACCTTGGCAGCAAACTGGTGGGCATAGGCGCAGAGCTGACGGATGTCGTCAACACTATTGCCTGCTGCCACACGGGCACCAAACTTCTGAGCACCAATATAGACAGCATCAGCGCCATGATCAATGGCCGCGATGCCGCACTCCAGATTCTTGGCAGGTGCCAGCAGTTCCAATTGTCTCATTCGCACTTCTCTTCCATCTTACATCTTCCATCATACATCTTAACCAATCTGGTTAATATCGTATGGTGTCTCCTGGTAGACGTAGTAGTTGATCCAGTTGCTATACAGCAAGTTAGCATGTGCACGCCACGTCACCTTCGGACCTTGTGAGGGGTCGTCGTTCTTATAATAGTTGATGGGCATGTCGACATCGTCGCGCGTATCCTTGTCACGACGATACTCCTTGTCGAGGGTGTCTGGCGCATACTCCAAATGACCCGTAATGAAAAACTCGCGACCACCACGCGCCATGACCATGCTGACGCCACAATCAGGCGACTCAGCAATCAGTTCAAGGTCGGGATTGGCGAGGATATCCTCACGATGCAACTCCGTATGGCGGCTGTGAGGCATCTGGAACACATCGTCGAAGCCACGGAAGATGGGCAACTGCGGATTGAGCGTGTACTGCGGGAAGATGCCAAACATCTTCTTGGGCAGTGGATATTTGGGTATGCCATAGTGGTAGTACAATCCTGCCTGAGCAGCCCAACATATATATAAGGTACTCGTCACGTGCGTGCGCGCCCATGCGAAGATGTCGGTGACCTCTGCCCAGTAGCTGACGTCTTCGTACTCCAGCTGCTCGACAGGAGCACCTGTGATAATCATGCCGTCGTACTTCTCATGACGC
Organism: uncultured Bacteroidales bacterium; assembly: GCA_902800925.1. Lineage (GTDB taxonomy): Bacteria > Bacteroidota > Bacteroidia > Bacteroidales > Bacteroidaceae > Prevotella. The sequence goes on along the minus strand of CADCGD010000024.1, from coordinate 71,960 downwards.
ATCTGCTCGAAGTCGCGATAGAACATCATCATGTGTTCGATGGGTGTATTCTTCGGTGTATGACTCTTCAGCTTCATGAAACTCACCTCTAGCTGCAGGGGCGTGTTGGACAAGAGACGGATGAGGTCCGTCTCTGTGGTAATCTTCAGCGGCATGAGGTTGAGGATGGCAATCTTCAGCGGACGGATGTCCTGCATGTGCGCACGCGAGTCGTCCATCACGAAGATGTTCTCGTGCTTCAGCAGTTCTATGGCTGGTAATCTATCTGGTAATCTTAATGGCATCTATGTATTTGACAATTTGACGATTTACTATTCGACTATTTACTCTTGCTCTTCAATGCGGAGCACGCAGACAGAGACGTTGTCGAAACCACCAGCATCATTAGCCTCCTCGCAGAGGTCGTTGGCGGTGGCACCCTCGTTCAGCATCTTCTCAATGACGTAGTCGGGCACCATGTCGTTCAGACCATCAGAGCAGAGCACATAGGTGTCGCCCACCTTGAAGTCGTCAGTGATCTCGGTCATGTCCATATAGGTGTCCATGCAACCTGCGCCAATGCAGTTGGTGATGTAGTTGGAGTGTTTCTTCTCACCATCCTCGTTGACCAACGAGTGGTCGGTGGTGAGCTGCTGCAACTGGCCGTCGCGCAGACGATAGAGACGACTGTCGCCACAGTTAATCCAATAGTAGTGATGGCCATAGTACAACAAGGCCACCAGCGTTGTTCCCATATCGCACAAAGTCCTGTTGCTATGACCTCGTGCGTTGATAAGCTGATGGATGGACTGCAGCCAGTTGTTCATGGCCTTCTCCAACTGATCAGAATTCATACCCTTGGGCATGTCGTTGTAATAAAACTTCAGGTTCTGCATCACCTGTTCGCTGGCCACCTCGCCAGCATTGTGTCCACCCATGCCATCGGCAACACCAATGACGAAACGGTCCAGGTTTTCTGGTGACAAAACAGTCTGATAGATATCGCTTCTGATAAAACGGTCGAAAGCCAATACCATATCCTCATTGTTACTTCTGACATTGCCGACACGACTGGCAGCTGTCAATACAATCTTGTTCATGTATGCTTTTCTTTATTAACTGATACTTACCTGTAAATTTACATTCGCCAACGTCACGATATCGCCCGACTTCATAGACATCGGGACATCGGGCAGCAAGTCGCGCTGGTTCAACTTGGTGCCGTTCGAAGAGTGCTTGTCAATGATGCACCACCCCGTATCAGGCTTGTAGATGAGCTGGGCGTGGAGTCCGGAGATATACCTATTGTCAACAAACAACTGTTGATAAGGACCCTGCTTACGGCCTATCACTGCACCATTGACACCCACCATGCGGATGTCGAGCGTGGGGTTATACAGCGTCAGCGTAGGTATGCCGCTCATCACGGGCATATCGTGACCTTCTGGCTTGCGGTGAGACGAGGTGAGGTCGTTCACCAAAGAGATGGCAAGGTCGTTGCCACGCATAGACACGGAAGAAATCTGCTTGGCAGACTGTGCCTTCTGCTGGGCCTCCTCGGCAGTGATCATCAGTCCGCCACATTGTGTGCAGCGACGTCCCATGCCTACCCTACCGCAACTGCTACAGTACACCAATTCCTGTCCACACTGGTCGCAATAGTGTGAATATTCCTCTATTTCTTCTCTACAACTAGGACAAATAATCATAATGTTTCCTTAATATCTTCTGGCATAATGAGTTGATAGGTCTCCTGCGTAACGGCATCCTGTGGCAGGTTGCTGACACGCATAGACAACTGCTGGATAGTGGCATCGAGCATGTTACGCATCTCACGGGCATTGCCGAACGACTCGTTCTTGCTGACAACCATACGACAGATGACATCCATGAGTTTGAACTCAGCCTCAGGCGACAGCTTGTAGTTGTCCTTGGCAGCCATCTTCTTGTAGATAGCCAACAGCTCGTCTTCATTATAGTCGTCGATGTGCATCTTATGACTGAAGCGGCTGGCTAGTCCAGGGTTGACATTCAGGAAGGTCTCCATGTCGTCCTTGTAGCCTGCAGCGATGACCACGAACTTGCCGCGGTCGTCCTCCATGCGTTTCATCAGCGTGTCAATGGCCTCCTTGCCGTACATATCGTTGTCTGACGACAAGGTGTAGGCCTCGTCGATGAAGAGGATACCACCCATGGCCTTGTCGCACATGTTGTTGACTATCTTCGGTGTCTCACCCATGTACTTACCGACAAGCGTTGCACGACTGGCCTCGATGACACGACTGGTGGGCAGGATATCCATAGCCTGCAGCACCTCACCCATCTTGCGGGCCACGCTGGTCTTACCTGTACCAGGATTACCCGTAAGGATGAAGTTCATAGCCATCTGCTGAACACTGCCAGCTCCCATAGCAGCACGCTGCTTCATGAACATGCTCTGAACGGCCAGACGGCGTATCATGTTCTTCACAGAGCGCATGCCGATGAACTCGTCGAGCTCGTTGAGTACCTCGTCGAGCGGACGTGCCTTGGCAGCCATCTCCACCTCGAGGTCGGCAGAGGTGATACGGTACATATCCTCTTCCTTGAAGTCGGGAGTACCCATCATCGTTACCAGACGCTGGCTCTGCTTCTCGACTGCCTGGTCGAAGATGCGGCGTGCCTCGCGGGCATTGCCGAAGTTCTTGTCGCGACGCAGGTAGAGCTGTTCGAATTGACGATGGATGGTAGCCTTTGTCTCCTCGTCAACAGTAAAGTTCTTACCCTTGGCGAGGTTGAGGAAGATCTGCGTGAGTTCGTCAGGCGTATAGTCGTCGAAATGAATGGTCTGCGTGAAGCGGCTCTTCAGTCCTGGGTTCGCATCGATGAAGTCGTGCATGTTGTCCGTATAGCCTGCAACGATACAGATGAACTTACCACGATCGTCCTCCAAGCGCTTCAGCAGCGTGTCGATAGCCTCAGCACCGAAGGAATCCTGGTCGTTGGACTTCAGCGTATAAGCCTCGTCGATGAACAGCACGCCACCCATGGCCGAGTCTATCAGCTGGTTGGTCTTGATGGCTGTCTGACCTGCAAAGCCTGCCACCAGTTTCGAGCGGTCGGCCTCTATCAGCTGGCCACGCGACAGGATACCCAGCGTGCGGAAGACGTCTGCCATGATGCGAGCAACGGTGGTCTTACCAGTACCTGGATTACCCGTAAAGACGTAGTGCTTGCCCTGGAACGTGTTGGTCTCGCCACGACGTATCTGGAGGTTGAGGAACGCTGCAAGGTTCGAGATTTCCTTCTTGACGCCAGCAAGTCCCACCATACCGTTGAGCTTGGACAGACACTCGGTATAGTCGACAGCCTGCGGAGCGTTGTAGGGAATATCCTTGACGTCAATCATCATCAGCTGCTCGTTAGAGAGCGTCGTGATGTCGACATTCTGCAAGCGCTCAGCCTGCTTGGCGCAGATCTTGTCGAAGAGCTGGCGCATGGTACGGCCGTTGGCGAAGTCCTTGTCGCGCGAATTGTACAACTCGGTGATCATCTTCTGCGTCAGGTCCTGAGCCTCTGGTGTGAACTGGTACTTTTTCTCCTTGGCAAAGACCATCATAATCTGGAACAGCTGGTCGGGGTTGTAGTCGTCGATGTTCAGGAAATAGCTGAAACGACTGCGTACACCAGGATTGATGCGGAACAGGTTCTCCATCTCCTGGCGATAGCCTGCAGCAATGACCACGAACTTGCCGCGATCGTCCTCCATGCGCTTCATCAACTGCTCCAGAGCCTGTGTACCCTGCTGGTCTTTCTCGCCACCACTGCTCAGCGGAGCCAGCGTATAGGCCTCGTCGACAAACAGGATGCCCCCCATGGCCTTGTCGCACAGGCGGTCCACCACCTTGGGCGTCTCTCCCTGATAGGGGCTGACCATCTTCGAACGGTCTACCTCAACAACGTGTCCGCTGTCCAGATAACCTATCGACTCCAGAATCTCGCCCAATTTGCGGGCGATGGTGGTCTTACCAGTACCTGGGTTACCCGTCAGCACGATATGGATGCCCACCTTCTCCTGTTCACCCAGTCCGCGTTGCGCACGCTGTATATTATTATGTACGGTAAAGGCGATTTCCTTGACAGCCTTCTTGACTTCGTCCATACCGATGTAGCGGTCGAGGTCGCTGAGAATCTGCTCCAACGAACGCTCCTCGGGCACATAGCCACGGATATCACGTTCCTCTATCATCACTGCCGCAGAACCACGACTGATGAACGAGGTGAAGATGTCCTCTGCCGTCTTGATGGCTACATGGGCGTAGCCAAAGGTGTCGTCCTTGATTTTGACCTGATACTGGAAGAAGCGCAACAGCTTGTTGTCTGCCTCTGGAGAGAAAGCAGTGAGACCATACTTCGTACGCAACTCCATCTTACAGATGTCGCACAACTCCTGATAACCAGGAGTAGGCAGTCGGAAGGTGTACTTGAAACGGTTCTGGGCAGCAGGGTTTGCTGTTAAGAAGTCGTCCAAACCCTTGGGAAGACCAGCCATGATGACAATGGGGTCTTCGTCCCATTTGTCCATCTCGACAAACAGCTTATCCAACGGATTCACCTGGTTGGAGTAACGGTCGGGCAACAGCTTCTGGACATTGTCGAAGAAGAGGATGCCGCCTTTGGCATTCTGCACGTTCTCGTCCCATTTCTCCACAAAGCGTTGGTAGTCGACGGCATCAACCATCGTCAACTTGGGTTTGGGTATGATCTTATACTGATGGAAATAGTCTCGGATAACCTCTGCCAGAGCAGTCTTACCAGTACCTGTCTCACCAATGATAATGGTGTTCACGCTCAGACGGACATTCATCACATCCCTGCGCGAATGGAGATAGGTATAGGTATCGACAACGGTCTTCAGCTGCTGCTTGACGTTGTCGAGACCTACCAGACGGTCCAGAATGTTCTGCGACACCAGCGGGTGTCCACAATACTTACAGAACTTGGCTATCGAGCGGTTTTCCCTTTGACAATGCTCACAAACCATATTTATTCTTTATCCTTTTGTAATTGTTCAATGACTTTATTCGGAGAAAGCGTAATCTTCTCCTTATCTGGTATCTTGTAATTCAACAGTCTCGGATTGAAGAGAACCATCTCTAACAATACCAGAGCCACCATCAACGTCCAGACTTTATAGTGCAGTACAGACTCACCACTGATGGAGCGTACCTGATTGGCGACATCGTCCAGCAAGGCGAACTTAGAGCCCTTGAAGCGGTATGACTTCTGCTTGAAGGTGTACACCAGCGGTTCCATCAGCGTGGTCTTCACATCAGACTCCATGACCTCGCCAATGAACTGGCCCTCCATCTTGGAATCGCGATGCGTATTCGTTATATTACTGATTAGCATATAGATTAGCGTAATCACGATGAGTGCTGGGACAAACAAGCCTGGATGCGAGTTATAGACATACTTCAGGGTGACAATAGGAATCAATGCCGTCAACAGGCCAAGGGCACCCCACAAGAGACTCAGCACAAAGCCATAGCCCTTGAAGAAAGCTCTCAGTGCCACGATGATGGCCGACACGCCACCCACAGGCAACATGATGGTCAGCGAGGTGCGTGCCATCACATCGTCGCGATTGTCAATGCCGAAAATCACCAACAGCACAAGCCACAGACCACAGAGGCTGAAGAACGTGGTGCGCCAGCGACGCTCCCTGTTTCTTGCCCTGGTATATTCCTTCTTGACCGTTGAGTACTTTTGCTCTGTTTCTTGCTTGGCAGTCATCAGACGCTTGTAGAACAACTGGTTCTGGTCAACCTCTCCCAGACTCATCACCCACTCTTCCAGTCGACGCTCATAACTATACGGCTCCTCGAAATTCTTGTGCGGGTCTTCATGGAAGAAGACGGACATCCACTGGCTCAAGGCACCATGTCGCATAGCACCCAACAAGATGGGACGACGCGTCTGTTTCTCGAAGTTGGTAGCATCGGTGAGTTCCGTACCGTCTTCAAGGACATAGACGGGAATGGCACCAAGGATGCGACAGAAGCGATAGGCTGCCGTACGTAGGTCGTAAGCCCCCAGGCGATCTTTGTTCTCCGAGCTGTTGATGTCGAAGCACGCCTTGGCCTGTGCCAACTGATCATACCAGCCATGCAACTGGGCAAAATAGTAGAAGCGACCATTCGGGTCGGCAAATTCGCCAATCTTTTCTTCAAATTCCTCTGGCGACAGGTCCTGCCACGTCTTCAACTCGTCGCGCATAATCTCACCCACCTTGTAGGGGGTGTCTGCATCGCGCAAGTCGTAAGACGCCTCACGGTCGAGGTTATAGAGAATCTTGTAACTCAGCGAGCGCGAAGGCTCCTCCTTTTCCATCATGGCACGCAATGCCTCGCACGCCATCAAATCCTCGTGGCTGTACATCCACGACAGCAGACGACCATCGCTCAGGCTCACCCACTCGTCCTCAGAGCAGTTCTCGTAACCGAAGGAATGGACGATGTCCTGCACGTTGCCAGAAGGATACTTCACCAGGAACGGAATCTCTGGGTCAATCTCGTAGCATAGTCGCAGGATAGCTACACGCTGAGTCAACGTGGAACCTTGAGCGAAGTAGCTACGCAGACGATTGATATCCGCCTTCGTATGTGCCTCGATATAAAGGAAGACGTTGTCGTTCGGATTTCTCAGCGCGAAGGCGTATTCCTCCATATAGCTAAGGATGGAGAGAGCCACGCTATGGATGTCGTCACACTTATTGCCACGCAAATCCGTATAAGGATAAGTGGGTTCCATGACATAGACCGATGCCATGAGACCTGCACGCTGATCAACAGGATAGCGATTGGTGATAATGTCCTTGACGGCAGAACACAGCTTGACGTTACCGCACTGCTCCAACCATCCAGGAATACGACCGTTATAGAGGTAACTGGTAGCCAGTCGCTCGTTGTCCATCAACAGCGGAATCAACTCGTGGACGTTATCTGCTACGAGGTTGCGCTCTGGGTCAACGATGAAGCTGCGATACTTCAGCAGTGGTGACGAGATATCCACATGGACATCCTCGCCCAGGAACCAGCGCTCTACCTCGTTATATCCCCAACGGCTGGCAGGATTGACTGCTGTCAGACCCTGCACAATCATCTTCACTCGGTCAGGGAGTTCGTTGATGCGTGGCAGACGACCTTCGTTCTTCTTACGCATCATGACACGCTCATTCTGGACGAGTGGGTTCTCACCCAGCCAGAGCGTCATCAGCGTGATACCTAGCGAGTAGTAGTCGGCAGCAGGCGTAATCTCCACCTCACCATCGATGACGTCGTTGTACATCTCAGGAGCTGCATAGACAGGCGTACGGGCCTGCGTCGTCCTGTGCAGACGGCCTTCATCCTCAATGATACTGGAGATACCGAAGTCGCCAAGCACCACCTCCTTATGCGCCTCATCGCGGAAGAAATAGTTGCCAGGCTTGATATCTTTGTGGATGATATTGTTGTTGTGACAGTAGGCCAAGGCAGCAGCACACTGCAAGGCAATACGACGGAACTGGTTGTAGTCGCTGTTGAGGTCGTAGTCTGCCAGCGTACCACCACGGAGATACTCCATGAGTTCGTAGTCGCGGTTCTTACCATCCACATAGGTCTTACCATAGTCGGTAATCTTGACGACCATCTCCAGATTGAAATTCTGGATGATGCGCATCAGTTCCTTCTTGATGGTAAAGTTGGGATAGTACACTTTCAGCACACGTTCACCCTCGTCGCCTTCTACCAGGAACACCTGTGCCTCACCTGAGTTATCGCTCAAGCACTTGATACCGCGGTAGAATCTACCTTTCAGCACAAAGTCACCATCGCGAAACTCGTTATCATCGTCGTTCTGCTGCATCCCAGTGCCTGGTCTGACGGTGATATCGGGAGCACCGGCCTGTTGAGACTTCGGTGCATTCACTCTGATGGTGGCCTCGTTATTGACTGGACCTGTTGGTCGGTTGGTCACATCCAAATCCATATGTTATTTGTCGTCTTTAATTTCTTCAGTACTATTCTTTCCTAAAACAACCCATTTACCGCCCAGATGGGGTTTGGCACATCCGCAGGGACTGCTATGCATGGCGTGCTTGTAGTTGCAGACCCATGCCAAACGGACGCCAACGGGTTTGCTGGCCATTGCGAAGTTGCGTGCCTGAACAGGTGATGTCGTAGGTGGCACTGCCAACTTGTCGAGGATGGTCGACAGCATCTTGATCTTCACGGCCTTGATTTCCTCCAGCTCTTCACGGGTCATACGCTTCGACTCTACGGGAGGAATGATGGGAAGCTCTACGCCTTCATCTTTCTGCAACAGCGAGAGCACGCGCTCACGCAGCTTGGCATTGGCCTGTTCCTTGAGGATGTCGCGCTCAGAATTGTAGGGCAGTGCATTCTCCAGCTTAGAGTAGTCCCTGACTATTTCCAGCAACTGCTGGTAGTCTGGATTCATCTGCAACTGTCTTACCAACTGACGGGCTTCCTTGGTCAGCGCCGTACCACACTTCTTGCAGAAGGCAAAGTCGTTCAGCGTATGGCATGTAGGACACACCATACCACCTCGCGGGCTGCCACACTCAGGACAGTAAGCCTCGCTGCCTTCCAGGTGTGCACCACAATAGGAGCATACGTCTTTACGGATATAATGATGGCAGACCTCACAGAAGTCTGCATCTGGGTCTATCTCGGCACCACAGTGAGGACACGTAGCCTTACTGATGGGCTGACCACACTGTGCACAGAACATGGCCTCCGGATCGTTGATGGCGCCACAGAAAGGACACTTCTTTCCTGCCGCCTGGCGCTGCTGTGTCTGCTGTTGCGCCTGCTGCATTGTCCGCTGGGGAGAAAACAGCTGCTGCGGAGTTAACGGCTCCTGTGAGTCCATCGTCCTATTGAGCGTCTGCTGTGGTCTTACCGTGCGCTCAAAATTGCTTGTTTGAGGGTTATTATCGTCTATCATTATGCAGTTGTTAAAAATGTCAGTTGCAAAGATAGCAAAAAAAATATAAACGCACAAAAAAAACCGCCGTAAATTTCATTTACGACGGCATTTTTCTGTTTTTTGTCTAAAACATCACCAAAGAGGCAGGCGTTCAGACTTGGGCAAATACATCTTATCGCCTTCTTTCACGCCGAAAGCATCGTACCACGCATCGATGTGTGGCAGAGCACCATTAACACGCCAACGACCCAGTGAGTGAGGGTCACTCTTGGTACGGTTACGAATCTCAGCTTCTGTAATGTTTCCTGCCCACACACCAGCATAGGCGATGAAGAAACGCTGAGCAGGTGTCAGCCCATCGATGACGGACAAGGGGTTGTGCTTGGTAGCATTCAGGAAAGCTGTATAGGCCACCTGCAGACCACCGTGGTCAGCCAGGTTCTCACCCAGCGTCAGACGACCATTGGCATTGAGGTCAGGAAGCACCTTGATCTTCGAGAAGAAGTCTGCATACTTGTCTGTACGTTCTGTAAAGTTTTTTGCATCCTCATTCTTCCACCAGTCATGCATATTTCCATCCTTGTCATACTGGCGTCCCTGGTCGTCAAAACCGTGGGTCATCTCGTGACCGATGACGACACCGATAGCACCATAGTTGAAGGCATCGTCAGCCGTTGGATCAAAGAATGGAACTTGCAGAATACCAGCAGGGAAGCAGATTTCGTTCGTGGTAGGGTTATAGTATGCATTCACTGTCTGCGGAGTCATGTGCCAGTCATCTCTATCAACAGGTTTACCTGCCGTATGATCAATGCGCCAAGCATTCCAGAAACGGCTGCACTCCTTCATGTTCTCATAGTAAGATTTTTTTGCATCAATCTTTAAGCCAGAAAGGTCTGTCCAACGGTCAGGATAACCAATCTTCACATAGAACGTATTGAGCTTCAGCAAGGCGTTGACCTTCGTCGAATCGTCCATCCAGTCCTGGGCAGCAATACGCTCACCAAGAGCAATGCGCAGGTTCTCTACGAGGGTCTTCATGCGCTCCTTAGACGAGGCAGGGAAGTACTTCTTGACGTAGATACGACCCAGGGCCTCGCCCATCACACCCTGCACCTGACTGGTAGCACGGCGCCACAAGGGGTGGTCCTCCTTACGTCCAGAGAACACCTTGCCATAGAAGTCGAAGCTGGCAGCACGCACCTCGTCGTTCAGATAGCCTGTACTTCCGTCTATCTGGCCCCACTCCATCACGTCGCGATACTCAGCGGCAGACATCGTGCTAAACAGTTTGTCAGCAGCCTTCATAAACTCTACCTGACCAACGACAACCTCCTGCATGTACTGGCTCTTGATGCCCTTGGCATTCATCTGGCGCTCAATCTGCAGGTTTGGACACATAGCGACTAACTCCTTCAGTGTCATCTTGTTATAGTTGGCTATAGGGTCACGCAGTTCTGTGCGCGACTTCGACACCTTGGCCAGCGCCGTCTCCACCTTCAGGATGTTCTTCATCTTCTTCTCGGCAGCACCCTTCTTGAAGCCAAAGAGCTGGAACATGCGGACGATGTGCTTCTTGTAGGCCTCGCGAATCTTCACGGTGGCCTCGTCGTTCTCCAGATAGTAGTCCTTCTGACCCAGCGTCAGGCCACCCTGGAAGAAGTTCAGGATGTTCTGCGTGGCATTCTTCTCGTCAGCACCGATGTAGGCGCCAAAAATCTCCGAGTTACCATAAGGCATCAACTCCAGTTGGATGGCAAAGAGCTGTTCCTTGGTCTTGGCAGTCTCCAGACGCTTGATGATGGGCATGGCAGGAGCCAGTCCGTCCTGCTCTCTGCGTGCCGAGTCCATCGCGAGCTTGTAGAGGTCGCTGAGTTTCTGCTCTACCGACCCTGCGGGATAGGTGTTCTCCTGCAGTTCTTTCAGAATACCATTGATGCGCTTGTTGTTATCCTCGGCCAAGCGGTCGAAGCTGCCGTAGCGCGAATAAGCGGCAGGCAGTGGATTGGCTTTCATCCATCCACCACAGGCATACTCATAGAAATCGTCGGCTGGGCGCACAGACTGGTCGAGGTCACCCATGTGGATGCCAGACTTCAACTGTGCCGAAGCCGTTGCGGTCATCATTGCTAATGCCATCATTGTTAATACTTTTTTCATTGTTTTCTATTATTAGTCGATATTTCGATGTTTCGATATTTCGAGGTTTCGAAGTTTCGAGGTCACGAGAGCGTTTCTAACTCTTCCGACAATTTCTCCCAGCGTTCCACCTCTTCATCAAGAGCTTTCTTAGTAGAGGTATATTCTGTGACGAGTGTCATGTCGGCAGCATTCTCAGGCACCATCAGCAAGTCGTCAAGTTCCTTCAGACGGCGCTCCATATCGCTGATTTTACGCTCTGATTCCTCTACAGCACGCTCGGCCTTGCGCAACAGCTTCTGCTGTTCCTTGTGGGCGGCGTAATCAGTCTTGGAGGATTTCGTGGGTTCGATGGGCTTAGTGGGCTTGATGGGTTGCCCATTAGCCTTATTAGACCCATTAAGCATATTAGCCCCATCAGTCCCATTACGATGACTCTCAATCCAGTCATACACACCACCGAGGTGTTCTCTGACCTTGCCACCACCAAACTCATAGACCTTGCTGACCAAGCCATCCAGGAACTCACGATCGTGGCTGACGATGATAGCGGTACCGTCAAAGGCACGGATAGCCTCTTTCAGCACATCCTTCGAAGGCATATCCAGATGGTTGGTAGGCTCGTCAAGAATGAGCAGGTTGACAGGCTCCAACAGCAGACGAATCATAGCCAGACGGCTACGCTCACCACCGCTGAGCACCTTGACTTTCTTGTCTGACGCCTCGCCACCAAACATGAAAGCGCCCAGTATATCGTTGATTCTCAGGCGCACATCGCCCTTAGCCACATTGTCTATCGTCTGGAACACGGTCAGCTCCTCGTCCAGCAGCTGTGCCTGGTTCTGAGCGAAATAGCCTATCTGGATATTGTGTCCCACCTTCAGGTGTCCGTCGAAAGGTATCTCACCCATGATGCATTTCACGAGCGTAGACTTACCCTCACCATTCTTACCCACGAAGGCCACTTTCTCGCCACGCTTGATGGTCAGGTTGACATTCGAGAAGACGGTATGGGCACCATAGTCCTTGCGGACATCCTCGCAGATAATGGGATAGTCACCACTACGCAGACAGGGAGGGAATTTCAGGCGCAGGGCAGAGTTGTCGACCTCATCGACCTCGATGGGCACAATCTTCTCCAGCTGTTTCACCTTCTGCTGCACCTGTACGGCCTTGGTGGCCTGATAGCGGAAGCGCTCAATGAACTGGCGCATCTCCTGAATCTCCTTCTGCTGATTCTCATAGGCGCGCAACTGCTGTTCACGACGCTCCTTGCGCAACACGACATACTCGTCGTACTTCACCTTGTAGTCCACAATCTGACCACAGGAAATCTCCAGCGTGCGATTGGTGACATTGTTGATGAAGGCGCGGTCGTGAGAGACCAGCACCACAGCCTTTGCCGACTGTGCCAGCCACTGCTCCAGCCACTGTATAGACTCAATATCCAGATGGTTAGTGGGCTCGTCGAGCAACAAAACGTCGGGTTTCTGCAACAGGATCTTCGCCAACTCGATACGCATGCGCCAGCCTCCTGAGAACTCGCTGGTGGGACGCTCCAGGTCAGAACGCTCAAAGCCCAGACCCATTAACGTGCGCTCCAGCTCTGCCTCGCAGTTGTCGGCACCCAACATCATATAGCGCTCATGCTCCAGCGTAAACTTCTCAACCAGTGCCAGATAGCTCTCGCTCTCATAGTCCGTGCGCTCAGCCAGCTGCTGGTTCAACGCATCGACCTTGGCTTTCAGCTCCGTCACATTCGAGAAAGCCTTCTGGGCTTCCTGACGAACGGTGGTGTCGTCTTGCAATATCATCACCTGCGGCAGGTAGCCGATGGTGGTGTCGGAGGGTATGCTCACCACACCCTCTGTAGGCTTCTGTTGTCCGCAGAGTATCTTCAGCAGTGTCGACTTTCCTGCACCGTTCTTACCCACAAGGGCTATACGGTCACGGTCGTTCACCACGAAGCTGGCACCTGCAAACAGAGGCTTCACGCCAAATTCTACGCGTAAGGACTCGACTGATATCATTTCTCTTCCTTATTCTTTTTTGAGCGTGCAAAGGTACGAAGAAAAAATGATATACGGATATTTTTTCAGAAAAAACTCACTTTTCGAAATGCTGGTAGTCTTTCAGCGAGCGCCACGCCCCACCCCAACGGAATCCGTGCTGGATGAACAACTTGTAGCAGAGGTCTTGCTTGGTAATCTTGTACTTAAACGATTTCGAGCGGTCCACATAGGGTTTGCCTGTTGCAGGTTGAATGAGTAATGTGCCGTCTTTCTTGCGCTTCACGCAGGGGTTATACAGCGGATTGATATCGATGGCCAATCCCTGTGCATGCTTCGACAGTTTCGTACTGCCCTCCACCACGCGATAGCAATAGCACGACGTGTTGTTGGCACGCATGGAGCGCTCGTCATCGTTGCCATATTCCGAGATGGGACGAATGCGCTCAATGGGATATTTTGCCTTATAGAGCTCTTCGAATATCTCCTGCAAATCACTAGCTATCAACTTATTACAAACCAACTCTCCACACTGTGTCTTTCCCTGAAAATCCACATACTGAACCTTCAGCGTATCCAACTGCACCTGCTGTCCATACGCACAAACAGCCATCAGCCACAGTCCTACGATTCCCAGCAACTTCTTCATCTTCATGGTTTGTCTAACGGCGCGAGCGCTGAATCATGGTGCGTAACTTGTTATTGAACTTCGTGGCCTCAAGCAGTTCCTCAATGGTCAGGTGCATGCGGTACTGCCAACGGTTATAGGCATCGCTGGGGGTGTTGATGCGCTCCTCTTCAGGACGCTTCGAACGCAGCTCTGAGTCCATAGCCAGCCAATCCGACAACTGCAGGATGCAGAGCATCGAGGGACAATACAGGTGGCGGGCGATGATTTCCTCAGCCAGGTGGGCAGGCAACTGCTCTGGCGCCCTACCCTCCTTCTGCAGCATCGTGACATAGTAGCGCTGACGACGCTCCGGCTGTTGCTGCCACCAGAGGCGCAGAGGCGTCATGTCGTGGGTAGCAATGGTGCAGACAGAACGGATGGGATTGGCCTCCAGATGGGCATATTCGAAACCCTGCTGCTTGGGCAACTGCTGTATTTCGAGCGTCAGGATGCGCAACTGGTCAAGGACGGGTTCCACACAGTCGGGCAACATTCCTAAGTCTTCCGCACAGAACAGCATGCGCGAGTCGCCCATCATGGCAGGCAGACGGTGCAGGGCCTGCTGTCCCCAGAAGAACGAGTGGCGCTGGTAGAAGTAGTTGTTGTAGAGTCGCAGATAGGCATCGCGCTCCGTATCGCTCAGCGCCTCGAAGACGGGTTCCTGCGTAGCACCGATACGTGGATGGTACATCTCCTGTTGATGCGAATCCTCCAGGAAGAGGACATTGCTGGCCAGCCGCATCAGTCCGTCACGTATCCACAGACTATTCTCGTCGCGACGGTCGGCAAAGAGTGTGGCGATGCGCCGCTGGGTGGCACACTGGTCGGCAAGATCGTAGAGGTTATAGGCCTTGCGCACGAGGAAGTTGTCGCGCACATAAGCCGCATGAATGCCAAAGAGGCGATCAATGATTCTGTCGTTGATGAACGGCTTGGTAAACAGCTCTTTACGGAAGGTCAGTCCGAAGTATTCTATCTCGTCAACGGTCAACGGCAACGCAGGTGAGAAATGGCCCAGCACACCATCGACAGCCTCGACAGGAATCTCCCAGATGCGGAAATAGCCCAGCACGTGGTCAATGCGCAGGGCATCGAAATACTGCGAGAGACGGCTAAGACGAAGCCTTAGCATACGCGACAAGCCTTCGTTCCAGTCGTAAGTCGGAAAGCCCCAGTTGTGGCCATGCTGCGAGAAGTTGTCAGGTGGTGAACCAGCCTGTGCGTCGAGGTGGAAGAGTTCAGGGTGCTTGCGCGTCTCCACGCTGTCGCGATGGACGCCAATGGGCAGGTCGCCCTTCAGCACCACGCCCTGTTCACGGGCATAGTCGGCAGCAGCCGTCAGCTGTTGGTGCAACAGGTACTGCACAAAACTCACGTAGTCGAGTGCCTCTTGGCGATATTCCGCATAGTCAGGGAGCCAGTCGGCATTAGCCTCGCAGAACGCCTTGCACTCCTTCGTTGCCAGCACCGTCTTACCCTGCTCGTCAAAGAGTTCCTGAAGGTATTCTGATTTCACGCGGTCTACGGCCTCATAGTCACTATAGTGCAAGGCGTTGAGTTCCTGACGGCGACGCATAAACTGCGTCATCTTCGTCTTCGAGCGCAGGGTTCCTGCCGCCTCCAAGTCGATATAGTGCGGATGGAGGGCAAAGAAACTGGTGATATTATAAGGACAGGAATCAGACCAGTGGTGGTTCGTCGTGGTGTCGTTGACAGGCAACAGCTGGATAACTTTCATTCCCGTTGCCACTGCCCAGTCTACAAAGCGCTTGAGATCGCCAAAGTCGCCCACGCCATAGCTGTGCTCACTGCGCAGGGCAAAGACAGGTACACTGACACCAGCCAGTCGCCACGAGGCTTCGCAGAGGCGCAAGGGTTCACCATAGAGCACCAGCACCTGTCCGTCAGTAAGTTCCTCAGAGATAACGCGGTTATCACCCTCTTCCCATGCCACGAGCGCATGTGTTGCAGTGTCCACCACCACATATTTATATTCTATGGGCATCAGCCAACCCAAGGCATCGACAGACAGCACCCACTCGCCATTGCCCACATAGTGCATCAGTTGGTAGCGCGACGTGTTCCACGAGCCAATGGCAGGATGACTGCCACAGACGGCAACAGCCTGACCCTTCTGCAACTGGGGCGCAGAGACGCGAAAGAGCACCGTACGACGGAACAAGGGCACACGGGAAGCCTCCACCTCCTCGCCACGCGGTGCGTGCTGGGTAGTGTGATAGGCATCGCTATAGAGATGGTAAGGCAATGGACGATCGCGCCACTGGTCTGGAAAGATGTAGTTCTGTGAGGCATCAAAGAAATAGACCCTGGGCACCATATCCCACTCCTGGCGCAACACCTCGGCGTCGGCATTCTCCACCTGATAGCGATAGCTGATGTGCGACAGCGGATGGTGACGACTGACCAGTGCTGCCGTCTCCAGCGTCCACAGTTGTCCGTCTTCGGTCAGCATGATGAGGTTCTGCTGTCGCTGCGTGCCATCCTGACTATGATAGCTGATGACTACATGCATGCTTTCACCCCATGCTGTATTATAGTTTATCGTGAATTTCAGTTTCATGGTTTGCAAACTTTTCTGCAAAAGTACGAAATAATTATGAATTATGCATTATA
Organism: uncultured Bacteroidales bacterium; assembly: GCA_902800925.1. Classification (GTDB taxonomy): domain Bacteria; phylum Bacteroidota; class Bacteroidia; order Bacteroidales; family Bacteroidaceae; genus Prevotella. The sequence continues at coordinate 55,556 of CADCGD010000024.1, read as the reverse complement.
AATTATGAATTATTCGTACCTTTGTAGCGGAAAAATACCAAGAAATATGAAAAAGTTTGATACACGCACCTATTTATATATTGCTGCGGCAGGAATGGTACTGATTCTTGTACTGGTAGCCATCTATATGCTCACCCCCGTTTCCAAGGCCGACACGACGCAATATGTCTATATTGACGACGACGACACACGAGACTCTGTCATCACCAAGGTGGGAGCCATTGCCAATACTGCTGGCATGACAGGACTGGCAACGCTCATTCGCCACAGCAACTATAGTGACCACATCCGTACGGGTCGCTATGCCATTGAACCCAAAGAGGGTGCCTTCGTGGTGTTCCGCCACCTGAAGAACGGCCGACAGGTAAGCATGATGCTGACCATCCCCGAGGTGCGCACCATGGACCGTCTGGCTGGTTTTCTTGGAAGAAAGCTGATGCTTGACAGCGCCACCATCGCTACGGCCCTCTACGACCAGGAGACCTGTCAGAAGTATGGTTACGACACCTGCACCATTGCCGCGATGTTCGTGCCCAACAGCTACGACATCTATTGGAACATTTCTATGGACAAGTTCCTGCAGCGCATGCAGCGTGAGCACGACCGCTTCTGGAAGGGCGACCGCGAACAGAAAGCCGCACAGATGCAGCTGACACCCAACGAGGTATGCACCCTGGCCAGCATCATCGACGAGGAGACGGCCAACAACACGGAGAAACCCATGATTGCCGGCATGTACCTGAATCGTCTGCACGAGCCCATGCCCCTGCAGGCTGATCCCACCATTAAGTTTGCGCTGAAACAGTTTGAGCTGAAGCGCATCTACAACAAGCTGCTCGACGTGGAGAGTCCCTACAACACCTATCGCAACGAGGGATTGCCCCCTGGTCCTATCAAGATAGCCTCCGTGAAGGGCATTGATGCCGTACTCAACTACGTTCGCCACGACTATCTCTACATGTGTGCCAAGGAGGATTTCTCGGGTACCCACAACTTTGCGCGTACCTATCAGGAGCACCTGAAGAATGCTGCCCGCTATACCAAGGCACTCAACGAACGGGGAATAGAATAAATAAACAGTGAAATAGTCCAATAAAAGAAAATGCCCCCTACTTCACAGTGGAGAGCATCCTATCTCATTTAGGTATTAGCCTTTTAAGGTAAAAAGATTGTATTCAGGATAACGAGTGCAAATATACTTGATTCAAATCAATTCTCCAAGCATTTTTATAATTTTAACACTAAAAAATTGAAAAAATCGAAAATATATCACGTTCTGCGGGATAAATTCTCACAAAATTCATTTAAAATGGTCCATGACCCATGCACGACGTGGTGGTCAGCGTAGTGCCCAGTGCGGTGAGTATCGTCACTATGATGTGAATCACCGTCTTCCAAAACTCCTTGTTCTTCATGGCTAAATACAACTTTAAAATTTAACTACAACTTTTTTATTATTAACGACAAGTTTTATTTTAACGACAACTTGGACAACTTAAACAACTTTTTTTATTTCTCCAATTGACTTCGGACTCCGTAGACGCGGTTGCGTCGTAGGCTAACATTAATGTTGTCCCAAGTTGTCTAAGTTGTCTTTTATAATAAACCCGTGGTCTTTTCCTGGACTCCGTAGACGGCGGTTGCGTCGTAGGCTATTGTTATAGTTGTCCAAAGTTGTCCAAGTTGTCTTTTATAATAAATCTGTGGTCTTTTCCTGGACTCCGTAGACGCGGTTGCGTCGTAGGCAAAAAGTTGTCCTTGTTCTCTGACCAAGGTCAGAGTGTGGCGTTGCAATGTCCAAGTTGTCGTCAAAAAAAACACGTGGTCGTTTAAGGCTCGGGCTCCTCGTCCTCCTTGACAACCTTGTTGTCAGGCAACTCTATGCAGGTGGCTCCCTGCAGGAACTGCTTCACGCGGTTACCGGCATTGTCGGTGGTGCGCTCCGGGGTGAACACCACGTGCAGGTCCTCGATGTTGTCGTTGACGGTGAAGGCCTTTGCCGAACGGGCACCCTTGCAGTTGATGCCGATCTTGAACGAGCCGAAGCCGTCCAGCTTCACGCGCTTCGTGTTGATGCACGACGTGGGCACCATGCGGGCATACCACTTTCCACTTCTCTTAGTTCCGACCGACTGGTCCTGATGCAAACGATAAAATACTGGCATAATGTTGTGTGTTTTTTAATTGTTAATACTTTGGTTAATGTTTTTGTTTTTGGAAAGAAATTATGGGAAATTATGGAAATTTCTTTTCATCTCGTTTCCGTCTTGTTTTTAGGCTTATTCGCCTCCGTATCAGGCTGATATGGCGCCGTATCAGGCTAATACGCATCGCTATCAGGCTGTCCCGTGGCGCCGTGAGACTACCTTGATTTTGACAATGCAAAGTTACGAAAATTTCAAAAGCAAAACAAGGCTTTTTTCGATTTTATTTTCGATTTATTTGAAATGTTAAAATTCAAAGTTCAGAGACACCTAACACACTAACGCCCTCACGCCCTCACATTTGCGTTTTGCGTAGTGTGGAACTAACAAGAATTGTCTATATTAATTTTATATATATTATAATATATATAAAATATAGAATATATATAATACCTATGTTAGGCAAACATGCAGAAATCCTAATGTGAGTGTGTTAGGGTGTTAGGGCGAGACAACATTTTGCAGATTATTTGTTCAAAACATACGAGTATTTCAATAATTCTTTGTACTTTTGCAGTCATGAAACCAGCTCAGATATTTCGCCAGTACATCTGGATCATCAATACGCTCAGGGCCTACGGCAAACTGACCCTCGAGGAACTGAACCAAAAGTGGATAGATGACGCAGTGGCCGACGGCAATCCGTTGCATCGCTCGTCGTTCAACCGCCATCGCGATGCCATTCAAGATATGTCTGGCATTGTCATCGACTGCGAACCACGTACCTATAAGTATTATATCAGTAATCAGGAGGCACTCGGCGACGACAGCATCGAGAGTTGGCTCTTCTCCACGCTCACCGTTCATGGCGTGCTGGCTGACAGCGCTGCCGTTAAGGAGCGGCTTGCACTTGAGAATGCACCTGCTGGAGAGCAGTATCTCGACACCATCATCAGCGCCATCAAGGGCAATCACCGTCTGCGCATAGGCTACCAGAAGTTCGAGGCCGAGGGTTACGAGAAGATTGTCTGCCCCTATGCCTTGAAGCTGTTTCGTCAGCGGTGGTATCTTTTAGCGCTTAACGACGAGGAGCAGATGCGCATCTATGCCCTCGACCGTATGACGATGGCGCAACTGACGGACGAGGTCTTCAAGATGCCTGCCGATTTCTCTGCACAGGCCTATTTCTCTGAGTATTATGGCGTGCTGACCAACGATACGCCTATGACCCACGTCGTCGTCCGTGCGCACAATTGGATGCCAAACTACCTTCGCACCCTTCCCCTGCATCACTCACAGCGCGAAATTGCCAGTACTGAGCATTATACTGATTTCTCTTTCGATATCCGTCCCACCAGCGATTTCCTTGGCGAACTATTGCGCCACAGCAACGGCATAGAAGTGCTTGAACCATTGGAATTACGCGAGAAAATGCGGCAAATGATAGCCGAAACTCTTAAAAGATATTAAAATTTCATAGGGTGTCCTGACTTATGGGACACCTTTCGCTTTACTTTGCACCCATAATTCGAAGTTTAACTTAAAAAACAATAAGATTATGGACAAAGTAGTAAACTATGTAATGACCCAGCTATTCCAGATGGCAGAGTATGTATGCAGCAAGAGCCCGTTCATGCATGACGAGCCTGTTGTTCAGCAAGATGTTGTAAGTAAGACCCCCGCTTTCCCCATCCGCTTCTCTAGCAAAGATAATTATGTGGAGGGTGAGTTGTTTTCAGAATAATTCCCTAATTCGTTGGCTATTTGTCAGAAATGTATTACTTTTGTCGCAGATAATTAGAAGCATAATTTATAATAGGAATTATTATGGTAATTGCCAATACAGATAAACATGTTGCTCCATATTGGAATGATGGGATAAACCTAAAACTGGGGTTAAATCAACTGGGGATTAGAAATGTGGCAGAACAATTGTTTGCAAAACTTCTGCCAGGATTAAACAACGTATCGAGCAGGATACGCTATTATAGCTTTTATTGTTGGCTCATCAACAAATTCTATGAGGACAAGGATTCTGTTGAGGTCAATGATTTCAATCCATACTTGAGGAGAGCGGAACTGCTATTAGCATTGGTAAATGCAACAAAAGATGATTCGCAGGGTATTCCTGGCATCAATTACGCATTGCTTCAGTTACAAAACAATTCAGACAAAATATCACTTAAAGATGGAGCGAAGTTTGGAGTTGGTACATATTGGGCAAATGCTGGTGGCATATTCAGGCAGTACTATGGCGCATCATTAGTAGAAATCGGCCTGATAGGAGCCAATGTCAGTTATCCGCAATTATATAATATTCGAAAAGAAGACGGCTTCATCAATGGAAAGATTCTTGCAGATAGTTTCGCTTCGACAGTGGGCCAAGACGGAGAAACATTTCTCAACCTTGCATCTAAAGATGAAGTGAGTTTTGAAGAACTACGCAATCTGAGTGATTCGTTCAACATGAAAGTTATGCCAACAAGTTCGCAAGAACGCGAATGGTTGCAGGAATTATTATTGCAAAAAGATAGCCCAACTATCGAACTATCAGCTTCTCATAGAAAACAAAGCATAAAGCATGTATTACGGTATTTGACCAATGCGAGAACATCCTTGGAAGCTACTGGTTTTTCGAAATACATGTATCAAGAATTCCATCGTGGTCAAAAAGATGAGACTATCTGGGGATGGTATGCTTATTATTTGGACGATAACTGGCAGTATCAGCTCACACGCATTTTCAATATCTTGCTTTCTACCATAAAATTAAGATCTAGCTTGTGGACTCCTATTGATATAGTAGCTTCTCAATTATCAGAAAAGGTACTTATTGATTTTAACGTTGATAACTCAGTTACTTTAGATGTTGTCATTGCTGGCTTGACTCAAAAGAAAATGGAGAACGATGTTTCTGATGCAATCAATAATCTGCTGTGGTTTTACAAGGAGAATATAGGTTATGCTGATGAGTCAGAACAACACTATCATGACTGGGGAATTGAGGTGGAAAATTTCTGCGACTTTATGAAAGATGCTTCAGCCAACCTTCAAACACCATTTGTGAAATATGTCTACAAATTGATAACTGAGGATGTGATATTTCGCCATTACAAAGTGTCGTTCCGTAAAATGTTGCAAACAGGACTGGCCACTCAGAAATTCTCGATAGAAAATGGCAACATCCGTTTTCTTGAAGATTGGCCTTCTTCTCACACATCTCCCAGAATTGACACTTTGCGCAATTTCTTGATAGACCTGGATATGATAGAGAAAGATGGTAGTGTGACAAACCTTGGTGTTGAACTTTTAAACAGAATGAATGATGAAGACAATAAATAATCATAGTTTGTTTGAACTGGTTGGTCAGCGTCAGTACGTCTTTCATTCTGCCGTTCTGACATGCTATACGTTTGACCCCGTTTTCTTCAACTCTTATTTTATGCCCAGATTAAGAGCATGTGGTATAACAAATGTGATTGTTATGATGGATGCTGGCAACTATGACCACCTTTTAGAGGAATATCCTTCGTACAAATTGGATCCTTCGAGTCAGACATATACGCTGGTCAGACAGCAGCCAAATAGTCATGGAGTGTTTCACCCTAAAATAGTAATACTGATAGGCCAGGATGCAGGTATGCTGTTTGTTGGCTCAGGCAATCTAACTTATAGTGGATTCTCTTTGAACGAAGAGATTTGGGGCGCATTCAGTTTAAATGGACAGAATTCTATATATGCACCATTGTTTGGCAAGGCGTGGAATTATCTAATGAGTGTATTCCTGCCGAAATCCCTTCTCATGTCCCAGCAAATTCAATGGATGCTCGACAATTCAAGTTGGCTAGAACACGTTTCAGGAATCACTACATCTTCAGATATTATCATCAATGATGAATCATACAGATTCTTGAGTAATATAGATGAAAGCATCTTATCACAAATATCCGCATCCATTGGCAAAGCTAAAGTCAATGCAATAAGTATAGTATCTCCATTCTATGATGTCAACGGAGATATGATCAAGGCAATGCATCAGATTTTTTCTCCACAAGAGATACATTGTGTCGTAACAAAGGATGGAACATATCCATACAGTTTGTTATCAGAAACGCCCACTTGGCTTTTGTTTTACCTATGGGAAGATGTGCGCGAGCAAGAGCACAATGGATGTAAGAAATTACATGGGAAATTGATGCAATTCGATACGTCCGAAGGAACGTTCTTAATCATCGGAAGTGCCAACGCCACGCACAATGCTCTTAACGGCATTAATGATGAAGCCTGTATTCTCGTTCACGCTAAACAAAATATTGACTATTTTGAAGAATTAGGTATAGCCATTACGGAAAGGAACAGAATCAAGCCTGATTTGAAAGAGTCATTGAGAAAGCCAGAGCTTACAAATAAAGAAATATCATCACTACCATATCATATCAGAAGTAGTGAAATAATAGACGATAAATTGTTCATCTATTCAGATGTTGTCGATGGCAAGTATCTGATATGTGGAATAAGTGTCAATGGTAATATCATATCTGAAAAAGAATTGCCGTCAGAAAGAGGTACTTTTGTAGACGCTGATAATAAATGGGATGGCGTGACAATTGTCGTTATCTCTGATAAAGAAGGTAATGAATTGTCTAATCGATGTTTTGTGGTGTTAGACGATATCGTTGGTCGTTGTAATCCAAATCAAAATCTCAGGAAATTGGAATCTCTGCTCGATTCATCTATTGACTGGAAGGCAAATCTGATGAACATTCTTTCTTACGTGTATTTTGATGATGAGCCTCGCGAGAAGGCAACAAAAATGAAATATAACAATTCTCTTTCTTGCACTCACGATTACAAAGGACAAACTGTCGACAGTGAGGATTTTGACAATATTGCTGATAGCAGCAAGCAAAATATTATGGGGATGCCAGATGTAAGAATTGTCGAGTTCTTGTTGCATTCAACAAGCATGTCAAAATGCCAGAATAATCATACCTGCAGAGTGTCAGATGACTTGGATGGTGTAACTGATATTGATAATGGTGACAGCAGTTATCAATATGAAGACATCATAGAAGAAGCGAACTCTCCTAAGTTTGAAGCCTGCGTAGAATATTATAGTAAGCGCCTTGGTAAATTCTATGATTCTAGACTGGAATCATTTTACAAATCCAATAAAGAGGGCAAGAACAAGTTCATATTACAACCAATAGAAGAGAGGAAAGTCAAGGTAAACGATTATTCGCAAATTCTGATAAATGTAGTTTTGATGTGGCGGTTAATTGTGCAAGACCAGGCCGTGAAACATGAATTGTTAATGAAACCATTATTGCATAACCTTGGCCAATTTTTGCTTCTATCAAGGAATGGATATGAAAAGAGAAATGACTATGCTTGGCACAAAATGGAAGAATACCATCGCGACTTAGTTGTGTATTCTCTATTAATGATAGCTCATTATGAATGGTATGGGAAAGCGAAAGTTAAAGCCAAATTACTGGTTCTTAATCTGATGGATTCATACAAGAATGATGAGTCAAATATGATCAATACCATTTGGAATGCTTTCAAGAAAGAAGCAGAACAGGCAAAATCTGTTTTAGACAAGCACTCTATTAGGATGATCAAGGAAACGATAGAAGATTACAAGATATTCCATCAGCATCGAGATGACAAATCCCTCATTCGTCTCATTCAATATGGTGGTGATGGAGAATTCGTCTACAAGAAGCAATATGGCTTTTTGTATGGATATGAGTTCAAGTCCATCAAAGATGCTAATGGTATGACATCCTATATATATATGGTTAGTCATACAGGATTTGATGTTGATTACACCATTAAAGGCGGGACAAAGATATTATCATTACCAAATAGATTGTGACATGAAGTCTATAGAAATAATAAACGCATTTGTTGCTGAGAAGTTAGATGGCGACATCAAACATTTAGCAGACTTTCCTTTGGGTAGCCTGCGAAGCGACAAAGTGTATGGCTGTCCCAATCGCAATTTCGACTCTGATGATACAGAGTTGATGCGAGCCATCTATTGTGTGGTCTTTGCTGATACGTGGGAGAACATCTCGATGGATAATCTAGGTGATGGTAGGTTGCGTGGTGATACACTCAATACCTATAACACGCTATTCTCTACGCCTTGGAAAGAACGATTCAGTGAGATATGGCAACCTGATGAGGAACTGAGGGCGAAGATAAAGACATTTCACGCCACCTGCTATACTATTGGCAATATGGCCATACTTCCTGACAAGCGCATAGGTGAGTGGAGCATCAATAAACATCGTGGTTGTCATGACGAGTGGCACGACTATGAAGATCGTTTCTTGGCTGCGCTCTATAAGGTGCTGATTCATCAGGCAGACAGAGACTTAGATTTGGAAGAACTTGTTACGCTCAATGATGAAGATTTCCAGCCGTTCTATGGAGAGGATGGTTGGCGAAGATTCATTGATGGGAACATGCTGGAATATTATGTGGATGATAACTATCATCCCGTTATATCCTCAAAGGGTTTTACTTACTGGCGAGGTGGTTATACCAATAGAGATCGTTTCATCTCAGAATGCCATCGCTATATTGATTTCAGCACAGAAATTATCAAGGACAGGGCAAGAAGGATGATTGGGAAGATAGAAAATACTTTATAACTTTCTTATTGGACGTAACATTTCTGTTTATTGCATACTATATATGATGGCAGATGTATGATGCCTGAGGTCTGAATGGAAAAAAACTTCCTAAAGTGTAACATTTTCGATTTTTGCATACTATATTGGTAGAAAAGTAGTAACTTTGCAATTGTTATGAAACAAGATAAGATTGTAATCTACAAGGACGAGAACAATGCCATTCAGCTGGAGGTGAGAATGGATGGTGAGATGATATGGTTGACGCGCCAGCAGCTGGCAACGCTGTTTGGGCGTGACTATAAAACCATCAGTAAGCACATCAACAATGCTCTCAGGGAGGAATTGGCCGATGAAGTGGTAGTCGCAAAATTTGCGACTACCACTAAACATGGTGCTATGGAGGGCAAAACGCAGACTCATGAGAAGGAGTATTTCAATCTGGAAATGGTGACCTCTGTAGGATATCGTGTTAAGAGTAAAAGAGGTGTGCAGTTTAGAAAATGGGCCAACAGGGTTCTCAAAGAATATCTTGTGAAAGGCTACGTCGTGAACGAGCGCATTCGCAAGGAACAGCTTGGAGAGTTGCGCCAGTTGGTGCAAGTGGCTAGTCGTGCTATCAGTAATCATTTTATTTGTCCATTTTGTCGTACCTTTGCACCCCATAAAAGTAACTATTATCATAACAGCACTAAGATGAAATCACAAAAATTCACGTCATACCGCGCCTGGCATGCGACCCTGTCATTGGTGGTCGTGTTGTGCTTGAGTTCATGTGATATCTTGGTAAGCAGCATCATTGAGGATAGTGTACAACAGGGAATGAACAGCACTAAAAGCACGAGTCCAAAGGGAAATCAGCCCAGCGACAAGCAGAAAGCTAAAGAAGCCGAGAAACTGAAAAAGGAAGGTAAGTGCCCCACTTGCTACGGCATGGGCAAGACTCCTGATGGTCAGCACATCTGTACCGCCTGCAACGGCACGGGCAAATACCAATCGGAGCACAGCGAGACTGCCAAATAACAGTCTCTTTTTTTCGATGTGTCAGGGATTGAAGGTACTTTCGTTCTCCCACCTAAAGGTATGAGTGTGGCCTTGCAATCGAAAATGCTCAAATAAATTTGGCATTTTGCTCACTTATTCGTACCTTTGCAGTCAAATTACACATTATTTATAAACATGGAAGAAAAAATCACTAATAATGGCGAGGAGAAGAAAAGCCTCAGCTTTGTAGAACAGTTTGTAAAAGAGGACCTGGAGGCAGGTAAGAATGGTGGACGTCTGCAGACCCGTTTCCCACCAGAACCCAACGGATATATTCACATCGGACACGCTAAGGCCATCTGCATGGACTTCGGTGTTGCCGAGGAGTTTGGTGGCGTCTGCAACCTGCGTTTTGACGATACCAACCCCACGAAGGAGAATACGGAGTACGTGGAGAACATCATGAGCGACATCAAGTGGCTCGGCTTCAAGTGGGGCAACATCTACTACGCCTCTGACTACTTCGACAAGCTGTGGGATTTCGCCACATGGCTCATCAAGAAGGGACTGGCTTACGTTGACGAGCAGACCTCTGAGCAGATTGCCGAGCAGAAGGGTACACCCACACAGCCTGGTGTGGCCAGCCCATTCCGCGACCGCCCCATCGAGGAGAACCTGCGCCTGTTTGAGCAGATGAACACTCCTGAGGCTGTAGAGGGAAGCATGGTGCTGCGTGCTAAGCTGGATATGGCGAACCCTAACATGCACTTCCGCGACCCCATCATCTACCGCATCATTCAGATTCCCCACCACCGCACAGGTACTAAGTGGCACGCATACCCCATGTACGACTTTGCCCACGGCCAGTCAGACTATTTCGAGGGTGTCACCCACTCTATCTGTACGCTGGAGTTTGTGCCTCACCGTCCGCTCTACGACAAGTTCGTAGAACTGCTGCGCGAGTACATCAAGGAGCAGAAGGCTGAGGGCAAGACTACCGACTTCAATCCCGACATCCTTGACGAGAAGTACGACGGTACCCGCCAGATTGAATTCAACCGCCTAAACCTGACCTACAACGTGATGTCAAAGCGTAAATTGAAGGCGCTGGTTGACGAGAAGCTAGTGAGCGGATGGGACGACCCCCGCATGCCAACAGTTTGCGGCATGCGTCGTCGTGGCTACTCGTCGCAGAGCCTGCGCAACTTCATCGACTCTATCGGTTACACCAAGTTTGACGCCCTGAACGACTATGCCCTGCTGGAGGCCAGCGTGCGCGACGACCTGAACAAGAAGGCCACTCGCGTATCAGCTGTGCTCGACCCCATTAAGCTGGTCATCACCAACTATCCCGAGGACAAGAGCGAGGAGCTGACAGCCATCAACAACCCTGAGAACGAGGCCGACGGCACACACACCATCACCTTCTCTCGTGAGTTGTGGATTGAGCGCGACGACTTCATGGAGGTTGCTGAGAAGAAGTTCCAGCGTCTGGCTCCTGGCAAGGAGGTACGTCTGAAGAACGCCTATATCATCAAGTGCGACGAGGAACACGCCTGCGACAAGGACAGCGAGGGCAACGTGACCACCGTATATGCAACCTACGACCCAGAGACCCGCAGCGGCATGCCTGGTGCTGACCGCAAGATCAAGGGTAAGACGCTGCACTGGGTGGACAGCAAGACGGCCGTGCCTGCCGAGGTGCGCCTCTACGACCGACTCTTCAGCGTAGAGAGTGTCGATGCCGACGGACGCGACTTCCGCGAGCTGCTCAATCCGCAGTCACTCGTTGTTCGCAATAACTGCTACGTAGAGCCTTACCTCAAGGAGATTTATGCATCACACTTCTCTGACCATGGGTCAGAGTGTGGCGCTGCATTCCTGCAGTTCCAGCGCATCGGCTACTTCACCATTGACCTCGATTCTACCGCTGACCACTTGGTATTCAACAAGACCGTAGGTCTGAAGGACTCGTGGAAGAAATAAATGCAATATAACGAAGAATATTTCAATTCAGAAGATTTCAAAGAGTTGCTCGAGAGCTACGAGACAGCACTCCAGGCAGGAGAGCGACCCTTTATGGATGCCGACGACCTTGTCGACCTGGCCGACTACTACAACTACCACGGCGAGGGTGACAAGGCCGCCGAGGCTATAGAACGTGCCCTGGACTTATACCCTGACGCCACACTGCCCAACGTCTTCAAAGCACGCGAGGCGCTGATGATGGGCGACAACGAACTGGCACACCACTATGCTGAAGCCATTGGTGACAAGGATGATCCTGACTACCACTACCTGACAGCGGAAATCTTGATTGCCGAGGGACATATCGAGCAGGCAGACCTCTACCTGCGTCGCTATGCCAAGAGCGTCAACGAAGACGAGTGGGAAGACTTCATCAAGGACTGCGCCAACCTCTACGTCGACTATGGCGTTAACGACAAAGCCTACCAGTGGATGATGCGCTCGAAAGGTGACGACAGTAGTGACTTCAAGGAACTCATGGCACGTACCCTCATGGGGTTAGGAAAATACAAAGACTCTGAAAAACTCTTCAATGAACTCATCGACCGTGACCCCTACTCCAGCCATTACTGGAACGCATTGGCTACGGCTCAGTTTATGGACGAGGACTACAGCAATGCCATCACCAGTTCAGAATATGCCATCGCCATCAATCCCAACGACCCTGACGGACTGTCCAGCAAGGCCAACGGTCTGTTCCGCTTGGGGAACTATGAGGAGGCGCTGGAATACTTCCGTCGACTGGAGAATCTCATGCCCGACGATGATGTCATCCTGCTTGACGAAGGTGTCTGTCTGGTCAATCTGGGGCGCCACGAGGAAGCCGTCAGCTATCTGGAACACGCACTCAGCGTGGCAGATGAAGAATCAGAGGTATTGCCACAGATATATTTGGAACTGGCCTTCTGCTACAGCAGCATGAAACAGCCCTCCAAAGCGCTGGAGATGATTGATGCTGCAATGGAGTTGCCTGGCGATACCACCGACCTGATGGTGATTCGTGGACATATCCTTTTGGAAAACGGAATGCTTGAAGAAGCCGAAGAGACCTTCAAGGATGCCATCCGACAGTCGGACAACTCGCCGTCAGTACTGCTGCGCATCATCGTGTCGCTCTACGACAACCGTTATGTCAACAGCAGCTACGAGATGTTCAAGAAATTCTTTGAGGTGGTCAACGCTTATGCCCCCGACTTCAACAAAGGGCATGCCTACATGGCGCTGTGCTGTCATGACTTGGGAAAGAACGATGAGTTTTTGGAGTATCTGCGCAAAAGCGTCAAGATCAATCCACGCGAGGCCCACCTCGTACTGGGTTTCCTCTTTCCTGAAGGCATGGAGCCCAATGAATATGTCAAATATATGGAGCAACGGCTCAACAAATAGTCTAAGCATCGAAATATCGAAAAATCGAAAAATATGAATTTTATAACAACACTTTTAGGTAATCTGAACTACGGCACCATTCTGTTTCTGATGCTGTTGGAGAGCACCGTAGTACCTGTGCCTTCTGAGTTTGTCGTCACCCCTGCCGCCTACCACGCTGCCAGCGGACAACTCGATGTGTGGCTGGTCATTCTCTTTGCCACCATCGGAGCAGACCTCGGAGCGTCTATCAACTACTTTGTAGCCCTTTATGTTGGGCGACCTGTTATCTATAAGTTTGCCAACAGCAAGTGGGGCAAGATGTGCCTGCTGAACCAGGAGAAGGTGGAGAAGTCAGAGCGTTACTTCGACGACCACGGCATCGTGGCCACCCTGACAGGACGACTCATTCCTGGCATCCGTCACCTCATCTCGATACCTGCCGGACTGGCTCGTATGCACTATGGCAAGTTCCTGCTCTACACCACGATAGGTGCAGGTTGCTGGCACGCCATACTCGCCGGACTGGGTTGGTATCTGCATACCATCGTCCCTGAGGAACAACTCAACGACAAGATTGAGGAGTATGCCGAATACATCAAGATTGCCATCGTCGCATTGGTGCTCATTGCGATTGTGTGGTTTGCCGTCAAACAATTGATGAAGAAAAAGACGGCAGAAAATTAGTTTATTATAAAATTATTCTATATCTTTGCAGCATAAAAAAGCTTAGCAACTAACATTATGGCAAAAATCAACAATCACTTGGTCATTATGGCTGGCGGCGTAGGAAGCCGTTTCTGGCCTATGAGTACGGCTGAGAAGCCCAAACAGTTCATTGATGTCATGGGCATCGGCAAGTCACTGCTGCAGCTCACCGTAGAGCGTTTCGCAGGCATCGTAGATGCGGAGAATGTATGGGTAGTCACCAACAAGAACTATGCAGCTACCGTTGCTGAACAGTTGCCCGACATGCCCAAGGACCATATTCTCTGCGAGCCCTGTCGTCGCAATACAGCCCCCTGCATCGCTTACGTATCGTGGCGCATCAAGTCGCGTGACCCCAAGGCCAACATCGTGGTGTCACCCAGCGACCATGTGGTCATGAATATCGAGGAATTCCGTCGTATCATCACGGCTTGCATGAAGTTCACCAGCGACAGCGACGCCATCGTCACGCTGGGTATGAAACCTTCACGTCCTGAGACAGGCTACGGATACATCGAGGCCAACCTCTCAGCCAACTCCCTGCGCAACAAAGGCATCTTCCGTGTAGACTCGTTCCGCGAGAAGCCAGACTTGGAGACTGCCATACGCTATATCCAGAAGAACAACTACTTCTGGAATGCAGGTATCTTCATCTGGAACGTGAACACCATCGTCAATGCGTTCCGTATCTACCAGCCCGCAATGTCGAAGATTTTCGAGGGACTGTTGCCCGTCTACGGCACTCCTGAGGAGCAGGAGAAGATAGACCAGTTGTTCCCAGAGTGTGAGAACATCAGCGTAGACTATGCCATCATGGAGAAAGCTGAGGAGATCTTCGTATGTCCTGCCGACTTCGGATGGAGCGACCTGGGCACATGGGGTTCGCTGCAACAGCAGTCGAAGAAAGACCTCTACGGCAACGCCTGCATTGGACAGGACATCTCGCTCTTTGAAACCAACAACTGTATCGTACACACCACGCAGGAAAAGAAAGTTGTCATCCAGGGACTCGATGGATATATCGTCGCCGAGAACAACGATACCCTGCTCATCTGCAAGCTCTCCGAGGAACAGCGCATCAAGCAGTTCAGCGGACAAGACAAATAAAAACACGAATTAAACGAATTTATGGCAAATAAAAATATTGCGCTGATCACAGGTATTACAGGCCAGGACGGTTCGTATCTGGCTGAATTCCTGTTAGAGAAAGGCTACGAGGTACATGGCACCATTCGTCGCTCATCGGTAGACTTCCGTGAGCGCATTGCCCATCTCGAAGGTAAGCCTCACTTCCACCTGCACTATGCCGATCTGGGCGACTCAATGTCCATACTGGGCGTTGTCGGTAAGGTGCGTCCCACAGAGATTTACAACCTCGCCGCACAGAGTCACGTACAGGTCAGCTTCGACTCTCCTGAGTTTACCGCTGACGTAGACGCTGTGGGTGTATTGCGCATCCTAGAGGCTGTTCGTCAGCTGGGAATGACAGAGACCTGTCGCATCTATCAGGCATCGACCTCTGAGCTGTATGGTAAGGTAGAGGAAGTGCCACAGAACGAGAACACACCATTCCACCCCTACTCGCCCTATGCTGTTGCTAAGCAGTATGGTTTCTGGATTGTCAAGGAGTATCGTGAGGCCTACAACATGTATTGCTGCTCAGGTATCCTGTTCAATCATGAAAGCGAGCGCCGCGGTGAGACCTTCGTAACGCGTAAGATTACGCTGGCTGCAGCACGCATCAAGCAAGGCAAGCAGGACAAGCTTTACCTGGGTAACCTCTCGTCATTGCGCGACTGGGGTTATGCCAAGGACTACGTGGAGTGTATGTGGCTCATCCTGCAACAGCCTAAGGCCGACGACTTTGTCATCGCTACTGGTGTCCAACACTCTGTCCGCGAGTTCTGCTACTACGCCTTCAAGCGCGTAGGCATCGAGCTGGAGTTCCAAGGCGAGGGAGCCGACGAGAAGGGTATCGACAAGGCTACGGGCAAGGTGCTCATTGAGGTTTCGCCTGACTTCTATCGTCCTACCGATGTCGTCAACCTGTGGGGTGACCCCACCAAGGCGAAGGCTAAGCTCGGCTGGAATCCTAACAAGACCAGCTTTGAGGAACTCGTCAACATCATGGTAGACGCTGATATGGCCAAGGTTGCCTCTGACGGTGCCGCAGAGAAGGTGCGCACCAATCTGGCAGAATACTTGGAGAAAGGTATTGTAAAGTAATGGAGAAAAACAGTAAGATATACGTTGCTGGGCATCGTGGCATGGTAGGTAGCGCTATCGTGCGCGAGCTTCAACGCCAGGGATATACCAATATTATTACGCGCACGCATAAGGAACTCGACCTCACCCGTCAGGAGGCTGTTGAAAAGTTCTTTGCCGAAGAGAAGCCCGAATATGTGTTCCTCGCAGCAGCTAAGGTTGGTGGCATCATTGCCAACCAGAGCGCTTTGGCTGACTTCATGTACGACAACATGATTCTGGAGATGAACGTCATCCATGCGGCGTGGAAGAACGGCTGTAAGAAGTTGGAATTCCTAGGCTCCAGCTGTATCTATCCTCGTATGGCACCACAGCCTATGCCTGAGAGTTGCTTGCTGACGAGCGAGTTGGAGAAGACCAACGAGGCGTATGCGTTAGCCAAGATCAGCGGACTGAAATACTGCGAGTTCCTGAACCGCCAGTATGGCACTGATTACATCTCCGTGATGCCCACCAACCTCTATGGTCCCAACGACAACTATCATCCTGAGCACAGTCACGTGCTGCCAGCCCTCATCCGTCGTTTCCACGAGGCGAAAGAGGCAGGACTGGAAAGGGTCACCTGCTGGGGCGATGGCTCGCCACTCCGTGAGTTCCTCTATGTCGACGATCTCGCCAACCTCTGCGTGTTCCTGATGAACAACTACTCTGGCAATGAAACGGTGAATGCTGGTACTGGTAAGGAGCTGACTATCAAGGCGCTGACAGAGTTGGTTGCAAAAGTAGTTGGCTACACAGGACGCATCGAATGGGACACCACACGTCCTAACGGCACACCTCGCAAGTTGCTCGACGTCAGCAAGGCCGCCAAGCTGGGATGGACCTACAAGACCGAGCTGGAGGACGGTATCCGACTGGCCTACGAGGACTTCCTGAACAACCCGATGCGCGCTGAGCGCTAATCGTGGTCGACGGTTCCCTGAACGTAGATAGTGGTCGACGGTTCACCCGTCGACGTTAACCCCCTAATAACTATGAAACCAATAAGAACCCTTAACGACATGATTGTCTTCCTGCAAGAGCGGGGAGACCGCAAACGTGTGGCCGTAGTCTGTGCCAATGATGCCAGCACGCGCTATGCAGTAGAGAAAGGCAAGGAGATGGGATTCATCGAACCCATCTATGTGGATGGCGACGACAAGGACGAGTGTGCCCGACGTGCCGTAGCACTCTGTAAGAGCGGTGAGGCCGACATCCTGATGAAAGGACTCATTAATACCGACGTGCTGCTGCGTGCCATCCTCGACAAGGAGAACGGTATCCTCCGTAAGGGGCATGTGCTGACGCATGTGGCGATGGCTGAGATCCCCAAATACGAGAAACTGCTGTTCTTCACCGATGCTGCCGTCATCCCTGTCCCCACGCCTACACAACGTCGCCAGCAGATTCGTTATATGAACTACGTGTGTCATGCGCTGGGCATTGAGGAGCCACGCATCTCGCTCATCCACTGTGCCGAGAAGGTCAGCGCCAAGGTTTTCCCCTATACTGTCGACTACCTCGAAATCATTGCAGAGGCCCAACGTGGACAGTTTGGGCGCTGCATCATCGATGGTCCGTTAGACCTGAAGACATCGCTAGACAGCGTATCGCTGCACGAGAAAGGCATCAAGAGTGTCATCGACGGACAGGCTGATGCGCTCATCTTCCCAGATATTGTGGCGGGCAATGTGTTCTACAAGACGCTGACGCTCTTCGGTTATGCCAAGACGGCAGGTGTGCTGCAGGGCACCCAATGCTGTTGCGTGCTTCCCTCACGTGCCGACAGTCCTGATTCCAAATACTATTCACTAGCCCTTGCTGCCATATGAAAATACTTGTCATCAATCCTGGTTCTACAAGTACGAAGATGGCCGTCTACGAAGACGAGAAACCCATCCTGCTGCGTAACATCACGCATACACCCGAAGAGTTAGCGCCCTTCGATGCTATTACTGAACAGCAGGATTTCCGCAAGCAACTGGTGCTCGACGAACTGGCTGCCGCCGATATTCCTTTGGAGTTTGATGCCGTCATCGGACGTGGTGGACTGGTGAAGCCCATTGCTGGTGGTGTCTATGAAATTAACCAACAAATGATTGACGACACGCTGCACGGTTGCGTCATGCACAACCACGCCTGCAACCTCGGCTGTCTTATCGCTCACGAGATAGCAAAAGAGATTGGCTGTCGCTCCTTTATTGCAGACCCAGGTGTCGTAGACGAGCTGTCGCCCTTGGCACGCATCAGCGGTTCGCCCCTCATGCCCCGCATCTGCATCTGGCACGCCCTAAACCAGCGCGCCATAGCTCGTCGCTATGCGCGAGGCATCGGCAAGGAGTATGAAGACCTGAACCTCATTATCTGTCATCTGGGAGGAGGTATCTCTGTGGCTGCCCACGAACACGGTCGCGCCATTGATGCCAACAACGCGCTGGATGGCGAGGGACCTTTCTCACCAGAGCGTGCTGGCTCGTTGCCTGCTGCCGACCTCATCCGCCTCTGTTTTAGTGGCAAATACTCTGAGAAACAGCTACTTAAGCGTATTGCTGGCAAGGCAGGACTCAACGCCCATCTGGGCACCAACAACATGCGCGAGATTCAGCAACGCATCAAGGATGGTGACGAGCACGCCAAACTCATCGTCGAGGCTATGCTCTACCATGTGGCCAAGAACATCGCTGCTGAAGCTGCCGTGCTCTGCGGTAAGATTGACGCCATCCTGCTGACTGGCGGCATGGCCCACTCTGACTATATCGTCAGCGAGCTGCGTCGTCGCATTGGTTTCCTGGCACCCGTCTACACCTTCCCTGGCGAAGACGAGATGGAGGCACTGGCGCTCAATGCCCTCGCTGTACTGCAAGGCCGTCGCGAGAGCAAGATTTACAGTTAGCATCGAGATTTCGAAACATCGAAAATTACAATTTCTGTTAAAAAAACAGTCGCGCGTTCCATTTATTTGTTTTTTCTTCGTAACTTTGAAGGCGTATTGTGTACCTATGGCATACGATACCCCTGTTTACGACAAGAAAATAAATAATAATATAAATGCAATTTAAATGGAATTACGAACCACTGACACCAGACAGACAGCAAGCAGCTAACGAGCTGGCCGAGAAGATCGGGATGAGTCCCGTGATGGCCGGACTCCTTATGCTGAACGAGCTGATTGACCCGTTCCTGATGAACGACATGGACGTGGCAGTGGACAGACTGAACGACGCCATGGGGCGCAAAGAGCGTATCATGGTGTATGGCGACTACGACGTCGACGGCTGTACAGCCGTAGCGCTAGTCTACAAGTTCCTGCAGCAGTTCTATTCCAACATTGACTACTATATCCCCAACCGCGAGGAAGAGGGCTATGGTGTTAGTAA
This sequence comes from uncultured Bacteroidales bacterium, assembly GCA_902800925.1. GTDB lineage: Bacteria > Bacteroidota > Bacteroidia > Bacteroidales > Bacteroidaceae > Prevotella. The sequence goes on along the minus strand of CADCGD010000024.1, from coordinate 36,062 downwards.
GAAAGGAATAGACTTTGCCGCAGAGACAGGGGTAAAACTGATTATCGTACTTGACTGCGGCATCAAGGCCGTCGAGGAGATAGCGTATGCCAAGGAGCAAGGCATCGACTTCATCATCTGCGACCACCACGTGCCCGACGAGGTAATGCCTCCTGCCGTAGCGATTCTCAATCCGAAGCGCGACGACTCCACCTATCCTTTCAAGCATCTCTGCGGATGTGGCGTAGGCTTTAAGTTCATGCAGGCCTTTGCCAAGAACAACGGTATCCCGTTCTCACGCCTCATTCCCCTACTCGACTTCTGTGCCGTCAGCATTGCTTCTGACCTCGTGCCTGTAGAGGGTGAGAACCGCACGCTGGCCTTCCACGGACTGAAACAGTTGAACCAGGCACCCTCGACGGGTCTGAAGGCGATTATCGAGATTTGCGGTCTCACCAATCGCGAGCTTACCATGAGTGATATCGTCTTCAAGATTGGGCCACGCATCAACGCCTCTGGTCGTATGATGAACGGGCGCGAAGCCGTAGACCTGCTCGTGGAGCGCGACCTGCAACGCAGTCTGACAATGGCTACGCGTATCAACGAATACAACGAGCAGCGCAAGGATGTCGACAAGCAGATGACTGTCGAGGCCAACGAGATTGTGGAACGCTTAGAGAGTCAGCAACACCAGCAGTCCATCGTGCTCTATGACGAAGGCTGGAAGAAAGGTGTGGTAGGCATCGTGGCCTCACGACTCACTGAGCTTTATTTCCGTCCTACCGTAGTGCTAACCATCATCGACGGTATGGCGTCAGGCTCTGCCCGTTCTGTGGCAGGCTTCGACGTCTACGATGCTGTCAAGTCGTGTCGCGACCTGCTGGAGAACTTCGGTGGTCACACCTATGCCGTAGGACTCACCCTGCGCCAGGAAAACATCCCTGAGTTCCGTCGTCGTTTCCAGGAGTATGTCAGTCACCACATCCTGCCTGAGCAGACCCAACAGACACTCGACATCGATATGGAGCTCGACTTCCAGCAGATTAATAAGCGACTGCTCAATGAGCTGAAGCGTCTGGCACCTCATGGACCAGGTAATAGCAAACCGCTTTTCATCACGCGCAACGTCTATGACTTTGGTACATCGAAGGTGGTAGGTCGCCATCAGGAACATATCAAGTTGGAACTCGTCGATTCCAAGTCGGCAGTGGTTATGAACGGTATTGCCTTTGGACAATCGTCGGCAGCACGTTACATCAAGTCCAAGCGTTCGTTCGATATCGTCTATACTATCGAGGAGAACACCTACAAGCGTGGCGAGGTACAGCTGCAGATAGAGGGCATCAGGCCGTCGGAAGAAGAAGATTGACAGTTGACCGTTGAGTAACTACAAAGAGATACTGAAGCACTATTGGGGCTATGATGACTTTCGTGGCATCCAACAGCAGATCATCGAGTCTATAGGACTGGGACGCGACACGCTGGGTCTCATGCCAACAGGAGGCGGCAAGTCACTGACCTTCCAAGTGCCAGCAATGGCGCTGGAAGGAGTGTGCATCGTTGTCACCCCACTCATCGCCCTGATGAAAGACCAGGTGCTGCACCTCCGCCAGAAGGGCATCCTCGCAGCAGCCGTCTATAGCGGCATGTCGCACGATGACATCCTCCGTGTACTGGAAAACTGCATCCTGGGACGCACCAAGTTTCTCTACGTGTCGCCCGAACGACTCTCCAGTGAGCTTTTCATTACCAAGCTGCGCCACATGCACGTGTCGTTCATCACAGTTGACGAGGCACATTGCATCTCACAATGGGGCTACGATTTCCGTCCCAGCTACTTGGAGATTGCCAACATCCGCACGCTCCTGCCCGACATCCCCATCCTGGCACTAACTGCTACAGCCACCCCTCAGGTTGTCGAAGACATCTGCGCTAAGCTGAGCGCCACTCCAGCAGAAAACGCGTTCCGCGTTTTCCGCATGTCCTTCGAGCGCAAGAATCTCACCTATATTGTGAAGAATGCCGCTGACAAGATGCAGGAACTCATCCACACCTTCCAGCACACCCAAGGCTCCGCCATCGTCTATGTGCGCAGCCGTCGTCGTACCAAGGAGATTGCTCAGGCACTCTGTCAGGCAGGTCTCAGCGCTACCTTTTACCATGCAGGTTTGGAGCACGAGGTGAAAGACCAGCGCCAGTGCGACTGGCAACAAGACCGCGTGCGCATCATCGTCTGCACCAATGCCTTTGGTATGGGCATCGACAAGCCCGACGTGCGTCTAGTCATGCACTACGACTGTCCCGACTCCATCGAGGCCTACTTCCAAGAGGCTGGTCGTGCTGGTCGCGATGGACAACCAGCTCAGGCCATCCTGCTCTATAACAATGGCGACAATGCCAAACTCGCCAAGCGTATCGACGACACCTTCCCTCCAAAAGAGGAAATTCGTCAGGTCTATGAACACCTGGCTTACTTCTTCCAGATAGCTACAGGTGACGGTTTCGGCATCACCCGCGAGTTCAACATCGACGTCTTCTGTCAGCGTTTCCACCACTTCCCTGTGCGTGTTCATTCCGCCCTGCAAATTCTACAACGTGCAGGCTATATAGAATACGATGCAGCGCCCGACCTACAGACGCGCGTGCGCTTCCTGTTGGAGCGTCACGAGCTTTATCGTCTCAACGACCTCTCAGACAGCGAAGACCGTCTCATCGTCACCCTCTTGCGCAACTACGGCGGACTCTTTGCCGACTTCGGATACATCGACGAAGCACTCGTCAGTCAGCAGTGTGGCTTGCGTCCTGCCGACCTCCACGAGGTGCTGAAGTCCTTGGCCCACAAGCGCATCATCCAATACATCCCACGCAGTCAGGTGCCAACCATCCGCTATATGCAGCGCCGCGAAGACCCAGAACATGTCCAGCTGTCAGCCAACGTCTATGAACGACGCCTGGAGCAGTACCGCAAGCGCATCCATGCTATGCTCAACTACATGCAGGACAACGCCCATTGCCGTTCACGCTTGCTGTTGGAATACTTTGGCGAAAAAGACACCCACGACTGTGGCCAATGCGATGTCTGTCTCAGCAATCAAGGCCAGACCATTGCCCATCAACAGTCGCCCGATGCCCGTCAGGCCATCCTCCAGTTGCTCAACGATGGTCAGCGCCATCATCCTTGCGAGCTTCACAGTCTTCCCTTCCCCACGGAAGCCATCGATGCAGCCCTTCGCTATCTGCTTAGCGAAGAGCACATCCACATGACTGACGGGTTTATATCCTTGAGTCAATGAGGCGAACCATTATCTATAATATGTAACCTTTTGACAATAAATGATAATAAATTGCGATTTATTTTGCATTTCACTCGGTTTGCACTACCTTTGTAAACGATTATGAGAAAAGGACTGGTACTGGAAGGTGGGGCCATGCGCGGATTATGGACGGCAGGGGTAACAGACGTCATGATGGAACATAATGTCCAGCCTGACGGACTCATTGGTGTGTCGGCAGGAGCAGCGTTCGGCTGCAACTACAAGTCGCGACAGGTAGGTCGCGCCATCCGCTACAACACTAGTTTTGCTAAGGACAGCAGGTATAGCGGCTGGTGGTCGTTGGTGAAAAGTGGCGACTACTTCAATGCGGAGTTCGGATACCACATAGTGCCCTACAAGTACGACATCTTCGACACAAAGACCTTCGAGGAGAACCCGCTGGAGTTTACCATAGTCTGCACGGACGTAGAGACGGGGCGGGCCGTCTATCACCTGATGGATCACGTGGACTACGACGAGTTAGAGTGGCTGAGGGCGTCGGCAAGCATGCCATTGGCGTCAAAGGTCGTAGAGGTTGATGGATGGAAGCTGCTGGACGGAGGTGTGAGCGACTCGATACCTTTGGAATATTACGAGCAGCAGGGCTACGACCGCAACGTAGTTATCCTGACACAACCCTTGGGGTACCAGAAGGAGCACAACAGACTGATGCCGCTGATGCGCTTGGCGCTGAGGAAGTATCCACATTTTCTGAAGGCTCTGGACGAGCGCCACTTGATGTACAATAAACAGTTGGAGTATGTGGCAGCGGCTGAGAAGGAAGGGCGCTGTCTGGTCATCCGTCCTGACGAGAAGATACCCATCGGTCACCTGAGCCACGACCCGCAACAGATGCGACTGGTCTATGAACTAGGACGCAAAGTAGGTGAAAAATATATTGAACAGATTAAAACGTTTTACGCATGCGAATAGATATCATTACCGTACTGCCCGAAATGCTAGAGGGCTTTGTTCACGAATCAATACTGGCACGTGCCGAAAAGAAAGGACTGGCTGAGATTCGTCTGCACAACCTGCGCGACTACACACTCGACAAGTGGCGCCGTGTTGACGACTACCCCTATGGTGGTTCTGCAGGCATGGTGATGCAGTGTGAGCCCATTGACCGCTGTATCACGGCACTGAAGGCTGAGCGCGACTACGACGAGGTCATCTTCACCTCGCCCGACGGTGAGCGCTTCGACCAGCACATGGCCAACGAGCTGAGCTTGAAGGGCAACCTGATTATCCTGGCAGGCCACTATAAGGGTATCGACCAGCGTGTCCGCGACCACCTGATCACCAAGGAAATATCGATTGGTGACTTTGTGCTGACGGGTGGTGAACTGGTAGCCGCCATGATTGCCGACGCCATTGTACGTGTCGTCCCTGGCGTTATTGGTGACGAGCAGAGCGCGCTGAGCGATTGTTTTCAGGACGACCTGCTGGCAGCACCTATCTATACCCGTCCTGCAGAGTATAAAGGATGGAAGGTTCCTGAGATTCTGCTCTCTGGCAACGAGGCAAAAATACGTAACTGGGAATTGGAACAGGCTATGGAGCGTACACGTCGCCTGCGTCCAGACTTACTGGATAAAGAATAAAAAACAAATTTGTGATTTAAAGACAACTTGGACAACTAAGGACAACATATTTATTTTGCCTACGACGCAACTGCGTCTACGGGGTCCAAAGTCAAGCGCAGAAAAAAAAGTTGTTTAAGTTGTCCAAGTTGTCTTTTTAAATAACTCAAGTTGTCTTTTTAAATAACTCAAGTTGTCTTTTTAAATAATAACTCAAGTTGTCGTTAACCGTTAGTCCATTCGACTACGATAGTCTTCGTAACCGTATTCACGCAGCATTTCTAACGTGCCGTCGCTATGCTCCATAGCAATGGACGGATGCGTAATGCCGTTAAACGTATTGGTCTTCACGGTCGTGTAGTGAATCATATCCTCGAAGATAATCTGCTCACCCACCTGTAACTCGTGGTCAAACTGCCAGTCACCCATCCAGTCGCCAGAGAGGCAGCTGTTGCCACCAAGGCGGTAAACCAATTGAGAATTGACAATTGAGAATTGAGAATTTTGCTCCTCCACGTGCTTTGCTCCTCGCACTTCAGGGAAATAAGGCATTTCCAGACAGTCAGGCATGTGACAGGTGAAGCTAACGTCGAGAATAGCGGTACGAATGCCCTTGTCCTCTACGATGTCTACCACACTGCTAACCAGAGGACCGGTCTGCCAAGCAAAGGCACTACCTGGTTCGAAGATAACCTTCAGCCAAGGATAGCGCTCGTGGAAACCTTGCATGAGGCGCACCAGTCGCTCGATGTCGTAGTCCTTGCGCGTCACCAAGTGGCCACCACCGAAGTTGATCCACTCCAACTGGGGGAACCACTTCGCAAACTTCTCTTCGATATGCTGCAGCGAGCGCTCAAAGACGTCGCTGCCACTCTCACAATGACAATGGCAATGGAAACCCTTGATATCGCTGGGCAACTGTTCAGGAAGCTTGTCGGCAGAAACGCCAAAGCGGGTGCCAGGGGCACAGGGGTTGTAGAGCAGCGTCTCTACCTCGGAATATTCAGGATTGATGCGCAAGCCCAGCGAGCACTCCGCTGCCCGCTCATGGAAACGTTCGTACTGCGAGAGCGAGTTAAACGTCAGATGACTGGAGCAACGTACAATCTCGTCGAACTCGTCGTCTTTGTAAGCAGGAGAATAGGTATGCGCCTTAGCGCCAAACTCCTCGAAGGCCAAGCGTGCCTCGCTGAGCGAACTGGCAGTAGTCGACGAGATATACTCGCGGAAGATGGGGAACGTCTTCCACAAGGCAAAGGCCTTGAAGGCCAGTATCCATTCAGAATCGGTGCGGCAAGCAACCTCGCGAATCAATGCGAGGTTGTGCCGCAACCGCTTTTCTTCAATAATATAGACGGGAGTCTTCAAATTGTCAAATGGTGAATTTGTCAAATTGTCAACTTTAGAACTCCTTAGTCATTTCCTTAACCTCGGCATTGATGTGGTCGATGAACTCCTGGATGGTCATCACCTTCTGCTCGCCACCGCCCTGAGGACGTACGGCAACGGTGCCATCCTGCTGTTCCTTCTCACCAACAATGACCATGTAAGGAATACGCTTCAACTCGTTGTCACGAATCTTACGACCCAGCTTCTCGTTGCGCAGGTCGATGGTAGGACGAACACCACCCATATCGAACTTCTTGGCAACCTCCTTAGCGTAGTCGTTGTACTTCTCTGACAGAGGCAGGATAGCAACCTGGTCAGGAGTCAACCACAAGGGGAAGTGACCGCTGGTGTGCTCGATGAGTACAGCGCAGAAGCGCTCCAAAGAGCCGAACGGAGCACGGTGAATCATCACAGGCGTCTTCTTCGTGTTGTCCTCGTCGGTATATTCCAACTGGAAGCGCTTGGGCAGGTTGTAGTCTACCTGGATAGTACCCAACTGCCAGCGACGACCGATGGCGTCCTTGATCATGAAGTCGAGTTTAGGACCATAGAAGGCAGCCTCGCCATATTCAACCTTAGCGTGCAGACCCTTCTCCTCGCAAGCCTCCTGAATAGCCTTCTCAGCCAGTGCCCAGTCCTCGTCAGTACCAACGTACTTCTCGTGGTCGTTGGGGTCGCGGAGAGAGATTTGGGCTTCGAACTCAAAGCCGAAAGCCTTGAGGACAATATTGATGATATCCATCACGTTCAGGAACTCCTGCTTCACCTGGTCAGGACGGCAGAACAGGTGAGCATCGTCCTGCGTGAACGAGCGTACACGGGTCAGTCCGTGCAGCTCACCACTCTGCTCGTAGCGATATACCGTACCAAACTCAGCAATACGCAGAGGCAGGTCACGATATGAACGGGGCTTCCAAGCGAAGATCTCGCAGTGGTGAGGACAGTTCATGGGCTTCAGCATGTACTCTTCATCCTCCTCAGGAGTATGGATGGGCTGGAATGAGTCCTTGCCATAATGAGCATAGTGACCAGAGGTAACATAGAGGTTCTTAGAACCGATATGTGGAGTGATTACCTCCTGATAGCCGAAACGCTTCTGTACCTTGCGCAGGTGGTCCTGCAGGCGCAGGCGCAGCTCAGTACCCTTTGGCAACCAGATAGGTAGACCCTTACCGACCTTGTCGGAGAACATGAAGAGCTCCATCTCCTTACCAATCTTACGGTGGTCGCGCTTCTTAGCCTCCTCGAGCATGACGAGATACTCGTCGAGCATCTTCTTCTTGGGGAACGAGATGCCATACAGACGCTGCATCTGCTCACGGGTGGCATCGCCACGCCAGAAGGCGCCAGCCACAGAGGTCAGCTTCACGGCCTTGATTTCGCCAGTATCCATCAAGTGCGGACCACGGCAGAGGTCAGTGAAGTTGCCCTGCGTATAAGTGGTGATAGAACCGTCTTCCAAGTCCTGCTCGATGTGCTCGCACTTATAGGTCTGACCAGCGGCAGCAAACTCCTTCAGGGCGTCGGCCTTGGCCACCTCCTTGCGAACCACCGGCTCCTTCTTGCCAGCCAGTTCCTTCATCTTCTCTTCAATCTTGGGGAAGTCGCTCTCCTTGATGCTCTCGCCGTTAGGCAGCAGCACGTCGTAGAAGAAACCATTCTCCACAGCGGGACCAAAGCCGAACTGGATGCCAGGATACAACTCCTGCAGAGCCTCAGCCAATAGGTGTGCCGATGTGTGCCAGAAGGTATGCTTACCCTGCTCGTCATCGAACTTATAGAGCGCAATCGTAGCGTCCTCATTGATAGGACGATTCAGCTCTACGGTCTCACCATTCACGCCACAGCTTACCACGCTGCGTGCCAGAGCCGGTGAGATGCTCTCGGCAATCTGAAGTCCGGTTACGCCCTGCTCATACGAGCGAACAGATCCGTCCGGAAAAGTAATGTTGATCATATCTACAATATATGTTTAAGTTTAAATCGGATGCAAAAGTACAAAATAATTGTGGGCTGACAAAATTATCAGCCCACTTTCTTACTGTTTCAGGTCATTTAAGACGCTAAAGGGTATCGTGGTGTCGTGATGCTGTTTCATATCACTACTGTAAACCCTGTAAATCAAACCCTTATGCAGCTTCGTCACAGCCTCTCGCAGCAGGTTTCCCGATTTGGACTGATAGAGTTCAATCGCCTTCGCACGGAGGTCACGCTGAATATACTTCTTGTAGCTGGCCAATGAGACGTTTCCGACAATCGTCCACACCACATTGTCGCCCTCCATAGATACCTGACGTGGACAGAAGAAACCCTCCTTGCACGACTGCTGACCAATCTGCAGTGTAAGGACATCCAGCTGACTTTGCAGCAGCAGGGAGTCCTTCACCTGTTGGGGACTCTTCAAGAGACTGTCTATCTCGTGGGCTGTCATCATGTAGGACAGGTCTTCATCAGCAAGACCACGGAAGATGCGTCTGATGCCAATGCCGTTTTCCGAGAAGTTCTCGAAGAACTGCACAGAGCTGAACATGTGCAAAAGATATTCTTCCCTAAGAGACTCCGGACGCTTCATCAGTTCCTTGATTCGGGCATTATCCGTATGCACTTCATCAACAATGGAGAGTGTCTTGTCAGCATACTTGAAGCCCACACGCGTTTGGTAGGATTTTATCTTTATCGGCAAGGTATGCATGATGTTGATCAACAGCACGTACATCTGTCGGTCAGTAACGTCAGTACCTAGCGTGTCCAGCCGTTCACGTTCTTCAGGCGTGTAGGCAATCTCCATGCTACGTCCTGTGTCAGTGGTCAGTCGGAAACCATAATCCACCGTTTTCAACATGTCCTTGGAATAACCGCTGTCCAAGGTCGGACAGAAGTAGAATGCCCTTTTCATCACCTCCAGATTCTTCTGAATAGCCGAGAGGGCCTTGTCAGGAACCTGCAAATCCATCCACACCTTACCATTCTGCAGCGTTATCTTGTTCCACACATTACCACTCTCTGCCTTGTAGGGCAACAAGACATGATTGAACAGGTCTACCCCTTTCTGCAAAATCATCGCAGCCAGGGCAATGGAGTCCACCCGTTCTATCTGCTTTAGTTCCTTGCTATCTAACTCACCTATGCGCTGATAATCCTTTGTAGGCAACAAGGCCTGCACACGGTAGGTGCTCTTGGTCTTAATCATCGCATCGAGGAACCCTGGGAAATTCTTTTCCAACTGCAAAACTTCCAAGGCCAGTGTCTGTTTAGGTTGGTCCTCATAGTAGAACTTGACCATAGCAGCAATCTGTGGCAAAGGCAAGGCATCCTCATACCTCGCACGCTTCATATCACAGCTGACCTCAAAAACCTTTTCCTGATAGGTCCCTGATGGTTTGATGTCAATATCCAACCCCGCAATCATCTTCAGCGGTACTTTCATATCGGAACAATCCTTGGCAACCTGCTCCAGGAAAGCCTCATCGTCGCTGCCTGCCCACACACGGATAGGCGTGCACAACAGCATACATGTCAACAATGCGAAAAAAGTGTATTTCTTCATATACCTATTATTATTCAGCCTGCAAAGATAATACTTTTTTCCGACACCAAACCAATTATATCTGTTTTCTTTTGGTTTTTCACCCACTTATTCGTACCTTTGCCATCGAATTAATGATAACACAAGGGATATGAAACGGATATTAACCATTACACTCATGGCGATAGCAGCCATCAGTGCACACGCACAAGAAGATGTTTACAAGGCAGAAATGGATATTCTCGATGCACAAGGAGAAGCCATTATCAAGGAATACAGAGCGTTGATGAAGGCCGACCCCAAGGGTGAGAACCCCACCACGGCCATTAAGGTTGCGCAGTTTTCTGCAACCCTCGACTCCATCAGCAATGAACAGTTGAAGCTGGTGAAGCGCATCATCCGCGAGAACAAGCACAACCAACTGCCTGCCAGCTATATCAAGGAGGCGATGTATGAGCTGGGCTACGAAGGACTGAAAGAGGCACTGGACCCCACCGCCGCCTACTACGATAATCCCGATTTGGAGAAACCCAAACAATTGCTGGCAAGCTTTGAGAAGCGCAAGCCTGGCACGATGTTCCATGAACTGACGATGAAGGACATGGAAGACCGCGAGGTGAAGCTCTCACAATGGGCTGGCAAGGGCAACTACGTATTGGTAGACTTCTGGGCCTCATGGTGTGGTCCCTGTCGTCAGGAGATGCCCAACGTCATCCAGAACTATGAGCGCTACCACGCCAAGGGCTTTGAAGTGGTAGGTGTATCCTTCGACCAGAAGAAGGATGCGTGGGTAGCTGCCGTCCAACAGATGGGCATGCGCTGGCCTCAGATGAGCGACCTGAAAGGATGGCAGTGTGCTGCCAGCGATATCTATGGTGTACGCAGCATTCCTGCCAGCGTGCTCCTCGACCCCCAAGGCAAGATTATCGCTATTGACCTGCGAGGCAATGCACTGGGTGCCAAACTGAAAGAAATCTACGGAGAATAAAAAGACTATGACTGACAGACTAGAGTTTACCACTGAGGAAAAGGAAGAGACACTGGCGTTGTATCAGAAGATACGCGAAGAGATAGCATCGTCGCTGCACGAAGGCGACGAGGAACACATGCGACGCAACATGCTGCAGGCCCTGGAGACCAAGCAGTTGCAACGCAACGTGTTCGGACTGAACCCTATCCTACTCTCTTTCCAGACAGCACAGCTGGTGGTCGACGAGATCGGTCTGAAGCGTGATAGTGTGTTGGCTGTACTGCTGCGCCCCAGTGTGGAGGAAGGATTGCTAACGGTTGACGAGGTACGCGAGCAGTTTGGCGAGAGCGTAGCCCGCATCCTGCATGGTCTGCAGCGCATCCAGGAGTTGTACCAGAAGAATCCCGTCATTGAGTCGGAGAACTTCCGCAACCTGCTGTTGTCGTTTGCTGAGGACATGCGCGTCATCCTCATCATGATTGCCGACAGGGTGAACCTGATGCGACAGATACGCGATGTAGGCACATCGCTAGTGAATAGTGAAGGAGTGAATAGTGAAAAGGAGAGCCATCGTCGTGAGGTATCGCAGGAGGCCGCCTATCTCTATGCCCCACTCGCCCACAAGCTGGGTCTGTATAAGTTGAAGAGTGAGCTGGAGGACCTGTCGCTGAAATACCTGGAGCACGACGCCTACTACCATATCAAGGAAAAACTGAGCGAGACGAAGAAGAATCGCGATGCCTACATTGACCGCTTCATCGGACCTATCAGCGAACGACTGACGGAGGCCGGCATCAAGTTCCACATCAAAGGGCGCACCAAGTCGATACACTCCATCTGGCAGAAGATGAAGAAGCAGAAGTGTCCCTTCGAGGGTGTCTACGACCTCTTTGCCATCCGTATTATTATAGAGGTTAGAGGTGAGGGGTTAGAGGTGAGAGAATTGCAACACCGCGAGAAGATGCAATGCTGGCAGGCCTTTGCCTTGATCACCAGCATGTATCAACCCAACCCCAAGCGTCTGCGCGACTGGCTCAGCGTGCCGAAATCAAACGGCTACGAGAGTCTGCACATCACCGTGCTGGGCCCTGAACAGAAATGGGTGGAGGTACAGATACGCACGGAGCGCATGGACGAGATAGCCGAACGAGGCGTGGCAGCCCACTGGCGCTACAAGGGCGTGAAGAGTGAAAGCGGGTTGGACGACTGGCTGACAGGCATCCGTTCAATGCTGGAGACCAGCGATGGTCTGGAGGCTATGGACCAGTTCAAGATGGACCTCTACGAGGACGAGGTGTTTGTGTTCACACCCAAGGGCGACCTGTTCAAGTTCCCCAAGGGTGCCACGGTTCTCGACTTCGCCTACCACATCCACTCGAAGATAGGCAGTGCCTGTACAGGTGCTCGCATCAACGGTAAGGTGGTCACGCTGCGTCAGGAGTTGCAGAGTGGCGACCAGGTGGAGATTATGACCTCGTCGAACCAAAAGCCTAAGCAGGACTGGCTGAACATTGCCAAGACGTCACGTGCCAAGTCGAAGATTCGACTGGCGCTGAAGGAGACGCAGGTGAAGGAGGGACTCTTTGCCAAGGAGACCCTGGAGCGTAAGTTCAAGAACCGCAAGTTGGAGATGGACGACAGCGTGATGCAGGTACTCATCCGCAAGCTGGGCTTCAAGGAGGTCAGCGACTTCTATCGTCAGGTGGCCAATGGCGAACTGGACGTAAACACCATCATAGAGAAATACGTAGAGTTGCAGCAGGGCGACCAACCCGTAACAGGTAACAACGTGGCACAGACTGCTGCCGACTTTGTGTTGGACGACTCAAAACTGCCAACGTCCAATGCTAAGCTCGCTGACGACGTCCTCGTCATCGACCGCAACCTGAAAGGCATCGACTACCAACTGGCACGCTGCTGTCAGCCCATCTATGGTGACAAGGTGTTTGGTTTCGTCACCATCAATGGCGGCATCAAGATTCACCGCGAGGACTGTCCCAATGCCCCAGAGCTGAGGAAACGCTTCGGCTACCGCATCGTCAAGGCGAAGTGGAGCGGCAAAGGCTCGTCGCAGTATGCCATCACCCTGCGCATCATCGGCAACGACGATATCGGCATCGTGAACAATCTGACGAACATCATCTCACGCGATGAGAAGCTGATACTGCGTAGCATCAATATCGACTCTCACGACGGACTGTTCAGCGGCAACCTGACCATCATGATTGACGACAACACTCGCTTAGAAACTCTCATTAAAAAGCTTCGCACCGTGAAGGGTGTGAAGCAGGTTGAGAGGATATAAAAAACCCTTCTTGATAGAAGGGGAACAGGGCCTAATTGTTCTTGACAGCAACAACGCCTGCCATATCCGGATTCATGTAGAACGTGGTGCTGCAGGTATCGTCGTCGAGCAGGTACTTGGCACGCAAGAGATAGAGTGTCCTGGACGTGCGCTCCTCGTAGCTGGCACCCTTTGGACCACGCTGGCGCAAGACCTGCACGAGCGAATCGCTGATGGCTCGCGTGCTGTCAACAGCAGAGAATTCCAAGTAGTCGGCATCGTCGGAGATATATGCCGCCATAAAATCCTTCGCAACAGATTTAGCCCGCTGTTGCGTGCACGAGGCCAGCAACAACAGGGCTACACCTATTATAATATAGATACGTTTCATTTGGCAGGAATGTTCTTGAGGACATCGAGCAGGTGGTCCCATACCATCTGGACGGTAGGAATGTGCAGGCGCTCCTCAGGAGTATGCACAAAGCGCAGCGTAGGACCAAACGACACCATGTCGAGATTGGGATAACGCTCAGAGAACAGGCCGCACTCCAGACCGGCATGGATGCCACGCACAATGGGTTCCTTGCCAAACAGCTTCACATACGACTCCTTGACAATCTTCTGCAGCTCGCTGTTGGAACGCATCTTCCAGGCAGGATAGCCGTCACCAGACTCAGCCTCAGCACCAGCCAACTGGAAGGTAGCACGGATAGTGGCACACATGTTGTCAAGGTTTGACATGACATTAGAACGCTGAGACGAAACGATGACAATCTCATTGTCTTTCGTCTCAATGCTGGCAATGTTGCTACTGGTTTCAACCATTCCGTTCAAGGCAGGGTCCTGACAGATGGCATAGATACCATTGTCGACAGCCTGCAGGGCAAATATGAAGTTGCGAGCCACCGTATTCTCGATGACAGGCTCGGCATCCGTTGACTCCATGGTCCATACCATCTGCGTATCCGTTACATGGAACTCATCCTCCACCTCAGCAGCAAAGACGTTCCAGTCGGCCTTGACATTCTCCTTCAGTGCGTTGGGGACAGCGATGACAAACATGCCGTCGCGAGGGATAGCATTGTGCATCTTACCGCTATTGAACTGAGCCAGACGAACACCCTCGTAGCGGTTGATGGTCTGGAACAGGAAACGTCCCAATAGCTTGATGGCATTGGCACGCTGCTTGTTGATATCGTCGCCAGAGTGACCACCGACCAAGCCCTTCAGCTGTGCACGCATGAAGAAATAGCCTGCAGGCACCTCTGTGCGCTGGAAGGTAAACTTAGCGGTAGTGTTGCGGCCACCAGCACAGCTTACGAAAATCTCGCCCTCGTCCTCTGAGTCAAGATTGATCAGGTAGTCGCCAGTCATGAATCCAGCCTTCATACCCTCGGCCCCAGAAAGACCCGTCTCCTCGTCGCGTGTGAAGACGCACTCGATGGGTCCGTGCTCAATGTCGTTGCTCTCCAACAATGCCAGCTCCATAGCACAACCGATACCATCATCAGCACCCAGCGTGGTACCCTCGGCAGTCAGCCACTCACCATCGATATAGGTCTTGATAGGGTCATTGTCGAAGTCTATCTCATAATCTACCAGCTTGTCGCACACCATATCCATGTGGCTCTGCAGGATGACCGTCTTGCGGTTCTCCATACCTGGGGTTGCCGCCTTACGGATAATAACGTTACCCGTCTCGTCGACATTCGTCGGCAGTCCGTGGCTCTCGCCCCACTCTTTCAGGTATGCAATCATCTTCTCCTCACGCTTCGAAGGGCGTGGAATCTGGTTAATCTTCGCAAATTGCTCGAAGACCGCAGCCGGTTTTAACTCACTTTTACTCATAATTAATATTTATTTTAATGTTTATCTACTATGTTTTAATCTTTTATTCGTACCTTTGCAGCCGCAAAAGTACAAAAATATGACGAAAACACTGCTATTGACCACGTTAATAATTGCTATAGGCATGTTATTTTTCTGCGTAAAACTAGTTTTCCGCAAGAATGGCAGCTTCTCGTCACAGCATATTCACGACAGCAAGGCGATGAAGGAACGAGGCATCCACTGCGTGATGGACCAGGACCGCGAAATGCGCCGCAAGAGCCGCTTTGCCGTTAATGAGAAGTCGTAAAATTCTCGAAACATCGAAGCATCGAAATATCGAAGCATCGAAATAACGAAAAAATAACAATTAAATAACAACAATGAAAAAGAACATGTTTCTGGCCGCTGCTGCAGTAGTAGCACTGGCTTCTTGCAACAACGCAAGCCCCAAGATGGACGAACAGCCTGCTGCAGCTGCCGCAGGAGAGAGCACTGGCAACGTCAAGATTGCTTATGTAGAGGTTGACTCGCTGATGACTCAGTACGAGTTCTGCAAAGAGTTCACCCTCATTCTGCAGAAGAAGAGCACCAATGCCCGCAACACGCTGAACCAGAAAGGTCAGGCCCTGCAGAACGCAGCCGCTAACTTCCAGCAGAAGTTGCAGAACAACGGTTTCACCAGTCGCGAGCAGGCTGAGAGTCAGCAGGCAGCCATCCAGCGCCAGCAGCAGAGTCTGCAGGAGTTGCAGGCCCGTCTGGAGAACGAGTTGGCCAACGAGACTAACAAGTACAACGAAGGTCTGCGCGACTCACTGCAGCACTTCCTGGCAGCATATAATAAGGATAAGAAGTATGACCTCATCCTCACCAAGCAGGGTGACAACATCCTGTATGCTGCCAAGCGCTTCGACATCACTAACGATGTCATCAACGGTCTGAACAAGCGTTACAAGTCAACCTTGAAGGCTGAGACCAAGAAGGAAGAGAAGAAGTAAGCGCTTCTTCGACCTAAAGGTACGAAGTGTGGCGTTGCAATCGCTAGTGAATAGTGAAGAGTTAATAGTGAATAGTGAGGCATGGACATACAGAAAATTCTGACTAAACTCCATATCTCAGAACTTAACGAGATGCAACAACACGCCGCCGAAGCCATCCTTGGCTCCGACGGTGATGTTGTTTTACTGTCACCCACTGGCACAGGAAAAACACTGGCCTATCTCCTACCCCTCGTGCAATTGCTGGATCAGAGCCTCACCCCTAACCCCTCTCCAAAGGGCGAGGGGGACTTAGTTGCTCCTCAAGCGCTGGTTATTACGCCAGGCAGAGAGCTGGCACTGCAGTCGCATCAAGTGCTGAAAAGCATGGGTTGTGGTCTGCGTTCTACCGCCTGCTATGGTGGACGAGCAGCGATGGACGAGCATAAGGTATTAAAAGAGGTACGCCCGCAGATAGTCTTTGGTACGCCAGGACGACTGAATGACCACCTGGACAAGGAGAACATCTCGCGCTACGGCATCCGCTATCTCGTCATCGACGAGTTCGACAAATGTCTGGAGATGGGATTTCAGGCAGAGATGGAGAAACTCATCAAGAGTCTGCCAGGCCTGCAACGACGCATCCTGCTATCAGCCACCAATACTGAAGAGATTCCGCAGTTTGTCAACATGTCGAAGAAAGGCACGCTGATAGACTTCCTGCCTGACGACGAACAAACCTCTGAGCGCATCACACTCTACGTGGTGCACAGTCCGCAGAAGGACAAGCTGGAAACGCTCAAGCAACTGCTTTTGGGGTTTGGCGACGCCAGCAGCATCGTGTTCCTGAATTACAGGGAGTCGGTAGAACGTGTCAACAGCTATCTTGTGGAACAGGGCTTTACCACCAGTTGTTTTCATGGTGGACTGGAACAGCGCCAACGCGAAGATGCCCTATACCGTTTCTCCAACGGTTCAGCCAACGTACTGGTCAGCACCGACCTGGCCTCACGCGGTCTGGATATCCCCAATATCGAGAACATCATCCACTACCACTTGCCAGAGAGCGAGGATGGCTACATCCATCGTGTAGGCCGTACTGCCCGTTGGGATGCCACAGGTCGCTCGTTCTTTATCCTGAACAGCGAGGAACATATCCCTGAATATGTGGAGGGCGACGTTGTCCCGTATGCTGAGGCAGTGCCTCAGCTTACAAAACCTGCGCAGCCAAAGATGGCCACCATCTATATTGGTAAAGGCAAGAAGGACAAGATATCGAAGGGCGACATCGTAGGGTTCCTCTGCAAGTCAGGTGGACTGAAGGCTGACGAGATTGGACGCATCGACGTGAAAGACCGTTACGCATACGTTGCCGTGAAGCGTCAGAAGTTGCAACAAGTGCTGCGCCAGACACGTGGCGAAAAGATAAAAGGAATCAAAACAATCGTAGAAGAGGTGAGGTAATTGCAACGCAGACCTGACAAAATGCAAGGAAAAGTATATATTTTACTTAATTTTTGCTCAAATATTTGTCCAATTCAAATAAAAAGTGTAATTTCGCACCGCAAAAACAGAAAACATTAAAAACGTATCACAAATAAAATTGAATCAACAATGAAGAAGTACAACTTTAACGCCGGTCCTTCAATGCTCCCCCGCGAGGTTATCGAGAAGACCGCACAACAGTGTTTAGACTTCAATGGTTCTGGTCTCTCGCTGATGGAGATCAGCCATCGTGCCAAGGATTTCCAGCCCGTCGTTGACGAGGCCGTAGCTCTGGTTAAGGAACTGCTGCAGGTTCCTGAGGGTTACTCAGTAATTTTCCTCGGTGGTGGTGCATCACTGGAGTTCTGCATGATTCCTTACAACTTCCTGATTAAGAAGGCTGCTTACCTGAACACTGGTGTTTGGGCTAAGAAGGCTATGAAGGAAGCAAAGCTTTTCGGTGAGGTAGTAGAGGTGGCTTCTTCAGCTGATGCCAACTATACATTCATTCCTAAGGATTGGACTGTTCCCGCTGATGGAACAACACCATCTATGGTACTGAGATTCGCAAGGACCTCGACGTTCCCGTTCGTCTGATTGCCGACATGTCTTCAGATATCTTCAGCCGTCCTATCGACGTTGCTAAGTACGACGCCATCTATGCTGGTGCTCAGAAGAACCTCGCTATGGCTGGTGTAACCATCGCCATCCTGAAGGACGATGCACTGGGCAAGGCTCCTCGTGAGATTCCTACCATGCTCGACTACCGCACACACGTAGACAAGGGTTCTATGTTCAACACTCCTCCTGTAGTGCCCATCTACTCTGCACTGGAAACCCTTCGTTGGATTAAGAAGAATGGTGGTGTAGAGGCTATGGACAAGCTGGCTCAGCAGCGTGCAGAGATTGTCTATGGTGAGATTGACCGCAACAAGATGTTCCGTGGAACAGCTGTTGAGGAAGACCGTTCACTGATGAACATCTGCTTCGTCATGGCTGACGAGTACAAGGAACTGGAGAAGGACTTCCTCGACTTCGCTACTTCAAAGGGTATGGTTGGCGTGAAGGGTCACCGTTCAGTTGGTGGTTTCCGCGCTTCTTGCTACAACGCCCAGACCATCGAAGGTGTTAACGCCCTCGTAGCTTGCATGAAGGAATTCGAGAACAATCATTAAAAGATAATCAAGAAAGAAATGAAAGTATTAGTTGCAACAGAGAAGCCATTTGCAGCAGCTGCTGTCAATGGCATCAAGGCAGAAGTTGAAGCAGCAGGCAATGAGTTGGCCCTGCTGGAAAAATATACTGAGAAGGCTCAGCTGCTGGACGCTGTGAAGGATGCTGACGCGCTGATTATCCGTTCGGATAAGGTAGACGCTGAGGTGCTCGATGCTGCTAAGCAGTTGAAGATTGTGGTTCGTGCTGGTGCTGGTTACGACAATATTGACCTCGCCGCTGCTACGGCTCACAACGTAGTCGCTGAGAACACTCCTGGTCAGAACGCTAACGCTGTAGCCGAATTGGTATTCGGTCTGCTGGTGATGGCCGTTCGTGGTTTCTATAACGGTAAGAGCGGTAGTGAGCTGTTAGGCAAGAAGTTAGGCATTTTGGCTTTCGGAAATGTTGGCCGTAATGTTGCTCGCATTGCCAAGGGCTTTGGCATGGATGTTTATGCTTACGATGCCTTCTGTCCTGCAGAGGTTATCGAGAAGGCAGGTGTTCACGCCGTTGCTAATCAGGACGCTCTGTTCGAGACCTGCGACGTTGTATCACTCCACATCCCTGCTACTCCTGAGACCAAGCAGAGCATCAACTACGCTCTCGTTGGCAAGATGAAGAAGGGTGGCGTGCTGGTGAACACCGCTCGTAAGGAAGTCATCGACGAAGCTGGCCTCATCAAACTGATGGCTGAGCGTGAGGACTTGAAGTTCGTTACTGACATCATGCCCGATGCCAACGACGAGTTCCTGAAGTTCGAGGGTCGCTACTTCTCTACTCCTAAGAAGATGGGTGCTCAGACAGCCGGATGGGTGCTCAGACAGCCGAGGCCAACATCAATGCTGGTATCGCTGCTGCCAAGCAGATCAACGCCTTCTTCAAGGATGGCGACACCAAGTTCCAGGTGAACAAGTAATTTTTAATACTTCACGATTGAGCCCCGATTTGGTTACTCCGAATCGGGGCTTTACTTTACCTGCATTTTATTTGGCTTTTTATTCCTTTTTTTGTAACTTTGCAGCCAAATTGCACAAATCATGAAAAGATTACTCCAGCACAAAAGCACAAGAAACAGAAGTGATTGGAAAGAGCAACATCAAGTTGAACAGTCGCATGATGACTCCAGAAGCCATGTGGGCTATGGGACGTATTGGTGCCACAGAGGCATCGCCCAATGGTGACAAGGTGGTCTATCAGGTTGGTTACTACAGCGTCAAGCAGAACAAGAGCCATCAGGTTCTCTGCATCATGGATGCCAATGGTGCCAACAACAAACAGCTAACAACCAGTAGCAAGAGCGAGACCGACCCTACATGGCTCGACGCAGAGACCATCGCCTTTATCAGCGGTGGAGAGATTTGGACCATGAAGGCTGATGGCAGTGAGCGTAAGCAACTGTCGAAGACTGACGGCAAGGTGGAGGGTTTCAAGTTCTCACCAGACCGCAGCAAGGTTATCATCTTGAAGAGTCTGCCCTTCCATGAGATTATCAAGAAGAATCCCGCTGACCTGCCTAAGGCAACGGGTCGTCGTGTGACAGACCTGATGTATCGCCACTGGGACCACTATGTGGAGAGCATCCAGCACCCCTTTGTCTATACGGTTGGCGAGGGTTTTGCCATCGCAGGTGACGGCAGCGATATTTTGGCTGGTGAGCCTTACGAGTGTCCTATGGAACCTTTTGGCGGCATTGAGCAGTTGGCATGGAGCAATGACTCCAAGCAGATTGCCTATACCTGTCGCAAGAAGACGGGACTGGAGTACAGCATCTCTACAGATTCTGACATCTTCTTGTATAATGTGGATACCAAGACCACACGTAACCTCTGCAAACCCGCAGGCTACGTAGCTCCGAAGGTTGATCCCACACGCACACTGGCCATTCAGTCTGTTAATGACAAGGAGAATCTGAAGAACAATGTCGGCTACGACCAGAACCCGCAATTCTCACCTGACGGCAAATATATTGCATGGCTGTCGATGGAGCGCGATGGTTACGAGGCCGACCTCAACCGACTGTGCATCTGCGACCTGCAGACTGGTGAGAAGCGTTACATTGACTGGCAGTCAGACGTGGATGCCTTCTGCTGGGCACCTCTGAAAGACAAGCAGGCTAAGCTTTATTTCCTCAGCGTATGGCACGGTTGTGTCAATATGTACAGCGTAACCGCAAAGGACGAAGTGAAGCAACTTACAGAGGACTGGGCTGACTGGACTTCTTTGCAACTCGCCAACGACGGCAAGCGCATCCTGGCTACTCGCCAGAGCCTCTCCGCTCCAACCGATATCTATATGGTGACTCCTGGCAAGAGCATTGAGAAGACCAAGATTGAACAGCTCTCGTTTGAGAACAAGCATATCCTTGACCAGCTGCAGTTCGGTAAGATGCAGCAGCGTTGGGTAACTACCAGTGACGGCAAGCAGATGCTGGTATGGGTGATGCTGCCTGCCAACTACGAAGAAGGTAAGAAGTACCCCACCCTGCTCTTCTGCGAGGGTGGTCCTCAGAGTCCTGTCAGCCAGTTCTGGAGCTATCGTTGGAACTTCCAGATCATGGCCGCCAACGGCTATGTGGTGATTGCACCTAACCGTCATGGGTTGCCTGGTTTCGGACAGGAATGGAAAGAGGAAATCAGTGGTGACTGGACGGGTCAGTGCATGAAGGACTATCTGGCTGCTATCGATGACGCTGCCGACAACCTGCCTTTCGTTGACAAGAACCGTCTAGGTGCTGTAGGTGCCTCGTTTGGTGGATTCAGCGTCTACTACTTAGCAGGCATCCACGAGAAGCGTTTCAAGGCTTTCATCGCTCACGATGGTGCTTTCAACCTGGCTGCTATGTACACGGAGACAGAAGAGAACTGGTTCTCTAACTGGGAATACGACGAGGCCTACTGGCATCGTCCACAGATGCCTCGTGCCAAGCAGACCTACCACGACTCTCCACACAAGATGGTGGAGAAGTGGGACACGCCTATTCTCTGTATCCACGGCGAGAAGGACTATCGCATCAATGCCACACAGGGTATGTCAGCGTTCAATGCAGCTCGTATGAAGGGGATTCCTGCTGAGCTGCTCATCTTCCCTGACGAGAACCATTGGGTGCTGAAGCCCCAGAACGGTATCCTCTGGCAGCGTACCTTCTTCGACTTCCTGGACAAGTGGCTGAAATAATTCGAAATAACGAAATAACGAAAAAAATAGAAATGACACAACAGATTCAAAAGACACTTCGTGACAGCGCTGCTATGCGCTGGACAGCTCTGCTGCTGCTGGCTATGGCTATGTTCTGCAGCTACATATTCATGGATATCCTTTCACCCATCAAGGACCTGATGCAGGAAACACGTGGATGGGATTCAACCGCCTTTGGTACCATGCAGGGCTCAGAGGTATTCCTTAACGTCTTCGCTTTCTTCCTCATCTTTGCAGGTATCATCCTCGACAAGATGGGTGTGCGCTTCACGGCCGTACTCTCTGCTGCCGTTATGCTCGTTGGTGCCTGCATCAAGTGGTATGCCGTCAGCGAGAGCTTTATAGGTAGTGGATTGGAGACTTGGTTTACCAACAACCTCAACTACATCCCCCTGTTCGACGAGTTAGGCGTCAGTCCTTTCTATGAGGGTATGCCAGCCTCAGCTAAGTTCGCAGCCAGTGGATTCATGATTTTCGGTTGCGGCTGTGAGATGGCAGGTATCACCGTTAGCCGTGGTATTGTGAAGTGGTTCAAGGGCCGTGAGATGGCACTGGCCATGGGTTCTGAGATGGCACTGGCCCGTTTGGGTGTTGCCACCTGTATGATTTTCTCGCCGTTCTTTGCCCGTCTGGGTGGCGAGGTCAGCGTCAGCCGTTCAGTAGCTTTCGGTGTGGTACTGATGTGTATCGCTCTCATCATGACCATCGTCTACTTCGTCATGGACCAGAAGCTCGATGCACAGACTGGCGAGGCAGAAGAAAAGGACGATCCCTTCAAGATTAGTGACATTGGCAAGATTCTCAGCGACAGCGGTTTCTGGCTCGTCGCCCTGCTCTGCGTACTCTACTATAGCGCCATTTTCCCCTTCCAGAAGTATGCCGTCAACATGCTGCAGTGCAACCTTACACTGGTTGCTCCTGATGCCAACTCTTTCTGGGCTACGGATACCGTCACCTACATTCAGTACGCCTTGATGCTGTTTGTTGCAGCCACTGGTTTTGCCAGCAACTTCCAGGAGAAGGCAAGTAAAAAGTACGGACTGCTGGGTCTCAGCATCTTAGGTCTCGTCACCTACTGCTATATGGGATTCATGCAGCAAACAGCAGGTAGCATCTTCGCCGTATTCCCCCTGTTGGCAGTGCTCATCACCCCCATCTTGGGTAAGTATCTGGACCACCATGGAAAGGCTGTTAGCATGCTGATGCTGGGCTCATTACTGCTCATCTTCTGCCACCTGACATTTGCCTTCATTCTCCCTCTCTTCAAAGGCAGCACCACTGGTGGCGTCGTTATTGCCTACATTACCATCCTCGTCCTCGGCTCATCCTTCTCACTGGTACCCGCTTCACTGTGGCCCAGCGTTCCCAAGTTGGTTGATGCCAAGGTTATCGGTTCTGCATACGCCCTCATCTTCTGGATTCAGAATATCGGACTATGGTTGTTCCCCCTGCTTATCGGCAAGGTGCTTGATGCCACCAACCCAGAGGGTACCAGTGCTACGGAACTCAACTATACCGCCCCACTTATCATGTTGGCATCGCTGGGTGTTGCTGCCCTGCTCCTTGGTTTGGTGCTGAAAGCAGTTGACAAGAAGAAGGGACTGGGACTGGAAGAGCCCAATATCAAATAAACCATGAACAATTTATATCAGTTAAACAACGCACGGGCAGAAGTATTCAGCTTTACAGGTCATGGTGAGGTTACGGAATACCACGTCATGATACATGCCAAGAGTGACGGGCTCACCTTCCAGCAACAGCTGGACGCTGTGCTCGATGCTTACGAACAGCTAAAGGCAACGTCGTTGAATGGCGCCACAGCCGTACTGAAGCGTTACTTCCTCAGTGACGTAGCCAACCAGGCTGACGACGTACTGTTGGCTGATACCAGCGACTGTGCCAAGAGCATTATCGGACAGGCACCTCTTGACGGTTCGAAGATTGGACTGTGGGTATACCTGATGACGAATGTGAACAGCCGACAATTGGAGAACGGCCTCTATGAGGTCAGCCATGGAGACTTCCGTCATCTCTGGAATGCCTCTGCCCACAATACTGCACAGAACTCTGAGTACCAGACGCGACTGCTCTTCAACGAGTACGTCATGCAGCTGGTTCAGGAAGGTTGTACGCTGGCTGACAACTGCATACGCACATGGCTTTTCGTCAATGATGTCGACGTCAACTATGCTGGTGTGGTAGCTGCTCGCAACAAGGTCTTCTTCACTCAGGGACTGACAGAAGACACCCACTATATTGCCTCGACAGGTATTGGTGGACGTGCCTGCAATCCACAGGTGATGACGCAGATGGACAACTACGCCATTGCCGGCATCAAGAAGGAGCAGGTACATTATCTCTATGCTCCAACCCATCTGAACCGTACCAGCGACTATGGTGTCAGCTTTGAGCGTGGCACAACCGTTGACTATGGAGATCGCCGCCATGTGATTATCTCTGGTACTGCCAGCATCAATAACAAGGGACAGATAGAGCATCCCAAGGATATCGTGAA
Source organism: uncultured Bacteroidales bacterium (assembly GCA_902800925.1). Taxonomy (GTDB): domain Bacteria; phylum Bacteroidota; class Bacteroidia; order Bacteroidales; family Bacteroidaceae; genus Prevotella. The sequence continues at coordinate 11,803 of CADCGD010000024.1, read as the reverse complement.
ACAAACCCATCGCATGTGGGACAATGTAGAAGCACTGCTCAAAGAGGCAGGCAGCAACTACGACGAGGTGGGAGTCATGATTGTCTATCTGCGCGATATTGCTGACTACGAACTAGTTAACCGCCTTTACGAAGAACGTTTCCCCAACCATCCACGCATCATTGTCCATGCACCAGTTTGTCGTGCAGGCTGGCTCATCGAGATGGAAGTGATGGCTGTCAAGGAACAGACAGTAGCAGAACTGCCAATCTTCTAACGACGGAAACGTACCACCAGTGGCAGATGGTCACTGAAGCCACGCTGGTAGCGATAACCATTAAAGGTGCGGAGGGGTTTTACTCCTCCGTATTTTTTGTCTTCTTCCAACAAGAAGGGAGCATCGTTGATAGATACCTTGTCGACAAAATCGACAAGCACTTTACTTACAAAGACATGGTCGATGCTCTGCCAGAAACCCTGGTAACGATAGGTGGCTTTCGCACCATGCGAGCCTTTCACACCAGCAGTAACGTTATGCAAACCATTATGTTCCAGAAAGCGTAAAGCAGGATCGGTTGCCTCATCATTGAAGTCGCCAGCTACAATCACTTTGGCATCTGGCGGCAACTGTCGGATAGCGTTCACCACACGGTCTGCTATCAGCTTACGATTAGGGCGCGTCTGTTTCTCACCACCAAAACGGCTTGGTGCATGAACAACAAAGATATGAAGGGTGTCATAGTTCAACGTCTCTCCTTGGACATAGAGGATGTCACGTGTTGGACGCATCCCTTCCAAGGGTGTAATTGCGAGATAGTCATAACAGATAGGACGAAATGTCATAGGTTGATAGAGCAATGCCACATCGATGCCACGCACATCAGGCGACTCGGTCATCAGATACTCATACCCTGCCCTACGCAACAATGAACGGTGTGTCAAGTCGAAGAGTGCGCTATCGTTCTCCACTTCCACCAATGCCACCAGGTCTGGTACCCCATCTTCCTGGCAAGACAGTATCTCCTGACCTATATGGTTCAGCTTTCGCCAATAACGGGCATAGGACCACTTCCGTTTTCCTTCAGGCATCCATTCTGTATCATCTTTCAAGGAGTCGTGCTTGCAATCGAACATGTTCTCACAGTTCAATTCAACAAGCGTCAGGAAGCCCGTTAATAACAGACTCAGGAACATGTGCGCTTGATTTTCCAACCTATCGTCGCAATGAAAATACTCATCAGTGGTGACAGGTAGTTAAAGAAACAATAAGGAAGATAGGTCAGTGTGGCAACACCAAGTACCGTACTCTGCGTCAGTCCACACGTATTCCATGGTACCAATACGGAGGTCACTGTAGCACCATCCTCACACGAACGACTCAGCAACTGTGGCTGATAGCCACGCTCACGATACGTGTCTTTAAACATGGAGCTGGACAACATGATAGACAGGTACTGGTCGGCAGTGGCGATATTACAGAACAATGCAGTACCCACCGTCGAAGCCACAAGCGAGGCAGTGCCACGAACAAGACGTAGCAGCAGACGCATGAAATCCTGCAACTGACCTGTAGCAGACAGTGCACCACCAAAGGTCTGTGCACAGATAATCAGCCAGATGGTAGGCATCATGCCTGACATACCGCTGGTATGTACCAGTTCGTTTAGCACACTATTACCCGTCTCAATATTTGTACTGCCATAGCAAACGCTCATCATTCCTTTATAGGATGTCAGCAGACCTCCATCGTCTCCAGCTATGCGAAGCACCAAATCCGACTGCACCAACAAAGCTACAACAACAGCCAGCAGGATAGCCATAAACAATACTACCATTGACGGCCAACGACGAGCAATCATTACGCCCGTCAATACAGGAACGATAAGTAGCCACGGCGAGATGACAAAGGTGTGTTGCAAGCCTTCCATAAACTCATGCACGTTGCCGTGTCCTTGTACATCCATCGTAAAACCAGCAATGAGGAAGATGGTTATCGAGATGCAGAACGTCGGAACCGTCGTGTACAGCATATAACGGATATGCGTAAACAGCGGCGTTCCTGCTACGCTGGATGCTAATACCGTTGTATCAGACAATGGGGAGAGTTTATCACCAAAGTATGCGCCAGTGATAATCGAGCCGGCTATCCATCCGTCATCAAAACCATGAGCTTTACCAATACCCATCAATGCCAGACCAATGGTTGCGACAGTCGTCCACGACGAACCAATCATCAGACTCACCAAGGCACACAGTACACTACTGCTGACAAGGAACACCTCCGGCTGGATAATCTGCATGCCATAGTAAATCATGGTAGGTACAATACCTGCCACCATCCATGTGCCACCAATGGCACCAATCAGCAATAGAATAATGATTGCCGGCGTACAGCTTGAAATCTTCTCCGAGAGTTCTTTTTCCAGATTTTCCCATTCCAGTCGTTTCGAGAAATGTCCTATCAGCACACTCACTGCTGAAGCCACCAATAGCGACACCTGCGAGGCACCATCAAGTGTTGCATTGCCAAAAACGGCAATGCAACACGTAATGAGTACTATCAGTACGAGGAATGGGATGAAGCTTAGCATACCTTCTCCAAGCGCTTCATCATAGCGAACATGAAGATGGCAGCGACGAGGCAGACGCCCAGGAATACGCTCCAGCACAGCCAGAGGGGAACAGCGCCCCAGAGCAGACCACCAACGACAACGAGCTGGTTACCAATGGCGGTAGCAACGAACCAGCCACCCATCATCATACCTTTATATTTGGGAGGTGCTACCTTAGACACAAACGAGATACCCATTGGCGACAGCAACAATTCACCAAAGGTAAGAATGAGATAGACGCTAATCAGCAGGTTGGGTGTGACGTCAGCCACATGAACGGCAACAGGATTGCCATCAGCTCCCATCTCGGTCTGAGGCATAGGCAGACCAAATGAGGCAAAGGCCATCAACGCATAAGCAATAGCTGCCACAATCATACCATAAGCAATCTTACGAGGTGCCGAAGGTTCCTTACCCTTAGCTGCCAACGAACCGAAGATAGCCATTGACACAGGTGTCAGAGCAACCACATAGAACGGATTGAACTGCTGGAAGATAGGTGCAGAAACCGAAATCGTACCATCAGGATTGTATGACAGGCAAAGGAAAGCGACGGCAACCACAATCACAACGGCAGAAATAGCCTTGGCCTTGCCCGTCTTCGACTGGAACAGTGAGAACAGGGCATAGACGATGAAAATGACAGCTACGAGATTCCACACATTGAAACACATAGCCTGCAAACCCTCAGCAGACTGAGCGGTAAATTCGTCAGCAAAATAGGTCAGCGACAGACCATTCTGGTGGAAAGCCATCCAGAAGAAGATAACCACCGCAAATACGAGGCAGAGTGCCACGATGCGTTGCTTGGTTTCCTCCTTGCTGAGTTCTTCTACGGGAGCGGCATCGGCTGCCTTGGCGTCCTTCTTCGCACCACCCTCCGTATGGCGGAACGTGCTACGGAAAAGGTAGTAGATGGCGATAGACAGAATCAGTGAAGCACAAGCCACAGCAAACGAGAAGTGGTAGGCATCGTTTGACGAGTAGCCCAGTGCTGTCTCTGCATACTCCTTAATCTTAATGGCTGCAGTAGGTGCAAACAGGGCACCGATGTTGATAGCCATATAGAAGATAGAGAAACCAGCGTCGCGCTTGTCTTTATACTGCGGATCGTTATAGAGGTCACCCACCATCACCTGCAGGTTACCCTTGAACAGGCCGGTACCAAAGCCGATGAGCAGCAGGGCTGCCAACATCACGATGAGTGCCACGCTGTCGCCACCCAAGGGTACCGACAACAGCAGATAGCCTGCAAACATAATCATAATACCCGTTGTCACCATCTTGCCAAAGCCGAACTTGTCGGCCATCATACCACCGATGAGCGGGAAGAAATACACTAACATGAGGAACGCACTATAGATGGTACCTGCCATAGCGGGCGACAATCCATAGTTTGCTCTCAGGAACAGGGCGAAGACGGCTAGCATGGTATAGTAACCAAAGCGCTCGCCAGTGTTGGCCAATGCCAACGCAAATAGACCTTTCGGTTGGTTTTCAAACATAATCTTTCTTATTTTATTTTAGGATTTCTTGTTCTTACAATGTCAAAGAGATAGGTAGCCTTGATGATAATCTGACCGTAGTTGGACTTACCGAAGTAGTCGCTCTTCGAGTTCTTGAAGATGTTGCCCAAGCCATAGTAATAGCGACCCTCCAGAATGAAGTGTCCCACCTTAGGTATCGACAGTTCAATACCACCACCGGCGGCGATACCGTAGTCAAACTTATTCTGCACAGCCAACGTATCCTGAGCAATAACCTGCGAAGCACGCTTGTTGGCCAGTTCCCGACCAAGCATTACATTCGTTTTTGTCGATTCACTAAGGTAGACACCTATCTGTGGACCTGCTTGGATAAAAGCCTGCAAGCCCTTGCGCTCACGTCCCCATCCCAGTCGTGCCAAAAATGGAATCTGCACATAAGTAACCTTTCGTTCATAGCTCAATGGAGACGCTTTGGCAATATCGTCAGCATAGTAAATAGGATTGTTATCTGCATCACGAATATCTTCCTTCCAACCCGTCTGGATAACGTTCACTTCACCCAAAATGGAACAGATGCTACTGAAATATTTCTCACAGGTATAACGTACCGTTAGTCCTGCCGTATAACCAGGCAAAAGCCCCTGTGGAACGTCAGGGACAAAGCCTACATTACTCATCACATATCCTGCACTACCGCCAATAGCCAAGTCGGTACGATATTCACCCACCTGCGCCATCGCAGTAAAGGGAAGAAAAGCCAATAGGCAAAGAGACAGGAGGTATTTCATTTCACTTTTCACCATTCACTTCTCCCTTTAGAAATTGATGGTTTCTATCTTGTTCTGTGGCGTGTAGTGCACAAACAGGATGGCACGGTTCTGCATACCACCATTGCCGATGCGTTCAAAGTGCAACGGAGTCTGCAAGGGTGTGTATCCTACCGTACCTGATGCTCCCATAAAGCGGCTGCCATACATGTGCAAACCTTTTATCATGAAGTACGCATGGTCGAAACCCGTCACAGCATAGCGCTGATGGTAGGGTTGCATATCCTGATGGAAGTTCCAGCGATACTTTTTCTTGAAGTGCTCGCCACGAGCTGACAGCGGACTCATATAATAGGTCGACGGGATATAGGTATCGAACTTATAGAAGTTGTCCAGATGCTTGTTGGTATACATCAGCCACTCTGGATATCCGAACATCGAGATTTTCAGCGATGGGTCCGTCATCAGTAAGCCATTAAGTTTGGCAAAGGCTACGTTCAATTCCTGTGAGCGACTGGTGTTCAGCACCACCACATTAGGAGCAGTGGTCGAAAAACACTGCTTGAACTTCGTCTCACTCGACTTCAGATTGGAAATGGAATAGGTGGCACCCTCCTGCTCCAATTTACGACGCAATACGGTGGTAAAACTTCCTTTCGTACTGGTCGAGTCGTTACAGTCGATAATGACCACATGACTATCCTTGAAACGTTGGTAGAAGCGGAACACATAACCATTGTTTGTCTGATTACCGTTCTGGAATACCTGGAAAAGGTTGCCATTGTCGAATACCTCGTTGCTATTTATAGAGAAAGGTATCAGCACGCGGATGTCGTTCTTCTGAGCAAAGTCACCAAGTGCTTTCAGCTGTTTGGTATAAAGCGGTCCTATAATCAAATCACACTCGGCAGCCTTAGGATCCTTCAATATCTGCTTGATGTCGGCCTGCTCAGCCACGTTCCACGCACGGATATCAGTAGAGATGCCATTGACACGCAGACTGTCGCAGGCCATCAAGACACCACGATAGTACTCAACCATGCGTTTGCCGTCACCATTATCGTTATGCAGGGGCAACATCACACCTACCCTGATTTCCCTGTTTCGCATGTCACGCTCTATAACAACAGGCTTTGTAGGCATCTGAGGCTGCTGGTTGACACTGGCACTAACAGGATGATTTGAGGGGAAAGGTATCTTGATATAGTCACCTTTATGCAATTCATAGCCAGGAACCTTCATCTCCGGATTGGCCTCAATGAGTTCATCAATGGTAAGACCGTTCTCACGGGCTATGCCAAAGATGGTCTCCTTGCGCTTTACCTTATGCAGTTCCTTGTATTTCTGCACCTGTGCCATCGCTGTCTCTGCGACAAACGAAAGCATGGTCAGCATGAAAAAATATCTTAATAATCGTTTCATAAACTACCTTTTTTCAGTTTTGCGCTACAAAATTACGAAATAATTCATAATGGATAATGCATAATTCATAATATTTTTCTAATTTTGCAGAAATATTCGCATATCAAACATGAAAATAGGTAAAATATTAACCCTTTTTGCCTTTTGTCTGTTGGCAACAACGGCTTCTGCTGACATTGAACTCAAGGCAACATACACCGATAAGCAGGGTGTTGAGGTGGTTGCGACTGAAGATTTCAACGCTGAAGCCCCACTCTATGTGCAGTTCACATCGAACCCATCGAATCTTGATCCTGCGGCAGCTATCGAGTGGCACATCACCAATACCTCGGCCGACATCAATGTCACACGCTACGAGGAGAACACCAGCTATACGTTCACGGCAGCTGGCAAAAACACGATTACACTCAATGTCGTGCTCGACGGTGAAATCATCGAGACAAAGAGTATGAATATCACCATCAGCGACAGTCACCTGGAAATACCCAATGCTTTCTCGCCCAATGGTGACGGCATCAATGACTACTTACAGGCAAAGACTAATACGAAGAGTATTGTCGAGTTCCATGCCTACATCTTTAATCGACATGGTCAGAAGCTTTACGACTGGACAGACTGGCAGAACGAGAAAAGCGGATGGGACGGTACCCACAATGGTCATCCTGTCAAAGACGGTGTCTATTTTGTCTATGTCAAGGCGCGTGGTGCCGATGGCATGGAGTATAACATCCGCCGCGATGTCAACCTGTTGCGCAACTTCAATACGGTGGACAACACCAGCAACCCATAAAAAGTCCATTAATCCTATAGTACCATTATCCAAAAATGGAAAAAATCCAAGTCTTCGGCGCCCGTGTCCACAACCTGAAGAATATCGACGTGGAGATACCACGAAACTCGCTGACTGTCATTACCGGTTTGAGTGGTAGTGGTAAGTCGTCGTTGGCTTTCGACACCATCTTTGCCGAAGGACAACGCCGCTATATCGAGACTTTCTCGGCCTATGCCCGCAACTTCCTGGGTGGTATGGAGCGTCCTGATGTTGACAAGATTACTGGACTGTCCCCTGTTATTAGCATTGAACAGAAGACCACCAACAAGAACCCGCGTTCTACAGTAGGTACGACGACGGAAATCTACGACTATATGCGTCTGCTCTTTGCCCGTGCCGGCCGTGCCTACAGCTATGCAACAGGGGAGCCGATGGTGAAATACACCGAGGAGAAGGTCATCGAGATGATTCAGAGCGATTATGCAGGTAAGAAGATTTTAATCCTGGCGCCGTTGGTCAAGAGCCGCAAGGGACACTATCGTGAACTCTTCGAGTCGATGCGTCGCAAGGGTTACCTCCATGTACGCATTGATGGTGAAGTCAGGGAACTCTTGCCTGGCATGAAGGTGGACCGCTACAAGAATCACGACATCGAGGTAGTCATTGACCGCTTAGCGGTGAACGATGCTTCTGACCGACTGAAGAAATCTGTTTCCATCGCCATGAAGCAGGGCGAGGGTCTGCTGATGATTATGGACCATGAGACTGGTGTCGTGAAACACTTCTCGCGCCGTCTGATGTGTCCCACCACAGGCATCTCTTATGGTGATCCTGCGCCCAACACCTTCTCGTTCAACTCTCCGCAAGGTGCTTGTCCGCGCTGCAAGGGTCTGGGATATATCAACGAAATAGACCTTTCCAAAGTCATCCCAAACCGCAAGCACTCCATCCACGATGGTGGCATCGTGCCCCTTGGCAAGTACAAGAACCAGATGATTTTCTGGCAGATTAGCGCCATTCTTGCCAATTATGAGTGCGATATCAAGACACCTATCGAAGAGATACCCGAAGAGGCACTTAACGAGATTCTATATGGTACCCTCGAACCAGTCCGTATCGACAAAGAACTGGTACATACCTCCAGTGACTACTTTGTCGACTACGATGGTGTCATCAAGTACCTGCGCTCCGTCATGGACGACGATGACAGCACACCTGCTTCACGCCGTGGACCGTCCTTAGGCTCCGAGAAATGGGCAGAGCAGTTCTTGGCTGAGTGCGAATGTCCTGAGTGTCACGGCCAACGACTGAACCGTGAGGCACTGTCCTATAAGATTTGGGATAAGAATATTGCCGAACTGGCAAACATGGATCTTGACGAGTTGCGCGAATGGCTCAACGAAGTGGAAAAGCATTTAGACAATCAACAACAACAGATTGCTACTGAGATACTCAAGGAGTTGCGCACTCGTCTAGACTTCCTATTGGATGTAGGTCTCGACTACCTGTCGCTGAATCGTCAGTCGGCATCGCTGTCGGGCGGTGAGAGTCAGCGTATCCGACTGGCCACACAGATTGGTTCACAACTGGTCAACGTACTTTACATCCTTGATGAGCCGTCTATCGGACTACACCAGCGCGACAACGAGCGACTCATCCGTTCACTCAAGGAGCTGCGCGACCTGGGCAATACCGTTATCGTTGTTGAGCATGACCGAGATATGATGCTTAGTGCCGACTACATCGTAGATATCGGTCCTAAGGCTGGTCGCAAAGGTGGCGAAGTGGTCTTCCAAGGTACTCCTGCCGAACTGCTGAAAACCAACACACTCACGGCACAGTACCTCAATGGTACCGTACGCTGCGATAGTGTCGCAGCAAAGAAAGGCACCACCAATCAACGCCTAGTCCTTACCGGCTGTCGCGGCAATAACCTGAAGAACATCACGGCAGAGTTTCCTTTGGGAAAACTCATCGTGGTCACAGGTGTCAGCGGCTCAGGTAAGTCCACGCTCATCAACGAGACACTCTACCCCATCCTCTCCAAGCATTTCTATCGCTCGCTGCAGGCGCCATTACCTTACGACAGCATTGAAGGTCTGAAATATATAGATAAGGTGGTGAACGTCGACCAGAGTCCTATCGGTCGTACGCCACGCTCCAATCCCGCCACTTATACAGGTGTCTTCAGCGATATCCGTTCGCTGTTTGTCAACCTGCCCGAAGCCCAGATTCGTGGCTACAAACCTGGCCGCTTCTCGTTCAATGTGAAGGGTGGACGTTGCGAGACGTGTGGTGGCAATGGTTACAAAACCATCGAGATGAACTTCTTACCGAACATTCAGGTGCCCTGTGAGGAGTGTCACGGCAAGCGCTACAACCGTGAAACGCTGGAAGTACGCTTCAAGGGTAAGAGCATTGCCGATGTGCTCGACATGACCATCAACCAGGCCTGCGAATTCTTCGAGAACGTGCCCGACATCCTGCGTAAAATCAAGACCATTCAGGATGTAGGTCTCGGATATATTAAGTTGGGACAACCATCCACAACCCTCTCTGGCGGTGAGAGTCAGCGCATCAAGCTGGCTGCCGAACTGTCGAAGAAAGATACTGGCAAAACGTTCTATATTCTCGACGAGCCCACCACCGGTCTGCACTTCGAGGACATCCGCATCCTCATGGAGGTACTGCGTCGCTTGGTAGACCGTGGCAATACAGTCCTCGTCATCGAGCATAACCTCGACGTTATCCGTCAGGCAGACCACATCATCGACATGGGGCCTGAAGGTGGTCGTGGCGGTGGCACCATTCTCTCTACGGGTACACCAGAAGAGGTCGCCAATAGCGATAAAGGCTACACGCCCCGCTTCCTCAAAGAAGAACTGGAACGCGAATAAAACCAAAAGGCTCGGCACTTTCATTTATGCCGAGCCTTTTGCTATTACATATCCTCCCAGGTATCAAGGTAGGTAACGTGAGTAACGAGATACTCATCGACACCATGTTTACCATCTGCGCCGCCAATACCGCTCTTCTTGACACCGGCATGGAAGCCCTGAATAGCCTCGAAGTGCTCACGGTTGATGTAGGTCTCACCAAACTCCAACTCACGACAAGCCTTGACAGCTACGTTGAGGTCCTTAGTAAAGATGCTCGATGCCAGACCGTACTCGCAGTCGTTAGCCCACTCAATAACCTGATCGAGCGTATCGAACTCTATGAGAGGAATAACCGGGCCGAAAGTCTCCTCGTGGATAATATCCATATCCTGACGACAGTTGTCCAGAACGGTAGCAGCATAGAAATAGCCCTTATCGCCAACACGATGACCACCACACAGCAACTTGGCACCCTGACCAATAGCACGCTCTACTTTCTCGGTGACGCTCTCCAGAGCACGCTGCTCTACCAGCGGACCCATGTCGACCGTTTCGTCCTTACAGGGGTCGCCAACCTTCACCTTCGACATCTTGTCCACCAGAATCTTTGTGAATGCTTCCTTCACGCCCTTCTGTACATAGACACGCTCGGCATTGTTACATATCTGACCATTGTTACCAATGCGGCTGTCGACAATCCACTGGGCTGCACGCTCCAGGTCGGCATCGTTCATGACAATAGCGGGAGCCTTACCACCCAACTCAAGAGAGACCTTGGTGATATTCTTTGAGGCAGCAGCCATAATACTCTCACCAGCACCAACAGAACCCGTCACGCTGACAATGTCAATCTTTGGAGATCCTGCCATCTCGTTACCAATGACAGAACCCTTACCGGTAACAATATTGATAACACCAGCAGGAAGGCCCGTCTCAGCAACCACCTTACCAAATTCAGTACAGTTCTCAGGAGTGAGTTGCGAGGGCTTGATGACAATAGTACAACCGGCAATCAGCGCAGCACCAGCCTTGCGGGCAATCAAGAAGAACGGGAAGTTCCAGGGCAGAATACCTGCCACAACACCAATAGGCTTCTTCGTCAGCAAGATAGTCTCATTGGGACGGTCTGACGGAATAATCTCACCCTCGATATGACGAGCAAAAGAAGCCATATACTCAAAATAGGCAATGGTAGCACCCACTTCAATGGAAGCCCATGTGCGGGTCTTACCCTGCTCACGCATGATAATCTCAGTAAATTCCTTCTCGCGTTTTTTGATGCCTTCAGCCATCTTCAACAGATACTGTGCACGCTCTATAGCGGGTGTCTTTCCCCACTGTTTCTGAGCAGCACGTGCGGCATCCAGAGCACGGTTCACGTCTTCAATTGTTCCTTCAGGTTGACGGGAGATAACCTCCTCGGTTGACGGGTTCAACACATCAATCCACTTGCCGTTCGAGCTTTCGCAGAACTGGCCATTAATGTACATCTGTAAGTTCTTCATAGAAATAATCTGTTTTGTTATAAATTAGTAATTGTAGTTTTTGTCTGGGCAAAGTTACGAAATTGTAAGGAAACACACAAACAATCGGCAACTTTTTTATTCCCAAAAATATTTAATTTTTCCATTGAGATAAAACAAAGTAAGTGTTTTTTCGTACTTTTGCATCACATATGATTGAACTCTATAATTGTTAATGGAATGTTAACAGATTTTTTTGCCCTCAAAAAAGTGAAAAAGTGGGTCTAGCCTACATAGTATTATTTAATACGTTGCTATACAGCTATTTAGCATATGTAGGCTTGCCTTTCAAGCCTACATAGAGCCTACATTAGCCTACATGGAGATAATTTTCTAGAAAATATGTCAAATTCTCTAGAGAA